>NZ_JBIYCV010000015.1:0-95411 GCF_044908085.1 Paenibacillus sp. RC73
CCTGACGGCATGTACCAAAATCTCAGCGTTGGATTTTGCAAGCAAAATCCGTACTCACTCGTTGTTCAGTTTTCAAAGATCAAACATTTCTTTTTGTTAACTCAGCTCGTCGCCTTATCAACTCTTATATCATATCATGTCCGAACCAACTTTGCAAGCTTTTTTTAAAATTCTTTTTGTAACTCTCGCTCGCAACTTTGTATTTCTTGGCCGGAATTAGAATATATCATGCCAAATATTTAAATGCAAGCTTTTTTATTTAATTGTTTTATCGCTCCAAAATACCGCGTTACTCATTACAGCTCAAGTGCTAAGTCTTATTTCCCTTTAATATTGATGATTTGACAAAGAAAGGATGGGCAAAAATGATATGAGAAAACCATCGTCATAACCACCACCCTCTTTAATAGAGAATAGATGGATATTACGGAACTTCATTTTGATGGTTTACCTGAAATCTTCAGCAAGCTTACCAAATTACACGTAGACAATTTTGTATCATACTAACGTTAGCTATTGATTAATTAACAGTATAGAGGAGTAGATCTTGTAATGAAGCAACGAAGACGAACATGGACGAGAATTGTGTTTTTTGTCATCTCTTGCTTACTACTTGTCGTTATCTCTGGATTTGTTTATGAGTGGATTGCATCCAAACAGGATAAATTGCAATATCCTCCTCTGGGGAAAATGGTTGACGTCGGAGGCTATCGACTCCATATTCGCAAACTTGGTAGCGGCACTCCGACAATACTGCTTGAATCGGGAAGCGGGGAAAGCAGCTTGTCCTGGAGGGATATTCCCGAAAATCTGTCATCATTCGCCACCGTTGTATCCTATGACCGGGCAGGCTATGCCTGGAGCGAGGAGGCTGCTACTCCACGCACTGGGGAAAACATCGTTCGAGAGCTTCATCTCGCCTTAAAGAATACAGACATCCAGCCTCCTTATATCCTTGTAGGCCATTCTCTCGGGGGCATGTACTCAAGGCTGTACGCACAAACGTACAGTGATGAGGTGGCAGGATTGGTGCTGGTGGATGCTAGGCCTGAGAATGACGCCCGCCGGACAAATGAGATTTATGCCAAGGAACGACCTAAGGTCAACCCCTCGCCGTTAATATCCATTCTTCTAGAAAGGTCGGGGGCTTTTCGTCTGTTCCCTAATTTTATTCTAACTGGTCGTGTCGAGCATCAAGATAGAAAATCGTTTGTGAATATTGTCGCTTCACCCAAATACTTTCGATCTGTTGCCGAGGAGGGTGATTTGGTGAGCACGACCGAAAATGCCATACGTGGGCAACATTTGGGAAACCTCCCTGTGCGTGTGATTGCCCGGGGCATCCAGCAAAATTTGACTCAGTTCGGTATTAGTAAGCGCGGGAATGAGCAGATCGAACAAAGCTGGCAAATGGGGCAGCGTGAGATGCTCAACATCTCTACAAACAGCAAATTTATTGTTGCCAAAAAGAGCGACCATATGATTATTCATGATCAACCAGAGCTTGTCATTCAAGTCATCCGTGAGCTAATCTCCAATATCAATCACCCACGGTCAGCCGTTGCTAAAACAAACACAGATGATTAGATACTCTACATGTTGATGGTTGCAAAAAACACAAAAGACGCCCGGGTTACTCCTATATAAAGGAACCCGGGCGTCTTTACTGCCCAAAACTTATTATTGTTGATTAATCTTAGGACAATATGGGCTTGTT
Source organism: Paenibacillus sp. RC73 (assembly GCF_044908085.1). NCBI lineage: Bacteria > Bacillati > Bacillota > Bacilli > Caryophanales > Paenibacillaceae > Paenibacillus > Paenibacillus sp. RC73. The sequence goes on from NZ_JBIYCV010000015.1 coordinate 1,718, forward strand.
TTTAGATGATGCTTCTGCGACCTTGCCAAGTATCTGTCTCAGCACTTTAGCATTCTCCCCAACATAACCGGGATCAAGCAGCACATCGTGCGTACCGATAACTCCGTATTCTTCGTATTGACCAAGCGTCGCCTGTTGCCATAGCAATTTATCTGATGATGTCACCGGACCCATACTATCGTCTTCTGCAACCAAGGCATGGATATTGGCCTGAACTTCACCTGCGTTAATAAGCTCATTCCGATAGATGGAGTAGATCAACATTTTGTCTTTGACTCGCTTCCTGTCGGATGGATCGGCCAAGAATGCTTTGTACTGATCCCCAATGCTGTCCAACACCGTCTCAACGATCTCTTCAAGCTGCTCCGGCGTCGATTCATCCTTGGACGTCTTTCTCATAGCATCCACCATAATAAGGTCGCTGACCTGTTGACCTCGGCTTTCCATGGCTTTGGCCACCTCGAAGGCCAGATTCCCTCCGAGTGAGTATCCCAGGAAGACATATGGTCCCTCTGCTTGAATACCCACGATGGCATCCATGTATCGATCCAGCATGTCTTGACTCTCAAAACGATCGCCGATGAATTCCAGCCCGTATACCTCACAATGTCCTTCCAGCTCTCTAGCCATCTCATAGTAGCCCAGAGAGTAGCCGACCCGAGGAGGGAAGCAAAATACTTTAAGCGCGCCTTTGCCTGGGAAGTGGATAATTTCCATTTCTTCTTCATCAGGAGCATCTTTTGTCTGCAGCTTGGATATTTCATGTGCCATTTGCTCCACAGTCGGAAGATTGAACACGAGCTGGAGCTGGAGCTGGACACCCATGACGGACGAGATCTTCTGGATCAATCCCAATACTTTCAGGGAGTGACCCCCAAGTTCGAAGAAATGATCCTTGACTCCGATTTCCTGCACACCGAGTACCTCGGACCAAATCTGCGCCAGTTCTACTTCAGTCGGCGTACGCGGCGGGATATACTCCGCTGTGCTCCGCAGGAGTGCTTCCGGTGCCGGCAGCGCTTTGCGATCCAATTTGCCGTTCGGATTCAGCGGCATTTGTGCCAGCTGTACGAAAGCAGTCGGAATCATGTAGCTTGGCAGTTCGCTGGCCAGTGCTTCACGTAATACGTTGGCTGCAAATCCCTCTTCAGCCACAAAGTACGCACAAAGCTGAGTACTTCCAGTAGCATCAGCCAGTGCAAGGACTACCGCTTCCTGCACAGACGGCACTTTAAGAATTTGTGCCTCCACTTCTCCCAGTTCAATGCGGTAACCCCGGATTTTTACCTGGTGATCGATCCGCCCCAAATACTCAATATTCCCGTCTGGCAGCCATCGGGCCAAATCGCCCGTCCGGTAAATCCGTGCTCCCGGTTTGTACGGGTGAGGAATGAACTTCTCTGCCGTCAGGTCCGGCTGGTTGAAGTACCCTCGCGCTACCCCTTCGCCTGCAATGCAGAGTTCTCCTGGTACACCCACAGGTGATACCTGAGAAGCACTGTCCATCATCCATACTTGGACGTTAGCGTACGGTTTACCGATAGGCACATGCGTTAGAGCAGCAGTCTCAAGGCTCGTAGTATATCGGGTCGCATATACGGCCGCCTCCGTAGGACCATAGATGTTCTCCAGTACTGCGTGTGGAGATACTTTATAGTACTCTTCCACAAGTTTGGCGGGCAGCGTCTCGCCGCAAGCAAACAGATATTTCAGAGTAAGGAATCCTTGGCTGCCGCCTTCCTTCAAATATTGAACGAGGACACTGAGCATCGACGGTACCAGATTGAGATGCGTGATATGGCTCGTATCCACGGCCTCCAGCAGTGCCACCGGATCTTTGTCCGCGCCCTGCGGCAAGATCACGAGAGTTCCCTGCCCAAAGAACCAGCAGAACAGCTCCGGCACGGAGAAGTCAAATGTGAATGTCGTTTTAAGCAGGAATCGGTCGCCTGCCAGCATCGGATATTCAGCTTCCAACTGGCTCAGCGTATGGACGGCAGATCGATGCTCAATCATTACGCCTTTCGGCTTGCCAGTTGAACCTGACGTGTAAATGATATACGCCAGATGCTCCGGCCCCGCGAGTGGCTCCAGATTCGAGTCATCAGCATGATACGCCTGCGGGTCATCGAGTGCCAGGAGCGTGCCAGTGAACGGAAAGCGATCTTTGAGATGGTTCTTCGTCAGCAGAAGCTTCGCTCCCGAATCCTCCAGCATGTGGCGAATACGATCTTCCGGGAATTCCGGATCAATCGGTACATAGGCCCCGCCCGCTTTTAGAATGGCATGGATGCCAATGATCATCTCAAGCGAACGTTCAACCATGATGCCGACCGGCTGGTCCGGTCTGACCCCTTGGGCACGCAACGTACGTGCGAGGCGGTTCGCCTGCTGATGAAGTTCTCCGTAGGTAAGCTTCGTTTCGCCATAAATAAGTGCTGTACGATCCGGTGTGAGCGCAGCCTTTTCCTCAAATATGCCGTGAAGGGTCTTCTCACGCGGATAAGGAGCTGCTGTATCGCCCCACACCTCTATAATCTGCGATTTCTCTTCGGGCGTAATCAGTTCCAGCTCATCAATACGAATGGCAGGCTGAACAGATACACTTTCCAGAATTTTCATCAAGTGCCCTTGAATCCGTTCCACGCTCTCCCGATCATAGACGCGGGCATTGTAACGGTACAAGAACTCCAGATTACGGCCTGGCAGCACAATGAGGTTAAAATCATAATTCGTCTGTTCAAACATCTGAACATCCGTAATTTGGTATTCAGCCTCTTCACTGGCAATTTTCTCTTCCAGATGCTCCTCTACCGGATAATTCTCGAATACCATAATATGAGAAATTAAATCTTGCTTCTGTTCGCTCTGTGCTTGAATCTCATAGAGCGGATAGGAATCATAAGCATGTCCTGCCAAATATAATTCCTGCTGTCTTTTCATCACATGGGAGAACGTATCGCTTCCCTCGGCCTGTACCCGAACCGGAACCGTATTAATGAAGAGACCGATCATGCTTTCGATACCGGGAATCTCGGCAGGTCTTCCCGATACCACACTTCCGAAGACGACATCCTGACTTCTATTGTAACGCTGCAATACGATTCCCCAGGCTGCTTGCATCAGCATGTTCATCGTTACCTGGTTCTGCTTGGCCACTTGTTCCAGCCGCTCGGTCAGCTCCGCATCCAACGTGAATACAAGCTTCTCTGATACGTAGGCTTCTGCTTTTGCCAATGGCTGTGTTGTCGCTTGCGGCAGCTTCGTCTGCTGTTCGTAACCTTCCAGATAACCTCTCCAGTAAGAGGATGCCTCTTCTTCACCTTGCTCCTCCAGCCATTGAATATACTGGCTGTACGATACAGCAACAGGAAGTTCAGGCTCCCTCTGCTCACGCAGAACCCCGTACGTTTCAAACACTTCCTGAAGCACAAGAGGCATACACCAGCCATCCAAAATGATGTGATGAGAGCTCCACAGCAGATGGTAAGCCTCTTTTGCCGTCTGTAGAATGGTCACTCGCAGCAATGCTCCTTCGGCAAGATCAAAGCCTCTTGCTTTGTCCTGAGCAGTATAAGCTGCAAGACGCCCTTCAATTTCATCAGATTCCAGCTCGTGCAGGTCCTCGTATACGAAGTCACACGCTCTTTCTTTGAACACAATCTGTATAGGGAAATCGCCCCATCCGGCATGGAAATTCGTTCTCAATATGGCATGCCGTTTCATCAGATGCTTTAAGCTGCGTTTGAAATCCTCAGGATAGAATGCTCCGTGAATTTCAAATTTAGCCTGCTCAAAGTAGACTTCCGAATGAGGCTCCAGCAAGCTGTGGAACAACATTCCTTTTTGCATCGGTGTCAGTTTATACATATTTTCAATACTGCCGATATGCCGTGTCTGCTCTTCCAGCTCCTCGATTTTCTCAAGGCTGATACCTTTGAGGAGTACGTCGCTTGGTGTAAGCTCCGTTCTTTCCTTTCGTACACAATGTCCAATGACTTCGCTGAGACGGTTCTTCAGGATGCCGACAAACTTCTCTACCGACTCCGTGTGGAACTGCTGACGGTTATAGCTGACCGAAAGTTGAAGTCGTCCTTCGGCAATCAGTCCATTAATGTTCAATGCCTGATGCTGTACCATCTGCTCACTGACCTCAGATCCTACTGAGTAAGGCGATACCTCCATCATCCCCCCTGCAAGATCCTGGTCGAACTGTCCCAGATAGTTGAAGATAATCTCCGGTTCAGCAGAGATGGAGGAGACATCGGATACGTCGCTCAAATATTTCAAAATACCATATCCGACACCTTTGTTAGGAATGTGACGCAAGCCTTCCTTGACACGCTTGATTCTAGCGCCGATCTCCAGTTCCTCTTTCATCTCAAGGGCGACAGGGTATTGACTTGTAAACCAGCCTATAGTGCGAGTGATATCCAGTTCAGGTACAACAGGCTCCCGTCCATGTCCTTCCAGAAGGATGCCTACACGTTCGATCCCGGTCCACTCGTGAACAGCCATGCCGAGGGCCGTCAGGAGCAGATCGTTAACTTCCGTGTTGTAAGTGCGGTTTGCCTCTTTCAGGAACTGCTCTGTCTCTTCTGGTGACCATCTCACCGTAACAGTCTCGCTGTCTTTGATGAGAAGAGCACCGTCTACCTTGTCTTTTGGAAGAGGGGCGAAGCCATCCCCTTCTACCTCTGCCCAATAGCTGCGTTCTTGTTCAGCCGCCGGACTGTTCGCATATTGTGTGATTCCCTCAACCCATGCACGGTACGAATCCGTCTTCTGCGGAAGCTTGACAGCTTCTCCGCGTGCTGCCTGCTCGTAACCCTCCTGCAGGTCCTCAAAGAGGATGCGCCAGGATACGCCATCAACAGCCAGATGATGAATAACGATTAACAGATGTTCGCCTTCCGCGCAGCGGAACAAGCCCAATCTTAAGAGAGGTCCATCACCGAGAGAGATGCTGCGCTGAATGGCTTCCGCACCTGCTTCTATTGCCGAAGCCGGGTCTGTTTCATCCTGCAGATCGTGGATCTGGAGGCTATAAAGCTCACCCTCACCTAAGCTGCGGTTCCATGCTTCAAATCCCCGCTCTCCTTGGCGTAACACCAGTCGCAGCGCATCATGATGTTCTGCAATTTTCCGAACAACCTTGGCGAGCGCATCGGTATTGAAGCCTTCCCGTCTGTACAACATGACCGACTGATTAAAGTGGTGCAGGTCCGTCGACTGCTCGTCGAAAAATCTGCGCTGGGCAGGTCCCAGTCTTACCGCTCCGTGTACCTCGCTCTGATCTGCAATTCGGCTGACTGCGTTAACGCGCTGGGCCAGCTCTGCAACGGTTGGATAGCCGAACAAATCCTTCATCTCAAGTTTATAGCCTGCATGGAGAAGCCTTGATGATACTTGAATCGATTTGATCGAGTCGCCTCCAAGCTCAAAGAAATTGTCATGTATGCCGACAATCGGAACACCTAGCACACCCTGCCAGATCGAAGCCAAAATGTTCTCCACATCCGTCCGTGGAGCAGTAAAGGCCGCGCCCGCCTTCACACCCGAGTTCGGTTCAGGCAGTGCCTTACGGTCCAGCTTGCCATTCGGTGTCAAAGGCATCACGTCCAGTTGGACGAAGTAGGACGGGATCATATACGCAGGCAGTCCAGAAAGTTCGTTCCGCAGCTCGCTGACAGACATTTCCCGATCAGCTACGAAGTAGGCACACAGAGACTTCTGTCCATGGGCATCTGCCCACGCAACAACGAGAGCTTCCTCGACGAGTGGAATATCCTGTAGCTTGGCCTCAATCTCACCAAGCTCTATACGATAGCCCCGTATTTTAACTTGATGGTCAATACGTCCAATGTACTCAATGTCTCCATTAGGAAGGCGACGAGCCAAATCCCCGGTTCGATACATATTTCCTTCCGAAGCAAACGGATTTCTAATGAATTTTTCTGCGGTAAGCTCAGGACGGTTCAGGTATCCGCGGGCTACCCCGTCCCCTGCGATGTACATTTCGCCCTCCACGCCTAATGGCACGAGACGAAGTTGTTCATCCAGGATATGGATGTATATATTGTCTGCCGACAATCCAATAGGTACGGATTCACGTGTATCCTTCACAGGATCGTACAGGTGAATCATGCAGCCGACGACCGTTTCGGTTGGACCGTATTCATTGTAGATTTTGATGTTGCCGCCAAAGAGATCTGTGATGGTTTGCGACAAATGTGTGGTCAAATTCTCTCCACCCACAATGAGCTGCTGAATGCGACTTTCCGCCGGGATGGTCATATCTTTAATAAGGCTGAGATGAGTCGGCGTCAGCTTGAGAATGTCCACCGCATTTTCGCGCAAAATATGCTGAACAACCTCCGCTTTATCTATACCATCGTAAATCCGTACCAATCCTCCGTTAATTAATGGAGTGAAAATTGATGTCAGCGTCAGGTCAAATGAAATGGATGAGTAAAGCGGGAAATCTGTTGGTTGCTCCGCACAGTAGACCTCATTGGCCCACCAGATGTAGTTCACGATCCCTTTATGGTTAATCATGGTTCCCTTCGGATTCCCTGTTGTACCCGAGGTATAGATTAAATACACCAGATCGTTTCCTCTCACTGGCAGATTGGGATTATCCACCCCGTTGCCGTAGATGTGCGGGGAATCCAATTCCATAACCGTTCCCTCAAAAGAGGCCAACTCCGTCAAGTGGCTCTGTGTGAGCAGAATTCCAGCGCCAGAATCCTTCAGAATATACTGAATCCGTTCCTGCGGATATTCAGGATCAATAGGTACATAGGCCCCGCCCGCTTTGAGCACACCCATGATGGCGACAAGCAGTTCTACAGACCGATCCGCCAACAGACCAACCACTTGTTCACTCCGAAGTCCCTGAGCGATCAAGGTGGAGGCCAATCTGTTCGCCTGCTCGTTCAGCTCCCGATACGTGACCTGAATATCGCCGTTAACAGCTGCAATCTTATCTGGCGTACGGACAACCTGCTCTTCAAACAAGGTATGCAGACCCTGATCACTTGGATAGGTGTGGGCCTTGCCGCCCCAGTCTAGCAGTTTCACCCGTTCCTCAGATGTTACAATCTCCAGCTCCTCTATGGTCGCCTGCGGACGAGTAGCTACCTGATCGAGCATTTGCATCAAGTGTCCACCGATTTGTGCAATGCTTTCTTGTTCGTAGACCAAAGCATTGTAACGTATGCAGACCTTGATATCCTCGCCTGGAATCACAACCAGGTTAAAGCCATAGTTCGTTTGTTCAAACATGGTGAAGTTCGCGACTTCGAGATTGTCCTCATTTTGATTACCCGACTGTTCCACCTGTTCGTCGAGCGGATAATTTTCAAAGATCATAATATGAGAAATCAGGTCCTGCTTTTGGGTTGTCTTCCCCTGAATCTCATATAGTGGGTAAGTGTCGTAAGCACGGCCTGCCAGCGATTGTGCCTGTGTACGTTTCATGACCTCGACAAAGGCTTCGTCTTTGGAGGACTGTACACGGATAGGTACTGTATTAATGAACAGACCCACCATATTTTCGATACCTGCAATCTCAGCCGGTCTACCTGACACAACGCCGCCGAAAACCACATCCGAGCTGGCATTGTAACGTTGAAGAATCAGTCCCCAAGCTGTCTGCATTAAGGTGTTGACGGTCACGTGGTTTCGCTTCGCCACAACATCCATTTTATCGGTCAAGGATGCACCCAGATGGAGAACATGCTCATTTAGAACATAGCCCGCTTCTTTGGCCTGAGATTTCGTCTTGCCTTCCGGCAATACGGTATTCCCATCATAGTCCTTGAGGTATTGGCTCCAATATGTTGAAGCTTCCTCATCATCCTGTGCATCAAGCCACTCAATATAACGGCTATAGGGCTGAGCTGGCGGCAGCACAGGCTGTACCTGCTGTCGCATAGCAGAATAATAATCGAACAGCTCCTGTGTAATGATCGGGATACACCAGCCATCCATGACAATATGGTGGAAGCTCCATAATACCAGTGAGCTTTGTTCTGTTTGCAAGACGGTTACTCGCATCAGCGGATCTTCCGCCAAGCTGAACCCCTTAGCCATATCCTCAGCAGTGTAAGCCTTGATTTGGGCTTCTTGCTCTTGCAAAGTTGCGGCACGCAAATCTACGTAGTGCAGTGGGATTGGCCGTTGCTTAAAGACAACTTGCAGCGGTAAATCACCAATGTTGTTGTAAAAGCTGGTACGTAGTATGGCATGTCTTTGCACCAAAGCCTGAAAGCTCTCGAAGAAAGTATCTACATCGAAGCTGCCTCGCAGCTCGAACGTAGCCTGCTCGAAGTATGAAGAGGAGTCTGGCTCCAGCAGGCTGTGAAACAGCATCCCCTTCTGCATTGGCGTAAGCTTGTACACATCTTCAATCTCTCCAATGTGGGCCGTCTGAGCTGTAAGTCGATCAAACTGCTCCAACGTTAATCCCTGGAACAAAACATCACTTGGCGTAAGCTGTGAACGCTCCTGCGCCACACAATGCCGGATGACCTCGCTAAGGCTGGACTGTAATAATTCAGCAAAATGATTCACCGTCTCCTTGCGATACTGCCTGGTGCTATACGTAACCGTCAGTGATAGCTGGCCTTCGGCAATCATGCCATTCACATCCAGAGCATACTGCTGCGGTGTGTGGTCGCTGAGCGCCTTACCGACTGAATGTGTGGATAGGCTGAGGGCATTCCCCTCCAAATCCTGATCAAACTGTCCAAGATAGTTGAAGGAAATCTCCGGCTCTACGCCGAACCCGCCACTTTTCTCCAGTGCCATATATTTCAGAAGGCCGTAGCCGATTCCTTTGTGTGGAATCTGGCGCAAATTCTCCTTGATACGCTTGATTCGTGCTGATACTTCCTGTCCGTCTTGAAGGTTCAGCAGAACCGGATACTGGGTTGTGAACCAGCCCACGGTACGGGTGATATCCAGTTCAGGTATAATCATTTCCCGTCCATGCCCTTCAAGATTGACCAAAATCTGCTCCATGCCTGTCCAGCGCTGTATTGCTGCCCCCAGAGCAGTCAAGAGCAAATCATTCGTCTCCGTATGATACGCCCGGTTCGCTTGTCGCAGCAGCAGGTCCGTTTCTTCCGCAGACCACGTTACCGTTACCGACTCGGTATCCCGAATGGTGCCCGGCTCCTGATCCTTATCCTTTGGCAGTGGAGCCAAAATCGCCTCCTCGATCTGCTGCCAGTATGCACGCTCCTTGTCCAGAGCAGGCCCTGCTGCATACTTCGCCGCTTGCTCAGACCATACAAGATACGAATCGGTCTTTTGAGGAAGAACGATGGCTTGTCCATTCAACGCCTGCTCGTATCCCGCTGCGATATCCTCAAACAGGATGCGCCAGGATACGCCGTCAACCAAGAGGTGATGGATGACAATTAACAAATGATCGCCATCGTCACAATGGAACAAGCCTAGCTTGAACAGTGGGCCGTCTTCCAGGTGAAAGCTTGCCTGGATGTCATCGGCTTTGGCTTGAACGGCAGCTGCCTGATCTTCTGCCTGCCGCACATCAGCGATGTCCAATGTGTAGAGCTCACCTTCGTCCGTTCCCCGATTCCAGGCTGCATATCCAGCTTCTGTAGAACGGAAGACCACACGCAGCGCGTCATGGTGGGTAGCAATTTGGGTCACCGTCAATCGGAGTGCAGCTTCATCAAAGCCGTCTTTCCGATAGAGCATAACGGCATGATTGTAATGATGCGGCTCCGCTGTATGGCGTTCAAAGAACCAACGCTGAATTGGCATTAGCTCCGCTGCACCTTGGATCTCGCCCTGTTCTGCTGTGCGTCCGGCTGCCTGAAGATACGGGCTTAGCTCGGCAATTGTCGGATATTTGAAGAGATCCTTCATCTCCAGCTTATACCCGGCTTGGAACAATCTTGAGGATACCTGGATCGCTTTGATGGAGTCACCACCCAGATCGAAGAAATGATCATGGATGCCGACCTGCTGCGCTCCCAGTACACCTTGCCATACGGACGCCAGAGCTTCCTCAGCCTTCGTCCTTGGCGGTTCATAAACCGCTCCTGTCTGCACATTGGCCTCCGGAGCAGGAAGCGCCTTGCGATCCAGCTTGCCATTTGGCGTCAATGGCATCTGTTCCAATTGCATGAAGTAAGACGGAATCATATAAGCTGGCAGTTCAGCAGCCAAGGCTTTTCTCAATTCGCCTACCGTCAGCATCTGATCGGCAGTGAAATAGGCGACAAGCACCTTTTGCCCACTTCCATCCTCCCGGGCGAGCACAACGGCCTCCCTTACAGACGGGGCATGGAGCAGCTTCGCTTCCACTTCGCCCAGCTCGATGCGGTAACCACGGATTTTAACCTGATGGTCAATCCGTCCCAAATACTCCATGCTGCCATCAGGCAGCCAACGTGCCAAGTCACCCGAGCGGTACATACGCTCGCCCGCTGCAAACGGATGAGCAACAAATTTCTCTTCCGTCAATTCCGGTCGGTTCAGGTAGCCGCGCGCCAGACCTTCGCCCGCCACGTAGAGTTCACCCGGAATGCCAATCGGCTGCGGACGGCGCTGTTCATCCAGAATGTAAGCACGCAGCGTCGGAATCGAGATGCCGATATTGCTGCGGCCCTGTTCAATTTCCAGCTCTGTAATTTCCTTGTATGTTACATGTACGGTCGTTTCGGTAATGCCGTACATGTTGATGAGCTGCACTTGCGGGTACTTCGTTCTCCAGTCCTTGAGCAAGGCCGGGCTTAATGCCTCTCCACCGAAGATAATCATGCGGAGGCTCAGCTCTGCCGCGTGATGAGCAAGCTCTTCCTGTAGTAACTGGTAGAAGTATGTCGGCGTCTGGTTCAAGACGGTGACCTTCTGGTCCTTAAGCAATTGCAAGAAACGATCCGGACTCTTCGCCGTAAGCGATGGAACGATGACCAGACGTCCTCCGTTCAGCAATGCCCCATACATCTCCCATACGGAGAAGTCAAAGCAGAATGAATGGAACAGTGTCCACGTATCCTGAGGACCGAAATCAAACATATTTTTATCATTAAAGAGCAAGCGAACTACATTTTTGTGCTCGATCAGCGTTCCCTTTGGCTTGCCTGTCGTACCCGATGTGTAGATGACGTAGGCAAGATGCTCCGGTCCGGCTGCAGGCTTCAGGTTTGAGATATCTTCCTTGTAGGAAGCCGTCTCGTCCAGATTAATGATGTCCCCAGCGAAGGAGACGCGTTTCTCCAGATGCGTTTGTGTCAGCAGTAGCTTGGCTCCTGAATCCTCCAGCATAAAGCGAATGCGGTCCTCCGGATATTCAGGGTCCACAGGGACGTAAGCTCCGCCCGCCTTCAAAATGGCCAAAATCCCGACGACCATTTCGAGGGAACGATCGGCCATGATTCCAGCCAAACCATCTGGTTGGAGGCCACGCTCGCGGAGCGTTCTGGCAAGTCTGTTTGCCCGTTCGTTCAGCTCGCTGTAGGACAGGGTTGCCTCTTCACATACGACTGCTACTGCATTCGGAGTATGAGCAGCCTGTTCCTCGAACAACGCATGAATCGTCTTGTCACGAGGATAATCTGCTCTGGCTTCGGCCGACTCCTGCATCAGCTTTGATTTTTCCTGAGGTGTCACGATATCAAGGGATGACAACGGCATCGCCGGATTGGCGGTTGCTTCCCGAATAAGCTGTACAAAATGACCTGTCATTCGTTCAGCAGTCTCTCGCTTGTAGATCGCAGTCGAGTACTCAAGCGTGCAATCCAATGCCCCATCCGCTTCACTTACGGTCAGCGTGAGGTCAAACTTGGCAGCAGGATGTACATTATCGTAAGGAGTGAAACGCAATCCCTCTATTTCTTGTTCTCCCTGCTCGATATTTTGCAGGACAAACATGGTATCAAATAACGGGTTGCGGCTCAGGTCACGCTGAAGCTCCAGCTTTTCTACCAGCTCCTCGAACGGATAATCCTGGTTTTCATACGCCTGCAGCGCTGTTTCCTTCACTTCCTGCAAATAAGTCTCGAAAGACTTCTCCCCTTCTGGATAAGTACGCAGTGCCAGTGTGCCGACGAACATACCGATGAGACCTTCGAGTGTCGCATGGGATCTTCCCGCCACAGGTGAGCCGACAATGACATCTTCCTGACCTGTGTACTTGTGCAAGAGCGCTGTATAGGCTGCCAGCAGTACCATGAACAGAGTAGAACCCGTCCGGGTAGCCAGCTCCTGGAGTGAACCGCTCAGAGAAGAATCAATACGGAAGTCGATCCGGTCCCCCGCAAAGCTTCGCACCGCAGGACGGACTTCATCCCCCGGCAAATCCAGCACTGGCAAGCTTCCGCGGAATGCATCCAGCCAGTAAGCTTCCTGGGCTTTGAGACGTTCGCTTCCGAGTTGCTCCTGCTGCCATACCGCATAGTCTGTGTACTGGATCTGTAGTGCAGGTAATAAGCCCTCCTCTTGGTAGAAGCGGAGAAACTCTTCTATAAGAATATTCATAGAAACACCATCTGAGACAATATGATGCATATCAAACAACAGTAAATGGCGCTCATGCGCAATTCGGATAAGGCCGACCCGCAGCAATGGAGCTTCGCCAAGATCGAAAGGACGGACAAATTGCTGAACGGAAGCTTCTGCCTCTTCCCCGCTCAACTCCGCATATTCCACAGTAAATGGTACATCCGTCAGGATCTGCTGTACGGGTTCACCGTTAACAGTCACAAAACGGGTACGCAGCGACCCATGGCGATGAATCAGGCGACGGAATGCCTGCTCCAGCCGTTCCCGATCCAAGGCTCCCTCAACCGTAAGGATACCCGGCATATTGTAGCTCAGCTCTCCGCCTTCCAGCTGACTTAGAATAAACAGCCGTTTTTGGCTTGAGGACAATGGGTAGTGCTCACGTAGTCCAGCCGTAGGAATTTCCTCAAAATCGAGCGGTGTGTAGCCCTCAATGGCATAAGCCAATCCTTCAATTGTAGGTGACTGGAACACCTCTCTCAGACTAATCTCACGGTTCATTTCCTTGCGAATTCGTGAGACTAGCAGGGCTGCACGCAGTGAGTGACCTCCAAAATGGAAGAAATTATCCTTCACTCCCGCGTTCTCTACACCCAACACCTCTTGCCAGATTTTAGCTAATTGAATTTCCACAGGTGTCTTTGGAGCTACAGATGAAGCAACTGCCCATCCGCGCTCTCCCTGCAACGCTTTTCGATCTATTTTTCCGCTTGGCGTCAGTAACGGATTTTCCAATTGCACGAAGTGGGAGGGAATCATATACACCGGTAACAGCTCCGATAGAACCGCTCGTAACTCACTTATTTCAATCGTCTGGTCAGCTACGAAGTAAGCGAATAGATCCTTGTGACCGTCATCACCCTCTACAGCCATGACCACAACATCCTGAACAGATTGCACTTTGAGCATTTGCGCTTCTACCTCGCTCAGCTCGACCCGGTAGCCGCGGATTTTGACCTGATGGTCGACTCGGCCCAGGTACTGGATCGTGCCATCCGGCAACCAACGAGCCAAGTCACCCGTACGATACATGCGCTCCCCTGGAGCAAACGGATTGTCCACGAACTTTTCATCCGTTAATTCAGGATGGTTATGATGCTCCCGCGTAAATCCGACACCTGCGATGCATAGCTCGCCAGCGACACCGACAGGCAGCAACCTGAAATGGTCATCCACAATGTATACGTTAGGTTGGCCAATAGGTGCAGTCTGTGCTTGTGCATGAAGCTCGGCATAATGCTCATATGGGACTGCGATATCTTTCCATATGTTCAGGATGTGGTCTCTCTCTTGCGGCGTGACCAGTTCCAGAGCATCCACGGATATTCCAGGGTTCTTCACAATTTGTTCCATAAGGTGAACCAGATGTCCCCTGATTCGCTCTATATTGGATGAGTCATAGACGAGCGTATTGTATTGGAAAAGCAATTTCATCTCTTCACCCGGCAGGACGATCAGGTTAAAATCGTAGTTCGTTTGCTCAAGAAGCTCCGCGTCCTCAATCTCAAAGGCAGCCTCGCCACCACCCAGACGCTCTACCTCCTCCTCGACAGGATAGTTCTCAAATACCATAATATGTGAGATTAAATCCTGCTTCTGATCGGTCTGAGCCTGAATCTCAAACAGTGGGTAGGTGTCATACATATGAGAAGCCATATATTGTTCCTGCTGCTGCTTCATCAGGACATTGAAGGGGAGATTTTCTTCCGTCTTCACACGAACTGGAATCGTATTGATGAACAAACCGATCATCCGATCAATGCCCGGGATTTCTGCTGGTCTTCCTGATACTACGCTTCCATATACGACATCTCGGCTACCGTTGTATCGTTGAAGCGCAATGCCCCAGATGGATTGCAGCAATATATTCATCGTGACATGAGCGTCTCTGGCTACCTTTTCCAGACGCCCGGTCAATTCCCTGTCGAGGGTGTAATTCAGTTTCTCTGATAGATAACCTTCCCCTATACTTGCTTCCCCGACTTGAGGTAAAAGCGTCTGCTGGTCATAACCAGCCAGATAACGGCTCCAATAGTTGGCCGCAGCTGCTTCATCCTGCTGTTCCAGCCATTCGATGTATCGACTATACGGCTGAACCTCCGCCAATTGAGGTGCTCTTCCTTCCAGGAGGGCAAAATAATGCTCAAATACCTCCTGCGTAATTAACGGAACACACCATCCATCCATGACGATGTGGTGAAAGCTCCACAAAAGACGGAAGCTATCTTCACCTGTGCACAAAATCGAAACACGGAGAAGCTCATCTTCAGACAGGTTGAAGCCCTGTGCTTTGTCCTTTGCAGCAAACGTCTTCAAATAAGCTTCGCGCTGCGTTGCGTTCATCTCCCGCAGATCTTCGTACACCAGTTTGGCGCCTCTGTGCCGAAATACAACCTGTAAAGGCTCGCTACCCCATCCGCTATAAAAGTTCGTGCGCAGGATGGCATGACGCTCCACCACTGCATCCAGACTGTGTCCAAAGGCGGCCGGATCAAAGCTACCCTTAAAGTCAAAGGCAGCCTGCTCGAAATAAGCACCTGTATGCGGCTCAAACATATCATGAAACAGCATGCCCTTCTGCATCGGCGTCAGACTGTATACATTCTCAATATCACCTATGTGGCTGGTTTGCTTAGAAAGCTCTTCCAAATCGGCAATGCTCAGCCCTTTCGCAAGCACGTCGCTTGGTGTCAACACCGCTCTCTCTTGGGTTACGCAATGATGGAGAAGCTCGCGCAAGCTGTCTTCAATATATCCAGCGAGTTGTTCCATCGTAGATGACTTATACTGTTTTCCATTATAAGTAATCGTCAGACTCAGGGCTCCGTCCGTCACCATGCCATTGATATCTAGCGTATAGGCTGGTTCCTCCAACAAGCTTTGGGCGCTTCCGGTCGGATAAGGAGAAATCTGCAACGAGCTTCCCTGCAAATCCTGATCAAATTGCCCCAGGTAGTTAAAAGAAATCTCTGGCTGCAAGTTGAAGCTGTCTGCGTCCACCTGACTTGCCATGGTTTTGAGTAACCCATATCCGATACCTTTGTTCGGAATTCGGCGCAGCCCTTCTTTCACAGACTTGATCAAGGCTGCCACTTCCGGGTCATCGCCCAAGTCTAAAATCACCGGATATTGGCTTGTAAACCAGCCGACGGTACGGGTAATGTCGATATTCGGTATAATCGGTTCACGACCGTGGCCTTCGAGATTTACAGCAATCTTTCCAATGCCGGACCACTTGGATACCGCCATGCCCAGAGCGGTCAATAGCAGATCGTTCGTCTCCGTTTGGTAAGCACGGTGGGCTTTTCTCAGCAGTTGGTCGGTTTCTTCTACAGTCCATTGTGCTGTTACCACTTCGCTATCCCGTAAAAGAAGGCTTTCTACAGCCTCATCCTTCGGTAACTGCTCAGGTTGCTGTCCTTCCAGGTCTGTCCAATACGCCTGATGAATTTCGATTTCCGGACTTTCCGAATAACGGGAAAGAGCATCACCCCAGTCACGGAAAGCGTCCGTCTTCTGCGGGAATGTCAGCACTTGTCCTTGAGTCACCTGTTCATAGCCCGCTGCGATATCCTCGAACAAAATCCGCCAGGATACTCCGTCCACCACCAAATGGTGGATCACGATCAGGAGATGGTCTCCATCCTGACAATGGAAAAGTCCTAGCTTCAACAGCGGACCTTCTGCCAGATTGATGCTGCGCTGAATGTCGTCCGACAACACTGTAATGGCTGCGACCGGGCTGGATTCATTCCGTAAATCAGCGGTTTGCAGACTATAAAGCTCTCCTTCTTCAAGACCACGATTCCAAGCCTCGTAGCCTTGTTCTGTCTGACGAAAAACCATGCGGAGGGCGTCATGATGCTGGGCGAGTTTTTTCAGCACATGGTGCAAGGCCTTTTCCTCAAATCCCTGTTCACGGTACAGCATGACCGCTTGATTGAAGTGATGCGGCTCTGCCTGCTTCCGTCCAAAGAACCACTGCTGGACTGGAGTCAAGGAGGCCGATCCACGCACAGTTCCTTGTTCAGCCATGTGCACAGCCGCTTGTATTTGCGTGCTTAGCTCCGCAATGGTTGGAGATTTGAACAGTTCCTTCATCTCTAACCGATAACCAGCCTGTAGTAACCGTGACGAAACCTGAATGGCCTTAATGGAGTCTCCTCCCAATTCAAAGAAATTGTCATGGATCCCCACCTGCTCGGCACCCAGCACCCCTTGCCAAACAGACGCCAAGGCTTCTTCCGCCGGTGTATGGGGAGCCGTATACTTCCGTCCCGTATGCGCACCCACTTGAGGAGCCGGCAGAGATCTGCGGTCCACTTTTCCGTTCGACGTTAATGGCATACGATCCAGCTGCACAAAATAGGACGGGATCATATAACCCGGAAGTACCTGCGATAGAGCAAGACGCACTTCTCCTGCGGTGAGCATGCGATCCGCCACATAATAAGCGCAAAGCTGCTTCTCTCCAAGCTCATCCGCGCGAACGACCACTACGGCGTCGATGACCGTCTCCACCTTGGCCAACTGAGCCTCGATTTCGGGGAGCTCAATGCGGTAGCCACGTATTTTGACCTGTTCATCAATTCTTCCTTTAAATTCCAGATTACCATCTGGAAGCCAGCGTACCAGATCACCAGTTCGGTAGCAGGATTCTCCGTCCTTCACGGGACTAGGGACAAATTTTTCTGCCGTGAGATCGGGACGATTGAGATATCCGCGCGCTACACCTTCTCCGCCGACAATCAGTTCGCCCCAAGCCCCAATGGGTTGTAATTGAAGCGATCCATTGACTACATAAGCGGTCGAGTTACTAATCGGGCGACCAATCGGCACTCCCCCTTCAAAACGACCTGGAATCTTGTAGGTGGTGGAGAAGGTAGTATTCTCTGTCGGACCATAGCAATTGATAGGGACAAGATCAGGATTGGCCTCGGTCACACGGTTCATATGAGATATGGACAGTACGTCACCGCCGACCAACAATGTTTTCAGCCCTCTAAACAGGTACTCATCCTGCAGTGAAAGCTGATTGAAAAGCGGTGAAGTGAGCCACAACGTCGTAATCCTGTACTTGGCGATGGCAGCTTTGAGCCTATCAGCAATCAGAATGTCGTCGTTCTCTACGAAATAGAGCTGTCCGCCATTAAGCAACGCCCCCCATATCTCGAAAGTAGAAGCATCGAAGGCCACGGCTCCTGTCTGCAAAATTCGTGTGGATTCATTCAACTCCACATAGTTAGTTTCTTTGACCAGACGGACCACGTTCCGGTGTTCAACCATAACACCCTTCGGTCTACCCGTCGTACCCGATGTATAGATGACATAAGCGAGTCCCTGCGATCCATGGACAGTCTCCTCCGGCTGGGCAGGTTCGGCTGCATAAGCCTCTTCACTGCTGAGGTCGACAATCGGTAAACCGTAGTCTACACTTACAAACTCACCCTTTTGCACCAGTAGTAGCTTGGCGCCGGAATCATTGAGCATATAACGAACCCGGTCTTCCGGGTATTCGGGATCAATAGGCACATAGGCTCCACCCGCCTGTAGTATCGCGAGCATACCAATGACCATCTCGATGCTTCGTCCGCCCATCACGGCCACAGGCTGCTCCCTCAACGTTCCCAAGCGACGCAGTGTTTGGGCCAGCCGCCCCGCCTTCTCTTCCAATTCGAGGTAGGTTAGCTGGACGTTGCCGAATACAAGCGCCGTCTGCTCTGGTGTACGCTTTACTTGTTCCGCGAACAGCTCGTGAATAGTCTTCTCACGTGGATAAGGAGCCGATGTCGCGTTAAATTCTTCAATGATCTGCACCTTCTCCTCCGGTGTGATCATCTCAATCTCCGCCAGCTTTAACTGGGGATTGACAGCGACCGCATGCAGAACCCGAAGCAAGTGCATAGCAAGTCGCTCCACACTCTCCCGCCGATACAAAGCCGTACTATATTCCAAACCAAAAGCTAGCTCTGCCCCCTGCTCCTCTACATTGAGTGACAGGTCAAATTTGGCTGTAACGGTCTCCATCGGGTAAGGAGTAAAGCGCAGCCCGCCCATGTCCTGCTCTGCCTGCTCCGTATTTTGCAATACCAACAGAGTATCAAAGAGTGGATTGCGGCTGACATCACGTCCTACACCCAGCTTCTCAATCAGTTTTTCCAAAGGATAGTCCTGATGCTCGAACGCCTTGAGCGCCGTTTCCTTGATTTCGAGAAGATAATCCTGAAATGTCTTGTCTCCCGCCGGGTAGCTGCGCATAGCCAGTGTATTGACAAACATCCCGATGATGCTCTCAAGCTCCGCTTGCGGTCTTCCGGCCACCGGAGAACCTACGATGATGTCCTCCTGCCCCGTATATTTGTGCAACAGGACCGAATAAGCAGCCAGCAATACCATATACAGCGTAGTACCTGTACGGGATGCGAGTTCCTGTATTGCCTTATTGCCGGACGCATCCAATGTAAAATCAATTCGGCTACCCTCGAAGCTGCGAACAGAAGGTCTTTGATAATCCGTAGGCAAATCAAGTACAGGCAGTTCCCCTTCAAAAGCCTGCAGCCAGTATGCTTCAAGCTCTTTCCACTGGTTCTCCGAATGCTCCCGTTGCCATACAGCATAATCCTTGTACTGGATGTGCAGTTCTGGCAGTTGTTCTCCCTGATATAATGAGGTGAGTTCTTCCACCAGTATTTGAATGGAAACCCCATCCGAAACGATATGATGCATATCAAACAGCAACAGATGACGTTCCTCTTCCAACTTCACCAAGCCAACACGCAGTAATGGGGCCTGGCTGAGATCAAAGGCACGGATAAAGCTGCGTACGAGCGTATCCGGCGCCTCCACCGAAGCTTCTGTGTAGTCCAACGCGAACGGCACATCCCTATGCACACGCTGAACAAGCTCTCCATCCTTCATATAGAAGCCGGTTCTCAGGGATTCGTGACGCTGGATCAGTGCCTGGAACGCAGATTCCAGCCGAACGCGATCCAACGGCCCGTCCACCGTGAATGCTCCAGGCATATTGTAGCTGAGCTCTCCTCCGTCCATTTGTCTCAACACATATAACCGCTTCTGTGCTGAGGACACGGGGTAAGCTTCGCTTTCCTCCGCCCGTGGGATGGATTCATACACGGTCGGAATGCGTTCTTTCACCAGTCGTGCCATGGACTCGACCGTAGGCCACTGAAACACTTCCCGCAACGAAAGGCTGCCCCCCAGCTCTTTTTGAATCCGTGAAACGAGTAATGTCGCCCGCAAGGAGTGACCACCAATTTCAAAGAAATTATCTCTGACGCCGACACGGGCAACTCCCAGAATATCCTGCCAGATTAGCACTAGCTGCGCTTCCGCAGCAGTTCTCGGAGCCAAATAAACCTCGCTGGATTGTACACTGCCCTCAGGAGCTGGCAGCGCGCGGCGATCCAGCTTGCCATTTGGCGTAAGCGGCATTTGCTCCAGCCGGACAAAATAAGAGGGGATCATATAAGCTGGTAGTTCTACGGCCAGCTGAGACCTCAATTCGCTCGGCGAAAGGTCGGTGGAGGCAACGTAGTAGGCGCACAGCAATTTTTGTCCCTGTTCGTCGTCCCTTGCAAGGACAATCGTTTCCCGTACATTCGGAACCTTGAGAATTTGGGCTTCCACCTCGCCAAGCTCAATTCGGTAGCCACGAATTTTGACTTGATGGTCGATCCGGCCCAAATATTCGATATTACCATCAGGCAACCAACGAGCCAGATCGCCGGTACGGTACATCCGCTCTCCCGCCCGAAACGGATGCTCTACGAATTTCTCGGCTGTTAACTCTGCACGGTTCAAATACCCTCGGGCAAGACCGTCGCCCGCGATGTATAGCTCCCCTGGAACCCCGACAGGCTGCAGACGTCTTTGCTCATCGAAAATGTAAGCGCTAAGTGTCGGAATTGTTCTGCCAATATTGCTTTTCCCCGCTTCAATCTCACGTTCCGTGATTTCCTTGTAGGTGACATGGACCGTTGTTTCCGTAATTCCGTACATATTAATCAGTTGCACATCAGGATACTTAAACCGCCAGTTTCCCAGAAGAGATGGGCTTAAGGCCTCTCCACCAAAAATGATTTTTCTAAGGCTAAGCTCTGTCGAAGAGAGCGCCAATTCTTCCTGTATCACCTGATAAAAATACGTCGGCGTCTGATTCAAAATGGTGACTTTGTTGTCTTTCAACAACTCCAGGAAAGCTGCTGGACTCTTGGCTGTGAGAGACGGAACAATCACCAATTTTCCTCCGTAGAGAAGGGCTCCATACATCTCCCAAACCGAAAAATCGAAGCAGAACGAATGGAATAGCGTCCACGTATCCTGAGCGCTGAAATCAAATAAATTTTTATCGTTAAAGAGCAGTCGAACTACATTTTTATGCTCGATCAGCGTTCCCTTCGGCTTGCCAGTTGTACCCGACGTATAGATAACATAGGCAAGATTGCTCGCCCCCGAAATGCTCTCCAGATTTGAAGTGCCCCCTTTATACGATGCAGCTTCGTCCAGATTCACAAGCTTTCCGTCAAATGTGGTACTCTCCCATAGATGGCTTTGGGTGAGCAACAGATGAACTCCCGAATCCTCCAGCATATAATGGATACGTTCTTCGGGATAATCGGGATCAATCGGTACATAGGCACCTCCTGCTTTCAAAATGCCCATAATGCCGACGATCATCTCCAAGGAACGGTCAGCCATGATCCCTACGAGCGTATCTGCTCCTACTCCCTCGGAGCGCAAATATCTCGCAAGCTGGTTAGCCTGCTCGTTTAGAGCTAGATATGTAATGCTCTGCTCGCCCATCTGAACGGCAACATGATCTGGCGTGCGCTCGGCTTGTTCTTCGAATAAGCCATGAATTGTCTTTTCACGCGGATAATCAGCTACAATCCCTTCCGAGAGAGCCAAAATGGATTGCTCATCCGCTTCTCCCAGCAGGGTTACCTCTGCGATGGGAAGCTGCGGTGCATGAATGATCTGCTCGGCGATCGTAAGCAACTGGGAAACCATGTCCGTTACTTCACTGCGTTCAAACAGCGTCGTCCGGTAATCGACATCCAGTACCAGCTCGCCTTCATCCAGGATCTCCACGATATGAAGCACGAAATCATTCACTTCGTCACCGCAGAAATCATAATCCGTCAAAATGCGCACCTCATCCAAATCAACCCAATTGATAAGGCGGTATTCCATTGAAACGCCAAAAAGCCGCTGAATATCCTTGTTACCATGCATTTCTCTAAGATCCTGAATTAACTGATTATATGGATACTTCTGATGCCGCAGGACTGACATCTGATCCCTGGCTACATCCTGCAGAAAGCTCAACGCATCCATATCCTTTTCGACGTATGTTCTGGCTGCAGCCGTGCTGACGAACATACCTATCTTTTGCTTCTCTTTTTTGTTCCCCCGGTTAGCGAATGAAGTACCGATCACCACATCCGGCTGATTCGTCACTTTGTGTATGTAAATATACATCGCACCCATGAAGAACTGGAACAGAGAAATCCTGTTCTGTTGGCAAAATGCCTGCAGCTCGTGATACAGCACCTCTGGCACGGTAAAATGCTCCCGAACGGCGCGGGTGCTTAGAGATAACGGATTGTATGACTTCCAACCCGTAAGTTCAGGTAAATCAGAAAATTTATTCAGCCAGTATGCCTTGTCCTTTTGGTATCTGTCAGAAAGCTCGTATGCGTTCTCTTCTGAAATATATTGAATATAGGAGCAATCGTCATTCAGCGTCGGTTCATTTCCTTGGATGATCTGCATGTAAAATTCCGTCAATTGATTGCCATAGATCACCATTGATATCCCGTCAGAAATAATGTGGTGCATCTTGGTATTAATCCAATACTCATCCTCGCTAATCTTTACAATCAAAAACTGGAATAGCTCAGAATCCAGCAGTTGCAGGGGTTTGCTTTTGTGCTGCTCAAGTAAAGCTTCTACCTCTGATACACTTTCATAGTGAGTAAGGTCCAGATACTCCAACTGTCTCTCTTCATAAGGAACGACATACTGCTGAGGCATTCCATCCACTGAGGTGATACGAATGCGGAACGCATCATACTGTTTGATAATCAAATTAATGGACTGCATGAAGGCAGCGATATGGATACGGCCCTTCATCTTGGCTGTACCGGAAAGCTGTGACACTGACGTATCTGGATAGAGTAATTCGGTATACCATATACGTTTCTGCGCATTTGTTAAATCATATAACTGCATGTCATTCATCTCGTTCACTCCTATTCCGTGATGTGATTATCCTCCCGCTGCTACTGGCAGTCAGGAGGACAAAAGGACCATTTAACGTGCGCTTCCTCCGCTCATTGATCAAGTGAAACAATTTCTTCCGCCTCAGCCACCAAACGCTCACCTACAGAAGCCCGGCCGCTTCCGAGTATATAGCCCCGCCGACGCTTGTTGACTTGAAAATGGAGATCAATTCGGTCCCCTGGCTTCGCCAAGCTATGGAATCGAACTCCATTAAGGTTGGTCAGATATGAAATGCCTTTTTTGTCAATCGCAGCGAATGCCGCCAATTGTGCGAGCGACTCCACGATCAACATAGAAGGCATGTATGGATTAGCCTCTGTAATAAACCACTCACTCCAGGTGACAAGCTTGTACCCCTTCGCCCATTGCGATGTTTCGTACCCAGTCACGCCATCCAGCAGAAGAAACGGGTACCTGTGCGGAAGCACATCCGGGATATGGATTAGCTCTTTGCTCACAGGCTTATACCCCTTCCCACTTGCGAACAGCAAGACAGACGTTGTGCCCCCCGAAACCAAAGGAATTGCTAATCGCCGCACGGACCTCACGTTCCTGATATACATGCGGGACAAAATTCAGTTCAGGGGCTTCAGGGCTGTCGCAATTGAGTGTCGGTGGTACTTTGCTGTGGATCATGCTCTGTACAGTTGCAATTAATTCGACTGCCCCTGCGCCGCCCATTAAATGGCCTGTCATGGATTTAATAGACGATATCGCCAAATGGGGGGCATGCTCCCCGAATACCTTCTGAATGGCGTTGATCTCCATACGGTCGTTAAACGGCGTACTTGTACCATGGGCATTGACATAGTCGATTTCCTGCGGTGTCAAGCCACCATCCTGCAGTGCGATGCTGATCGCTTCTGCCGGACCGGAGCCCGAGGGATCTGGAGCCGTGATATGATACGCATCGGTTGTGCATCCGTAACCCGCAACCTCGGCCAAAATGGTGGCCCCCCGGTTCATGGCATGCTCCAGTTCCTCCAGTACCAAGACCCCTGCCCCTCCACCGATGACAAATCCATCGCGGTCCACATCAAACGGGCGACTGGCCTTCTGCGGCTCTTCATTGCGTCTGGAAAGAGCATGGATATTCGCAAAAGATGCCAAATCAAGCTGACTAAAATTGGCTTCTGCTCCCCCAGCGACCACGACATCTGCCGTGCCATACTGGATCGTACGTAATGCCTCACCGATAGCATTACTTCCAGTAGCACAAGCCGTAACCACGGCAAACGAAGGTCCCTTGGCTCCGATAGCAATGGAGATTTCACCAGGCGCTGAATTAATCATCATCGAGGAAACAAAATAAGGAGAAACCCTTTTGGGGCCAAGCTCTGTTAATTTCCTGTAGTTCTCCTCTATGACGTCGAGGCCTCCTGCTCCAGAGCCGACAATAACACCCACGCGGCCTGCATTCCGCTCGTCAATCACTAATTTCGATTGCTCGACTGCCTGACGGGCAGCCGCCAAGGCAAATTGGGTGAACTGTGCTACTTTATTAGCTTCCTTCTTGCTCATATATTGCAACGGATCAAAGCCCGTAACCTGTGCGCCAATCTTCGTCGGAATGTCCGCTGTATCAAAAACAGTGACAGGTCCGATACCGCTCTTTCCTTCCAACAGTGAATTCCAGAAATCTGTAAGATTAAGCCCAACCGGCGTTACGACTCCCTGTCCTGTCACCACAACACGTCTTCTCACTGTACCCACGTCCTTCGCTGAAATTAATTCTTGGAAGCCTGTTGCTCGTAGAGAGGAAAGTCGCCATACACATGACTGATTTTCTCATGCACATCCGCAAGATCAGCATATACCTCGACGACCACAAGCTTGTTCTCCTGATACTTTTGCCAAGCAAGCTGAAGCTGTTTCCGGGCCTCCCCCTTGCTCCGGATCGCAAGACTTTCCACAAACTCATACTGTGGAATTTGGATTCCTGTCTTGGCCGCCTCGGAAACAAATGGGAGGGACTGCCCTGAAAGGTGCTTATAGTTCATCTGATTTTGCAACCAACCATACCCGCCATTATTGAGCACGAGATAAATCAGCGGTATTTGATACTGCACAGCCGTCATAAAATCCGAACAGAAGAGATTGAACGCACCGTCCCCTACCAGTGCCACTACTGGACGTTCTGTTGCTAGGCTTGCTCCCAAAGCAGCAGCCGCACCGAATCCAAGGCTCGTTTGGTCACTGGGAACAATTGAAAGAGAACCTTGCATGAAGCAAAAATATGGATAAAAGTAAGACCACATATCCTGCAATCCATTTTCCTGAACAAGCACCATTTTTTCTGGAAAATCTGTCTGAATAATCTCCAGCAGCTCTGGAACGTGAATTCCAGGGGCCTTTTTCAGCTCCTCCAGATAAATGGCTCTATTAGAAAATGCCTTCTGCTTACACCTTCTGATCGTTTCAAGCCACGCTCCATCAGGTTTATGTCCGTACCGTTGAACCCACTGCTCTAATGCTGCATATCCATCTCCAAGCACTTTGACACCCCGGTATTCGTGTGCAAAATCCTCCAGCTCGACATTGACCTGAATTAAAGGTGTATCCTCTAGAAAAATATCCCACTCAAACGTAGCCGTTTCTTCCAATCGGCTGCCCAGCGCAATCACTACATCAGATTCCTTCCAGATTTGTCTCAGACTGAGATCCGTATAGAGCCCGGCCACCCCACAGAAAAGCTCGTTCTCTTCATCAACTGCGCTCCGTCCCGAGGCGGTTGCGAACAAGGCTGCTCCGCACAGATCAGCGAATATCCCGATTACATCATTTGTAACGGACTTCATCCCGCCTCCGACCAAAATGACAGGCCTGCGAGCAGTCTTGATAATCTCCCATGCCGCATCCAGCTCCCGAAGAGACGGAGAGCACGAAAGCTTTTCTGGCGGAATAAACTGAAGCCCTGTCGGCACAGGCTGGTCCATCAGGTTTTCGGGTAGTTCAATATAGACCGGACCTGGAGCCCCATTGATCGCCAAAAAAGCCGCTCGCTCCAGCGCCCATACAAGTCGATCCACATGCTCGACACGGTAAGCCCATTTTACGAGCGGCTTCACGAGTGAGATTTGATCTGCCTCCTGAAAGGATCGGGTACCCAGCTTGTCTCCTCCAGTGCCAAGCGCCAAAAGTAAAAGCGGAGCACCAAGGTTCTTCGCTTCCAGCAGCCCCGTAAGTGTATTACTGAGCGCAGGGCCTTTACCTACAACACATACGGACATCTGGTTGGTTGTGAGTGCATAGCCTGCTGCCATAAACACAGCATTACGCTGATCTTTGCACAGAATAAAATCCATACCCGACGAAGGGAGTGACGATACGATTTTGAGATCATCACTTGGTAATCCAAAGAGATGCCGAACTCCAGCCGATTTTAAGTAGCCAATGATGGCATCCCAGGGAAACAAGCTCGCAGTCATACCAAACTCCTCTTTTCCAACAAATATTCTGCGACAATTTCTGAAATTAAAATTGGCTTCGAAACGAGCTTAAAATCGTAAAAAATATAATTCGACATCGTGCCATAGCCACCAAAGGGCTTATTGCCCTGATCCACATCCTCAAGCGTCTCATTAATGGTCAGCGTGTGCTTCTTTCGCAGAACGTCCGTAAGGTGTTCAGACCCGTATAAGCTGCAGCCCATCGCACGTTCACTGAAATAGCTGGAGGAAATACGCTTGATTAGCTGCTCGTCGTCTCGGTAGCTAACCACGTTGAAGACCGGTGAGAAATACTCAATAATCTCCAAATCCTGATCTAGCTCGCTATATACAATCGTCGGCTCCATCTTTTTCGTACGGAAATCAATGCCACCGCCGTAAATAATAAACTTATCGTTCGTATTAAAATATTCCGAAACCGAATACAGCGTGTCTTTATAGAAAATAGGGGAATAGCTCGCGTTCGGATCATTGTTGGCTCCAAACACCAGTTGGTCAAGCCGCTCAATTAGCAAGTTTTTAAAATTCTCCGTCACATCTTGATGCACCAGAATGATGTCGGGTCCCAGGCAGTCCTGTCCAGAATTGAACAATCTCATTCGGATCACATCGGTAACCGCCAGCTCCAGATCGGCATCAGGTCCAATGATGAAAGGATTTATCCCTTGTCCGTAAAAGATGTAGAGCTGTTCTTTTCGAATCTGTTTTTTGATTTTCTCCGCATTGGTATAGCTACCCGTGAACACCACAATATCAGCTGGCAAAACAGAATTTTCCATGAAAACTCTCTGGCTAACCTTACGAATATAGATGGGTAATCCATGTACAGCCTGGAGCTTTTCATGCAGCATGTTGACGTACTCGTTTACGTGAGAAGAAGGACGAAAGTCTATATTCTCAACGTAAAGGGACGGAATCAAGAGGTATAATGCATAGGAATACAAAACGACGTTGGAAGGCATAAATACAGCCATAGATCGTTGCAGGCTTGGCTGATAGGTCTGCACTTCTTGTAAAGCACCTTGAAGTGTGAGGATGGTGGAATCAATTTCTGCATTGGCGGCCCGATAGGATGAAAATTGGGTGAGAATATCCATCACTTCCTGCCGATGCTCAATCAAATAATTAAGGCACTTCAGAATTGCTTCATGCCTTTCCAAAAAAAGCGTGTTTTTTGCCAGTTCCGGATTCATACTCATGGTGCAATCTCCCTTTCCTATATGCAGTTTTTGGTAAATATTTTGTTTCTTCAACACTTACACTTTGCGAGAAGCAGCTTTCTCCAGGGCAATGTGCTCCATCTCCAGCCGATCTACTTTTCCATTGCGATTTAAAGGAAAATGGGCGAGCGGAAGCAAAAGATCGGGAAACATGTATGAAGGAAGTACCCGATTCATCTCTTTGCGGAGTACAGACAAAGCCTGCGAGGATTCGCTTTCGATGAATGCAACAAGCAATGTTCCTTTCGCCTCGTCCTCCAAGGTAATCACGCAGGATCGGTAACCTAGCGAACCAATCCGATCCTCGATATAGACCGGAGATACCATATAGCCCATCCGGTTGACCGTCTTACCGCTGCGACCAATGACATACAGCATTTCGTCATCCAGGTAGCCCAGATCGCCCGTCTTGAACCAACCGTCCTGAAGAACCGACTGCGTCAGGTCTGGACGATTCAGGTAGCCTTCCATGCATCCGGCACTGCGTATCCACACTTCGCCTACGATGCCGTCCGCCTGCTGCTCGCCAGCAGCATCTAGTATTTTCAGATCCACACCCGGCAACGGCTTGCCACAACCTTGTGGACACTCCAGCGTCCCCAGCGTAACGTTGCCCAATTCAGAAAGACCGTAACCATTCAGCAAGGGCTGTCCAAATATGTTGTTAAATTTCTCTTCGAGGTCTTGGGTAAGTGGAGAACCGCCTACGCACCACATGCGCACCGGAGATTCCTTGACCATTTCCAGTTGTTCGGGTTTTCGGTTTAGCATACGCAACAAGGTGTAAAAAGCCGAGGGGTTAGCGTCTACGACCGTCGCCCGGTCCTTCGTAATACTTGCAATGACGCTCCAGAGGTTTTTAGGATTGCAAATGATGAGAGAACATGAGGTTAACCACCAGGAGAAGATGAGTGAAATACCATAGAAGTGAGAAAACGGTACAACGGGGAGCATATGGTCAGACGGCAGGTAGTTCATGGCGTGTATAGAATGCCTGATATTGTTCATGAAGGCTGATCCAGCTTTCACGATTCCCTTGGGTTTTCCCGTCGTACCTGAAGAATACAGAATGAGAGCATCCGATCTCTCGCACCACTTGTTAAAGTCGATGCCTTGGATCTCCGGCTCTCCAACCCAATGTGGGTGTACTGTTTCTTCTTGGATTAGATCTTGAATCAGAATAACAGAAGCATGAGAAAGTCCTGGATCGCAATCGGTCAGGATACAGCAGGCACCCGCTTCGTCGTAAATTTGAGCTATTTCATCAAGCACAGTCTGCTCGTCCACTACAGTCACCGAAACAGCAATGTTGCACAGGGAGAACAGACACACAACAAAATAATAAGAATTGGCCGCTTTCAGAATCACTCTGCCTTCTTCAGGAATTCCTCGGAGAGCCAACATACGGGAGAAGATCGTAACATCCCGCTCCAGACGCTCCCTTGTCATAATCCCTTCAGGTGAGATAATACGGCAATCCGTATGCGTAACAAGCACAGCGTTCCCTCCTTACATCCCCGTAATATGGTATCCTGCATCAACATGGATAACTTCTCCCGTAATGCCTCTCGATAAATGGGAAAATAGGAATAACGCGGTATCTCCAACTTCGGACGTGTCAACCGTCTTGCGTAGGGGCGTCGTCTCTTCAATATGCTTTAGCATCGTGCTAAAATCCTTAATCCCATATGCGGCCAAAGTCCGTATGGGACCAGCCGAAATCGCATTGACACGAATACCATAAGTACCCAGATCGTTCGACAGATAGCGCATGCTTGCTTCCAGTGAAGCCTTCGCCACACCCATAACGTTGTAATTCTTGATCGCTCGTTCTGCGCCAATATACGTCATGGTGACGATACTTCCACCCTCCGTCATCAGCGGGTAAATTCGTCGGGAAACAGCAGCCAAAGAATAGGCACTGATTTCTTGAGCAATGGCGAATCCCTCGCGAGAAGTGTCGACGAACAGGCCGTCCAAATCCTCAGCCTTAGCATAGGCAACACTGTGAAAATAACCATGCAGGACGCCTACTTTCTCCTTTAGAAAATCCGCCAGTGCATCCAATTCTTCATTGCTTTGTACATTACAGGGACAGACAATGGACCCCGGAATCGTTTCAACGAGCTTTAGCACCCGATCTGCGACCCTCTCATTTTCGTAAGTAAAAATGAGCCTTGCTCCTTCAGCAGCTAAAGATTGGGCTGTCCCCCAGGCAATACTCCTGTTATTAGCCACGCCCATAATCAAAATGTTCTTACTACTCAGCAGTGCTGCCACAGAAACCACCTTTCTTATTTACATTTTTCTACAAAAAAACAACTTAATTTCGTATGTCTACATATATAGACATATGTAATCTTTTCTGGAATATTATCATGTTAGTTGCCAAAGTTAAACAGGCCACGTTTTACGCAGATTCAAGAATTCATCTAAAATTCATAAATATTTACAAGACATAAAGTCATCTCATTACTCTCCTTCTTAAAAAGGTCAGGAGAACACATGATGCATGCTGTCTATCAGCTCACGAAAAAATAATCTGAACTGCTTCTGTTGGTCTGTGTTCAAATCGGAAGGAATCCATACGAATGAAAAGGTAGAGAGGCAAAAATGAGGTGACTGTCAAAGCGAGAGTAGTATAAAAACTCAGCAAACCACCGGAAGTGACAACTTCATTTTTTACCATCAATGTCCCTTCCGATTTGAACATCCTGATTGGTCGGTCTTATTTCATCCGAGTGTGCTGAGGGCTACGCCTTATTTTTCTTTGGAGCCAAAGTATAGCTAAAGGAAACAATAAAATCGATTACCAGAACAATTGCCCATGTGCTCATAATGCCTTCCAAGGAAACCGTACGCTGTGGATCATCTACATACACAATGATGGCGAGCAGCAGCGCGTTACCGATGACCCAGCCCAACAGGTGAAGCAACCACCCCGTCCGTTCCTCTTTTGCATGAGCAGCGCCATATTTGCGTTCGGGCTTCGGCCCCTTGCCAAACCAATGAGAGAACCGCACATCTGCCCATTTAATTAACCTATGACCAAATGCCACCGTAATGCCAAGATAGCAAGCCGCCAGGCCAGTAGCGGTCGTAATCTCCATGCCACTGCTCACCGTGATAAACACCGCAATCAGTAACAGGACATCAATAATAGGAGTACACAGTAAAAGAAGACCGCCTAATTTCTTTAAGCCAAACATATATCTTGCGATCAACCCTGCAACAACAAAAACCCAGAATAAAACTTCAGCACTAATAATAAATAAATACATAATAGATAATTCCTTTCAAATTGAAATTGGTATTCCCCTCAGCTATCCCCCTTTCATGCCCACTATCATACAATATTATACATAATATTCCTAGTATCTTGTCTATAATTACATAAAAGGAAACAAATAGCCTTTTTTCTACAAAAAAATAGTCTCTGTCAAGCCCATTGTGCCTCATTTTCTCAAATTGGATACTTTTCATGATATGCTGCACATTAGACGATGATGATGTAAAATGAAAAAAGATGCACCCGTGTCAATCAGCACGGGTGCATCTTTTTATACTATTGAGCTATCCAATTACGATATGCCCTTCGGGACGACGGTATAGCGTCTTGGTGGAGCGTGGACGAATGGCATAAGCGATCGTAAGCGGCCCAATTCTGCCAATGAACATGGTTACACACATGATCAGCTTACCCGCGTCAGACAGTCCCGGGGTCACACCTACGGATAGACCAACCGTTCCGATCGCGGAAGCAGCCTCAAACGCAAGTGAGAGAAAAGGTGCCTCCTCTGTCATTAAGAGCAGCATGACCACAATGGAGAAGATAAATAGAGCCAATACAATAATGGTCAGCGCACGCATCATGATATCTTTGGGAACCCGGTGGCGAAAGAACACTATTTCCTTCTGTCCCCGCATGACGGCAATTAGAGCGCCAACCATCAGCAGGAACGTAGTCGTTTTGATTCCTCCCCCGGTAGAGCCTGGAGAAGCACCGATAATCATCAGCAACATGATAAAAAACTGGCTTGCCTGCCTCAACCCGCTGATATCTACTGTGCTGGTACCCGAAGATCGCGTGGAAACGGATTGAAAGACCGATGCGTACACTTTGCCTTCCCAGTTCAGCGAGCCCAGGGTTCGTGCATTGGTAAACTCAAAAATAAATATGACCAGTGCCCCAATCACAATAAGCGCACCCGACACACTTAACACCATTTTGGAGTGAAGACTCAGTCTCCGGGTGCGGCGAAAATCGAACAGATCACTTAGTACAAGAAAGCCCAATCCCCCTGAAATGACAAGCACAGATGCAATTATATTGAACACAAAATCTCCGGCATACCGTTGGAAGCTGCTTCCGAACAGGTCAAATCCCCCGTTATTAAAAAGAGATACCGAATGGAATATTCCGTAGTATATCGCTTGTCCGACGGGCATCTCCCTCATCCACCGCAAAGCCATGACTACGGCAGCTATCGCCTCAATGGTAAAAGAAAAAATCAGCACCTTGCGAATAATGCGCACAATTCCTTCCATGCTATCGGCATTAATCGCTTCCTTTAGCAACAGCCGATCCTTCAACGATAGCCGTCGCCCCAGCAGCAATGCAAACAAGGTCGCCAGGGTCATAAAACCCAGACCGCCCAACTGCATCAGTACCATGATGACCGTTTCTCCAAACATCGTATAAGTTGAATTAACGTCTACTACGACTAATCCCGTGACACAAGCAGCGGACACGGACGTAAACAGTGAATCAATCCAATGTGGAGCATGTCCACTATGATTGGAAATAGGAAGCATCAGCAGCAAAGTGCCCAATGCAATAATCAGCAAGTATCCGATGACCAATATAAAAGGAGGCGACGACGCAAACCGGGCAAGCTTGACGCTGCGTTTCATTAGAAGTCTTCTCTCCATCCGTTCTTATGAAAAAGAGGAACAAGACACGGGAAGCCCGGCTGATCCTCTATATTCATAATGTTATGTTATTCTACCGTACGGTTACGCATATGCGGGAAAAGCAGCACATCGCGAATGGAAGGAGCATCCGTCAGCAACATGACCAAGCGGTCGATGCCGATGCCCAGTCCGCCTGTTGGCGGCATACCGTATTCCAAGGCACGGATAAAATCATCATCCATTTCATGAGCCTCGTCATTGCCATGCTCACGTTCCAGCAATTGTGCTTCAAAACGCTGGCGTTGGTCAATCGGATCATTCAGCTCGGTGAATGCGTTGGCATGCTCACGAGCTACAACAAACAACTCGAAGCGATCCGTAAAGCGTGGATCTTGCTCGTTTCTCTTCGCCAGTGGCGAGATTTCAACCGGATGCCCCATAATAAAGGTCGGTTGAATGAGTGTTTCCTCTACGAATTGTTCGAAGAAGGCATTCAGGATATGTCCAAAGGTCATATGCGGCTCTACTGGCACTTTATGCTCTTTCGCAAGGCGATGAGCTTCTTCATTGCTCAATTGCGCTCCAAAATCCACGCCTGTTACTTCTTTAACAGCATCGACCATAGATACTCTGCGCCATTGCGGCGTCAGATCCACTTCCTGGCCCTGATAATGAATGCGCTGTGTACCCAGCACTTCTTGCGCAATGTGAGCCACCATGTTTTCCGTCAATTGCATGATATCCTGGTAGTCAGCATACGCCTCATACAGCTCAATCATCGTGAACTCAGGGTTATGACGAGTGGAAATACCTTCATTACGGTAAACGCGACCGATCTCATATACTTTCTCCAATCCGCCGACAATCAGTCGTTTCAGATGAAGTTCAATGGCAATACGCATATATAGCTGCATGTCCAATGCATTATGATGTGTAATAAACGGCTTGGCCGCCGCCCCGCCTGCGATGGAATGCAGTGTTGGGGTTTCAACCTCCAAATAACCGAGCGAGTCCAGATAACGGCGCATGGATTGAATAATACGGGAACGCGTAATGAACGTTTTTTGTACTTCCGGGTTCATAACTAGATCGACGTAGCGTTGACGGTAGCGCAGCTCAACATCCTTCAGACCATGATATTTTTCCGGCAACGGGTACAACGATTTGGACAATACCTCAAGGTCCAGCACCTTAATGGTGGTTTCCCCTGTTTTGGTCTTGAACAGCACGCCTTTAATTCCCACAATGTCGCCCAGATCCAAAATACCAAAGGCTTTGTATTTAGCTTCCGGCACGGTATCTTGACGAACATAGATTTGAATACGTCCACTGAGATCCTGTACATGGGCAAAGCTGGCTTTCCCCATAACCCGTTTGGCCATAATACGGCCTGCAATGCTAATTTCAATATTCTTTTCTTCCAGTTCTTCCTTGGTCAGACTGTCATACTTGCTTAGCAGTACACCTGCCTCAGCTGTGCGTATGTATTTACGACCAAAAGGATCAATGCCCAACGAGCGAAGCTCGTCCAATTTGGCGCGGCGAATTTGCAACAGTTCGCTTAGTTCCTCACGATTTTCTTGAGGTTCCTGGTTAGTAGTTTCATCCGACATGGTGCTAAATCAGCTCCTTCAATATGAATAGACGGGCCGGGGTCCGTCCGGGTGTAGAGAAAAAAAGCTTCCCCAAGGAAGCTTTTACATTCAATTCCAAAGTTTGTGTCTTATTTTTTGATATCCACGATTTTATATTGTATAACACCTGCTGGAACGGTGACATCCACAACAGTTCCTTTTTTCTTACCGAGCATTGCCTTGCCAAGCGGACTTTCATTGGAGATTTTATTCTGGAGCGGGTCCGATTCAGCTGAACCTACGATCGCATACTCTGTAACATCTCCGATTTCCATATCCTCAACGGTCACGGTTGCGCCTACTCCCACAACATCGGTTTCAATTTCATCACTATTGATAATGCGGGCATTGCGTAGCATTTTTTCCAGTGTAATGACACGGCCTTCAATGAAAGCCTGCTCATTCTTCGCATCCTCATACTCGGAGTTTTCACTGATATCCCCGTATCCGATAGCTACCTTAATCCGTTCCGCCACTTCACGGCGTTTGACAGACTTCAAGTTCTCAAGCTCATCTTCGAGCTTTCTAAGACCTTCCTGTGTCAGAATGACTTCTTTATCGCTCATCTTAACCGATTCTCCTGTCATGGGAAAAGTTTAAAAGTGCATCGGAATGCACGCTTTCAAAACATAATATGCCACTCTGAGGGAATGAGAACATTTCCTGCTGTTGTCTTGAGAGCTGCATACAATTTGTAGCATACATCAAGATTTTATACTGAACGATTATAGGGCAAGTAATTGGAAAAGTCAATCACATACAAAGGCAGAAAACAGCTTCCTTATTGCGCAACGGCGGCAGGAGACACAGCCTCTGTGGAATGTTCATCATTTTCTACCGTGTGCAGTCCGGATACAAAGCCATCCAAAATACGTACCATATCATCACGTTTCGTTTCTTCCATAACAACGTCCTTAATGCGTGCAGAGCCTCTGAGTCCTTTGAGGTACCAGGCCAGATGCTTACGCATTTCGCGGACAGCCACAGCTTCACCCTTCAATGCCACCAGACGATCCATATGCAGAATGGCAATGCGGATTTTTTCTTCCGGTGAAGGATCAGGCAAAAGCTCACCTGTCTGCAAATACTCAATCGTACGGTACAGCATCCAAGGATTACCCAGAGCGCCGCGTCCGATCATAACACCGTCACAGTTGGTCAAATCCAGCATCCGGCGGGCATCTTCCGGTGATGCCACGTCTCCATTTCCAATTACAGGTATGGAAACTGCTTCTTTAACTTCTTTTATAATATCCCAGTTCGCATGTCCCGTATACAATTGCTCCCGTGTACGACCATGTACGCTGACAGCCTGACCTCCGGCGCGTTCTACGGCACGGGCGTTCTCTACGGCATAAATATGCTCGCTATCCCAACCAATACGCATTTTCACGGTAACAGGCTTGCTCACGGATTCCACTACAGCGGATACCATTTCATAAATTTTATTGGGATCGAGCAGCCAACGAGCACCCGCATCACATTTGGTTACCTTGGGAACCGGGCAGCCCATATTGATGTCAATAATATCTGCGTTCGTCTCCTGATCCACGACCTTAGCCGCTTCCACCAAAGATTCACGGTCTCCCCCGAAAATTTGCAGACTAAGCGGTTTCTCGCGATCATCTACGAACAGCATCTCACGCGTGCGCTTGTTACCGTGAATGATCGCCTTATCACTAACCATTTCTGCGCATACCAAGCCTGTGCCAAATTCTTTGGCAATCAGGCGAAAAGCAGGGTTACACACGCCCGCCATCGGAGCCAGGACGACCTGGTTTTTCATTTCAATACCGCCGATTTTCAACATATCTGTTCACTCCTTTATTCCTTCTTTTATATCGTACACTTATCGTCATTCCGTCAGTTCCCGGACTTCAATTTCTAGCGTTTGGGCAATAATGTCCAACATGTCAGGCTCTACTGTTCGGTTGCCCCGTTCCACAGCACCCAGTACGGCCAAGGATATGCCGGTTCGCTCAGCCAACTCCTGCTGCGTGAATCCTTTTAGCTTCCGAAAGGCGCGAAGCCGTTGCGCCAGCTGCTTGTTTTCCAAAACTGTATGCCGTCCTTTCCATCCAATGATTTCAATGCAGTATGCACGATACTGTACAGACCGGATGGATCTTGGTTCGGAACGATGTCAGCTAATGGCACAAGCACAAAAGCACGCTCCAGCATACGGGGATGAGGAAGCTCCAAATCCGGTGTAGCCAGCTGCACCGCTTCCATCCATAACAAATCCAGATCAATGGTGCGCGGACCGTTAGGAATATGTCTTACTCTGCCCAAATGACTCTCTACCTCCAGCATGAAGGCCAGAAGCTCCTCTGGAGCAAGTGTTGTGGATATGGCTACTGTCATATTCAAAAAAGAAGGCTGATCCAGATACCCGACAGGCTCTGTTTCGTACAGGCTGGAGCAACGCAGCACCCGTATACCCGGATGTTCGTCCAGCGCCGTGATGGCTTCATACAGGGTATGCTCACGATCCCCCAAATTAGCCCCTAAAGCAATATAAGCCTCTGATGCCTCAGAGGTCGAATGTGCGTTCATGTACCGTTCCTACTTTCTTGCGCGATAAAGCTCAACCGTCACGCCCTCAAAATGAATATCGAACGGCGGATGCGGCTTCGTGACTTTGACAGTCAGTGCATTGACACTAGTATAAGTGTCCAGTAAGGAAGATGCAATACGTTCGCCCAAAGCTTCAATCAATTGGTAAGATTCCTTTTCTACAATATCTTTAACGGTGTAATGCACCTCAGCGTAATTAACCGTTTTGTCCAATGCGTCTTGCTCGCCCGCCTCACGCAGATCAAGCTCCAGTTCCAAATCAATGTAGAAACGCTGTCCCAGCTTACGTTCTTCAGGAAAAACGCCATGATATCCGTAATACTCCATGCGATGTAAAACCATTTTATCCATCGTGGTAGTCCCCCTGTTTTTTTATTTCAATTTTTTCTCTAAAATGCAGTGACTTTATGGTGCGTTGTAGCGGAATGAAGGATTTGAATCCGAAGAAGCGTAGCGTTCGCCTTTGCAACGGGATTCTTACAGCCAAATGTTTTACCAATTCAAAGAATCCCGTTGCAACAGCGATCGCAGGATCAAATCATTCATGCAGCGTCTTCTAACCATCATAACTCAGTGCATTTTTAGACCCGTACACCATCGCATCACACATCCTCACCGTGCGTTTGATTTGCGCAACATCATGTACACGCACTATCTGACAGCCTTGGGCAATGCCAAAGGCGACCGTAGCCGCTGTGCCCTCAACCACATCATCTACAGGCAAATCCAGCGCTGTACGGATAAATCTTTTGCGTGATGTCGCCAGCAACAGCGGGTAGCCCAACTGACTTAGTGTATCCAGAGAAGTCATAGCATAGATATTTTCGTCGTAATCTTTGGCAAACCCGATGCCCGGATCTAAAATAATCTGTTCCGCACGTACACCTGCATCCAGCGCCAATCCGATACTTTCTTTTAAATCATTAATCATATCCGGTATAAAATCGCTATAGTTACGGTCATGACGATTATGCATTAAAATGACTGGACAATCGAATTGTGAAGCTACACGTGCCATGTCAGGGTCTGCCTTAAACCCCCACACATCATTGATGATATGCGCACCTGCTTCAAGCGCCTTCCGGGCTACTTCAGCTTTGTAAGTATCCACGGATAATGGAATGTGTGGAGCAATACGGTGGATAGCCTGTACTACCGGAATAACACGGGCCAGCTCTTCTTCCACACCTACCGGATCATGCCCCGGCCGGGTGGACTCGCCGCCAATATCAATAATATCGGCTCCATCCTCCACCAGCTTCAAGGCATGTAAAACGGCAATCTCCAGACTATTGTGCAATCCGCCATCGGAAAATGAATCCGGGGTCACGTTCAGTATACCCATCACCTGTGTGGAATCTCCGAGCGTAAGCTCGGCCTCGCCCATCTGATAGCTTCGTCGGTAAAAGGTCGGTATATTCAATTCATCCCTGCTTTCTCTCTGTAATCGTGTATCAGCAGAGCGGTTATGGAACCAGCCTGTTTCCAGGCATCGGATAACCGGTGCGTCGTTCCATCCAGCTCCAGCAGTAGGTTCACAGGCCGGATTTCCTGTATGGAATTCGTCATAAATATTTCATCAGCCAGCCGCAGCTCGTCCCAACGGTATAGACCCTGCTCACAGTGGATGCCTCTCGCTTGCGCCAGCTCCACAATAAGTCCACGTGTAATACCTGGCAGGATACCTGTAGACAGCTCCGGGGTGTACAGCGTATCATTTCGTACAAAAAACAGGTTGCTGACCATGCCTTCTGCCAAGAAACCGTCTGCCGTAAGCATCATCCCTTCAGCCCTATGCTGGACGGCAGCGGCGTACTGCTGA
Source organism: Paenibacillus sp. RC73 (assembly GCF_044908085.1). Lineage (NCBI taxonomy): Bacteria > Bacillati > Bacillota > Bacilli > Caryophanales > Paenibacillaceae > Paenibacillus > Paenibacillus sp. RC73. The sequence goes on from NZ_JBIYCV010000015.1 coordinate 40,182, forward strand.
AGCTCCCGCTTGGCGAGAATGTTATTCATATAATGGAGCGACTTTAAACGAATCTCACCCTCGGGCGTGTTTCTTGGCGTTCGCAACAACTGAAGCGCCGACGCGACAGTTGTTCCCACGGTTTCTGTATGGGTAGCGGGTAACGGCTTGGCGAACAATATATGGTTAGGCCGTGTATAGTCACCAGACGGCAACCCAAGTACCTCTTCGCCCGCCGACACGGTGTAACGGATATATGCTTCGTTCAGACTATTCGCGGCCATCAGACTTTGGACATGCGCGGTAAGCTGGCCCTTGTCCGGTTGAAAAGGAATGCCCAGCATCTGGCAGCCCTCTGCCAGTCTGTTCAAATGACGATCGAGCAGAAACGGAACTCCCTTGTAGGTACGGAAGGTCTCAAACAGGCCCATTCCGTACAAAAAGCCGTGATCACTTACGTGAATCACGGCATCTGCGGCTTCCGTGAGGACGCCATTGACTCCGATGTATTTCATCAATCAGACGCCTACCTTGCGTTTTAGGAAATTGCGTAACAGCTGATGCCCGTGGTCCGTAATGATGGACTCAGGATGGAACTGAACTCCTTCCACGGCAAACTCTTTATGCCGTAAGCCCATAATTTCACCTTCCGCAGTTTCAGCGGTAATTTCCAGACATTCAGGCAGGCTCTCGCGCTCCACCAGCAAAGAATGATACCGGGTCGCTGTGAACGGGGAAGGCAAGCCTTCAAATACCGATGTATTATGGTGGAGAATCGGTGAGGTTTTGCCGTGCATGAGTCGTTCAGCCCGGATGACATTCCCCCCAAACGCCTGTCCGATGGCCTGGTGACCCAGACAAACGCCGAAGATCGGAATCAGCCCTTTAAAGTGGCTAATCACATCCAGCGATATTCCCGCCTCATTCGGCGTGCATGGACCCGGTGAAATCAGAATATGCTCCGGCGCCAACTCTTCTATGCCTTTCAGATCAATCTCATCGTTCCGTCTTACGGTTACTTCCTCGCCTAGCTCACCCAAATACTGAACAAGATTGTACGTAAACGAATCATAGTTATCAATCACCAAAATCATACGACTCACCCTCCTGTGATACCGCTTTTGCTCAAAGCGGCTTCTTCTTCACCACATTGTACTGCCTTCATGACGGCTCTTGCCTTATTTCGGCACTCGCGATATTCCCTGTACGGGTCTGAGTCAATGACAATGCCTGCACCTGCCTGTAAATAGGCCGTGCTACCTTTGACAGCTAGTGTTCTTATTATAATATTTAATTCCATATTGCCGTTATAGTCAATCCACCCCATGGACCCTGTATAAGGACCACGCCGGACAGGCTCTAATTCTTCAATGATTTCCATAGTGCGCACCTTGGGCGCTCCGGTAATGGTTCCCCCAGGAAAAGTGGCGGCGATCACATCTAAAGCGGTACGACCCGCAGCCAGCTTACCCTCTACTTGAGAAACGAGATGCATCACGTGCGAATAATACTCCACTGTCAGCAGCTCTGGCACATGCACCGTTCCGTATTCAGCAATCCGTCCGATATCATTGCGTTCCAGATCGACGAGCATGATATGCTCGGCGCGCTCTTTTTCGCTCGATAGCAGCTCGGCAGCCATGGCAGTATCCTCTTCCGGTGTGAGTCCTCGCCTTCTCGTACCTGCAATGGGACGTGCGCTGACGCGTCCATCCTCCAGCTTTACCAGTAATTCCGGCGAACCGCTGACGATTCGTAAATCCGGCATCCGCAGCAGGCCCATGTAAGGGGAAGGGTTCAGCAGGCGAAGCCACTCATAGATATCCTCAGGCTGGGCTGCCAGCGTACGTTGCTGACGAATCGACAGGTTCACCTGAAACACGTCACCTTGTGCAATGTATTCCTGCACGCGCTTTACGGCGTGTTCAAAATCCTGTTGGTTGAAAGCTGCTTTCCAGCCTTCTGCTTCATGATGAGCAACGAACAGCTCTTCTTCGGCAAGCCTTGCGCAACGGCGAATATAAGCAGGGTCAGATGCTCCGGCTTGTATGATGTTTTCCCACTGGGTCAGCATACGTTCTGCACGCTGGACAGCTTCTGCGTAATATTCGGAAAGTATGGCTTTCTGCTGATCCAAAGCGACATCATCGACACTGGCGGTGTTACTACTGACGGTATCCAGGTGAACAGGTGTGGGCGTATGAACAGTGCAATAAATACGGCCTTCCTCATGATCATAGATCCATAGCTCGTTCACTTGCATCCATACATAGTCCGGTATGCCTGTATCGTCTGCTGCCTGTATCGGTAGACGCTCCAGTGAGCGAGCTACATCGTAGCCGAAATAACCGGCAAAGCCTCCAGTGAAAAAAGAGATGCCCGGTACGCGCGGCGAACGGTAGGGAGCGATCCAGTCGTTCATGGCTATCAGGGGCTGTCCGTGTATAAGATCACGCTTGCCGCTTTTTAGATCGGTCCAGACTGCCTGTTCCCCTTTACCTTCCAATATAGCAACCGGATTTAAGCCCAGATAGGTGTATCTCCCGCCTTTAGCGCTCTCCAGTAAAAAGGCATATGGGGACGAATCCTCCCATGCCTTCTGCCATGATAAGGGTAAACCGTCCGCAGGTAACTGATACTCAGCGATATATGGGAGCATACTCCATCCTTCCTTCTGCCAAGCCTGCCACTGTGCCTCCGATACTCTAGCTGTCGATTTCATGCGTGTGTGCTTCCCCTTCCCCTACTTTGCGCAAAGTCTATAAGCTATTTTTAAAAAGAATCCCCCACCCCCCTGGGAACAGGGAAATGAGGGACTCCTTACATATAGTATACACAATTACGACGTAATTACAGCTCGAAATTATACAGTGGCGTACTCAGGTAACGTTCACCATTACTTGGAACGATGACAACAATACGCTTGCCTTTGCCTAATTCTTTAGCCAGTTTCAAAGCCGCATGAACAGCCGCACCGGAGGAAATACCCGACAAGATGCCTTCTTCCTTGGCTACTGTACGCGCAACTTCGAAAGCTTCATCGTTTTCTACATGAATAATTTCATCATAGATGTCACGGTTCAAAATTTCAGGAATGAAGTTGGCACCAATCCCCTGAATTTTGTGGGGTCCTGGCTTGCCACCAGCCAAGATTGGAGAAGCAGCGGGCTCTACAGCAACGATTTTGATTTCAGGGAATTCTTTCTTAAGCACTTCCCCTGCACCAGAAATAGTACCACCTGTACCAATCCCGGCTACAAAACCGTCCAAGCTACCACCGATGGAGCGGATGGCTTCAACGATCTCAGGGCCTGTCGTTTCACGGTGAATCTTGATGTTGGCTTTGTTCTTGAACTGCTCGGCAGCAAAATACTCCGGATTCTCACTCAGCAGCTCTTCCATTTTCTTAACAGAGCCGTTCATGCCCTCCGATCCGGGTGTCAGCACAAGATCTGCTCCGTAAGCGCGCAGCAGGTTGCGACGCTCCAAGCTCATTGTTTCTGGCATAACGATTACTGCCTTGTAGCCCTTTGCAGCTGCAACCATAGCCAAGCCGATTCCTGTATTACCGCTGGTAGCTTCAATAATCGTACCGCCTGGTTTGAGCAGTCCTTCACGCTCAGCCTCTTCCACCATACTAATCGCGATGCGGTCTTTTACACTGGACCCTGGGTTCTGGTATTCCAGTTTCAAATAAATTTCTGCGCTATCTTCCGGTACGATCCGGTTAAGACGGACGAGAGGGGTTTCACCGATAAGTTCGGTAACGCTATTGACAACTTTAGCCATGATAAGTTCCTCCCTGACATTGAATGTTATATTAAATTTTGCAAAATCACATTGTTAATCAATCCTGGTTTTAATTTCCGATAAAAAAGGTAGGTTTTTCACGATAATCATAACAATCTTCAAATCCATTGTCAATACGAGCCATAAAAAACACGATGCCTCCAGCTCTGATTTTCAGCATCGCGCTTCCTTCAAATCAAGGATCGCTCACTCTGTTTATAGAGAAATGGAGGGCATATCTTTTCCAGGCAAAATGCGTACCCCATATTTATCACGCAAGCTTTTCTCTACCTCTTCCAGAGGGGCAGCTTGAGCGAGTGCAAGCGAGCGGCGAATTTGCTGTCGAATCTGTTGTTCGTTCGGGGGAGCTTCCAAGCGGATATCCTGTACAAAAATGACGGCGTAGCCCTCGTTAACAGCGATGGGACCAGCAACATCACCGGAGCTTAGCTCTCTCGCTGCCTCCATAATCTCTTGCGGCTGAAAAGGATCATACTCATCCACCCATCCCAGCTGTCCGCTTTTGTCTTTGCCGTCAAGATGACTAGAATGTTCTTGAAGAAGTGTATCAAAGCTTTCTCCCTGCTTAACCCGTTCAAGTAGCCTCTCAGCTTCCTCCGATTGGGTCGGGTATATGGCTGCCAACTTGATCTGCTTGCCGACTGCAAATTCCTCAGGATGTTGCTTCCAGTACTCGTCAATCTCAGCTTCCTGAACTTGAATACCCTGTGTGGCTATTTTCTCCAACCCAATCCGGTATTCCGCCTCATTCCGCAAATCATCCGGATTTAATCCAAACTGTTGCTGCATTTCATCAAAATAGGCGCGATCCGAGGCATACCCTTTACTATCCTGCTTCAGCACCTGCTGCAAATCCTCTTGGGTAACCTTGATACCGAGACGCCCAGCCTCCGCCTCCACAACTTTGCGGTTTAACATTTGCAACAGTGTAGTGGCTCCATAGCGTTTTTTCAGCTCTGCAATCCACTGTTCCTCAGATATGCCTTCCTGACCCATCTCCGCCACAGTATGATCGCCGTCGTCCTTGGTTACATCACCCGGCTTTAACAGCCCGCGAAGCATGATAAAACCACCCAAGGCGGCGACACTGACGGTCAGGATAATGACAGTCGTCCATAATCCTTTCTCCCGTGTAGTCATCGCTCGCACCGCCCATCCGGTTAGGCTTTGGCTTGATCTAACAGATTTTGCAATTCGTCTTTATTAAACTGATAAGCCTCATTACAGAAGTGGCACACGACCTCGGCCTGTCCCTCTTCCTCAATCAGCTGCTCCAATTCGCTTTCTCCCAAACTGATTAATGTTTTTTCCACACGCTCTCGCGAGCATTCACATTGAAAATGAATATCCATTTCGTCGAGAATCCGAACGTCCGGCAGCATCCAGCGCAGCATTTCATCAAGCTCCAAGCCCTGATCCAACAGAGCTGTAACTGGCGGAATGGAGCCGACTGCATTTTCGATGGCCGTAATCTCATCATCATCCAAGCCCGGAAGCAATTGAATAATAAATCCGCCCGCCACGATAACCGAGTTATCGGTATCCACCAGCACGCCCAAGCCCACCGCCGAAGGTGTCTGCTCCGATTTAGCAAAATAATAGGTGAAGTCCTCACCCAGCTCGCCGGAAATAATCGGGGTACTGCCACGATACGGTTCTTTTAATCCCAAATCCTTGATGATATGAATAAAGCCCTCTGTTCCGACAGCACCTGCTACATCCAGTTTGCCCATACTGTTGCTCGGCAAATGCACATGCGGCTCGGACACATAGCCCCGCACCTCACCTACAGCGTTGGCATCAACGACGATTTGTCCGATTGGACCGTCACCTTTAACTTGAACGGTCAGTCGCTCCTTACCTTTTAACATAGAGCCCATAATGGCACCCGCTGTAAGTGTTCGTCCCAAAGCAGCGGTGGCGGTAGGATACGTATCATGTCTTCTCCGCAGTTCCTCCACCAGTTCTGTTGTCCGGACCGCAAAGGCTCTGACCCTTCCATCCATAGCTGTACCACGAATAAGTCGATCCTGTTTCTTTTCCAAATTGATTTCCTCCCCTATGCTCAGAGCAGCTATATGATGTTATTTTCGTTAGTGTATGTTTTTTTCCGCATAACTAAAGCATGATTCCTGCTATATAAACAACCTGCATCGACAGATCACGCGAATCGTTCAAAAACGTAACATATTTCAGTATAGACGAAAAACGCCGCCAATCCAAACCGGTTTCATCTCCGGCTGGCCTCGGCGGCAGCTTATATCCATTTTTTATTCAGCGTTACGTTGGTAAATGATACGCAAGCCTTCCAGCGTCAACATCGGCAACACTTTCTGAATGCTCCGTGTCTCCGAGGCAATTAACTCGGCAAGACCCCCGGTAGCAATAACCGTAGGCTCTGCCTGCATTTCCTCCTTGATGCGCTCCACAATACCGTCCACTTGCCCTGCATAACCAAAAATGATCCCCGCTTGCATAGCATGAACCGTATTGCGGCCGATGACCTTCTTGGGTTTTTCCAGCTCAATGCGAGGCAGCTTGGAAGCTCGTTGATACAGCGCCTCCGTCGATATCCCGATACCTGGCACAATGACTCCACCCAAGTAGTTTCCCTTGTCATCAATACAATCAAACGTCGTCGCTGTTCCAAAATCCACCACAACCAGAGGACCGCCATACCGCTCGACAGCAGCAACGGCGTTCACGATCCGGTCAGCCCCTACTTCACGCGGATTTTCATAACGCAGATTAAGACCGGTCTTGATTCCCGGTCCGACAATTAGGGGCGTTCTGCCTATGTATTTGTCGCACATTTCCTCCAATACATGAACCAGCGGTGGAACGACTGAGGAGATAATGACCCCTTCAATATCATCCTTAAATACACCGCCCATACTAAAAAGATTATGTATGAGCACGCCGTATTCATCTGCGGTTGCCTGTCTGGAGGTGCTAATCCGGTAATGATGCAGCAGCTCGCGCCCCTGATACATCCCCAGCACAATATTGGTATTGCCCACATCCACTACAAGAATCAATCGGTGTCACCTATCTTTCTTTGCGTTAAGGTCAAGGCTGATATCCAGATTATGAAAAGAGTAAGTCAGCCTGCCTACAGAAATCACATCTACGCCGCTCTCAGCCATCGCACGCACCGTTTCCAGCGATACATTGCCTGAAGCTTCCGTTTTGACATGTGGAGCCTGTTCCCGAATAAAACGAACTGCTTCCTTCATCTCCTGAACGGACATGTTATCCAGCATAATAATATCCGCTCCGGCATTCAGCGCTTCCTGAACTTGTTCCATATTTTCCGTCTCTACTTCAATCGTCATCGTATGCGGAATATGAGTACGTGCCCGGGTCACTGCCTGCATAATCCCACCGGCACCCTTGATATGATTATCCTTTATCATAACGGCATCGTACAAGCCAAACCGATGATTGGAACCGCCACCCACACGAACAGCGTATTTTTCAAGCAGCCGATGCCCTGGTGTTGTTTTCCGTGTATCCACCAAGCGCGTCGAAAGTCCGTGGAGCTGGTCGACAAAAGATTTTGTTCGCGTCGCAATGCCGGACATCCGCTGAATCAAGTTTAGAGCCAAACGTTCTCCAGTCAGAATCGCATGGGTACTCCCTGTCACTTCTGCCAGAACGGTCCCCTGCTCGATCCATTGCCCATCGGTCACCAGTGGAGTGAAGGACAGCGAGGGGTCTACGACCCGAAATACGAGTTCTGCCACAGGCAAGCCCGCAGCAACACCGGATTCCTTGGCATGGATTACCGCTTTGGATTGATGATTCGGCTCGATGGTCCAGCGCGTGGTCACATCGCCCGATCCTGTATCTTCTCGCAGCCAGCTGCGAATTTGTGCTGTCAGTTCTTCCTGATACCCGCTAAACTCTCCGTAATGCTCGCTGTTAGATGTCATGAACGCACTCCTCCGTTATCCCTTGCTCACGTCGCTGCTGGACATGCTTGCGCCATACGCCATCGTCTGCTGTAGGAAAATCGTCACGGTAATGTGCTCCCCTGCTTTCCTCACGCAGCAACGCCCCATCCGTGACCAGCAAACTACAGGTGAGCAAATTGGCAAACTCAATCTCTTCCCGACTGGTCAGGACAGCGCTCAAAACGGACATCTGCCCCCGTAGCTGATCCAGTGCTGCTTGCAGCCCCTCCCCATTCCGACGGACTCCGACATAATGAACCATTGTTTCTTGCAGCTTAAGCTGCTGCTCCATGATAGACGAAGCAAGAGAGTCCACGCGGTTGTCGTTGTAGGATATCAGCGTATGACCAGCCAGCGGCGGTAAAGAATGTAACCGCTCGACAATCCTGCTACCGAATACGACCGCCTCAGATAACGAATTACTCGCCAACCGATTAGCCCCGTGTACACCCGTCGAAGACACCTCACCACAAGCGAACAGGCGTGCAAGGGTGCTTTCTCCATGCAAATTGGTCTGGATGCCGCCCATCATATAATGCGCAGCGGGCGCTATAGGAATCCAGTCCGTCGTTATATCGAGATCAAAGGACAGACATGTTCGATAAATGGTTGGAAACCGTTGCTTGATCCGTTCAGAAGGCTCATGTGTAATATCCAGATATACAAACGCAGCCTGCGTACGTTCCATCTCATGAACGATGGCACGAGCTACAATATCCCTTGGTGCCAGTTCCTGTCGGGAATCATACTGCTCCATGAATCGCTCTCCATGAATATTGCGCAGCACTGCCCCCTCGCCCCGCACGGCTTCGGAAATCAGGAATCTTGGAGCACCCGGATGACACAAAGCTGTCGGATGAAACTGTATAAATTCCATATCCCGCACAGCTGCGCCAGCGCGATATGCCATAGCAACCCCGTCCCCGGTCGCGATATCGGGATTGGTCGTGTATCGATATAATTGTCCGCCGCCCCCGGAGCATAAAATCGTTACATTCGCAGTGACATATAATCGTTCGCCATTCGGCTTTTGAACCAGAACGCCGATGCACTCGCCATGCTCGGTCAGCAGGTCGATCACCATATGCTCGTTCCATACCTCGATAGCGGGATGATCAGCGACCTTCTCTGACAATGCACGAACAATTTCATACCCAGTGGCATCCCCATTTGCATGCAAGATGCGCCGATGGCTATGTGCGCCTTCCTGTGTCAGCGCAAGTTCGCCATTCTCCCGGTCAAAAGCCGTTCCTAAACGTATTAATTCCTGTACACCGCTTGGACCCTCATGAACAAGAGCCCTGACCGCTTCAGGTTCACACAAACCTGCACCTGCAATCAGAGTATCTTGAATATGATAAGCTGGTGCATCCTCAGCCGAAGTGACAGCGGCGATGCCGCCTTGCGCATACTTGGTGTTGCTTTCCAACAATGCCTTCTTGGTAATTAGCAACACCCGCCGATTCTCCGCAGCCTTAATGGCCGTATATAAGCCCGCAATGCCGGAGCCGATAATCATCACGTCGGCTTCGAATTTGGGTAATTCCGCTACATCAAAATCAACCAGATATCTTGGAATCATGCCTTCACCTGTTTCACAGAAGAATAGCGCACACCATAGGTTGTACAGTATGCGCTCAAGGTATATGTTCAAAAGGATTGAAAGTCGGTTACAGCGGCTGACAGCTTGTATAAGCTAAGAACACGAACAGCCGTTTATTTAACAATAAATGTACACAACGTTCCTTCGTCTGTCAAATCGCCTCAGCTATTTCTCCAGTATTTAAAAAGCTCCGGAAAACCAATCGTTACTGGTTCCCCGGAGCTTTCATCTACGCATATTCAACTGTCAACCCGATGATCAGGTTGTTGTCGGTGGAGTGCCACCAGAGTTGCCCGAATTATTACCGTCCTCTGGCTTTTGCAGATTAGGAATATCATTCGGTTGATCCGTTGTATTCTTTGGCTCGTCATCCTTGCCTTGAATACGTACACGAACGTCTCCGATGTTGTCGATCACAGGCTCACCATTTTCCGGTGGTGTTCCTTCTCCCTCATTCGTGCTACCGTCCAAAGAACCTGTCTCGATCAAACGTTTAATTTGCTCAAGTTCCAGAGTTTCTTCTACCAGCAAGGTTTGGGCGATCAAATGAACCTCTTTGGAATACTTGGTCAGGAGTTCTCTGGCACGCTCATAAGACTCGGTGATGAAACGGTTCATCTCCTGGTCAATCTGATAAGCGATCTGATCACTGTAGTTCTGCTCATGACCGATATCCCGTCCAAGGAATACCTGGCCTTGCGAAGTGCCGAACTGCATTGGACCGAGCTTCTCACTCATACCGTATTCCACGATCATGCTGCGTGCGATGCTTGTTGCTTGTTGGAAGTCACTATAGGCACCTGTTCCGATTTCACCAATAAACAGTTCCTCGGATACGCGTCCACCCAGCAAACCAGTGATTTTGTCCAGTAATTCCTGCTTGGTTGTCAGCATGCGATCTTCCTTCGGAAGCATGATGACATATCCGCCTGCGCGTCCACGTGGAATAATCGTTACCTTGTGAACCATGTCGGCATTTTCCAGGAAGAAGCCGATAATCGTGTGGCCTGCTTCGTGATAAGCTACAATCCGTTTCTCGCGGTCACTGATTACGCGGCTGCGTTTTTCTGTACCTACGATAACACGGTCGATCGCTTCATCCACTTCTCGCATCGAAATATCTTTACGGTCACGACGGGCTGCCAACAACGCAGCTTCGTTCAACAGGTTTTCCAAATCAGCGCCTGTAAAGCCTGTTGTACGCTTCGCAATAACATCCATTTTAACATCTTTAGTTAATGGCTTGTTGCGTGCATGTACAAACAACACAGCTTCGCGACCTTTAACGTCTGGGCGATCAACTGTAATTTGACGGTCAAAACGTCCCGGACGAAGCAATGCCGGATCCAGAATATCCGGACGGTTCGTTGCAGCTACGATGATAATACCTTCGTTCGCTCCGAATCCATCCATCTCAACGAGCAATTGGTTAAGCGTCTGCTCACGTTCATCATGTCCGCCACCCAATCCAGCGCCACGTTGACGTCCGACAGCATCAATTTCATCAATGAAAATGATACATGGTGCGTTCTTTTTCGCGTTTTCGAACAAATCCCGTACACGGGAAGCGCCGACACCGACGAACATTTCTACAAAATCAGAACCCGAGATGCTGAAAAAAGGTACTCCAGCTTCGCCTGCAACAGCTCTCGCCAAGAGTGTTTTACCAGTACCCGGAGGGCCCACTAACAGAACACCCTTTGGAATACGGGCGCCCACAGCTGCGAACTTACGCGGATCCTTCAAGAATTCTACGACTTCAACAAGCTCTTGCTTCTCTTCGTCGGCCCCTGCCACGTCTTCGAAGGTGACTTTCTTCTTCTCTTCGTTATAAAGACGGGCTTTGCTCTTACCGAAGTTCATAACTTTGCCGCCACCGCCCTGCGCCTGATTAAACAGGAAGAAGAACAACAGGAACATGATCACCAAAGGAACAATAGAAGTCAAGAACGTCAGCCAAATGCTTTCGCCTTCCATTTTCTTCTGTACGTATTCAAATCCGTTCGTTTCACTAGCATTAACCAGTTCGGTTAAAGCAGAGTCCGTTGGCGGAACATACACAGAAAAATTGGTGGATTTGGCATTAGCCGGCTGCTTCTTATATGCACCGGTTACAAGATAGGCGTAACCGTCAAATTGGACCGTTACTTTAGAGATATTATTTGCTTTAACCTCTTGCCGTAATTGGTCATATCTAGGGAGATCGGAGGCTTCGTTACTGTTGCTGACAAACTGAACGATACCCACCACAACTAAAAAAAGAATCAAATAAAAACCAGAATTCCGGATGAACCGATTCATCCCCTACCTCCTCTCGAAACACTTAAGTTATTTTACCATAGCCTATAAGCCCTTCTCAACAAAGGACGCTATTTAGTCCTAGGACTGGAGGCTGAGATTAGCTGGTGTAGATTTCCGGCTTCAAAATCCCTATGTATGGGAGGTTCCGGTAGTGCTCGGCATAATCCAGACCATAACCCACAACAAACGCATCCGGAAGAGTAAATCCGGTATAATCAGCTTCAAGATTAACCGTCCGGCGGGCAGGTTTGTCAAACAGGGTTACGACACATACCGAATTGGCATTACGGTTCTTAAGCAATTCAATCAAATGAGTCAACGTCAGGCCACTGTCGATAATATCTTCGACGATCAGAACGTCGCGTCCTTCAACCGAAGCGTCCAAATCCTTAATAATTTTAACGACGCCTGATGACTTGGTGGACACACCATAACTGGATACAGCCATGAAATCAAGCTCAAGTGGTACTGTAATAGCTTTAACCAAATCCGCCATAAAGATAAACGCACCCTTCAGCACGCAGATCACCAACGGATTCTTTCCTTCGTATTGCACGCTGAGCTGTGCGCCCAATTCCTTGATTTTACTCTGAATTTCTTCTTCGCTGATCAATACTTCCTGAATATCATTTTGCAACGGTGTAAACCTCCTAAGTTTATACTATGAAAGCCGTTCCTGCGCAATTACCGATGCCCTGGACTCTCCTGTCTTTGCCATGACATGTATATAACCGAAGACGTGTGCTTTTGCACCGCGGCATGTACAGAACGCCGCACGCCCGGAATCCAGAGAATAGCCCCGGAACGGTCGCAGACGACGGGAATAACGGGACGCAGCGAAGGAGGTATTTTTTCATCAATGAAAATATCTTTAACCTTTTTTCTTCCGTTTAATCCCATTACATACATGGTATCTCCAGGTAATCGCGAGCGTACTGTCAACGGCAGAACCAATTCATCTGCGTCGAAGCATGCTTCCTCCTCATTTGCCGGATTTTGTCCAACCGGATAAGAAGTTCTTCGCCACCGAAGTATCCCCCCCGCCTCAGGCAATTCAAGCTCACCGGAAATAGGCAATACGTCCAGTCCATAGCACCATTCGCCCATAACGCCTTGCGTACGGTCAAACAAAACCGCTTGGTCATATTCGCGGACTCCAACTGCACCGCCGCCCAAGTCCAGACTCCACGTGGATGGTCGTTCCTGGAGAAGCCTCAGTCGAACGGTCTCAATTTTACGAAAATCTAAATTTTCACTGTCCGAAGGCAGATAATTTAATATTAGTTTAATCAACCTCCGTTGTAAAGCAACGGATAGCTTACGATAGGAAGCGATGGAAAACATATACCTGCTGTTATCTATGTGCACCAATTCCTCATATACCGCCAGCGTGGATGCCTCCATAAAATCATTTTCGTCAGCCATGGTTTCAGCCAGCCTATTTAGAGAAGGTGTCAGTTGCTCATTATATTGCCCCAAAAAAGGAAGCACATCCATACGAATGGAGTTGCGGCGGTATTTCGATGATAAATTACTGCTATCCGTTACATAGGAAAGGTCATGATACTTGCAGAACTCGATCAGGTCAGCCTTGTACATACGAAGCAACGGGCGAATGAGTTGCACATTTTTTTCCTTGCGTGTCAGCCGCATACCCGCCAAACCCGCCGGGCCACTACCGCGCAGCAAGTGCAGAAGAACGGTTTCGGCCTGATCATCCCCATGATGAGCCATCGCAATATGCTGTGCCGCCCACTTTGCAGCCGTATCATGCAAAAAGGTATAGCGCAGCTCGCGAGCCGCTTCCTGCGGTCCCTTGCCGCTCTCCTTCATATAAGCGGGCACATCAACGCGAATCATTTCAAACGGAACCTCAAGTTTCAGGGCCATGTGACGTACCTCTTCAGCCTCCGCATCCGATTCCTCCGGTCTGAAGCCATGATGGACGTGAGCACAGATCAACTGCAAAGACATATGTACAACGGATATTTCATGTAAAATGTGCAAAAGGGCCACCGAATCCGGCCCGCCGGATACAGCAACCACAATGCGGTCTCCGGGGCTCCACAGCGAATGATCCCGCGCGAGGGCGAGCACTTCCTGTACAACACCGGTCGGTTTTGTTGTTCCCATTCACGACCCTCTTTTCTGCCGACCGAAAAATGATGATCCTCTGTTATCTTATGTAAGTCCTGCCGCTACCTTAGCGCAATCCAGAGCGCTCCGGCAAGCAGCAAAAGCGAGAGAGTGAAAGCATATCCCAGCCAGCGTGGAGTTCCTCTTTTCACGGACGATTGCCTGACATGCGCAGCAGCCAGACGCGACCAGGAACGAGCCGCCACACGGGTATCGGGATATTCTCCACGCACTGCACCCATCAGCCATTCGGCATAGGGTCGTAATACACGGCTACGACGAATGATGATGGTTAATTCCGCCGTATTACGCAGCTGTGGTAGCCTGCCCGCCGCTACTTTTAACGATTCGCCCTCCAATATATGAATAGTCAGAAGGGCAAAGGCAAACAGATCATACTGAGAATCGGCATTTCGACTGCCCGCATTCCAGAATCCCCTGTCATACCATTCTGTAAATTGCTTGACGCTCCGTCCCGCAAGTGACACCCCGCCATAATCAATCAACTCGGCTTCTCCATAGGCATTGACCAAAATATTTTGAGGCTTCAAATCGCCAAATACCCATCCTGCCTGATGCAGATCAGCCAAACGATTCAATATGCCAGTTCCAGCCACACCATACCATTCCGCTCCCTTGAGCGCCACAAAACGGTGAAGCGGGTCTCCCTTGACGTATCGCATGACATAAAAGGGTATTTCCCCACCGCTACGCAAGGATACATCGTCCACCTCGAACAAAAAGGATGGATGTCCGTTTTGCTGGAGAGCGGATTGGGTTCCCTGCGACTGCAATGTGGTCAGCACGTTAATCTCCGATTGCAGATCAAGCGTGTTCTTCCCCATTTTCAGAGCAAATTGTCGATCTGCCTGTGCCTCTTTTACCAAATATACAGTTCCGTTCGCCCCACGGCCCAGCAGACGCTGAATGACATAGCTGCTCCGCTTCCACTTGCCCTTGATGACCGTTCCGGGTGCAAGAACGGGATCAGACGACGTAGTCACCGAGCATCCCTTCTCCTTTGCCATAGGATTCTTCCATATCTTTCTGTTCCCCTAGTGTAACATATCGGTAATAATCAATCACTTGTAAAATGGCTGGACCTGTTGGCGTCGCCCCCTTCATCCGCAAACGGCCAAATATCGACTTAACCTGGCTAAGTTCAGAGGTCCAACCTATATCCATTACCGCATCTTCACCCATCCGTCCCCCAGGAAAATGAAAGACAGAAATACGGCTAGGCCCGCTTCTGGACTGTAAACTGAGCAGCAAATCCCGAATACTGTCTTCTACAGCAGGCAGCTTGGGCTTCATGCTCGCACTGGCATCAATGAGCAAAGCAATTTCCAAAGCGCTGGTTTCAGTCAGTTCATCCATCACCTCGACCACCTGGGCCCGTTTGGCCGGCGGCAGTTCACCGATATGTCGAGCGCCCCCCTCACCCAAAATATGCGTTAACTCTCTATTAACCGCCTGCTGAATCGTTTGAACCACTGTTTTGCGGGTCATCATCTGCATGGTCTGTGCCAACTGCTTCGTGCCTACGATTTGGCTGAAACCTCCTCCCGCTTTAGCGATTTCCTGAATCTCTGTACTTCCAAGCTCGCCAATCGTCCCGTAATCTATGACTCCGGCTACGTTCACCGTAATGCCTTCCTGTAAAGCCTGAGCCGCCGCCATGACCGGGCTGACACCCACATTAGAGCATCCGTCTGTAATGATCAAAATTTGCTTCATAGCTTTTTGACCTCCGCTTCCTCGTAATCTATCCTGATAGATTCTATCTTTGCCGAATCTCGAACGATTCAAACGAAGAGTGCGGATTTTTTAAAAGGATGCGGAATTTCCCGGGCAATGTCTATTCAGCTAACCGTACGCGGGCGCTCCTTCCAGCTCATACCCGGTACATGAAGCGTGGCCCATTCTGGGCGGAAATGATCTATTTTGCTAACAACTACCGTCATGTCATCATAGATTTGATTTTGCTGGTAACGAATAACTCGTTCCAATAGGCAGTCGGCCAACTGCTGCGGGTCATCGCTTTCAATTTCCTGAATCATGCGCTTCATCCATATTTCCTTGTTTACCGCATAACCCGGCGAGTCGTATATACCATCTGTGATCATGATCAAAATATCACCCGGCTGTAATTGAAGCGACACCAGATCAATTTCAATATCCTGTATAATGCCAATCGGCAAATTACTGGCAGATACGGGAATGACCTCCTCCCCTCTTTTAATAAAGCTCGGTGTTGACCCAATCTTCATGAATGTCGTCCGGGCCGTATACTGATCAATTAGCGCCATATCAACCGTAGCATACATCTCCTCGGGTGATCTCAGCATCAGAACAGAGTTGACCGACTTGATCGCCAGCTTCTCATCCATGCCGGATTGCAGTAATTCCTCCAAAATTTGAAGCGCCGCGCTGCTCTCTTGCTGCGCCCGCTCTCCATTGCCCATACCATCGCTCAAAGAGACTGCAAAGGTCCCGTTCCCCAGCTCCATCATGCTGTAGCTGTCTCCCGAGAAAAAATCCCCTCCTTTGGCAGCGCTTGCTACTCCCGTGGCAATTTCATATGTTTTGGCGGAGCCAAACATGACTGTAGCCAACCCCTGGCGGCGATCTGCCGCCGTTTCGCGCATCACAGCAATATGCTCGTCCAATATGTCCGACAGCAGTGGAGCAATGATTTTCCGGCATTCGTCAAATCCCCTTGTATAAGCATGGACAATCTCAATTTCTACTTGGCCCGCATCCAAATTAATAATCTCAATAGATTGTATGGATAAGCCCAGCCGATCAAGCGCCTCTCGTATTTGCTCCTCCTGCCGATGCATGGTTTGCCCTTCCCGCTGAATTTCCCGCGCCAAATCCTCCATAATCTGCGATACGCCCGATAGCTGATCAGCAACAAGCTGACGACTGTCGTATACTTGGCGTTTCCACTGCATATTATGCTGGTAGAGGCTATACTGCTGCTTCATCACTTGCAGCACCGCGCCCGTCTTGGCGCATGCCTTGCTCCACTGCGGCGGCATCTGCTCCGGCATCAAATTCGGATTATCCTCAATAGCACTCATCATTTCCGTCATATACTGATGGGTTTGCATAAACTTGCCGTCCCAGCACTGCTCGCACTTGAAGCAGGAGGCACACGTTCCCTCCGCCACAGCGTTCATAAAATGCTCGATTTCACCTTCCGGCTTCGCGCTCTCACTCGCAGATATCTGGTGAAAGCTGCGGGATAGCTGACTGAATACGCGGGAAAATTTCGTCACCCGCTCGGCAGTGAGATCACGGACCCTTTTGGCATACTCATGCTGGGATTTGGCGTGGTCCTGCGTACCAGGAACATAGGTGGAAACCGCTTTAAAGAAGCTTTTTGGGGTCATTAAGAATAATAGAATCGCCGCACAGCTCTCCCAGGTCGATGTTAGCACATCCCCGGTTCCGTCCAAATAGATCGTCAGAATTGAGGAACCTAGCAACATCCCGAGCGCCACAGCGCCTTTTCGCCCTTCACGCAGCATCCCTGCCAGCAAACCGGCAAATGCGAGCAAACTCATCTGCACAATCGCAGACATATTGGCCAAGCTTAAAATTAAACCGGTAATCACACCGACCGAAGCACCCAACGAAGCGCCTCCCACCAAGGCGAATACCAAGACCAAATAGCGAGATAGCACATGATCGACAGACAGTGAGTGAATCGTCCATCCTACCGCTCCCGTCATCACAGAGGCCAGTAAAATGATCAGACACAAAATTTCCTCATTTTTGAGCTGGCTTGTCTTTTTGCGATACGTAAACAATGGAATGGCCTGCGTAAAAACAAGTGTCAGCATAAAGCTGAGAACCGCATCCGTCCCTACGATGATAAGGTCATACCATGTGAAGGACGGGGCCATCACCGCGTAAAATAAATTGACCATAAACACAGACAGGAAAACCATAAGCGGGGCATAAGATAATTCCAGCCGATCAAAGGTTCGTAGCCCACGATACAGGAGATAGAATACAAGCAGCTCGCCGCCAATCATGAATAAGGATGGATAAGGGGCAAGCAGACTGCCCAACACGACCGATACAGCTACAGGCAGCATCAGATCACGCCGCAGGAACATGATGACTGCAAAATAAGCGAGGGCAAAAGGGGATAGCTCGTCCAAAATGGTGGCGCGTCCCAGTAAAAATCCCATCGCAGACAATAGCAGCATCCATCTTTGCGCCGTTACCCATTGCACTGCTTTATGTGAATCCAGCCGCTTCTTGAGTCTGGAAGACCAACCTTCCGTACGTTCTTTAGATTTGGACTTTCTGGATTTCAACCCTGGAAAATGTACCACGTTCCATTTCTCCATCATGCGTCAGGCACCCCATTCATCAATTTGATGTTCCCATCTTAAACCGGAACGACTGAGAAAGTTTGTCAGAACCTCACGTCTTATTCCAAGAAATTTCCGACAAAAAAACGTTCTGCGCGAAAGCACAGAGCATCGGCCTCAATGCCAAGCTACGTCCGCTTGGAAGCGTATGGTAATTACGAGCGCCCTCTCCCTACAAAGCCCCTTCCTGTCGCCCACACTTTCGCTTAGACTAGCGATTAGCCCAGAAGATAGACGGAAAACCGTTGGAGTTTGTCGGACGATTAAGTCCACACGACAAAAAAAACGTCCACTTTTCAGCTTGATCGCCCTGCTTTTTCTTCAACAAATCTTGAATACCATAAAACGCATGCAAAATTACCGCCGGATGGATCTCCCACGCTCCCATAGCTCTTCATATATTTCAGCTATTGTCGGCAGAACGCAAAAAAACCGTAGCAGTCTTTCGACTGTACGGTTTTCCGTGTATGGTTGATACGGTTGTCAAAGTGAATTAAACACGCTTCGCGCCGCGTCCTCCGCGTTTACCTTCGGTGTTCTTTTTCAGCGACGAAATGCGTTCCTCACTATCTTTCAGGAAGCGTGACATTTTATCCTCAAATGAAGGTTTACCCGGTGCAGGCTTGAACGAACGGCCTCCACGATCGCGGTTGAAACCACCGCCACCACCACCGCGTCCTTGACTTGGACCTGAACCTGAACCTCCACCGCCGAAACGGTCGCCTCCGCCTGGTCCTCCTGTGCGCTCCGGTCTTGGAGCTCTTGGCGGACGGGCTTCACTTGCCGGCTTGTCAATCGTTTGCTTAATGGAAAGTCCGATTTTGCCGTCTTTGTCAACATTAATGACTTTCACCGTCACGACATCATTAATCTTCAGGTGATCGTTAACATCCTTAACGTAGTTATCGGCGATTTCCGAGATGTGAACGAGACCCGTGACACCTCCAGACAAATCCACAAATGCTCCAAAATGCGTGATGCCTGTCACTTTGCCCTCTAACTTGGTGCCCACTTCAATTGCCATAGAATAAAATGATCCTCCCTTAAAATATACAACCGATTTTTTTGCAAAAAAATCCCGCTGTGGTGATTTGATTATACAAAATGGCGGAACCAAGGTCAACTAAGCATTGACCCAATGATGCGCCTATTTCTGCTCCCCGATGATTGGCGTCTCTTCCGGTTTGTAAAGACCGTACTTGCTTCTGGCGATTTCTCCGATATACTCGGGGTCCTTGAGACGATTCACTTCAGTTTGGAGCTGTTGTTCCGTTTGTGTAGCAGCTTGCTTCTGTTTTTCCTTCTGGGTGAGCTGTTCACTTCGATCGGCCATAATCATACCTTGAGAAAAAAAGGTAAAAATAGCCCAACTACCAAAGGCGGCAAGCGATAGCAACCAAATCATGATTCGCCTGCGCCCGCCCGCGTTGGACTTGGACGTAGGAGATGAATGGCGATCTACAGACGAATTACGCATGATACTACCTCCTTCCAAACCATCTTTTTGCTGTGTTTTTCAGTCTGATGCCAAGCTTTACAAGCAATTCTGGAGTCCTCCAGCGCGCTTTAAGCGGACCGATCAGCCAGACGAGCGGCTTCCAAACCGGCATCAAGATGTATATCAGCATCCTTCCCAGGAACACAATAAGTGCCCATGTCCATCCGACCAGCTTGCGTACCAGCCGATACAGCGCCAACACCGGATGAACAATCAGGATGCGCAGTATGCTGTTCACGATCAACGTCAGTCTGCGGACTATCTTTAATAACATTACCACAAAACGTTGGGTTGTAACACTAAAGGCCCAAAAATAGAGCCAAACCCCCAAAAGTAGTCCTAAAAAGACATAAAACCGCAGCTCACCGCGATTACTCGCGTACAGCACACGGAAAATAAACAGGGCCGAGGCCACCCAATACAGCACGTCCAACATATGAATGCTCCAACGGGCAAAATGAAAGCGGATGGACAGCACCCGGTAGCTGTCGAACACCACTCCCATTGCTATGCCCGACAGCAGCATCCACGTCAATGTCAGCCATTGTGTGTGAGGGTTCATTTGAAGAGCTTGCCGAATAGGCTTTTTCCGTTTTTGGCCGGGGCCCCGGGCTCCAGGTAGACGAGGGAAGTAATCAGACCTTCAATGGACAGCAGCCCCTCTTCCAGACTGAGATTTTTGATATGTAAATGCTGTCCGCGAATGGTGAGATGACCCAGCTCGGTCTGAAGCAGGAACTCTTCACTGTCAAAGCTCTCCACATTGCTGACGCCTGAAATGTCGAGCTGCTTTCGGCTTTGCATGCGCAGGTCATGGTGTTTGGGCTTCCCTTGTTCAATCATGGCATGTACCCCTCCTTCTGTTCTTAGCTTATGAAGGGGACAACAGGATTTAGAACTGCACGAAAGAAACTGCATAAGAAAAAGCACCCCTTCATGAGAATATGAAGGGATGCTTTAATGTACAGCATATTAGAAAGTTAGATTCCAGTTACCAGTTCAAACCATTGTCTCTGGCAATGGGCTCTTCCTTCACTAAAGTGTACATACTTGCAGCCTCGTCCTTGCGTGTAGTGTCGGCGAGCCGTTCCACTCGCACAGTCACCAGCTTCTGGCCAAACTGGACGGTGATTTCATCGCCCACTTTGACTGCACTGCTCGGCTTGGCTTCGCGTCCATTCACCACGACTCTCCCTTGTTCGGAGACGTCCTTGGCTACCGTACGCCGCTTAATCAGCCGCGAGACTTTCAAGAATTTATCAAGACGCATTAGTTGACGGCTTCTTTGAGCTTATTACCGGCTTTAAAAGCAGGAACGGTCGATTCTGGAATTTCAATCGTGTTGCCGGTTTGTGGATTGCGGCCTGTACGGCTGGAACGCTTGCGCGTTTCAAAAGTACCAAAGCCGATCAGTTGCACTTTGTCGCCGCTGGCGAGTGCATCTGTAATTTCACCAAGAACTCCATTCAATACAGCTTCAACGTCACGTTTGCTCAAACCGCTTTTGCTGGAAATATTGTTGATCAGATCTGTCTTGTTCATAAGTTAAAAGCCTCCCAAATGTCAAAAAATAATCATCACGCTGCATGTCCATAAAATGGGGCAGACGTGAGGTCAAACTGCGGCCGAAGCCGCTCTGAACACAACTGGTGTACGGTTGCCCGTAGACTACAGTTATTTTCAGAATTACTACAAGTTATTCTGGCTTGGCCTTAAAAATCCTGCAATGGCAGTCGTTTTTTAATTCGACCCCAGTTAAGCCAACATCCTACTACAAAAGCCTCCCCATTGGCAAGTCTCCTCAAATGGACACGCTCCACACGGGCATTTGCCGCCTTTACGGCCTAAGATCTGCCAAGAGTTTTTTCGCTTCCTGCCAGTACGTCTCCATCTCATCCACGCTACTATCCTCGGGACGTCGTCCCTGCTCGCGTAATCTTTTCTCAATGTACTGGAATCGGTCCATAAATTTGCGGTTGGTGGCGGACAGTGCCTCTTCTGGATCAACTCCCATAAAACGGGCCGCGTTCACAGCAACGAATAGCACGTCGCCCAACTCCAGCAACTGCGCCTCCACGGAATGTCCCTCGCGGACCGCTTCCTTCAGCTCAGCCACTTCTTCGTCCAATTTGTCGAATACGCCTTCAATGCCATCCCAGTTAAAGCCTACTTTCGCCGCCTTTTTCTGGAGCTTGTACGACTTCATGAGCGCAGGCAAATCACGAGGGACACCATCCAGTACGGAAGGCTGTGCTGAAGCTGTGCCTTTCATCCGCTTTTCCTCGGCTTTCATCTGCTCCCAGTTTTGCAGCGCCTCTTCCGCATCCTTCGCCTGATTGTCTCCAAACACGTGTGGATGGCGGAAAATGAGCTTGTCATTCAGCCCTTGAATCACATCATACACATTGAAGGTTCCAACTTCTTCTTCCATCTGGGCATGCAGCAAAATTTGCAGCAGCAGATCGCCCAGCTCTTCCTTCATGTGATCAGGATCGTCCTCATCTATCGTTTCAATGACTTCATAGGTTTCTTCGATCAGATTTTTGCGGATCGACTGATGCGTCTGTTCCCGGTCCCATGGACAACCTTCCGGACTGCGTAAAATATCAACAATCTCATGCAGGCGGTCAAAAGAACGCCGTTTCAGCGCATCATCCTCACTACGCGGTATGTACACCAGAGACAGGTTTCCGTAGCCCTCCACCCGATCCAGCTCGTACAGTGGCACTTTATGCACCGCTTCCTCGCCCTCCACGCCAAGCGCATGACCAACGTAGACCTCATAGTCATCAGGATAGCGCTCCATTAAACACAGCTTCACATCTGAAGCCGTAAACGTATCATATACCTGTCCGATCAGCGTGTGCAACTGAGGTTGAAGCCAGCTCGCATCCAGCGTACCTGCGTCCAGCAACTGGAAACCTTCAATCGGGTCAAAACCAAGACGCACAAAAGCTTCATCCAGAAAACTTTCGCCGCCAAGGATGTTCAGTTTAATGTCCTGCGCAGGGCAACGCTCTTTGAGCAATTGTACTGCCGCTTCCGCTACCATCGGGTGACCCGGAACCGCATAGACGATTTCGCTTCCGTCGGCAGCTTTAGCGGCCGCTGCTATCAACTGAATGGTAATTTCCTCGTATACCTCTGGAAAAGATTCCTTGGTCTCATACACGGTGTCAAACGACTCGAAGGCCACTCCAAACTCATCCAGCACCTTAACTGCCGGGTGCTCCTTCGTCCGCAGATACAGCGCCGAAGCGCCCCGCATTTTGTTCAATATCCCTATCGTAAGCTGATCCGGGTCTCCCGAGCCTAATCCTACGACTGTTAGTATTGCGCTCATGTCCAATCCTCCGTTCCGCAGAAACGTGGCACACACTCCGTAAATATACGGCGCGTTGCCTGCTTCCGCTTCCTTTGCTTTGGCACTACTATACCACAAAGTATATACAGGCTCATAAAATGGCTACCCCGCCGCGCAACCGCAAGCGGCATAGCTACGGGCTACGCCAGCACGCGCAGTCTGCGCAGCACGGCTGCCAGCGGGCGTCCGAGCTTGGGCACCGCCGCAAGCTCCGCCTCCGTGATCAGCCTCAAGCGTGCGAGGCCGATCACAAACACCACGGCGCCTGCGGCTACGCCCAGCAGGCTTTCCGCCGCCGCCGTGGCACGGCCTCCGGCGGCCCACCCCAAGGCACCCAGCGCGGCGCCGGTGCCCCACATCGCCGCCGCAGCTGCGCAGGCCAAGGCGACAAGCAGTACCGCCGGCTTGAGCACGCTGGCGGACCAGCTCCAGCGCAGCCCCGCCAGGCGGGCGAGCAGCGCGATGTTGATCGCCGCTGCCAGCAGATAGGCGGCGGCTCCCGCGATGGCTGCGCCAGCCGTGCCCAGCTGCGGCACGAGCAGCCAGTTCAGCAACGCCTTGGCTGCGGCTACGGCGAGCATCGCCAAGGCTGGGGCGCGAACTGCCCCCAGCCCTTGCAGCAGCGCCGCCGAGATAATGCTGAGCGTGCCGCCTACGGCAGTCAGCGCCATCCAGCGCATGACTCCGCTGCCGGTGTCATCCGCGTACAGCATCACATTGACGGGCACCGCCAGCACAATTAAGCCTGTCGCGGCCGCTAGTCCCAACAGCCAGAACCAGCGCAGCGATTGCTCACACTGGCGGCGCGCCAGCTCCGTGCCGCCCGTTACCCGGGCTTCCGCTAACGACGGAATGAACAATGCCGACAGCGTGGTGGCAAACATCATCACCAGCTGTACAAGCGGCAGACCGCGGTTATAGACACCGAAGGCCACCATAACTCCTGTATCGTCCAATCCCTCCTGCTTTAACAAGCGAGGTACCGTAAACGTGTCCACCAAACTAATCAGCGGAACGGCCAGCGCTCCCAGGCAAACAGGCAGGGCATAACGAAGCAATGCCTTTAGTAAAGCACCGTAGCTCTCTGTCCGGTAGGCTCCTCCAGCCTGCTCCTGCGCTGTCCCGGCTGCACTCTCTAGCACACCTGATACGACAGCACGACTGCCACTCACCAAATCGTCCGTCGTTCTCTCTATGACGCCAGAACGTCCAGACGCAGTCTCCTGTATGCCCATCTGTTCTGTCTTCCCAGCGACCTGCAAAGCCTGCTCAGACAGCCTCCCTTGCCTTCTGAGCTTCTTCCTGTGGTTGCGCCAGAATAGCAGCATGACGACCAGACCCGCTGCCCCGCCAGCCGCAGAACCAAAAACAGCCCCGGCAGCAATCATATCGGGTCCGGCTCCTTGCGACAGCATAAGCAGCAACAGCATGATCATCACACCCACCCGTACCGTCTGCTCCGTCACTTGGGAGACAGCGGTCGGGATCATATTTTGCAAGCCCTGAAAATATCCCCTTAGCCCTGCCATAACCGGCACGAACAAAAAGGCAAAAGCCGCCGCCCTCACCGAGGGAATGACATGAGCATTGTCGATCCACTGACCGATCAGCGGTGCGCACGTATACATCAGCACACCCAGAATCACACCAAACATGCCCAATACAAGGGAGGATAACCGGGCTACACGTTGCCCTGCGGCCCGGTTTCCCACCGCCTCATACTCAGCTACAAATTTGGATATCGCTGCCGGAAATCCAGCAGCGGCAATGGTAATCAACAGCGTATAAAAAGGATAAACCGTATTATAAATACCGAAAACGCCGTCACCGCCGATATTTTGCAGCGGGATTTTTTGCAATGTACCGATCAGCTTGCTCGCTACCGCCGCCAGTGTCAAAATGACAGCACCCCGTAGCAGCCGCGAAGCGGCGCGATTTTCCTGCATCGTCCGTTCCCCACTCCTACCTGAAATATGCATCTTTCACGAGTCCTATTATACCGCCTCTTTCTCTGGAAAGAAAAAAAGCCCTGCAAGACGACAGACGGCTTTCGCCATTCAGTACGTCTTACAGGGTCGGACCGGGGGATTACTGTTCCATTTGTTTACCGAGGAAACCAGCGGCTGTTTCAGCCATTTTGATCTCCATTTCGGCCATTTTCACGTTTTCGTCCTTGTTCAGTAACACAACGGAACCAATAGGATCACCACCCGAAACAATGGGAGCCGCCACAAAGGACGAGAGTGTTTCTTCGTGGTCTCGGGTCAGCTCATAGGAGCCGCTGGCTGTTTCCAGTACCGTTTTGCGATTATCCATACTACCTTCGATAATGCTGCCGATCGGCTTGTCCAGAAACTCTTTTTTAGAGCCTCCGGCCACCGTAATAATGGTGTCCCGGTCGGTAATCATCGTAATATGGCCTGTGCTTTCAAACAGGGACTCAGCGTATTCTTTGGCGAAATCACCAAGTTCACCGATAGGTGAATACTTTTTCAAAATGACTTCTCCGTCACGATCCACAAAAATTTCAAGCGGATCTCCTTCACGAATTCTCAAGGTGCGGCGAATTTCCTTAGGAATAACTACCCGCCCCAGATCATCAATACGGCGAACTATACCAGTAGCTTTCATTTCACATGTTGCCCCACTTTCTCAAGAAGAATTTAGTAAACTACTGACGGTATCGAAAGACGCTTCCGCTCCCCCGGAAGCGGTCACGAAGAACGTCACGGTCATGGTGTTTATGGTGATATCTGACCATAGTATTCATCTGTTCCCAATTCCTTATGCATGTTCAGTTATTTACCTTCGGTTGTAGCTCCGTCCTTGGCTGTTCCTGCTTTGGTATCAGTGGTGCCATTTGTAGTGCCCTCAGGCGTAGTTGTGCTTCCAGCGCCCGGTGTGGTGCCGCTTTTCTCTTGCGTGGCAGGTACCTTCGGCAGATTAATTTTCAAATCAAGATTGGCCAAATCCTTCTCGGTAAAGTTTTGAATACTTTCACCAGCCAGCTTGTTTTTCAGCGCAGCCTTCTCGTTGTCCTTCAATTTATCAAACGTAGGCTCATTGCGGGATTCCACCTTGATGATGTGATATCCGTATTCTGTTTCCACCGGATCTCCGATTTTATTGATCGGCTGCTTCTCAGCTGCTTCTTTGAATGCAGGCACCCATTGAGCTACGGATGCATTCTCATACAAACCGCCATTGGAAGCCGAACCCGGATCTTCTGAGTATTTCTTGGCAATCGTCGCAAAATCAGCCCCGCCATCCAGCTTCGCCTTCACTTCTTTGGCCAGTTTGAGAGCATCTTCTTTTTTGCGTTCTTTTTTCGTTTTTGGATCCTGGAAATTAATCAGTACATGACGCACGGTTGCTGTCGTGAATTGATCTTTGTTTTTCTCAAATTCCTGTTTCAGCTGATCGTCCGTCACTTTGTTCGTCTCACTGTTGATCACCGTCATCACACGGGTAAAGTAATCCTTCACACCCTGCTCAGTCAGCTTTTGATCACTTAAAAATGTCTTGAATTTAGCATCTCCGACCGACTTCTTATACTGCTCCAGTTGTTCGGTTCCTTCTTTGGCGCCCTGTTCCTTGGACTTATCGTCTGCTTTTTCAGCCAGAAGCTTGTACACCACTTCTTGCTTGGCAATTTGCTCCCGCACCTGATCCGAAGCAAGCATCGCTCCATATTCCGGATACAGGAATTTCATCATACTGATTTCCTGGTTAAACTCATTTTCCGTAATGGTTCCGCCAGTGTAGGTCACGACAACCTTACTGCTGTCCTTCGGTTGGTCCTTGACCTTACTCTCCTCGGCTTGCTTCGTACATGCTGCCAGCACCGATATAGCCAGCACCGCGGCAATGGCCACCGATAGCATTCTCCAAGGTTTTCTTTTATTTGGTTGTGACATTTTGCAGTTCCTCCTTCAATGTGAATGCATCTTTTAGTGCACTCAAAAATTGCTCCAGCAGCTCTAGTATCTGTGGATCATCCAGACCTTTGCCCTTGATGCGTGCGCTCATAGGAGTGCCCTGTTCAAATTGTACACGTCTTTCAAAGCGATTGCCAATCTCCGCAAGTTTGGCGGTCTGTACCGCCTGCTGGCGCCCTTCGTGGAATTTCAACACGATGTTGTCATCCCGCTGGACAATGGACTCAATGCCATACATGCGTCCGTATACCTTGAGACGGGCTACAGCCAACAAATGACGCACAGCCTCCGGCAAATCACCAAAGCGGTCAACCAGCTCATCCTCCAGCTCCATTGCCTCGTCAAACGTGCTGACTGCTGCAACCTTTTTATAAATCTCAATCTTCTGAATACTGTCGTAAATATAATCTCCTGGCAGGTAAGCATCCACGCCCAAATCAATGGACGTACTCCAATTTCGATTCGACAGATCCTCTTCTCCAAGCACGCTAACCTTGCGCTTATTAATTTCCTCAGCCAGCATTTGCGAGTAAAGATCAAAACCGACGGATGCAATGAATCCGTGCTGCTCTGCACCAAGCAGATTCCCCGCTCCACGAATCGACAAATCGCGCATCGCGATCTTGAACCCGGAGCCCAGCTCCGTAAACTCCTTGATCGACTGAAGACGCTTCTCTGCCACTTCCGTCAGCACCTTATCCCGCTGGTACGTAAAATAAGCATAGGCAATCCGGTTGGAACGGCCTACACGCCCACGCAGCTGATAAAGCTGGGACAGCCCCATTTTATCGGCATCATGCACAATGAGTGTATTCACATTCGGAATATCCACCCCGGTCTCAATAATGCTGGTACTGACCAGTACATCGTATTCACCGTCCAGAAAGTCCAAAATAGTCTTCTCCAGCTCGGATTCGGACATCTGACCGTGACCCACGCCCACCTTGGCATCCGGCACAAGCGCATTGATCTCGGCAGCCATTTCCTGAATACCCTGTACGCGATTATACAGGTAGTACACCTGTCCTCCGCGTGCCATCTCGCGTTCAATCGCCTCACGCACCAACGTTTGGCTGTGCTCGACAACATAAGTCTGCACCGGAAAACGGTTTTCCGGCGGTGTCTCAATGACCGACAAATCGCGAACCCCGAGCATAGACATATGTAGCGTACGCGGGATAGGCGTAGCCGTTAACGTCAGCACGTCCACATTCGTTTTCAGCTTTTTCAGCTTTTCCTTGTGCGTTACGCCAAACCGCTGCTCCTCATCGACAATGAGCATCCCCAGATCCTTAAACACCAGATCCTGCGACAGCAAGCGATGGGTGCCAATGACAATATCGACCGTCCCCTGACGAACCCCTTTAATCGTCTCATTCTGCTCCTTGCGCGAACGGAAACGGCTCAACACCTGAATGTTGAACGGATACCCGGAAAAGCGCTCACGGAACGTCTCATAATGCTGCTGTGCCAAAATCGTCGTCGGTACTAACACGGCCACCTGCTTGCCCTCAATAGCCGACTTAAACGCAGCGCGAATGGCAACCTCTGTCTTGCCGTAGCCCACATCACCACACAGCAAACGATCCATCGGACGGCTCTGCTCCATGTCCTTCTTGATCTCTTCAATTGCCCGAATCTGGTCACGTGTCTCTTCATACGGGAACATATCCTCAAATTCCTGCTGTTCCGGTGAATCCTTTTCAAAGGCAAAACCCGGCGCTGACTGCCGTTCTGCATACAGCTTGATCAAATCATCAGCAATGTCCTGAACGGAGCTGCGAACCTTGCTCTTCACCCGTGTCCATTCATTTCCGCCCAGCTTGTAAATCTTAGGTTCCTTGTCCTCTGAGCCGACATACTTCTGAATCAGGTCAATCTGCTCAATCGGTACAGACAGCTTATCGCCGCCCGCATAGAGAATGTGCATGTAATCCTTATGGATACCGCCAACCTCCAGCGTGCCGATTCCCATGTACTTCCCGATCCCGTGATTCTGGTGTACAACATAGTCGCCCACCTTCAGCTCGCTATAGCTCTTAATCCGTTCTGCGTTGTCCACATGGCGGCCCTGCTTGCGTGCTTTGCGTTGCTTTTGCGAGAACATTTCGCCCTCAGTAATCACTGCCAAATGAATAGATGGCATCTCAAAACCGCTTTGCAAATTGCCAATAGCCATCGTTGGTTCATCAATACCGTAATCCTGAAGCACCCGACGCATCCGATCCAGCCGCTCGTCTCCACTCGCCAGCATCATAACCTGCGTGCCCGCCTTGCGCCAGCGATCCATTTCTGCCTTGAGCACATTCATTTGACCGTGGAAATCCTGCATGCCCCGGCAGATGAAATTCAAAATATTTTGCGGCTGCGTATGCGGAACCTGACGGAGAAAGATCGACAGGAACAACGTCTGGAATCTCCGGTTATATAGCAGATTGTCCACGTTATCCGACAGCTCCAGCTGCGGTAACGTTTTACCGTTTTGAAGCAAATGCAGATTCCATTCGGACTCATCCCGTTCGAGCTGCTTGGCTGTTTCCAGCATCCGCGCCGGTTCATCAATAATCAGAATGGTGTCTTCCGGCATGTAATCTGCCAAGGTTTTGCGTTCGGGATACAACAGCGAGATATATTTATAGATTTCGTCAAAATACACATGCTCACGCAGCAGCTCAATTTCGCGGTGAATCTCTTCTTTCAGATGCAGCTTGGCCTGACGGTCTGTCATTTTGCCGAGCTGCTCCTCCAACAGAATCGCTGCGGCATCTGCCGCCTGATCCATACGAGCGTTATCCGCTATGACTTCCTTGCACGGCGTTACGGTAACTTCCTGCACCTTTTCCACCGAACGCTGATCTTGCGGGTCGAACATACGGATGGAGTCAATTTCATCATCGAACAGCTCCACGCGGTAGCCCCAACGGGTTGTCATCGGATAAAAATCGATAATCCCGCCACGGACACTCATCTCTCCACGTGATTCTACACGCTCCACCCGCTGGTACCCCATCTCGACCATATGCAGCAAAAACGGCTCCAGTTGGATCGTTTCGCCTTCTTTCAGCTCGATTCGGGCTTCACGCCATGTCTCTGGAAGCGGCAGCAAACGCCGGACACCAGAAAACGGCACGACAACAATCCCACGAAAACCCTGGGCGCATCGTATCAATACTTCAATTCGTTGGGATAGCGTCTCCGGGCTGGATATGGCGGCCTCAGCAGCTACCAGCTCATTCGAGGGGTACAACAAAACCCGTTCTGGAGGAAGCGCTTCCTGCAAATCATCTGCTATTTTTTGAGCGGCAAACATGTTGTGCGTCATGACCAGAATCGGTCGTCCGGTATCTTCGGCAAGCGCGGCCATCAGTACCTGTCGGGAAGAGCCCGATAAACCAGATATGAGCTGTTCCTTCATGCCTGATGAAATACCTGCTGCAATGGATGCATAATCAGCATCCTTGGTAAAAGCCTGAATAAGTGCTTGTAACAAAAAAGGCACCCCTTTATGCTTATAAATAGTTGCATGTAAATTTATTCACAATAACGGCATGTAACTGAATAGCAACAGGTATTACATGCTTACTCTGGGAGAGAGCAGCAAACTGAAAAAGAAGCCTCAGCAAGGCTGCCAAGGCTCCATAAGCGGGATTACCGCCTCACCTCTCAAGCTGGTACATGAGACCAGTTGAATACCTGTTATTGGAGCGGATTTACGAGCAGGCTTAGCTCCGGATTATTTTCCAGCGCCTGGTTGCAATGCTCGCAAATGACTTTGACGGTCACTTCACCGCCCGAATTATACGCTATTATATCTCTACGTTCGGCAGGGGTCAAGGAATGGAAGCCCAACCTTTCTTCGGTTATTGCTGCGGAATCAATCCGTCCCAAGAAAGTTCGACAATGTCTGCATACATAATTCACAATCATGTAATGTATATGCCTCCTGAAAGTTTTCTATACCTTTCAGTATGTCCAACAAACTTCCATTTAAGCCCATCCTGCCTGCTACGGACCTTACTTATTGAATTCAGCCATGGTCCGTTCAAAAGGATGACCCAAGCTGTATTCCAAAGCATCACACGTGTCCTCTATCATTCCAGCCAGCAATTCCTTCTCCTTCTTCGGAAAGGTTCCCAGAACATAGTCCACGATGGCGTAGCCAGGCTCAGGGCGGGAAATGCCCATACGAACCCGATTAAAGGATTGTGTGCCCGTATGCTGGATAATCGACTTGATCCCGTTATGACCACCTGCACTGCCTTGATACCGGAGTCTTATTTTTCCGACCTCTGTATCCAGATCATCATAAACTACGACCAAATCATCTATATTCGCTTTGTAATAGTCCATATAAGCACGCAGAGACTCGCCTGAGAGATTCATATAGGTCATCGGCTTGATCAGCACGGTTTTTACTCCGCCAATATGTCCTTCTCCAATCAATGCCTTGCATTTGCTTTGGTTAATCTGGATGTTATGACGGGCGGCCAGAGCATCCAGCGCCATAAATCCAACATTATGTCTCGTTTTTTCGTATTGGGGACCGGGGTTGCCCAATCCTACAATCCACTTCATAAACCGTGACACCCTCTTTCGAAGTCTTGATTTTTTGGTAAAATAGTTATACTGAACAGGAAGGTGCGTGCTGGTATGCTCAATCAGGGTGATATCCTCTTATATGACAGCCATTTTCTATATCATTTAAAACATTCGGTTCCTGTCCAAGTCTATGACGGGAATGTACATATCCAGATTGGCATCATTGTGCGTTTTAACGAGCATTTTGTCGAAATGGAGGACACGCTATACAATCGTCAGCGCTTCACATTTATATCCAGACCGGGCTTTTAGCCTGACATGCTGATAGGGGTTACCTTTTCCAGTTGGAAAAGGCAACCCCTTTTTTAATGAGCCAGCGCTTATTCGATTTCAAACAGTTTGCTGATTGACAATTCCTCATGCACACGGATAATGGCTTCTCCCAT
Organism: Paenibacillus sp. RC73; assembly: GCF_044908085.1. Taxonomy (NCBI): domain Bacteria; kingdom Bacillati; phylum Bacillota; class Bacilli; order Caryophanales; family Paenibacillaceae; genus Paenibacillus; species Paenibacillus sp. RC73. The sequence continues at coordinate 72,143 of NZ_JBIYCV010000015.1, forward strand.
TAATGGAGCCACAGATAATACCTTCAGCTTGCTTGTCGGATTGGGGTGAACGATCGGAATGGTATCCGTCACGACCACCTCTTTTAACGGTGAATTCTCCAGTCTTTCCATAGCAGGCCCGGAGAGCACGGCATGCGTACAGCACGCATACACGTCCGTTACGCCGCCTTCCTTGAGCGCATTCGCGCCCAGCACGATGGTTCCCGCTGTATCAATAATGTCATCAATCAGAATAGCGGTTTTACCCTCAATATTTCCGATGATGTTCATTACTTCACTAACATTCGGCTCAGGACGACGTTTGTCGATAATGGCCAGCGGGGCATTCAGGAAATCCGCTAACTTCCGCGCACGCACAACACCGCCGTGGTCAGGGGAGACGACAACCGGGTTTTCAATCTGCTTCGAACGGAAATACTGGGCCAGAATTGGCGCGCCGAACATATGATCCACCGGAATATCAAAGAATCCCTGAATTTGCATCGCATGCAAATCCATACTGATTACGCGGTGAGCACCCGCTTTTTCAATCAGGTTAGCGACAAGCTTCGCCGTGATCGGATCACGTGAACGTGCTTTCCGATCCTGACGGGCATAGCCGTAATATGGCATAACGACATTAATGCTTTTGGCGGAAGCCCGCTTGAGTGCATCAATCATAACCAGTAACTCCATCAAGTTGTCGTTAACCGGCAGACAAGTCGACTGCACAATGTATACGTGGCAACCGCGCACGCTTTCAGACAGTTTGATTTGAATTTCACCGTCACTAAACGATGTGGTATGGGATTCCCCCATTGGAATTCCGATGTAGTCCGCAATCTGGTGGGCCAACTTCGGATTGGAGTTACAAGTAAATATTTTGAGTTTGGAATCGCAATAAGTCATTTATAGAAACCCTCCGTGCTGATTCATTCATTACAGATCCAACAGCTTGCTGATTAAGGTTATTCCGATCTTTTCTTCTTCGCTTTGGCACGCGCGCGGATTTTATCCGCATATCCGGCTTTGTTCTCTTGACGCGGTCTGGCAATGGCCAGATCGTTATCAGGGACAGCATGTGTTACGGTGGAGCCTGCTACGACATAAGCACCTTTTCCGATCTTAATCGGGGCGATCAGATTCACATTACTGCCAATAAAGGCATCATCTTCAATTTCTGTAATAGATTTATTATACCCATCATAATTAACCGTTATTGCCCCACAACCGATATTAACGTTTGTACCTACCTTGGCATCACCGACATAGCTCAAATGGGACACCTTGGAATGATCACCAATGGTCGCATTTTTCACCTCAACAAAATCACCAATCTTCACATGCTCGCCCAGCTTCGCACCCGGACGCAGATAGGCAAACGGACCCACAGATGTACTGCTGCCCACCTCAGCTTCGTTCAACACCGAATGTTTCACCGTTGCGCCCGAATGAATAAGGGTATCCTGAATCTCAGTCTGCGGACCAATCACACAATCTTCACCGATTTGTGTTTGACCTCGCAGCCATGTGTTTGGATACAGCACTGTATCGGAGCCAATGACAACCTCGCTCTCGATGTAGGTAGAGGACGGATCAATGATGGTCACACCGTTCAGCATATGCTTGCGCACAATGCGTTCTCGCATGTATCCCTCAGCCACTGATAAAGCGACCCTGTCATTCACACCGATGGATTCCGACACATCATCTGTTAAATATGCCTCAACCTTCTCGCCTTCGCCATGCAAAATACCAATGACATCTGTCAGGTAGTATTCCTGCTGTGCATTGGTGTTGGTTACTTTGTCCAACGCTGCGAACAGCTTGGCATTATCAAAGCAGTACGTTCCCGTGTTGATTTCCCGAACAGCGTCTTCCTCAGGTGAGCAATCCTTCTGCTCCACGATCTTGAGCACTGCTCCCGCAGCATCACGGATGACCCGGCCGTATCCCTTAGGGTCGTCCAGCTCAGCGGTCAGAATTGTTGCGGCCGCTCCCCGACTCTCATGTAGCTGCACCAAGCCCTCCAGTGTTTCCGCTGTAATCAAGGGGGTGTCTCCACAGATGACAATGGTCGTACCGTTCTCCTGACCGAGCAAGTCTTTGGCCTGCTTGACAGCATGCCCCGTTCCCAACTGCTCAGCCTGAAGCGCATATTCTGCCGACGGTCCCAAATAAGACTGTACCGCTTCCGCACCGTGACCCACAATCACCACACTGCGGGACACTCCAATGTCACGAACCGTGTCGAGTACATGACCGACCATCGGTTTCCCGCATACCGGATGCAGAACTTTATATAATTTGGATCTCATACGTTTTCCCTGCCCTGCGGCAAGAATGACTGCCAACCTTTCCAACAAGTCCAACCTCCTATCCTGAAAATAACAATTTCCCTTTGGCTAAAACGTTAATTTCCAGATCAGATTTTTCTTACCTTTTCACATCCTCCTGAAAAATAACGGCGAACCTTTAGTTAATGGCTATTTTTTCAGGCCAGCTTGTGCTGGACATTCATCCCCGGGATGCATTGCTGCTTGATCCCTGTCTTATGAAAAAGTCGCTTCGGCAGCCCGGATGGCTCCAAGTTGCCTTAAAACTGACTGTTAACTCATTAAAGAATATATCTCATTCCAGACAAAAAGAAAAGAGAGCCACAGTTTGTGGCCCTCTTTTTCTTTTGTACCCCAATCTTGCTTTAGGCGAATTAAGCGCCTTCTTCAATAGCTACTTCTTCATCCACCGCTGCGCGTTCGTACTCAGTTAGTACAGCAGCCTGGATCTTCTCCCGGGTCCCTGAAGATATAGGATGAGCGATATCGCGAAACTCTCCGTCCGGGGTGCGTTTGCTAGGCATAGCCACGAACATCCCGTTATTACCATCGATAACCCGGATGTCATGAACTACAAACTCGTTATCAATCGTAATGGATGCAATCGCCTTCATTCTTCCTTCTGAGTTCACTCGGCGGAGTCTAACATCCGTAATCTGCATGTGTGTTTCACCACCTTTTTCCAAATAGGACTTGGTGTATACATTCCACACAGCATTTCGAATTCCTTCTTTTTTTGGACAAAACGTATCCTAAATTCAGGTAATTTTTTTGAAAAGATTTCTTTTCGACATATTTAGGTATTTTTTGATGAAATGTGACATTTTACTGACCTGTAGATTCATCAAAATAATTCCCCAGCTTGACTGTAATTTGCTTGCTTCGAGAATCGACCGCGGTCAGATTCGCCAGTGAAATATAATCGTGCAGCAAGCGTTCTCCATTCTCCACCTCGCCCGATTCTACCAGCACACCTACTCCGGCTACCTCAGCATCAAACTCAGCCAGCAAGTCAACCATCCCCTGAATCGTGCCACCTGCCTTCATAAAATCATCCACGATGAGTACACGCGCTTTCTCGCGCATCGCCCGTCTGGACAATGACATCGTATGCAGGCTCTTTTGTGACCCTGAGACGTAATTAATACTCACTGCCGAGCCCTCCGTTACCTGATGATCACGCCGTACGAGGACAACGGGCAAGTTCAGCTGTGCCCCGGTTGCATAGGCAAGCGGAATCCCTTTGGTCTCTACCGTCATGACTACATCGATCTGTCTGTTGGCAAATGCAGTAGCGAATATTTTACCAGCCTCATTCATCATCGCCGGTTGACCCAGCAGATCCGACAGATACAGATATCCTCCGGGTAAGATGCGATCCGGCTGCTCCAGCTGTGCACACAGGTCATTCGCAAATGTGAGTGCATGCTGCTTGGACAGTCTTGGAATCAGCTTGACGCCTCCTGCCGCTCCCGCCAACGTCAGAAGCTCACCAATGCCTTCATCCTCAAATACTTCCTTGATAATAGCCAGGTCTTCGCTTATGGACGATTTAGCCGCCCCATAACGATCCGCAAAATGCGTAAGAGGCACCAGGGTATGCGGCCGTGACAGCAAAAATTGTGTCATTTCCACCAATCGTGAGCTTCTTTTAAGTTTTTTCACAACAATTCCTCGCGATCTATTCTTCTCCTGCCGCCCGCTTCGTACAGTAAAAGCACCGGCGGACTGGCCGGCTGCTGGCGGAATGCAAGTGATATAGTAAAATCCGAATATTTAATAGTAAATATATCATCTTCGTACGTATTTGTACAACAAATACCACTAAAATTAGAAATAAATAACCATAATCAGGTCAGAAGTCGTACTGCGTACACATCCTTGCAGAATCCTCTGAGTCCGTTATAAATGCGCGGTACTTTGACTTCCTTCGACACCAGCCCGAACACCGTAGGACCACTACCTGACATCAGCACCCCATCCGCTCCTAATCGAATCATAGAGTTTTTAAGATGCTCCACCTCCGGGTACAGCTTAAGTGTGACATCCTCCAGTACATTCCCGAGCGCATTACATACATCGGTAAAAGAAGCGTTGCGGATCGCTTGCTCCATCTGCCGGGCAGACGGGTGATGCGTGATCTGATCCGCTTTAACGCGTCCGTACACTTCAGCCGTCGATACATTAATCGGCGGCTTCGCGAGAATTACCCAGCATTGGGGTGGATTCGGAAGTGGCCTAAGCAATTCCCCGCGTCCACTCGCTAAAGCCGTACCACCTGTAATACAGAAGGGCACATCAGAACCAAGCTCAGCGCCCAGTACTCTTAATTCAGCATCCGAAATGCCAAGCTTCCACAGCTTGTTTAGCCCACGCAGCGCTGCCGCGGCATCACTGCTTCCGCCTGCTAACCCTGCAGCTACCGGGATATGCTTGTCCAAATGGATATGCACGCCCGTAGAGACATCATAACGTTCCTTAATCAGACGCGCGGCCTGAAAAGCCAGATTTTTCTCATCTAGCGGTATGTACCCGGCTTGGCTTGAAATGATAATGGTATCACGTGGTAGCTCGGACATGGTCAAACGATCAGACAAATCGACCATGGTCATAATCATTTCAACCTCGTGATATCCGTCATCCCGTTTGCGTAATACATCAAGCATTAAATTAATTTTTGCCGGTGCTTTTTCGTATATTTTCAAGGCGTTCACCCACCTTCAACTTTTCCCTCAAGACAGCTTAACATATTATATCAGACTCAGCGTGTCAAGTCATGAGGTTCAAAAAAGCGGAGACCACCCGGTATAAAACCGGAGATCCCCGCTTTTTCATCAGTACTACCGAAGCACTAACGATGGCTACGATTTGCGGGAAGCTGCCTGCTCTGCAAGCTGAATGGCCCGCTTCACCATATTGCCCGCATCCTTGGCTTTAATGCCTCCCCAGCCCTCTTCCTTGACCGTATCGTAAAATCCAAGATCCTTAGCCAGCTCATACTTAAGCTCTTCCGACATGACACCTCGTCTTCTCCGACTCATGCATACGCCTCCTTCGGCAGTGGAATAAGGAAGATCATTCCCGCCTTAGTATGCGCAAAGACGCGATGCTTCATCCTGCCCCATATATACAAAACGGCCCCGTCATTTGGAATGACGAAGCCGCCGTTAAACCTGCAAAGCCGGTATAGATTACATAAAATCAATTAAGGTGTGTCAAAACATTCGACACTTGTATGGGAGTCGGGATCATAGACGGTAACTTCCACCGACTCGGTAAGAATGTCAGCATAGCTGTAGGAGACACGTTTGAACGTTTGTTGCTCCTGATCCAGCTTGACGATAAAAACAGAAGGGTACGTTTCTTCCAAGACACCAGTTCGTTCGACGGTCTTACGGCGTCCGCCGTTAGCCCGCAGCAAAATTTTTTGCCCTACATGTGCGTCGAGACTGCGTTTGATTTCCAACAGCGTATTTTTAGCCATTGCCTAACGACCACCTCTTTCCTTGTCCATTATAACGAATTTTAGAGACAATGTCAAATCAAGCTAAATATTATATCAACCCGAAAAATAAGTTGTCAATTTAATTTTTTGCGAACAGGAATAATGCGTATAAAAATGCCAAAAAGCCCCTGTGCCCAGAGGCTTTTTATCCAGATAAATCCTATTTAACAGGTTCAAACCTTAGATTGCAGAAGGCGTTACTTTAAGAGTCGACAAATTTTCCAGCTTCGGCAGACCGATACGATAGCTTCCCCGGGTTTCGATACCACCCACTCCACGGCTGCCACTGATCGTCTGATGAAACAAGTCGCCCATGTTGACTGTATCACGGATCGACGTAAAGGCAGCCTTGGCAGCCACATATACCGGGTCCAGCGCGTGAATCAGGATACGCCCTGGTGAGCTGGCAAAGTTCGCTCCTGCACGCAGCAGCGCTTCAAAATGGGACTGACACGCTCCCGCCACAATCGTCAATGAATCCAGATGACGTTCATATTGTCTCGCTACCTGGATCGCCGCCACAAAATTTTGCGAATTTTTATAGCTTTTCAGGCTATATAAATCATAAGGCTGCGGCTGCTTCAATACCCCGTCATGTCCGGTAATGACTACGATATCCGGGCGAATACGGGGAAGCAGCCGATACAACGTGTCGGCCATAGCTGATTCGTGAACATGATGTCCCTCTGCAGGAACGCGAAGCTGCTCATATAAGCTGAGACATTTTTTCAAATAGCCGGGGTCCCCATCCAGATGAAGTACCTTGCCGGGCATTTCAAAATACGTCGACTCCACCGGATCACTCCACTCCCCGATCAAAGCCGCCTGACTGCGGGCTGCTTGCTTCTGCCGTGCCTGCTGCAACAGATTGAGAGACTCATCCGCCTTAATATGGGCCTGCCGTGTCTTCCCGCTAATCTGGTCTGCAGGCACCTTGACCAGATCGTTCACAGGGGAATCGGCAAGCAGCCGAAATTCCGTCCCTTTAATGATCGCTTTATCCCGCTGGATGTCCTCAACGCGAAACGTGACATCTCCGCCATACGATTTTCGAACGACCAAGTCTCCTAAAATCATCACACTGTATCACCCCTCCCATATCGTATGGGTGAATGCACAGTTTGGTTCCTTATCATGCTCAGGAGCTAATACAAACCAGCCACAACCGTGCAAAGCGCAACCAGAGACTCTCCGACTGCTGCTAAGCGATAGCTCTTGCGTCAGATCAGGAAATCCCGGCTTCCAGCAACACAGCGCTCAGACGCGCAAATTCCTCGATACTCAGCGTCTCGCCCCGACGGGAAGGCTCTATGCCTGCCTGAAGCAACAGCGGCTCCAGCGTGTCCCTGTTCTCTTTGGTAAAGAAGCGGCTTTTCAGGTTATTCGAAATGGTCTTGCGACGTTGGGCAAATGAAGCATGTACGACTTCGAAGAAATGCTGCTCGTCCACCACCTCTACCGGAGGCACTTCCCGCACACGCAAACGGATGACCGTCGATTCTACATTCGGCTGGGGAATAAATACCGTATTCGGTACGATGCAGACCAATTCGGGTTCGCTGTAATATTGCACTGCAATACTCAAACTGCCGTAATCTTTCGTCCCAGGAGACGCAGCCATACGCTCAGCCACTTCCTTTTGGATCATGACGACGATATTCTCCAGAGGGAGCTTGTCCTCCAGCAGCCTCATCAGAATCGGTGTAGTGACGTAGTACGGCAGATTAGCGACGACGCTCACTTTACTAACCCCGGCAAAATCGGAAGCGAACACCTCTCGCAAATCCAGCTTTAGCACATCCCCATGGCGTACCTTCACATGCTCATAAGGGGCCAGCACCTCTTCGAGAATAGGCAGGAGCCGCTGGTCAATTTCCACAGCAGTAACTACCTTGGCCGTTTGCGCCAGCTTCTCAGTCAAAGCGCCAATCCCCGGACCGATCTCAAGTGCGCCCTTCGTTTCGTCCAATCCCGCAGCATTCACGATCTTGTTCAGAATATTTTGATCAATCAGAAAATTTTGTCCCAAACTCTTTTTGAACGAAAACCCGTGCCGCTGAATAATTTCCTTCGTGCGCCGTGGTGTTGCTATATCTTGAATCCCTGTCATACGGATATCACAATCCTTCACTTTCAATTTGTGCCAGCGCACCGGCAAATTCCTCACGGCTGATCTGGAACACAGCGAGCCGTTTATGTAGCTGCTTACCGTTACAGTAACCAATGCCCAGCACATTACCCAAAGTCATACGTCGTGCAGCAGCATTCGGGTGGGTGATAAGTCCGGCGTCAATCAGGTCCGCCCAATCAATTAGCGGATCGGCCCCTTCCACCGTCGTATGCACCCGTGCGAGAGCATGTCTGATCGCTTCAGGCGAGGCATTCTCCACGCCAATATCCCCTTTGCGCGTCGCTTCTGCCTCTGGTATAAAGGCCTGCTTGCAGCCGGGCACCTTGGAGGCAATAATTTTGCGGATACGCTCCCCTGCATGATCGGGATCGGTCAAAATAATGACACCCCGCCGCTCCTGCGCCAGCGCAATTTTGCGCAGCGTCATTTTATTAATGGCGGAGCCCCCCGTTTCTATCGTATCCGCTTCGACAGCACGGCGAATAGCCACCGTATCATCCCGACCCTCTACCACGATCACTTCCTTGATCATTTGCGTTTCCCTCCACTGCTACACAGTCAGCTATATTCATCTTTCCCAGCTTTTGAAAACAAAATAAGAAGAGGGTATCCTCTTCTTAGCATGCATAACTATGATGTTAATACTATCGCATTGCCCTAAACATATACAACACGTTTTTAGTTCATTTCAGGCTTCACTGGTCCAATCACATATACGGTTTTACCGTGCTTCCGACCAAACTGATTGGCTTGACTCAAACTCTCATAATACACATCGATTTTGTGGCCTTTAATTGCGCCACCGGTATCCTCCGCACGGCGGAAGCCCACCCCTTCAATATACACCCACCAGCCGATTGGAATCACACTCGGATCGACAGCGATGGTGCGTCCTTCCGTGACACGCGTGCCGGATGCGGTACGTGTACCGATACCTGGCTCCTGTGACGAATACGCCGTCATGGAGACGTTTTGTAATACTTTGTTATATTTAAAATTCACACCTGCTTTACGGACAGCATTGTCCGAACTAACCCGTGTTGCCTTAACGGCATCTTCAGGACCGACGGAAGCAGCCAGAACGACCGGCTTTTTCTTCGTTCCTACCGCAATCACCTTATCCACACGATTCTGCGCGACTTCCTTGTTTACCAGCTGCTTGGATACCAATTTTCCGTCATGGTATACCTTTTGAACATGCTGGACCACAACACCCGTTTTACCGCTTTGGATGACCCGATTATCGCCTTTATAGAGACTTGGATCGGCCGTTTTGATGACCTGATAAGGTACCTGTTGCTTCTGTTCGACCTGCTGTTTCTTCACACGGATGATTTTTATGTCCATGTTAGACGAAACAGAAGCATCCAGAGCAGGATAAACTTTATCATTTGACGATAATTTATAGCCCGAGGTGCGAATGGCACCCTCTACTGTATTTTCTGTTGTGTACAATTTTTTCGTCTCATTGGCTAAGGATACTTTGACCTGATTGGCACGTTTGATGACTACGCGATCCCCATCCTGTACTGCTCCGTTCAGCGGCATCGAAACCGTATCATGCGGCTGAAGTGAAATAGAATGCTCTTTGAGCAAATCTTGGAGCTGGGATTGTCGGGTTTCTACCGCAGATGCCTTACCATCGATGACAAAAAAAACCTGTTTTTTAGATTCAGTGTACACCAGAATTGAAATCATAATCGTTAGTGCGATTAGAAAAATAGCAACCAAAGCAGCCTGGCGCACATTTTCTTGCTTCCAACGCAATACGTAAGACATGCTGGATGAGCGTGACTCATGGGTCTCCTCTTTTTGGAAAATGCCCATTTCCTCCGTCCTCCTTACATAGCCCGCCGTCTGGAGTAAGACATAGTTGAGATTGACGTGACTATAACAGATTTTCTACAAGACAAGCCCGTAATGCGACTGTCCTGCACCATGTACCCGTCTTCGCGGCATGCTGTCCTCCCCTGTTTAATCACAGTATGATGACAGATTTTCTTTTATTCACAACAAAAAAAGCCAGAGAAAGAGACTAGAGAGCTCTTTCGTGGCTTCCGGCATGTGCGAATATGCGGAAAAATCATGCACGAGATGGCTTCTCTCTTGTTACGCTTACGGGGTTAGCTGTCGGGTTCGGACGTAGAGAGACGCCCTAGCTTGGGTCAACCGCTCATGGCGGTCGCCTTCACATTCACCCCGAAGACCCAGAAAGAAATCGAAATACGGCCCCTCCACCTGTTCAATCCCATCCGGGAAAGGATTTCGGTCGAGCCGGCTGGCGGAAGAGACGCTCCCTTCTTGCCATACGCCGGACGTACTGTAAGCCATATCGGTTCCCCCGTTCCCTGTAAAAGGGACTCAGCGAGACTGGTTCATGAAATGAGCTGTTGATGTTTACACTCAAACAACAATTCACTGAAAAGATGATATCCTGTTTCTATGCATGTTGTAAAGCAGGTTTCAAGTACATTTTTCAAAATATTCGGTTAAAATATTGTAATATTCTTGAGTTTCCTGCAACAAATTCATGATTAGCTTCGTCTATCTCTTTATTTTGATCGATTTCTTCACTTTTTCACTTAATGTCAAATCGTTCCAAGGCATTTTGGGTCGTTATTGACACTAATTCCTCCACCGTAATTCCCTTGATTTGGGCAGCCGCCTCTGCGACCAGTCCCACGTGTGCGGACTCATTTCGCTTCCCGCGGAACGGATGAGGCGTTAGGTAGGGAGCGTCCGTTTCAATGAGCAGACGGTCCAGCGGCACCTGTGCGAGTACCTCCTTTGGCTGCTTGGCATTTTTGAACGTTATTGGCCCGCCAAAAGAGAGGTGAAAGCCCATATCCAGCACCATTTTAGCCGTCTCCCAGCTTCCGGAAAAGGAATGCATGACTCCGCCAACCTCACTCGCTTTTTCTTCACGCAAAATCTTAACAATATCTTCATGCGCATCCCGGTTATGGATGACAATTGGCATGTTCAGCTCACGAGCCAGTCCAATCTGGTTGCGTAGCACCCGATGCTGTACATCCTTCGGTGATGTGTCCCAATAATAATCCAGACCAATCTCCCCGATCGCCACGACTTTCTTATGACTGCATAACGATACAATCCATTCCATATCTCCCTCCTGCATCGTAATCGCATCCTGTGGGTGCCATCCAATCGCCGCATAAATAAAATCATACGTCTCAGCTAATTTCATCGTGGATGGAATCGTCTCACGATTAAATCCGATATTAATCATGCGGGTTACTCCCGCTTCGACAGCACGTGCTATAACTTCTTCCCGATCTTCGTCAAATTGCGGCGCATCCAGATGGGTATGAGTGTCAAATAAATTCAAAATTCATGTCCCCTTATTTACTTTTATTGGCATACATTTGTCTATTGTTTGACAAAATAATTCCTTATTTCGGCAGGAAGCTTGTCCTTTACCCCATCCAATTTGTTTTGGGGATAGTACATGTGATATTTACCCCGGTGAATACCGCTAATGGAGCGCACAATTTCCGATACTTCGGAAATTTCTCTCACTTCTCCTTTACGTCCAAGCAGTAAAATCTGGTTGTCCGTCGAGCCACCCTGCCGAAACACATCATAAGGAAGATCCGTCGGAAAATCAATTTCCAGATCATATTCGGGATGCAAACCAACCTGCTTCAGCGCTGTCCGAATGTCGTCAATGGTATCTGTATCCATATTTTCAATCTCTACATATTTATACAGCTTGCGATCCATAAAACGGGCGCTCAAATCACTTAAAATCTCGTCCTTTTCCTGTTTCCACTGACTGAATACTGTCTGAATCAAAGACTCGTCGAGCATCAAATATTGTTCCACCGTAAGCTCCCCCCGAAAGAGATCCGGCAACGGTTCCAGCAGAAAACTAAACTCATATCCGTTTCTAAACAGCTCCTTCGCCCGCTTGAAAATCTTACGCAATAAAATTTCCGAGCTGCGCGTTACAGGATGAAAATAAATTTGCCAATACATCTGATAGCGTGACATCAGATAATCCTCTACCGCATGCATACCTGACTCCTTCACAACAATTCTTCCATTATGAGGACGCAGCAGCCGTAAAATACGATCCAGATCAATGGTGCCATAATTGACCCCCGTCGAGTGGGCATCCCGCAGCAAATAATCCATACGGTCCGCATCCAATGGGCTTGTGATCAGGTTAACGAGAATTGGCTTGTCATACGTTTTGGCAATGACCGCAGCCACCTTCGCCGGAAGCTCCTCATCGACTTGCCTCAGCACAGCGTTAATCTCCGTATTCCCCAATACAATCCGGCATGTCCAATCCTCGTGGTTCATATGAAAGGCTTCTTCTATAGAATGGGAAAACGGGCCATGCCCCACATCGTGCAACAAAGCCGCACACAGCGCGACTAAACCTTCTTCCTTCGGCCAATCCGAAAATTCGCCGCGTTCAAATTGGGAAATAATACGCCGTGTAATCTCGTACACACCTAGCGAATGCGAAAAACGGCTATGCTCCGCTCCATGAAAAGTAAGATAAGATGTACCCAACTGCCGAATGCGGCGCAAGCGTTGGAACTCTGGAGTATTGATCAAACGCCATATCACTGTATCCTGAACATGGATATAGTTATGTACCGGGTCCTTAAAAACTTTTTCTTCACTGAGTGGCTGGTGCAAGATATCAGCTCCTTTAATATTCTGAATAATGGATTAAGATACAATAAAATCCTAAACGATCTCCTTCATTCGACATCGCTTGTCGTAATATGTCGAATTATAGCTTTTCGACATTTCCAAATCGACAAATGGCTAAAATCATCAATAAAATAAGGTAATACACACGCATCATGCTCTTTATTCTAAATACTTTTGCATAATTAACCTGTTAGCAAATATTTAAGGTTGACTGTTTTGGGAATCGTTGGTATAGTAAATATCAGAAAAGAGAATATTTTGTCGAATCATGACACTTATATTATTTTAAAGGCGAGAGGAGCCTGATTTATTATGATGAAATCCACTGGTATTGTAAGAAAAGTTGACGAGCTCGGACGTGTTGTTATTCCAATCGAATTGCGCCGCACATTGGGTATTGGCGAAAAAGACGCTTTGGAAATTTATGTTGATGGCGAACGCATTATGCTCAAAAAATACGAGCCTGCTTGTATCTTCTGCGGTAATGCCGAGAACGTAATTTACTTCAAAGGAAAAATTGTTTGCCAAGATTGCATCTCAGAAATTCCAACACCTGTGACAAACTAAGATTTTTAGTATATAATAGACTTATAAGAGATTGTTAATTCTAACCTTTTTCATATATACTCCTTGTTGCCTTCCACGGTTTGAACCCAACCGTCGGAAGGCCCTTTTTTGTTTATGGAAGTTTTCATAAAAGAGCGTTATATACATCCCGTTTGGAAATGGAGCGATCAGTAGCTGTACGCTTCATAGCGTCCTTGCGTGTCAGCCCTTCAGTCTCATAATGCGCAACGTGGGCCTCCAAAGATAAGGACTGCCACCATGCCTGTCGCTCCTCTTCCTCTTCTGCTTCGTTTTTCCCTTCAACTACCAGACAATATTCACCAAGCGGTGGATGCTCCTCCAGTCTGGCAAGGCATTGCTCCGCCGTTCCTCGTATCCATTCCTCATGCAGCTTGGTCAACTCACGTGCAAGCACCACTCTGCGTTCCCCCAGTGTTTCCTTCAATACCGTCAACGTCCGCACAATACGGTGAGGGGATTCATAAAACAGGATCGTGCCATGTGATACCTGAAATGACTGTAGCAGCCTCTCGAGATCCTTTTTCTCCCGTGGAGGGAATCCGGCAAATGTAAATCTTTCGGTACCCAGTCCGGAGGCAATCAAAGCTGACAATGCTGCGTTTGCCCCAGGGATGGGAATAACGCTAATTTCCGCTTCCAGCGCCAGCTTGACCAGATCCGAACCCGGGTCCGAAATGGCCGGCAGACCTGCATCGCTAACCAGTGCCAAATTTTTTCCTTCTATTATATAACGTATCAGCTCAGGCCCACTGGCAGCTTTATTATGTTCATGATAGCTGAATAGCATTTCCGGCGTGATATCAAAATGTGTGAGCAGTTTGCGCGTCTGCCGCGTATCCTCTGCTGCTATAATACTGCACGATTTTAAGGTGTTAATCGCCCTAAAGGTCATATCGTCCAGATTACCAATCGGTGTCGCAACGAGATACAGCTTGCCCCGTTCTTCTCCGCCGGTTATAAAACTTTTTTGCACCGCTGCCTTCACTGTAAATCCCCCTTGCTTACTTCTCCATAGATATCCCTTATTTCCTGAGTATAATTCCCATTCTCCTGATATACAATGAGCGGCGGCAACAGACGAACCTCCGGCTTACCATCACATAGCGCCTCGATGAGCACCATATTCGCCTCCATATGAGCCCGTGGGTGGACAAATCGAATCCGTTTTGGCTCCAGTCTGTTGGCACGCATCAGTGTTATAATCTCACCCAGCCGCTGCGGACGATGAACCATGGACACTTTACCACCATTACGGACAAGCCGGGTACACGCCTGAATGACCTCTTCCAGCGTACAATGCACCTCATGACGTGCAATCGCCTGATGAGGGTTTAGCTTAATATCGCTACCGTTTAGCGGCATATAGGGGGGATTTACCGTAATTGCATCATATACACCATGTCCCGTGATTTGAACCAACTCACGTAGATCGCCTTCCCGAATCTGAATCGCTGCCTCCAGTCCATTCAGGCTGACGCTGCGTCTAGCCATATCTGCTAAACGCGGTTGAATTTCAATTCCTTCGATAGCTGCTTTGGTTCGTGTCGTTAGCAGCAGGGGAACAACCCCATTACCTGTACATAGATCCAAAATCTTTCCACGCTGTGGAATACCAGCAAACCGTGCTAGCAAAACCGCATCCATGGAGAAGCTGAACACCTCATCACTTTGGATAATACGCAGATTATGTGACAATAGATCGTCAATTCGTTCAGACTTCTGTTCATTTTCGTACATAGCGCTCTCCCATCTTTTTACCCCAAATCGTTCTGAATCCATACTTCCTTACAAAAAAGCCGTAGGCACCTTGCTCCTACGGCTTGTTTTTATTTATTCAAAAATGATAGACAGAAAAGGCAATCGCCTTCCGTTCGCAAATGTCCGTAATACACGTTGCATATATGAAATCCTTCATGATACAGCCTTGCCAGATTGTCGTGGCCTTCGCCCACAACCTCACCCGTTTCCTCTTCATCCTTAATGACGATCGGAGGAGAAAGCTTCGGCCTTTTTGCCGTCTTTTCTTCTCTGGAGGTTTCACGTTTGAGCATCTTGCGCACCTGTTCGTTTTCAATCGTTAGTCGTTGATTTTCCTCCAGCAGCTCTTTTACTGCCAGTTTCAATTCACCCAGATCGCTATGCAACTGTCCCATTTGGGTTTCCATTTCGTGAATACGCGCAAAAACATTTAATTTATCCAAGTTTCCACCCCGAAGCAACCTAATGGTTTACTTGACGACTACATCGTCCATTGGAAGTTCCTTGACCTTGCTAATCTCAAATAGTTGAACATGTACTGTGCGATGTCCAGCATTTACGCCTACGACTTTGCCTTCTCCGAGAGAGGTGACGACCATCTTGCCAACCTGCGGCAATTCTTCCTTCATGCTCTCGTAGTTATCATGTTCGAACTTGAGACAGCACATCAATCTTCCACACAACCCGGAAATCTTCGTCGGATTCAGCGACAAGCTCTGATCCTTCGCCATCTTAATGGATACCGGTTCAAAATCTCCCAGCCACGAAGAGCAACACAGAATACGTCCGCAAGGACCGATCCCGCCCAGCATTTTAGCCTCATCCCGTACTCCGATCTGCCGCAGCTCAATCCGTGTACGAAAAATACTGGCTAAATCCTTTACAAGCTCCCGAAAATCCACGCGGCCCTCTGCCGTAAAATAAAAAATGATCTTATTGCGGTCAAATGTAAATTCCACGTCTACCAGCTTCATTTTTAGGCCATGGTCTTTGATTTTATTTAAACACGTACCGAATGCATCCTTGGCCGCCAGTTTATTCTCTTCTACAACAAGAGCGTCATCATCTCCGGCAATACGGATGACTTTCTTTAAGGGCAGGACAACGTCCGAATCATTTACTTCTTTTTTGCCCACCACAACCTTGCCATATTCAATACCGCGTGCGGTTTCTACAATAACGCAGTTTTCTTTCTCCACCGGAAGGTCCAGCGGATCAAAATAATAAGTCTTGCCCGCCTTCTTGAAACGGACACCCACTACACTATACAAAAATTAACCCCCTTGTATGCCACTAAACCTCATTTGAAGCCGACATGTTACGAATGGCCGCAATTGAAGTCTCACTGTCGCACAAACCGGGAACCTGGCGTCGCGGATTGTGCAGAGTGGAACAAGCGCGCCTTCCTGTTAGCCGGTGATGGAACCGCTTGTATCGGACAACCCAATCAGAAGCTGCTCTACACACAATTGACCATTGACGTGAAAACGGAGCTTCTTCCTGCAATTCGCGGCCAAATCCATATAAGAGACCCATTGTTCCGTGCTGCGGGTGATTGCCAATTTGGAGACGGACTCCAAATGATCTATGAAAACAATGCTTTCGTGCCTTCCGTAACGGAAATGAAGCATATCCTTGAACCACAAATGAAACAGATGAAACAGAATATCCAGGTGTTCAGAAAGTCCAGTTTTAAAAATCTTCTGTTGAGCGAGAATAATGGACGAACTTCCCCGGCTCATGGACTCCTTCACTAATTGTAACACTACGTTTCTAATTTCTGCAAACCAATTCTGCTGGAGAATTTCTCTACATGATTCCAGTCCCGAGGCAATGTGAACCGCCGACCGGACAAGTCCTGCCGTATATCCTTCCCCGATTAAGGCCTGCATCATCACTTCAGGCTGCAAAGCATGAAAAGGGACCTGCTGCGTCCGTGATTGGATCGTAGGCAGCAATGCCTGTCCATTTTCCGAAATGAGTATACCCACCACTGGAACCTGAGGCTCCTCCAGAAACTTAAGCAGGCTGTTTGCAGCTTGCACTGTCATGGTATCCGCCTGCTGGATAATATATACCTTCGGATTGGAGCTTTCCGATTTGTAAGAGAATATGCGCTGAAGTCCGCGAATCTGGTCAATTTTAATCGTAGCTCCATCCGGCTCTACGATAAACAGATCCGGGTGATTGCCATGCTCTACCTTACGACAGGACAGACATTCGCCACATGCATCATCCGTCATTCGCTCACAAAATAATGCTTTGGCAAAGGTCTGCGCCATCTTCATCTGTCCGCTTCCCGACGACCCGCTAAATACATAGGCATGGTTGACCGCCTCATTCCGAAGTGCGCTTTGCAGCATTTTTTTAGCTATATCCTGACCCATTATCTTTTGGAAAGACATATTTCCTCACCTATTCTGCTGCTAATTTTCCATATTCCCAACTGTCACCTACATGAATATAGTCAAAAATAATCTGCCAGCATCAGCAGCAAGCAGATTATTCCTTCGTGGCGACAGCCCGTTTGTATTCGTTTATGGCAGAAGTCTACATTTAAAACGAGAGATTAATAAGCAGCCCTCTAATTTCACCGACTCCTTGCAAAAGCTCAATTTTGCCTTGCTCGGTTTCGAGCAGATCATCTGCCATCTTGAGCAACAGCTCATCTACTTCATCAATCAGCTTATACCGCTTGCTGCGTCCCCGGCGATCCCAGCCCTTTGTGTCCTTCATAGACACACCGCGCCGAACCGTATCCTCCAGGAACCGTTTAACCAGCATCTTATAAGCCTTCAGCTCACGAATCGTCATCGAGCGTGCCAGACGGTCTCCCTGCATCTGAATTTCTTTGAAGCGACGGTTCAGTTCCTCATGCGAAGCCCGCTCCCCATTTTGCTGCATAACATCGGAAAAGCTCTTGGGCTGGATCGGCTTCGTATTCATTTCATTTGTAGACAACGTACTCTGTAAAGGGCGATAGCCCGGATTTATTTTCATATAAACCTGCTTTCCCCCCGAATACTTCCGCTTATCCCTTTTAATGAACAGCTCAACATAGAACTGGGGGAACATAGCGGCTTTCCAGGGACTGCGCCTTGGCGCTACCGTTATAGTGGATCTGTTCCTTATTCCCATGATACGGGCAAGAAACAAGTAATTCCCCTATCATATCGGCAGAATAGGTCCTTTTGTGTAGATTCAGAAGTGCTCAAAACGGTCTACAGGCATCACGAACACCGTCGCTCCGCCCACCTGTACTTCAACAGGCAAAGGCAGATAGGAGTCAGTCGTACCGCTCATAGGGGTAACGGGTGTGACTAGCTGTTCACGTACCTTGCAACTGCTGCGAATGACATTCATCAACGAGTCCACCTGATTGTCATCGACACCGATCATAAATGTCGTATTCCCTGCTCGCAAAAATCCGCCTGTACTCGCCAATTTGGTAGCACGGAAATTAGCTTTCACCAGTCCGCTGGATAATCTGTTACTATCCTTATCCTGCACAATCGCAATAATCAGCTTCATCCTGTATTCCTCCTTCAAGCCATATTAGGAACAAGCTAGTCCCTAGCTCAATTTTACCGTATATCCTTCGACAATTACATGCTAAAGTTTTGAATAAACCGCTTTTTCAGCAAATCCTTCAATACTTGCTCTACCTTCTCCGTTGCGGGAGATGCATCCACAATCGTAATTCGCTCCGGAAATTTGCGGGCCAGCTCCAGGTACGCCTCTCGTACTTTATGGTGAAAAGATATACTCTCCATATCGAGGCGATCCATTCCCTCTCCACGGGACGCATGAATTCTGGCCAATCCCAATTCAGGTTCGATATCCAGATAAAATGTAGCATCCGGCTCCCAATCATCCACCGCAAAACGATTAATCGAAGCCACTTCCTCCATCCCGATCCCTCTCGCAAACCCTTGATAGACCAAGCTGCTATCCACAAAACGATCACATAATACGATAGCTCCCTCTTCAATAGCTGGCTTTACCTTCTCCACCAGATGCTGACGCCGGGCTGCCGCATATAGAAGCGCTTCTGTCCGGGCATCCATACTTGTATGGGCAGGGTCCAAAATGATAGAGCGGATCTTTTCCGAAATTTCGATACCACCCGGTTCTCTCGTCGTAATAACTGGATAGCCTTCTTCCTCCATAAACTTGGCCAGCCGTTGGATCATCGTTGTTTTACCGGAGCCGTCTCCCCCCTCCAGCGTAATAAAAATTCCTTTGCGATTCATGCCATTCCCTGCTTTCCAGCCTGAAAAATAAGAGTCACCTACAGGCTCGTATGCTTCTTTTATTCAGTCTTCTTTATTGGTTAAGTCTCCAACATCTAATCTTTATTTTAAACGGAATACCCGAATTGTAAGCAACCTATCATCTGCTGCCCCTTGCCATTTGGCTCCCAGCTCACAGAGACGTCTCATTCGTTTAGCTATTGATTCCGTGATTGTTTCTCCTGCGTATAACAGTGGAATACCTGGAGGATACGGGATAATCATTTCCGCAGCCACCCTGCCCGCAGAGTCCTCAACAGCTACTACCTCCATCTGATCCGGTTTAACCGGTTGAAGCCCAAACTGCACCGGACTAGAATAAACCATCGCACCATCATTGTTCCACGTGGAAAAATCTAAATCTGGTCCGCGTTGCTCCTTCTGCATAGAACCCGGCCCACCAGCCGTCTCCTTAAACCGTATATCATCATTTATATGCACAAGAGCCTGCAACAGGTGATTAGCATCTTTAATCGTGGAGCCTAACGTAAACAATAAAACAACATGTTTTTCGTCACTCATCTCCGGAATACAGCCATACGCTTCCAACCCATGCTTTAAGTCAAAGCCATCCAGTACACCAAATGCATCGTACAGCACCATTTTAAAAGGGTCATGGGTCGAATATCCGCCCGCGTTCTCCCCATCCCTCTCCAAGCGCTCTGTAATGCCCCCTTGGGCTTCATTCCCCTGAGGCGCTTGCTGAATAGGCTCTACGAGACGAAAGCGTGGAAGCTGCTTCAGAGCTTTTCTAAAAGCATCTGCTGCCGCCAAGCCTTCCGTAAAAGCATTCGCCCCATGAACCGCAATATGCCGCCTTGCCAAATCAAGCGAAGCCATGAGCGGGTACGAAGGGCTGGAGCTTTGTACCATTGCCAGCCGCTGACGAAGTAGCTCCCGATTGATCCGTCCTCCCTGCACGTGTAGCATGGCCCCCATAGTCATGGCTGGTAGCATCTTATGTGTTGACTGGACGACCACATCAGCCCCACAGGACAAAGCAGAAGCCGGCAAACGGGGATGCAGCCCGTAATGGGCACCATGCGCCTCATCCACCAACAGAGGCACATGGGCCGCATGACAAGCCTTGGCCGTCGCTGTCAGGTTATGTCCCATCCCGTAGTAGTTAGGCATCGTAAGCAGTACGCCTTTGGCGGAAGGATAGGCTTTTAATGCGGTCTGTATCGTATCCGGCGACGGAGCAACCGCAAGCCCGCTGGCCGTATCTATTTCCGGCTCCAAGAACACCGCAGCAGCCCCGGACAGCATAAGACCATTCAGGACTGACTTGTGTACATTTCTCTGTACTAGCAGTAAATCCCCTGGTTCCGTACACACGGTCAAAATCATTGCCAAATTACCGACTGTACTTCCTCCAATCAGCCAAAAGCTTTCCTCTGCACCAAAGCACATCGCCGCCAGCTCCTGACCCTCACGGATCACATCCTCAGGGTGATGCAAATCGTCCAGTCCGGTAATTTCGGTCGCATCAATAGACATTACTTCTTTCAAGAGAGATGCAATATCTTCATTTTCATATACTTGTCCATTTTTGTGGCCAGGCACATGATAAGAAGCATTGCTTTGAGCCCGGTAACGTAATAGAGCTTCCATTAATGGTGCGTGTGAAGCCTTTTTCCCCATCATTCTGCAATCCTTCCGAAACAAAGCTTTATATCTTCCCTATTTTATCGTAAAATCAAGCGGAATCCTACTTTTACTCACAGAAAAAAAAGCCCGTACCGACAGGCCTTGGAATACTAACCCTTTAAAGACTTGCTGACAAAGGATATTATGCATTTTTCTGTACCCAAATTTGCTTTAGTTGATCAATAAAAAAATGATATTTGGCGTCTGTCGCATCCGTGCGTACCATTTCAGCTTCACACGCATCGCAGATAAACTCGGAAACGATATAGATGCCTTCATGCTTGTGTTGTCCGCATATAATGCAGCGGTGGCCGCCTTGATCATGCATATCCATCCCACCCTTGTTTCTTTTACTATTAGTATGGGGCACTTTCTACTATTTTAAACCTTTTCATAGCCCAGCTCGACGATATACTCTATATATATTCCATGTGAGCCCTTATGGTGTTTGTACCGACATGTTTAAAAAACAGCCTTCTATGCCGATATAATAAGAAAAGCTCCTACATATGGATGCCCTTTCATTGGAGCCGTTTCATACTTCATTCGTAATAGCTTTTCCCTGTAATTATAGAATAGGTTGGCTCACACTAGAAGCCGATCATTCTATAGCCTTACCCAAGCAATTTAGTGCTTGTCAGAGCCGCATGAGCGCAGCACCGTCCCTTTTTCCGGCTGTGGGCGGTCGAGAAGCCATTTGTGATGCAGTAGATTAATGAAAGGACTGTTTGCATGACAGAGGAAACCGGAACCAAAGCTACCTACTATCACTACAAGCTCATTAAAAAAATCAGTATTCCGCGTCAGCTGATATGGAGTCACATCTCGTTGCCTGTTATTATGCTTCTTTTCCTGCTTCTTGCCTTTTCATGGACTAGCCTGTTTTTGTTTGCTCTAGCTTTCTTCCTGACCTTATGGGTACACTTCGTGATCTCCCGATCTGTACTGTTCATAAGCAAAACATCCTTCCGCAAGCGCTGGGCATTTCACCGCAAGCTGCCTTGGCTGGGTTATATGACAGACCAGTACATAGGCTACGGCCTCTTTCGCCGTGTGCATATACATACGCTATGGATCGGCATCTGCTTGTCCGCTGTATTCATTCTCTGGTCTCCGCCAGCCTTTACTGTATCCTTGCTCTTTTGGCATCTGTGGCTTATTGCACCGCGCCTATACATCCTGAGCCGTCTTACAGGCGAAAGGAAAGATGGCATGTTGAAGTTCACCGATGAAGATGCCTCATATTATCAGCAGTAGACTAGCCATTCATCTATCCATATAGATAGAAGCTTATACCTGATCTGGCATATCTCCCATGAGCTAGAACCGCATATTAAAAAAGGAGCAGCCCTATAAGGTTGTTCCTTTTTATTTCCCTCACCATTCCACACTACCATCTTTAACACTCTAATATACCAATCAATATAAAAAAGGAAGCCCCATCTACTTAACAGCAGTTTTGAGTGCTTCCTTATATCAAGCTTTATCGTTCATTATACACAGCATCTTATCTGCTACATTCGAGGTCGCTTGTGACTTACCTAAAGCAGCCCTATGTCCGTAGCCCCCTGTATCCAGGTCGAGAACCGCGAATTACTAATTAAGATCTACACTTTTGCTTTTCGCAGCAGCTTTACCATCCTTCGGGACCAATACAGTAAAAGAACCATCATGCACAGACAAGTGCACCATAAGTTTATTTTTCAGGAATACTTTTTGATTAAAAGTTGATAGATTCGGTTCTTCCGTCCAGCCCCAGGCTGCAATTTCCTCCAGATAGGGAGCAGGCAAGCTATCACTTTCCTTCAAAGCCGGTAATGCATAGCGTACATAGTCCATGTCTGAGTTACTGCTAGCCCGATCAGTTTTACTCGCTTCTTTAGGGACAGGAAACGTTTTTTCGTTCGCTGCACCCTCAAACGATGTCCAAGAAGGCTCCTCTGTCCCGCACCCGGTAAGGATCGCGACAGCGACACTGAATAGCACCAATAGAGCAAGCCATTTATTTCGCCGCATGATCTTCCCTCCTTACCAGCTTGATTCACTATACAAACCCAATTCAAGAATTTGCATAATTCTGCAAGAACGCAGCGTGTGTATATGGGATTCAGTACCTATATTATACCGGGTTTCCAATAACATTCCGTAACAAAAATGTTACCTTCCTTTTGTAAGAGCATTTCTAAAATATACGTACGCAAAAAAAGAACCACAATCTCAAGGAGATCATGGTCCTTCTTTCTTTTGCTTGGCGACGTCCTACTCTCCCAGGACCCTGCGGTCCAAGTACCATCGGCGCTGGAGGGCTTAACGGTCGTGTTCGGGATGGGTACGTGTG
>NZ_JBIYCV010000016.1:0-86324 GCF_044908085.1 Paenibacillus sp. RC73
CACGTACCCATCCCGAACACGACCGTTAAGCCCTCCAGCGCCGATGGTACTTGGACCGCAGGGTCCTGGGAGAGTAGGACGTCGCCAAGCAAAAGTAAGAAGAACCATGATCCCTTGAGATTGTGGTTCTTTTTTTGTGTTGAAAAGGTAAGACATATATACTTAACTTAATGGAAAGGTACAAATTGAGACTAACTCATATCAATTGAAGCTAATTTGAAATAAATTAGTACCAGGTATTAGTATCAGGTGTTATAATAGGGCAAGGATTATAAAGGAGAGTGATCAGATTGTTGAATTCTAAAGCAAAGCTTACGGCCCTGGGTACTTATGTACCTGAACGGATTTTGACGAATGCTGACTTGGAGAAGCTTGTGGATACTAGTGACGAGTGGATTGTGCAACGAACGGGTATGCGTGAACGGCGAATTGCGGCTGAAGATCAATATGTATCTGATTTATGTATTCAGGCCGTTACACGTATGATTAACCTCTATAACGTAAATATAAACGAAGTTGATATGATCATTGTAGCAACAAGTACACCTGATTACTACTTTCCAAGTACAGCTTCACGGATTCAGGCGCATTTTAATATTCCAGATACGGGATCCATGGATGTAAGTGCAGCATGTGCAGGGTTCACCTATGGACTTCACCTGGCTAATGGCCTTATTACGGGTGGTCTACACCGTAAGGTGTTAGTGGTGGGAGCGGAAACGTTGTCTAAAATTACAGATTATACGGACCGGACGACTTGTATACTTTTTGGAGACGGCGCAGGGGCTGCTCTTGTTGAATATGACGAGGATGAAGGATCATTTTTAACCGCAGATATCGGAACTTATGGACAAGGGGGAGTACATCTATATCGTGCAGGTTTATCTGATTATTTAGATGGAGAAAAGCTGCAAACTAATGGATTTCTTGTTCAAAATGGACGTGAGGTTTATAAATGGGCTGTTCGCTCTGTCCCAGCGGGAGTAGAACGGTTATTGGAGCAGGCTGGAATGAAGAATGAGGATCTTGACTGGTTTGTACCGCATAGCGCCAATCTGAGAATGATCGAATCCATATGTGAACGAGGGACAATACCTTTGGAAAAGACGCTGACAAGTGTAGAGTTTTATGGCAATACATCGGCGGCATCTATTCCTTTGGCTTTACAGTGCGGTTTGGATGATGGGCGTTTACGGTATGGGCAGCGGGTATTGTTATATGGGTTCGGAGGGGGCCTGACTTATGCAGGTCTGCTGTTAAAATGGAGCGTGCCTGATTTGTAAGCTGTCCTATAAAATGTAGAAGTAATAGTATGTACAATCACGTCTTTGAGAGCCGTTGGCATTTGATTTATCGTAAGATGGGAGGATGGTATAATTAACAATATAAGAGAAAGGGGCGTAACATGAAGGTATTAGTATTAGCAGAAAAACCATCCGTAGCCAGAGAGATTGCACGTGTGATGGGAAGCCGTGAGAAGCATAAAAGCTATATAGAGGGGCCTAAGTATGTTGTGACGTGGGCGTTAGGACATTTGGTTGGACTGGCAGAGCCGGAGGATTATGATTCTAAGTATGCGACCTGGAATTTGGAGGACCTGCCGATCCTTCCAAAGAGTACCAAGCTGAAGGTACTGCGGGAAAGCAATCATCAGTTCAAGGCTGTACAGCAGCTCATGAAGCGGCAGGACATTGGAGAGCTTATTGTGGCAACGGATGCTGCTCGTGAAGGGGAGCTGTTGGCACGTTGGATTATACAAATGGCGAACTGGAAAAAGCCTTTCCACCGCTTGTGGATTTCATCACAGACGGACAAGGCGATTAAGGAAGGTTTCGCGAAGCTGTTGCCTGGACAGCAGTTTGATCGTTTGTATGAATCGGCTCGTTGTCGGGCTGAAGCAGACTGGATGATTGGTCTGAATGTGACTCGCGCATTGACCTGTCGCTATAACGCTCAGCTTTCGGCGGGAAGAGTACAGACACCGACGCTGGGGATGATTATGGAACGTGAGAAGGAAATTACTCAGTTTCGTTCTCAGGAATATGATACATTGACGGCGGACTTTGGTGATTTTCAGGCAACTTGGCGTGCGGAAAATGGCGATTCACGCATGTTTGACCGTACTCAAGCAGAGGCTTTGCGCCGCAAATTGGAAGGCGTCAAAGGCATGGTTGCCAGTGTCAAAAAAAGTGAAAAGAATGAGCCACACCCGTTGGCTTATGATTTAACCGAGCTGCAAAGGGATGCCAACCAGCGCTACGGCTTTTCGGCCAAGCAGACGTCTAATGTGCTTCAACGTCTGTATGAGCAGCATAAGCTGGTCACGTATCCACGTACAGACAGCCGTTATCTGACATCCGATATGGTGGATACCCTTAAGGAACGGCTTAATAGTGTGGCTGTAGGCCCGTATGCTTCCTTGGCACGTCCGTTACTGCGCAAGAGCTTGACGGTCTCGAAGCGAATTGTGGATGACAGCAAAGTAACAGATCACCATGCGATCATCCCTACAGAGCAGACGTTGTTGCTTAATCAGCTAAGCCCGGAGGAACGTAAGCTGTATGATCTGATTGCGCGGCGATTTATCAGTCTTTTCTATCCACCTGCTCGTTATGATGCTGTAGCGGTTGCAGTAACGGTAGAGCAGGAAACGTTTCAAGTCAAAGGCACGACAATAAAAGATAGTGGCTGGCGTGCTGTATATGACGGAAGTCTCTATGATACGGACGACGAAGCAGAGGAACGTGAGGACAACGGAAGTGGTGTTATTTTACCTGAACTGAAAAAAGGGGATTCCGTCCGGGTTCAGCGTTGCCTTGTGCGTGCTGGACGAACGATGCCGCCGAAGCGGTATACGGAAGCGGCACTACTTGCTCAGATGGAGAAGCATGGTCTGGGTACTCCTGCTACTCGCGCGGATCTGATTGAGAAGCTGGTTAGCTCGGATACAATTGAGCGTCAGGGAAATGTAATGCATCCAACGGGGAAAGGCAAGCAACTGATTGAGCTGGCAGCTCCACAGCTAAGAACACCGGAGCTGACGGCACGTTGGGAAGCGGAGCTGGAACGAATCGCGCGTGGTCAAGGGCAACCAGGACCGTTCCTGGACTCCATTCGTGCGATGGCGAAAGAGCTGGTTTCCACTGTGAAAAATAGCAGTGCCGAATACAAGCCCCATAACGTGACGAACAGCCATTGCCCGGATTGTGGTGCAAAGCTTTTGGAGAAGAAGGGCAAACAGGGCAAGTTCCTCGTATGTCCAAGTGTGGATTGCGGCTATCGCCGTTCGGGAGAAAAACGTTTGTCGAATCGTCGTTGTCCGCAGTGCCATAAAAAAATGGAAATGAAAGAGGGCAAGGCGGGGTTGTATGTAAGATGTCTGTCTTGTGGCATTACCGAGACGCTGGACAAGGACAAGCAACGGGTAAACAAACGTGAACAGCAGAAGCTGGTAAGACAATATGAAAAGCAGGAGCCTCTTGGCTCCAGTCTGGGTGATCTACTGAAAGCAGCCTTGGAACAAAAGCAGGGGAAATAACTGAAAGCTAACAGTAGACCAATACTAAGGCAGCAGTAATGACAAGAAGCAAGCAGCAAAATCGGTATAAAAGCTCTCTCTCTTTGGCATGGTAAGCCTAGGAGGTGAGTAGTTATGCCCAAGCATAAACCGCTTAAAATCAACAATCAGCAAAATAAATCAAGTATATTGGAGGAAGAAATCGCTCCACATCCAGAGAAGCAAGCGAAATATCCTCCAAGCCTGAATGGAATTCCTAAACAGCAGTCTTGATACGAAGTGGCAGGAGCCATGGATTGTATCAAAATGGAATCAGTTATCCATTGAATGGTATGGATTTAACCATCTGACAGGCAAACTTAAACTTGAAGCTATATCAAGGCTGAGACAATTGGGCTCCGTGTGGAATTGTAGGTTGTCATTGTCTTGCGAAAAAGGAGCAACAGTTACGGTATATCACCGTTACTGCTGCTCCATTTTTTTTGTGAGCTGGCTTTTATATCTTATTGTTCATTGAGAATGCTTATTTGGATTTTCACAAATCCTCATTTACTCATTTATTAGTATTCATTAAAGAAGGACTGAATTTCTTTAACATCATGCGTTTGAGTCAAAGCAAGCATGAGCAAGATCCGTGCTTTTTGCGGATTGAGCGAGTCAGTGGAAACAAAGTTGGACGCTGCGTCTTTCGTTGACGGAGAGACGATCCCGCTCCCTACACGGCTGGAACGTGCGATGATGACTCCTTTTTTACCTGCTGCCTCAGCACCTTCTGTAGAGGTCTTGGACAAGGAACCATTGCCGGAGCCTGCCACGACGATCCCTTTGGCACCTGCCGCTACGGCTGCATCATACAGATAGCGCCCGTTATTTTGATATTCGTATAAAATATCTACCTGAGGCAGTTGGGTCAGAATGGAAATATCGAACATAGAAGCAGTTGTATGCTTGTGTGTAGATTTGTTGTAGTAGTACACTTGATCTCCCACAACAGCTCCCAGGTATCCCTGCTCCACAGACTTGAACGTATCGACTGCTGTCGTGTTCGTTTTGGTAATGTATCTCGCTGCACCGATACGGTCATTTAGCAGTACGAGTACGCCTTGACCTTTGGAGGCTGAAGCCCCGGCGACTTTGACAGCATTATAAAGGTTAAAAGGACCATCGGCGCTGATTGCTGTAGCTGGACGCATGGAGCCAACGACAACCACAGGCTTATCGCTATTGACGACCAGATTGAGGAAATAAGCGGTTTCTTCCAGCGTATCTGTACCATGAGTAATAACGATTCCGTCTACATCATCTCTGGCGAGCAGTTCATTCGTACGTTTGGCGAGTTTTAAAAGGATATCATTATTAATGTCAGGACTGCCCACGTTGACAACCTGTTCACCGCTGACGTTTGCAATACTTTTCATTTCAGGAACGGCGTTAATCAGAGTCTCGACACCCAACGCGCCTGCTTTGTAGTCGGTTGTATCGGTGTTGACGGCAGATGACCCTGCGATGGTTCCCCCAGTAGCAAGTATTTTAATGTTGGGTAGATTATTCGTTTGTGGTTTCTCAGATTTATCGGTGATGGTAGTGGCAGATGGAGGTACAGTCGTGCTGGTGGTAGCTGCTGCCGCAGCGTTAGCGGTAAAACCACCACTCCATAAGGTACTTCCGAGAA
Organism: Paenibacillus sp. RC73; assembly: GCF_044908085.1. Classification (NCBI taxonomy): domain Bacteria; kingdom Bacillati; phylum Bacillota; class Bacilli; order Caryophanales; family Paenibacillaceae; genus Paenibacillus; species Paenibacillus sp. RC73. The sequence goes on from NZ_JBIYCV010000016.1 coordinate 5,190, forward strand.
TAAAGCTGGCCAGCAGGGGAACCATTGTCATTTTTTTCATGTTAGTCATATAAAGCTCCTCTCCAATGTGAAAAACATAGATATGAATGATAGATTAACTGACAAATATTTTGTCGAATTACGTTAATATCACGAATTATAGAGGCTGAAATTGTTTTTAGTCAATATATATGTCATATAATATGACGTAATAACTTATTTTTTATGAATGTAATCGTTTTATTGTTTGTATAAGGTGTTTTGTAAGGTGATAGCAATTACTTTTTATATGATTTTGTATAGAGTTCATTAGTAGGATGATAGGGGGAGCTAACTTTATGTAAGTCATACGATTACACAGGGTAAACCGAAATTGACCGGTCTTCCGGCCGTTCTACAATATACAGTATTCAATGAATTAGATGCTATCACTCGTTCTGTACGTTTTGAAAATATAGGCAGTTCAAATGTAACGCTTCGACGGGCTTTGAGCTGTAATGTGGATTTCGTGACGGTGATTATGATATGTGCAATTGTCTGGTTCATGAGGTAGGGAGAGTCATTCCAGACGCCGGAAGCTGTACTGGTTCGTTCCTGGGAAGAATTGTATGATATGTCGCGCACCTATCATCGCTTATATTGAACAAGACTGTCAAGAGGAGGATTTCGTGATCAGGTCGTCCGGTGCTGATTAAAAACTGTGGGAAAGCCACGTATTTTAATTTTAATGGGGATCGGATTAAAGAAATTGCTTCGGCTGGTCAGGAACTTGGAATTGAGCTGTTTGTACTGGACGATGGTTGGTTGTCTGTCTGGGTAGACTGGGAGAAGAGATTACTGCGACAGGATAGAAGTGAACATCGAAATTACAATAAGCAGACACCTCAAAGGGAGCCTGCTTGTTGTTTTTGCAGAAGCTAAAAGAAGGTAATGTATCTGGTTTTTGCAACATCTAAAGTAAATACATTGCAATCCAAACTGACATTATACGTGAATAACATGGTTTTACAGCAGGGTACCTGCAATTAAGGATTGTTGGTATGCTGTTTGGTTGGCAAGCTGGCGCTGGGAGTTCCTTTTCCTCTTTTACGGTTGCGTTCTGCCTTTTTTGCATTTTCCCGCAGCTTTTCGACGTATTCATGGGTGCTTTCCATCGTAGTCCCTCCTTTAATTCAAGGATATCCGTCATACAACGTTACTATATCCGCAAAAGCGGTATTTCAGTCAGGAGAAGGCGTTGTTTCTGCAAAAGGGGTGGAGTTATAATGAAGGGGAGAGGGCTTAGAGGGGCTAATGCCTGGACTCGGTACGGTGTGTAAAAGGAGGGGAGACATTGCAGACAGGCTTGTTGGTGTGGCTGCTGTTTATAAATGCAGTAGGCTATCTGGTAATGTCGGAAGACAAAAAGAGGGCGCGTAAGCACCGTGATCGGGTACCCGAACGGACGCTATTTTTGCTGGCCCTGATTGGGGGAGCGTTGGGCGTGCTGATTGCGATGTACCGCAAACGCCACAAAACGCGGCATATGAGCTTCAGACTCGGTATTCCTGCGTTGCTGTTCGTTAATGCATTGCTATACGGATATTTTTTACGGTAAAGCCGTGGTTTAGGCTCTCATGGGGATGTTTAATGATGAGTAGGGCGGCTATGCCAGCGTTTGGCAATGTGAATGTACGAACGCCCAAAGGAATACATATTTCAGGCTTTGTTCTAACAAACTGAATTAGGAAGAGGTGCATATGTATGTTATTTTCGAAAATATTGCTTGCTTATGACGGTTCCGAGGCGTCCAATAAGGCTTTGTTGAAGGCGGCTGAATTAACCAAGGCTTCACCATCCTCAAAGCTTGAGGTCGTAACGGCGTTTGATTTTCCGCGTATTTTCATGGGTGAAGGTTTGGCCCCGATTCCAGCTTCGGTGAATAAAGAATATTACGATTTGGCGGAGCAAACCACGGATGAGGTCAAAAAACGGCTTGCCGACCAGGGCATTGACGCCAAGGTGGAGCTGATTCAGGGCTCGCCGGCTGAAGTTATTTTGGATTATGCGAATGAAAATGGCTTTGATATGATTGTGATCGGCAGCCGTGGTTTGGGCGGTATTCGAGAATTTGTATTAGGCAGCGTCAGTCATAATGTGGTGCAGCATGCGCGCATTCCTGTGCTGGTCGTGAAGTAACAGAATAGAAGGAATAAAAGTCGGATTACTGCCTGCACAGGAAGTACCGGCTTTTATTTTTTTGTGGAGTATAGAGCCAGTCTATGATGGCAGTCTGAGGCAAAGAGTCGGCTAAATGTATAGCTATTGTCCCGGCTTGCGGGTAGAAAAGGGCTAGTGTTTTGTTAAACACGAACATTCAATTGGATGATTTTAATAATGTTCGTTTTCAAGTTGACATAAGGTGTAGGGAATTGTTAAACTATGAAGTGTATTGTCGATAAAAAAAGAACTTTAGGTAAAATTTAATAAGGTACACATGTTTGAGCCGAAACAGACCACGATCATGTTTGTTAGAATATCGTTTGGGGTCGCTTGGGCACAATGCTGACTCGTATAATGCCGGGGATATGGCCCGGAAGTTTCTACCTGGAAACCTTAAATTTCCGGACTACGGGAGACATACGGCTGAAGCCGCATTTGTTGCGGTGAAACAGGCTTGCTTTTGGCATGCCTTTGTGAGGCTTTGTCGTTTGTTTTTCGTAGTCCGGTGTCTTGAAAATAACGTTATTTTCGAGTGCCGGATTTTTGGCGCTTATTGATAAACAGGGAGTGAAGGACATGTCAGTGCAGGTCGCTGTCATTATGGGCAGCACATCGGACTGGGACACCATGCAGCATGCATGTGCAGTGCTGGACGAGCTTGAAATCGGATATGAGAAAAAGGTGGTCTCAGCCCATCGAACGCCGGATCTGATGTTTCGTTTTGCAGAGGAAGCCGTTGGGCGCGGGCTGAAGGTTATTATTGCTGGAGCGGGTGGCGCGGCGCATTTGCCGGGTATGGTGGCGGCCAAGACGACATTGCCAGTCATCGGTGTGCCTGTCCAGTCGAAGGCGCTGAACGGTCTGGATTCCTTGCTCTCCATTGTGCAGATGCCGGGAGGCATTCCGGTCGCTACTGTAGCAATTGGTAAAGCAGGCGCTACGAATGCAGGGCTGCTGGCAGCACAAATATTGGCTGCTTTTGATGAAAAAGTGCGCCAGCGGGTCGAAGCAAGACGCGACCGTATCCGTGATGAGGTGCTGGAAGGCAGTGACTCGCTATGAATGAGGCATGTAAACCCGCAGGCTGTGTTCGACCTCCCGGTACAACGATTGGACTTTTGGGAGGCGGACAGCTGGGGAGAATGCTGGTACTGGCGGGAGCAAAGATGGGGTACCGTTTTGTGACGCTGGACCCGACACCGGATAGTCCGTGCGGGCAGGTGTCAGAGCAGATTTTCGCTGCCTATGATGATGAACATGCGGCCAGAAAGTTGGCCGGGCGATGCGATGTGATCACGTATGAGTTTGAAAATGTGGATGCGGGTGTAGCCGCGCTTTTGGAACAGGAATCAAGTGTGCCGCAGGGCAGCAGTTTGTTGTACACAACACAGCATCGCTTACGGGAAAAACGCTCCATTGAAGCCGCTGGCGTTCCCGTCGCTCCGTATCGTGAAATCGGCAGCGCTGTCGATATGGTTCAAGCGGTAGCTGAGCTGGGCTTGCCATGTGTGCTCAAGACAGCCGTCGGCGGTTATGATGGCAAGGGACAGGCGGTCATTCGCCAAACTGGGGAAGCCGTAGCTGCCTACGAACGGCTGGCTGGTAGCGGTGTGGAACTGGTGCTGGAACAGTTCATTCGTTTTCGCTGCGAAATCTCGGTAATCGTCGCACGCAGCACGAACGGCGAAGCCAAAGCCTTCCCACCTGCGGAAAACATTCATGTGAACAACATTTTGCACACGTCGATTGTACCCGCGCGCGTGCCACAATCGGTGCAGGAGGAAGCACGCAAGCTGGCTTTGGCTGTGGCGGAGTCGTTAGGTGCGGTGGGGCTGCTCGCTGTAGAGATGTTCGTTACCGAAGACGGACAATTGTACGTCAATGAGCTGGCACCGAGGCCGCATAACTCCGGTCATTACACGATGGAGGGATGCGCAACGTCGCAATTTGAGCAGCATATACGTGCCATTTGCGGCTTGCCGCTGGGAAGCACAAAGCTGCTGACTCCAGTCGTTATGGTCAATGTGTTAGGTGAGCATTTGGAGGACGTGATTCAGCGGTTCGTGCAGGCGGATGCCGAAGCTGAAAGATTGGATGTTGTACCCAAGCTGCATTTGTATGGAAAAAGCGAAGCCAAACCAGGCCGAAAGATGGGACATATGAATCTACTGTGCCAGGATGCGGAACAAGCGCTGGAATGGATCGAACAAACCAATATTTGGGGGAATAAATAGTTATGATCGAACGCTATAGCAGACCGGAAATGAGAGCCATTTGGACGGAAGAAAATAAATTTAAAGCATGGCTGGAAGTAGAATTGTGTGCCTGTGAAGCTTGGGCAGAATTGGGCGTTATTCCGAAAGAGGACACTGTGGCGCTGCGTAAGAACGCAAGCTTTGATATTGACCGGATCTATGAAATCGAACAGGAAACAAGACATGATGTCATTGCTTTTACCCGCACGGTGTCCGAAAGCCTTGGCGATGAGCGCAAATGGGTGCATTACGGCCTGACCTCCACGGATGTGGTAGATACCGCACTGGGCTACCTGTTGAAGCAGGCGAATGAAATTCTAGAGCGCGATATCTTGAATTTTATTGAAATTTTGAAAGAAAAAGCACTGGCTTATAAGCATACGCCGATGATGGGCCGTACACACGGGGTACACGCTGAACCGACGACGTTTGGCCTGAAAATGGCTCTGTGGTACGAGGAAATGAAGCGCAATCTGGAGCGTTTCCACTTTGCGGCTGACCAGGTAGAGTACGGTAAAATGTCTGGCGCAGTCGGAACGTACGCTAACATTGATCCAGCGGTAGAAGAGTTTGTATGCCGCAAGCTGGGCACCAAGCCTGCGCCAATCTCCACGCAAACGCTCCAGCGTGACCGTCATGCCGAATACATGGCGACATTGGCACTGGTAGCCACATCGTTGGATAAATTTGCAACCGAAGTCCGCGCCCTGCAAAAGAGTGAATTCCGTGAGGTGGAAGAAGCCTTCGCGAAGGGTCAAAAAGGTTCCTCTGCGATGCCGCATAAACGCAATCCAATCGGTAGCGAAAATATTTCCGGTCTGGCGCGTGTGATTCGCGGGCATATGGTATCCGCGTATGAGAACGTAACACTGTGGCATGAACGAGACATTTCGCATTCTTCCGTGGAACGTATCATTTTGCCGGATGCAACGATGCTGTTGAACTACATGCTGAACCGTTTTGGCAATATCGTGAAGAACCTGACGGTATTCCCTGAAAATATGAAGCGCAATATGGCGCGTACGTATGGTGTACCGTTCTCCGGTCGTATTATGACGAAGCTGATCGACAAGGGCTTTAGCCGTGAAAAAGCCTACGATACCGTACAGCCGCGTGCTATGCAGGCATGGGAAGAGCAACGTCAATTCCGTGAAATCGTCGAGGCGACTCCGGAAATTACCGCTGTACTCAGCCCGGATGAAATCGAGGATGCGTTCAACCCGGCATGGCATCTGAAAAACGTAGATACGATCTTTAAAAAGCTGGGATTAGGGGAGTAGGAGCGAAGGTTGGCGCTTGGTGAGGCCGCTGCGCGAACGGATCATTCTTCCGATTGCTGTTGCCCCTGGATTCCTGGATTGAAATAAACCCGTAAAGGTTGGAATCCATGGGCAAAGGCAAGCGCTGACGCTTCTCCAGAACGATTCCGTTCGCTTCGCTGCAATCCAGCACCAACCCTCGTGTGGGAGCAGGAATAGGGGGAGGTGCGGTGTATAACATGCCGCACACCCCAAAGAGTGATAGAAAAGCGTGTTCCACTGCTTTTCTGTCGCGAAGCAACGTTCTTGGGAGGGCTGCCGAATTTGCGTAGCAAACAGCCTGCAGCCCTCCCAAGAACGCGCAAGGCTCAAGGAGCGAAGCCTTGAGCCAACGTATAAGTGCGTATGCGTAGCATATGCGCACGACAGGCAAAGCCTTAATGCTCGGCCGCATGGCATGCCGAGCCACGGCCACGGGCCGAATGGTAGGCGACATGTAATACGCCGAGCCATGGTACAACCGTAAGCTGCATATAAAATTGCAGCTTAGAGCTTTCAAAGTTGATACGAAGCAAACGCTCGTAAAAACGTCGATCTGAGCCAACGTAAAAGCGTTGCTGGATTAAAGCTTGTGCCAACAAGCCTTAATCCAGCGGAACGCGCTCGTCCCACCCAAATTCCAATAACCCGCACCATCCGCTGCTCACTACGCCAACCCTTGCGGGAGTCCCGAGGGCAGCAGCCCTGGGGGTCCTCCCCGAGGGGAGGATTTAGGAGGGGCAAGGTTCGATTTAGGAGGGGCACAAGGTTTGAGGGCCATACTCTTTTGAAAGAGGTGTAATGAAATGTCATTGTCTACCGCCGAGGGTCTGATCCATGCGCCGCTCTTGTACAAAGGCAAGGTGCGTGAGCTGTATGATCTCGGAGAGCATTTTCTGATTGTCGTGACGGATCGGATTTCGGCCTTTGATTATGTGCTGGAGCCACCCGTGCCCGAAAAGGGGAATGTGCTGAATAAGCTCAGCGCTTTCTGGTTTGAACAGACGAAGGACTTGTTGGAAAACCATGTCGTGCATACCGATGTGAACAAGCTCGGACATGTGATCGACGAACAGAATAAAGAATTGCTGAAAGATCGGATCATGGTCACGCTGAAGGCTGAACGTATCGACATTGAGTGTGTGGTGCGCGGATATATTACTGGAGGCGGCTGGCGTCAGTATGAGCAGAACGGTGAGGTGAACGGCATTCCATTGCCGAAGGGGCTACGTAAAAATGAACGTTTTCCCAAGCCTTTATTTACACCTGCTGCGAAAAATGATGTTGGACACGACGAGGACATTTCCCTTCATCAGATGAAAGAACTGGTCGGGGCTGAACTGACAGGCGAGCTTGAGGAAAAAAGCTTGGCATTGTACGAATTTGCGCGTGCTTTCTGTGAGAAGCGTGGAATTATTTTAGCTGATTGCAAGTTTGAGTTTGGTCTTGTTAACGGAAAGGTTATTTTGATTGACGAAATTTTCACCCCGGATTCATCCCGTTTTTGGGCACAGGAAAAGTATGAGCTGGATGTCGAGATTGACAGCATGGACAAGGAACCGGTGCGAAGCTATTTAGCTGCATCCGGTTGGGACAAGAACAGCAAGCCCGATCCGTTGCCTGCTGAGGTCGTAGAAGAAACGACTGCAAGATATACGGATATTTGGCGGCGTCTGACGGCACAGTAAATAGTAATCATAATTCAACCAATAGGATTCATCCATTCGGAGGAGGAACTGAAGGAACATGATTAAAGCAACGGTCTATGTCACAATTAAGCAAAGCGTTTTGGACCCGCAGGGGGTTGCGGTGCAAGGCGCACTGCATTCTATGGGCTTCGGAGAAGTGGACAGCGTCAGAATTGGTAAGTATATGGAATTGAATCTGGATACAACAGACCGCGAGAGTGCAGAAAAGCGCGTCATCGAGATGTGCGAAAAGCTGTTGGCCAACACGGTCATTGAAGACTACCGCTACGAACTGGAGGGCTGATTCCATGAAATTTGCAGTTCTGGTTTTTCCGGGCTCCAACTGTGATATTGACTGCTATAAGGCGGTAGAGGACACGGTCGGTGAACCTGTCGATTATGTTTGGCATACTGCGACGGATCTGTCGCCTTATGATTGTATTCTTGTTCCAGGAGGCTTCTCCTACGGGGATTACCTGCGTTGCGGCGCGATTTCCCGGTTTGCCCCGGTGATGAAGGAAGTAGCCAAAGCGGCTGCCGAGGGCAAATACATTTTGGGTATTTGCAACGGTTTTCAAATTTTGACCGAGGCCGGGCTGTTGCCTGGTGCTTTACGCCGCAATCTGTCGATGAAGTTCCGTTGCCACGATACGGTGTTGAAGGTTGCGAATAACGAAACGCCTTTTACAAAAGATTATGCTGCCGGTGAAGAGATCGTCATTCCGATCGCCCACGGTGAAGGCAACTATTACTGTGATGATGAGACGCTGGCTCGCTTGCAGGCGAATAACCAGATCGTATTTACGTATAAAGATAATCCTAACGGTTCCGTAACGGATATCGCAGGGATTTGTAATGAGCAAGGAAACGTACTGGGCATGATGCCTCACCCGGAACGCGCGGTGGACGCATTGCTTGGAACGGATGACGGCAAACGTATGTTTACATCTATTTTGAACGCTTGGAGGGATCGTCATGGCGCAGCAAGTGTCCGCTAAGGAACCAACGGCAGAGCAGGTTGCCGAGCATAAACTGTATCAACAGATGGGTGTGTCGGACAGCGAATATGCGTTGATCTGTGAATTCATGGGACGTCAGCCGAACTATACAGAGATTGGCGTATTTAGTGTCATGTGGTCAGAGCATTGTGCTTACAAAAACTCCAAGCCGTTGCTGCGTCGTTTTCCAACGAGTGGTCCGCGAGTTCTGATGGGACCGGGTGAAGGCGCAGGGATTGTAGATATCGGTGATAACCAGGCGGTTGTTTTTAAAATCGAAAGTCATAACCATCCGTCGGCTGTAGAACCTTTTCAGGGGGCAGCGACAGGGGTCGGCGGCATCATCCGTGATATTTTCTCGATGGGTGCAAGACCTGTGGCGGTGCTGAACTCCCTGCGTTTTGGCAAGCTGGAGAGCGACCGTGTGAAATATTTGTTCGAGCATGTGGTATCCGGTATTGCGGGATATGGGAACTGTATCGGTATTCCGACGGTAGGCGGCGAGGTTGTATTTGATGAAAGCTACGAAGGCAATCCACTCGTCAATGCGATGTGTGTCGGACTGATTGACCATGATAAAATCCAGCGCGGTGTTGCTAAAGGGGTCGGTAACCCGGTGTTTTATGTGGGACCGCCGACAGGCCGTGACGGGATTCACGGAGCGACATTCGCATCGGTTGAGCTGACCGAGGAATCCGAAGCGAATCGCACGGCGGTTCAGGTAGGCGATCCATTCATGGAGAAGCTGGTCATGGAATCATGTCTGGAGCTGATCGACAGCGGTATTGTACTGGGTATTCAGGATATGGGCGCGGCAGGGCTTACCTGCTCCAGTGCGGAGATGGCGAGTAAGGCTGGCAACGGCCTTGAGCTGTATCTGGATCAGGTACCGCAGCGTGAAGAGGGCATGACACCTTATGAAATGATGCTTTCTGAATCACAGGAACGCATGCTGTTCGTAGTAGAACCGAAGGATGAAGCACAGGCGCTGGAAATTTTCGAGCGTTGGGGTGTCATTTGTGCCAAGGTCGGCAAGGTGACGGATGACGGGCGTCTGCGTTTGTTCCACCACGATGAAGTGGTGGGTGACATGCCAGTGACAGCGCTGGTGGACGAGTGTCCGATTTACGATAAGCCATCTGAGGTTCCTGCTTATTATGAGCAAAACGCTGCCATTGACACACTGCGTTATGCAGAAGTGACGGATTTGAACGATGCGCTGAAAAAGGTATTGTCTTCGCCAAGTGTAGCCAGCAAGAAATGGGTATATGAGCAGTATGATTACATGGTTCGCACTAGCACGGCCGTTCGTCCGGGCTCAGATGCAGCCGTAGTGACGGTGCGCGGAACCCGCAAGGGACTCGCCATGACGACGGATTGTAACGGACGTTACGTATACCTTGATCCAGAGGTAGGCGGACGGATTGCGGTCAGCGAAGCAGCACGTAATATTGTATGCTCCGGCGGCGAGCCACTGGCGATCACGGACAACCTGAACTTCGGCAACCCTGAGAAACCGGATATTTTCTGGCAAATGGAAAAAGCTGTAGACGGGATGGCAGAAGCTTGCCGCGTACTGGATACCCCCGTTATCGGGGGCAATGTCAGCTTGTACAACGAAAATGCCAAAGGCTCCATCTATCCGACGCCTGTTGTGGGCATGGTAGGTCTGGTGCATGATACGGATCATATTACGACACAAGGCTTTAAAGCCGAAGGTGACGTGATTTTCCTGGTGGGAGAAACGAAGGCCGAGCTGGGAGGCAGTGAGTTCCAGGCTGTCGTACACGGTGTATCTGAGGGACGCCCGCCTGAGCTGGATTTGAACGTAGAGAAAAAACTGCTGACTGCGGTGCTTAGCGCCATCCAATCAGGCTTGGTACAATCCGCGCATGATCTGGCAGAGGGCGGATTGGCTGTAGCGCTTGCCGAATCCGGGATTAGCGGCGGATTGGGAGCACAGGTCAACGTAGAAACAACCTTGCGTCCTGACCATGCTTTGTTTAGCGAAAGTCAGTCCCGCATTTTGTTATCTGCATCGCCGGATCAAGCGTCTGCGCTGGAAGCACATCTGCGTGGTTTAGAAGTGCCAGTTACCGTATTAGGAAAAGTTGAAGGATCACAATTGACAGTTGAGGTGAACGGACAACCCGCTTTGAACGAGGCAGTCGCCAGTTTGAAGCAAATCTGGGAGGATGTCATTCCATGTCTGATGAAATAACAGCACGGACGTTGTGGACTGGAGATTATTATAATGAAGGCTCTGGTAAAGAGGGGCTGTTTGATAAATTAAAAGAGGAGTGCGGCGTATTCGGGGTGTACAGACACTCCGATGCTGCTTCTCTAGCATATTACGGATTGCATGCGCTCCAGCATCGTGGGGAGGAAAGCGCGGGCATCTGTGTGAGCAGTGGCGACGAGTTCCATTATCATCGTGGAATGGGCCTTGTTAAAGAAGTGTTCAATAAAGATTTGATGGCTTCGCTGACAGGCGACATTGCCATAGGACATGTGCGCTACTCGACAAGTGGAGACAGTAAGCTGACGAATGCACAGCCATTGGTTTTCAAATACCGTGATGGTGATCTGGCGGTAGCGACGAACGGGAATATCGTGAATGCTTTGCAAATCCGGCATGAGCTGGAGCAGGGCGGGTCTATTTTTCAAACGACAAGCGATACAGAAGTAGTAGCGCATTTGATAGCTCGGTCGTCCAAGGATTTGGTGGAGGCCGCCAAAGATGCATTGAAACGTATCGTCGGCGGGTTTGCTTTCCTCATTATGACCAACGATAAACTGCTAGTTGCTTCTGATCCCAACGGCTTGCGTCCGTTGACGATGGGCAGATTGGGTGATGCATATTTGTTTGCTTCTGAATCCTGTGCTTTGGAAACGATTGGAGCAGAGCTGTTGCGCGATATCGAGCCGGGTGAACTGTTGGTGTTGGACAAAAATGGATTGCACGAAGACCGTTACAGTGAAGGCAAGCATCGTAAAGCACTGTGCGCGATGGAATATATTTATTTTGCTCGTCCTGACAGTGACTTGAATGGTTCTAATCTTCATGCTGCACGTAAAAGAATGGGCAGCCAAATGGCGTTGGAAGCTTTTGTCGATGCTGATTTGGTTACCGGGGTACCGGATTCCAGTATTTCTGCGGCAATTGGTTATGCAGAGCAGACAGGTATTCCTTATGAATTGGGCATGATTAAAAATAAATACACCGGACGTACCTTCATTCAACCGAGTCAGGAGCTACGCGAGCAAGGTGTGAAAATGAAGCTGAGCGCCGTACGCCGTGTTGTCGAAGGTAAACGGGTGATCATGATCGACGACTCCATTGTGCGGGGCACCACATCCCGCCGAATCGTGAATATGCTACGGGATGCGGGGGCGCTAGAGGTACATGTACGTATCACCTCGCCGCCTTTCAAAAACCCGTGCTTCTACGGCATCGACACGCCGGATCGCCGGGAACTGATCGCGTCGTCCAAAACAGTCGAGGAAATCCGCCAGGAGATTAACGCCGATTCGCTCTATTTTATGAGCGCTGAGGGCTTGATCGCCGCTGTAGGCGGATATAACGAAGAGGATTACAAAGGTGGTTTGTGCCTGGCCTGCTTCGATAATGATTATCCCACTCAAGTGGATTTCAAAGGCGAAGAAAAGCTCGGATGTAGTTGTTGAGAAAAAGGGAACAAAAGAGGTACAACGGTGCATGGTGGGGATGGGAATGGCGGTTCTGAGGGGGGCACTCCGCGAGTGGAAGGTTCTTACGATCGCTGTTGCCGCTGGATTCTTGGATCTAAATAACCCTTACAGGGTTGGAATCCAGCGGCAAAGGCGAACGCTTCGCTTCTTCAGAATCCTTCCACTCGCTCCGTTCCTCAGATGTGCATCCTTTTGCAGCAGTGCAGGTCCCTCCTTTGTCCCCACGGGGAAGAGGATAGGTAAGGTAGTTAAAAACTCATGGCATAACTATTTCATGCCATGAGTTTTTAAAGGGGCAGGTGGCTCAAGAAAGCCACCTGTTCACTTAGCAGTTTAGCAGCCAGTGCGCGCTAAGCGACTAAGCCATACAGCAGGCTGGGCTAAGCTGCCTGCCTCAAACCTGAGGGCTAGGAAGTAAGCCAGCCATTGGCGCTGCTCACTTCTTTGCCCGGCACATCCCCGCCTTTGCGAAGCAAACAGCCCGGGAGTGCCCTGCCGCCGCATAGGCGGCCACGCTCTAAAGCGTGTCCTTGTGGTTGGTGGGAAAATCCCGCAAACCACAAGGACAACACGCGACTCATAGCACGAACCAACCACCAAGCAACACCCAACCCTACGCATCTGACCGACTCTTGAGGGGTCCAGGGGGAGCAGCCCCTGGAATCCTCCCTATTAGGGAGGACTTAGGAGGGTCAATCATTTGAAGGAGTGTTCATGAATGTCCGAAGCATACAAAAACGCAGGGGTAGATATCGCTGCCGGTAATGAAGCAGTAGAACGGATGAAAAAGCACGTCAAACGTACCTTCCGTCCCGAAGTGCTGACGGATTTGGGCGGATTCGGTGCGTTGTTCGGCCTGAATAAGGATAAGTACGAGGAGCCTGTACTCGTTTCCGGTACGGATGGAGTCGGCACAAAGCTGAAGCTTGCTTTCGCGATGGATCGTCATGACACCATTGGTATTGATGCGGTTGCGATGTGTGTGAACGACATTGTCGTCGGGGGCGCGGAGCCGCTCTTTTTTCTCGACTACCTCGCTTGTGACAAGGTTATACCTGAGAAAATCGAGGCTATTGTTGCCGGAATCGCAGAGGGCTGCCGTCAGTCGGGTTGTGCGCTGGTCGGCGGTGAAACAGCAGAAATGCCGGGGATGTACAGCGAAGGTGAATATGATATTGCCGGATTTACAGTCGGAATTGTAGATAAAAGCAAGATCATTAACGGCAGCTCCATTGCCCCCGGAAATACGGTTATCGGACTGGCCTCCAGCGGAGTACACAGTAATGGCTTCTCACTGGTTCGCAAGCTGTTATTGGAACAGCAAGGATACAGTCTGCATGATGAAATCGAAGGCTTGAACGGCAAACTGGGCGATGTACTGCTGGAGCCAACGAAAATTTACGTGAAATCCGTTTTGGCTTTGCTGGACAAGGTAAAGGTAAAAGGCATGGCGCATATCACGGGCGGCGGTTTTATCGAAAATATCCCTAGAGTGCTGCCGGATCACGTTAATGTGGATATAGAATACGGCGCTTGGCCGATTCTGCCGATCTTCCAGCTCATGCAGGAAAAAGGCGCAATCTCCAACAAAGACATGTTCACAACCTTTAACATGGGAATTGGAATGGTTATCGTTGTAGGCGAAGAGCATGCACAGACTGCACTGGAAGTTCTGAAAGAACAGGGCGAAGCCGCTTATGTGATCGGAAAAGTAACGGAAGGCAGTTCTATCGTGACCTTTACGGGAGCCGAGGTGTAATGAACGAGTACCGAGTTGCTGTTTTTGCATCAGGTGAAGGAACGAATTTTCAGTCATTGGTGGATGCGGCTGTGCGGGAAGAACTGGGCGGGGCAACGGTAGAACTGCTGATCTGTGACAAGCCTGCGGCTCCTGCCGTAGCCAGAGCACAGAAAGCCGGAATTGCGTGTCACACTTTTCGACCCAAGGAATATGCTTTCCGCGAAGATTATGAGCGTGAACTGGTTGCTTTGCTGGAGCAGAAATCCATTGATCTCATCGTGTTAGCAGGCTACATGCGTTTGCTATCCAGTGTTATGGTAGATGCCTACGCCGGAAAAATCATCAATATTCATCCGTCGCTACTTCCTGCATTTCCAGGGAAAGATGCTGTTGGACAGGCATTGGCCTATGGGGTCAAGGTCAGTGGGGTCACCGTTCATTTTGTGGATGGGGGGATGGATACGGGAGCAATTATTGCCCAGCGTGTCGTAGAAGTACACGACCATGATACAGCAGAATCCTTATCCGCAGCTATTCAATCCGTGGAACGTCAGTTATATCCAGAGGTGGTTGGCAGACTGGCTCAAGGCAAAATCCAATTGGATGGCCGCAAAGTGATTTCACTTCTCTAAAGATGATTGTAATTTGTCATATCATTGTCATATCAAGGATGCCGTATAGGCATTTTCCGATATTTCTCGGGAAATAAATTGATAAAAGTGAATTTTGCAAAATCCTGAAGAGCTAAAGGAGGAGAAATGGTGAGTATTAAAAGAGCGCTCGTCAGCGTATCAGATAAACGGGGGATCGTGGAATTTTGCCGCGAGTTGTCCAAATTGGGTGTGGAGATCGTTTCGACAGGGGGAACGAGCAGCTTGTTGGCGAAGGAGGGCATTCCTGTCATCGGCATTTCAGAGGTAACAGGATTTCCTGAAATTATGGACGGGCGTGTTAAAACACTTCATCCTGCGGTACACAGCGGCCTGCTGGCTGTTCGGGATAATGAGGAGCATCAGCGTCAGATGAAGGAGCTTGGACTGGATTATATTGATCTGGTCGTTGTGAATCTGTATCCTTTTGCGGAAACGATCGCCAAACCTGGTGTAACCTATGAGGATGCGATTGAAAATATTGATATCGGCGGTCCAACCATGCTGCGTTCTGCGGCAAAAAACCATGCATTCGTAAGTGTGGTAGTAGATGCGGATGATTACAGTACAGTGCTGGACGAAATCCGCAAGGATGGCGATACCGAGCTGAATACGCGTAAGCGTTTGGCAGCAAAGGTTTTCCGTCATACAGCCTCATACGACGCGCTCATTTCTGATTATTTGTCGAATGTGACAGGCGAGCCTTTGCCTGAGCGTTACACGGTAACCTATGAAAAAATTCAGGATTTGCGCTATGGCGAAAATCCGCATCAACAGGCGGCATTTTACCGTCAGCCGTTGGCGGCAAAGGGTACACTGACGACAGCGAAGCAGCTTCACGGCAAGGAACTGTCCTACAATAATATCAACGATGCTAACGCGGCTCTGCAAATTGTTAAAGAATTCAGCGAGCCAGCAGTGGTAGCTGTTAAGCATATGAATCCTTGCGGCGTGGGAATCGGCGGCAGCATTTATGAAGCGTACAGCAAGGCGTACGCGGCTGATCCAACTTCCATTTTTGGCGGCATCGTAGCGGCTAATCGGATTATTGACGGCGATACAGCGAAGAAGCTGAGCGAAATCTTTTTGGAAATTGTACAGGCACCGGGCTTTACGGAAGAAGCACTGGAGATTTTGACGAAAAAGAAAAACATCCGTTTGCTCGATCTGGGCGAGTTGTCCACATCTGAACAGGCTGAAAGTCGCTTCGTCGTTACTTCCATTGAAGGCGGCATGGTTGTTCAGCAGAACGACATTCACGCTGTAGACCCGGACGCGCTTACCGTAGTGACGGAGCGTGCGCCATCCGAGGAAGAATTGAAACAGCTTTTGTTTAGCTGGAAAGTTGTTAAGCATGTGAAGTCCAATGCGATCGTACTGGCGGCAGACAACATGACCATTGGCGTGGGTGCGGGACAAATGAACCGTGTCGGAGCGGCTAAAATCGCTATCGAGCAGGCTGGAGACAAAGCAAAAGGCGCTGTGCTGGCATCTGACGCATTTTTCCCGATGGGCGATACGCTGGAACTGGCAGCCCAAGCTGGCATTACGGCAATTATTCAGCCGGGCGGCTCCATCAAGGACGAAGAATCCATCAAGGTTGCTAACGAACACGGCATTGCGATGGTCTTCACAGGCGTGCGTCATTTCAAGCACTAGCTTGTATTAGCTGAGGATGCAGAGCATTCTCTCACACGAGGATTTTGCAAAATCTTGACACCATAACGGGAGCGGGAGGAATCACCTGAATGGATATTTTGGTTATCGGTGGGGGCGGCCGTGAGCATGCGATTGTGTGGGCACTGAAAAAAAGCCCCAAGGCCGGACAAATCTACTGCGCGCCGGGCAATGCTGGCATCGGGCAGTTGGCGGAGTGCGTGCCGATTCCGGTGAGTGATTTTGATGCGTTGACAGAGCTGGCGGAATCCAAAAAGGTCGGACTTGTCGTGGTTGGCCCCGATGATCCGTTGGCAGAAGGTATTGTGGATGCTTTTGAAGCGAAAGGCATTCCGGTATTCGGACCGCGTAAAAATGCAGCGGAAATTGAAGGCAGCAAAATCTTCATGAAGGATCTGCTGCACAAATACCATATTCCGACAGCAACCTATCGGAAGTTTTATACCTATGAGGAGGCACATGCCTGTTTGAAGGAGCAGCCCATTCCTGTGGTCATTAAGGCGGATGGACTGGCAGCGGGCAAAGGGGTCACAGTCGCTTACTCTATGGAGGAAGCGGAAAAGGCTTTATCCGATATTATGGTAGCGAAGGTGTTCGGAGAAGCCGGGGCGCAGGTTGTGATCGAGGAGTTTCTGGCCGGACAGGAAATGTCGATTCTTTCCTTTGTGGATGGTGAAACGGTTCGTCCGATGGCAGCGGCGCAAGATCATAAGCCTATTTTTGATGGTGACAAAGGGCCGAATACGGGGGGGATGGGCACGTATTCCCCATTACCGCATATAGCGGATTCGATTATTGAGGAAGCCATTGAGACCATCATTAAGCCGACGGCAAAAGCGATGGTGGCTGAGGGTCGTCCGTTCCGGGGTGTTTTATTCGCCGGATTGATGATTTCGCCGGATGGCAAGCCGAAGACAATTGAGTTTAACGCACGCTTCGGTGATCCGGAAACTCAGGTTGTGCTGCCCCGCCTAAAATCTGATCTGCTCGATATTTTCCTCGCTGCGGTGAACAGTACGCTGGATCAGGTGGAGATTGAGTGGAAGGATGAAGCGGCGGTATGTGTGGTGTTGGCTTCCGGGGGCTATCCCGGAACGTACGCCAAAGGTGTTCCAATCCACGGACTGGATCAGGCGGACGAAGCTATTGTGTTCCATGCCGGTACAGGCATCAGCGAACAGGGTGAGTGGGTCACAAATGGCGGACGCGTGTTGGGCGTAGTCGGTTTGGGACATGATATTGCCGAAGCGCGGGACAAGGCGTATGAACAGGCAGCGCGTATTACCTTTGAAGGCAAGCAAAACCGTACGGATATTGCGGCAAAAGCACTGCTATAGAAGCGTTCTTACAAGATAGAGAGGACCTCTTCGGAGGTTCTCTTTTTTTCGTTTGACAAAAGTATACTTATCCTATAGGATTAAAAAATACAAAGCTGACTGACTGATCAATCGGGAGGAGGAAACCCATGCAGCCAAGGAAGGCGAAGCAGTCCGAGACAGCCGCGAATGGACCATTGGTTGATCACGCGGGAGAAGAAACAGCCGAAACCGATCGCAGAACACAGCTTCTTCATATTGCATTGAAGCGATTCGCCGAGCAAGGGTACCATCAAACGAAGATTTCAGATATCGTGGTGGAGGCCGGAGTGGCCCAAGGCACGTTTTATTGGCATTTTAAAAGTAAAGAAGCGCTGGCACTGGAGATTATCGCTACAGGCCGTGAACAACTGCTGGCAGCGATAGGACAAGGATATCGCCGTGATGCAGGCACGCTGGCTGATATGGTTAAAGCATCCGAAGCGCTGTTTGTCCGCCTGTTTGATTTCGCATTGGAGAACCGCTATCTGATGGGATTACTCCTGATCGGCAGCGGTGTTGATGAACCGGTACGCCAGAGCATTCGGGAGACGAGAATCGCGATGGAACTGGCTTTTCGACGCAATATGGAGCGGGCGATAGAGCTGAACATGCTACCCGCCGGATTGGATATCGAATTACGGGCAGCGCTGCTCATGAGCATGATCGAAGGTGTTATTACACGTTGGCTATTCGGTTCCGAGGGAACACATGACAACATTACACAGGTAACAGCTAAACAATTGGCGGAAGAAGCGGCTAATTTTGAATTTTACGGGCTGTTGGGTCAAGGCTAGGCGGGTGGGAGACCACATCGCATGAATTGGCAGTAAGAGGCGAATAATAGAGCCAAAATACACATATGTACTCAATCATTTACATCCAGACAGGAGAGAACGATTCATGAAAACACGTAAAAGAGGGTTCCTTGTAACTACACTGATGGCTTTGGCCATGTTCAGTCTGGTGCTGAGCGCTTGCGGAACGAAGCCGGAAGCTGCCAACAGCAGCAACGGAGCGGGCAGCAGCAATGAGGCGGCAGCGGGCAATCAGCTCGAAGCAATCAAGAAGGCTGGAGTGATCAAGGTTGGAATGATGGGTACGTACCAGCCTTACAATTTTTTGAACGATAAAAAGGAATTGGACGGGTTTGATGTTGATATCGCGAATGAATTGGCGAAGCGTATCGGGGTCAAAGCGGAGTTCACGGCACAAGAATTTTCGGGACTTATTCCAAGTCTGCAAAAGAAGAAATTTGATGCGGTGATTAGCCAGGTGACGATTACGCCAGACCGTGAAAAGGTCATTGATTTCACAGAGCCGTATATCACAAACAATGTAAAAATCATCGTAAACAACAAAACAAACGATATTACCAAGCTGGAGGATTTTAAAGGTAAAACGATTGGTGTCGGCTTGGGAACAAATGATGAGTCCTATCTGCGTAACGAAGTGCTGCCGAAGGTTGGCGATTTCGAGATTAAAACGTATGATGATGTTATTACTTCCTTGAAGGATCTGAACTCTGGTCGCATTGACGCAACCATCAACAATCTGTATGCGCTCAAGCCCATTGTTGATAAAAACGGCTTCCAGATTAAGGCGGTAGGCGAGCCGATCAAATCCGATCAAGCGGGTGTGGCTATTAACAAGGATACTCCTGAGCTTAAAGCAGCCTTGAACAAGGCTCTGAAAGAAATGAAGGAAGACGGCACCTATAAAACGATTTTCAAAAAATGGTTCGGCGAGGAGCCGAAAGAATAACGTAAGCCTGTTACAGGCGTCTGGCTCCGGTCTTGGCTTTTATGCTGACATGGGGCCACTCGTCTGAAAGAAGGGAATATAACCGATGCTTGAATTAATGTGGGAAAACGTCCCTTTTTTGTTGAAGGGTGCTTATTATACGCTGTATATCACGATTGTTTCCATGCTATTTGGCCTTATGATCGGCTTGGTGGTGGCAGTCGCCCGGTTGAAGGGAAATCGTCCGGTTCGTTGGCTGGCGCGCAGTTATGTATCTATCATTCGGGGAACGCCGGTTTTGGTGCAGATTGCGGTCATTTACTATGGACTGGATGATTACGGAATATCGTTCGGCTCGCTTACTGCTGCTTGTCTTGCACTGAGTATCAATACAGGGGCGTATTTATCGGAGACGTTTCGTGGGGCTATTTTAGCGGTACCAAAGGGTCAAACCGAGGCGGCCTATGCAACCGGAATGTCTCCGGGTCAAACGATGTGGCGCATCATTCTTCCGCAGGCCGTGCGAATTGCGATTCCGCCGATGGGCAATACATTTGTCGGTATGCTTAAGGAAACATCGCTCGTTTCGGTGATTGGAGTAAGTGAGCTGATGCGTCAGGCACAACTTTTACAGGCACAGTATCTGCGCTATATGCCGTTTTTGCTCGAAATTGGCATCATGTACTGGATCATGAGCATTGGGTTCTCCGCTATACTGGAGCGGGTGGAAAAGCGTCTGGCCCGAGCTTATTAAGGTGGAGATGATAGAGGATGATAACAACAAGCGGTTTGGGTAAACGCTTCGGTCAGATGGAAGTGTTAAAAAGCATTGATTTTCAGGTGGCCGCGCGTGAAATCGTCGTGTTGCTCGGCCCGAGTGGTTCGGGTAAAAGCACCTTGCTACGCTGCCTGAACGGTCTGGAGGAATTGTCTTCCGGCAAGTTTGAGGTGAACGGGATCGAGGTAAATGCTACGGCTCCTCTCCGTACCCGGCAAGCTGCCATTCGTGATATTCGCAGGCAGACGGGGATGGTATTTCAGCAATTCAATCTGTATCCGCACAAAACAGCAATCGGCAATGTCATTGAAGGGCTGCTGACAGTGAAAAAAATGCCGCGTGACAAGGCTATGTCCATCGGACAGCGGTTGCTGGAGCGTGTGGGTTTGTCGGACAAGCAGGATGCTCATCCTGCGCGTTTGTCCGGTGGACAGCAGCAGCGGGTAGCGATTGCGCGTGCGCTCGCGATGGACCCGGCGATTATGCTGTTCGACGAGCCGACATCGGCGCTCGATCCCGAGCTGGTCGGGGAAGTGCTGAGCGTAATGCGGGAGCTGGCCCAGGACGGGATGACGATGGTTGTCGTCACCCATGAGATGAAATTTGCCCGCGAGGTGGCGGACAAGGTTGTATTTATGGCGGACGGTGTGATTTTGGAGGAGGCTGCGCCACAGGCATTTTTCGAGGCTTCCCAGCATGAGAGAACACAGAAATTTTTACGTCAAATCAGTGAGTTTTGAAGCGAGAATAAGAATAGATCATACATTATGAAGATGGAAAGAAGGCCTTTGAACATGAAAGTATCTACAACTTGGCACGGTAAACGCGCGTTTACTTCGGAGGGACCGTCCGGTTATTCCGTTGGGATGGATGCTACGGCAGCTTATGGCGGCGATGGCAAAGGCATGACACCGATGGAGTTGCTGCTGGCGGGTCTGGCGGGATGTATTGGCATTGATATTACGATGATTCTGGATCGCTTCCTGTCGGACATTACCCGTATTGATATTGACGCAGAAGGTGAGCGTAAGGAAGAAATGCCGAAGGGTTTTACAGCGATTGATCTGACGTTCCATGTAGATGGCGATGTTCCGGATTATCGCGTGTGGAAAGCGATTCAGATGGGTAAGGAAAAATATTGTGCCGTATCCGATTCCTTAAAAGCGGAGATTCGCATGCACCTGATCCTAAACGGAACAGAAGTACCACATCCAGCGTAAGGGTGGAAGGTTAGTGAAGGAGAGTCAACCTGTGTTATATGCAGGGAGGCTCTCCTTTTTGAATTTATTTTCAAATATTACATGTAATGAAACTTTTTATGCTTTGTTTTCGTTTACAATAGAAACTGAAGTATAAAAATGGGAAAATAAACCTGTATGCTGAGTGCATACGGGGGGAGGTATATAGTGAAACGAAAGCAGCTTGTGATCATAGCGGTGGGCTTGGCTGCGGTACTCATCGTGATTGGTATGGCTGTGGGATTGCCATCATCGAAGCAGGACAGAATGGCTAATACCCCGGATACTGTTCGGCCCGCAACTGCCATTGCAGCTGACGCTAAGGAGGAAACGATTGAGCAGGATAGCGCCCATCGCGTGCTGCGCTTTTTAGAGGAACATCCAGAGAAAGCATCCATTACGATTCTGAGGGATGGAAAGAAGCTGGCAGGTCGTGAGGAACACCGGATGATGCCCTTGGCGAGTACGGTCAAGACGGTGATTGCGGTGGAATATGCCAAGCAGGCGGCAGCAGGCACAATCAACCCGGATGAACGGATCAAGCTGACTGCGCTGGAGCGATTCTATCTACCGCGTCTGAATGGTGGCGCACATCCGGCATGGTTGAGGGAGATGGAAGCCAAAGGACAGTTGAAGAACGGAGCCGTGTCTATGCGCGAAGTCGCTAAAGGGATGATTCTGTTTAGCTCCAATGCCAATACCGAGTATTTAATGGACAGACTGGGCTTGGAACAGATTAACCAAACGAAATCTGACCTGGGACTCCAGGATCATGATCCGATTTATCCATTTGTATCTTCCATTCTGATTCCTTATGAATGGATGAGAGAGGCCCAGGGACGGGCATGGGATGGTGCAAGAAATAGCAATTCTGCCAAAGCAGCCGTTCAAGCGATGTCTGATGCGGAGTTTCGCCAACATGCCCAGATGATCC
Organism: Paenibacillus sp. RC73; assembly: GCF_044908085.1. Taxonomy (NCBI): domain Bacteria; kingdom Bacillati; phylum Bacillota; class Bacilli; order Caryophanales; family Paenibacillaceae; genus Paenibacillus; species Paenibacillus sp. RC73. The sequence goes on from NZ_JBIYCV010000016.1 coordinate 27,437, forward strand.
ATAACAAGCTGGCTCGTGATACGAGCGGTTCTTATAAGAGAAATGCCGCTATCGCGACATGGTATGATCGGGAATTTGATCGAATGAATACGGAACGTTTTATAGCTTCGACGACGGCGGATTATGCGTCCTTGATGAGTAAGCTGAATAGCCGTCAAGGCTTTTCGAAAGCTGAGCAAAAATTATTGTCTGAGGTCATGGAGCAGCTGATGGATCATCCGAAAAATCAGGAATGGCTGCAACATTCCGGACAAAAGGGCGGATCTACCGAATATGTCCTCACCCTGGCCATGTATGCGACGGACAAGGAAGGACATTCGACGGAGATGGCGGTCTTCTTTAACGACCTGGACCCGTTCACGAATGCCTCCTTGCAAAATATGATGAATGAATTTAAAGAACGGCTATTGCGTGATGAATCGTTCAGAAAAGAAATCAATCAGCGCATTGGTGTACAGGTGGAAATGTAACCCCTACCCGTTGCCTTTTTGCTTGCGTTCCCGTAACAGAAATACAGAAAATACGGTGCGCCAATGATAGCTGTCACGATGCCTGCGGGAATTTCATACAGGGCAGAGGTGATCATATAACGAAAGGATAATCCCAACAGCCCGGTGACCACCAGCACTAAAAGGGATATGAAAAGGATTAGTTTTGTCTGAAAACGCATGTGCATTTACCGCCGTCAAGCAAGATATAGGTGCCGATTCGCCTGATTTTTTCTCCAACACGATCCATTTTACTGTATTACAGGAACGCCCGCACTTTTAATCTGTTGAATGAATGGTCTATAATAGAAATAGTTACATAATGTGAGGAGGAAAATATCATGATTATTATTCATGCTGATATGAAAGTTTTACCTGAAAAAAGAGAGGCTTTTCTGCAACAAACCCAAGGATTAATCAGCGCATCACAAGCCGAAGAAGGTAATGTACGCTACACGCTGATGCAGGATCTGAATGATGCCAACGCTTTTACCATGGTTGAAGAGTGGAAGGATGCTGCTGCTGTAGATTTCCATAACAAGTCTGCCCATTTCCAGGCATTTGTTGCCGCAGCTAAAGAATTGCTGGCCGCTCCGCTTCAAGTCAATGCTTTTCAGGATGCAACCAAGCTGTAATTAGCCCGTTTTCTAAATCATAATCAGGAACAGGAGGAGATAGACATGGGGAACATTGCGGATACAACTGTACTGAATAATGGAGTTCAGATGCCTTGGCTGGGTTTTGGTACGTACAAGGCGGAAGGCAATGAGGTCTACGAAGCAGTTAAAACGGCCGTCGAGGTGGGCTATCGTCACATTGATACGGCGGCGATCTACGGCAATGAGGAACTGGTTGGACAAGCTATTCGTGACAGCGGGGCGGACAGAGAAAAACTGTTCATTACTACCAAGCTGTGGAATGAAGATCAGGGCTTTGATTCAACACTGCGTGCCTTCGAGGAAAACCGCAAGCGACTGGGTCTGGACATCATTGATCTGTATCTCATTCATTGGCCTGGCAAGGACAAGTACAAGGAAACCTGGAAGGCATTTGAGCGCCTGTATGAAGAAGGAAGCGTACGCGCCATCGGAGTAAGCAACTTCCAAGTTCACCACCTCGAAAACCTCCTGAAAGACAGCAATATCGTACCTGCAATCAACCAAGTGGAGCTTCACCCGCGTCTGACACAGCAAGAGCTGCATCAATACTGCCGGGAGCACCAGATTCAGCTTGAATCCTGGAGTCCACTGATGAAGGGTAAATTGACCGAGCAAGCGGATATCGTTGAGATTGCTGCAAAATACGGCAAAACCTCGTCGCAGGTTATTTTGCGCTGGCATCTGGATCGGGGTATCGTGACGATTCCCAAATCTGTAACCGCACATCGTATCCGCGAAAATGCCGACTTGTTCGATTTTGAACTGACGGAAGAGGATATTAACCGAATCAACGCACTTCATCTTGATGAGCGTGTGGGCACTCATCCCGATAAGCTGTTGTTCTAGTTTTAGAATGAAATAGAACCTTCAATTCCACGTGCATCGTGGTTTTGGAGGTTCTTTGTTTATTTATGCATTGGGATCGTCTCATACGCTTTTGTCCGTCTGGACAGAGTTACTACGTCCTGCATGCCTACTTTTGGTTTAATTTGCGATAAAGGAGGAAGGAATAGAGTATGGGGGCGACGACGGATATAGCCAGTCCAGTAAGAAAAATGACCGTTCCCGCCACTCCATCGACCCATGCTGCCACCAAGCCCGAAGCACCCCCGAGCATCATCATAGGGCCGCCGAAACGGTGCGTTTTACGCCAAACCTCAGGATTGGACAGGGTCCAGGGTGTACGGATACCGAAGGTATAGTTTGGCTGTACCTGAGTCAAATAATTACCGAGCATCAGCAGCATCAGGCCTACCAACCCGCAAATTATAGTATTCATTTGCAGCAGTATGTTCAGGCTATACAGAAGCATGCCCCAACCGGCTACAGCGAGTACAACGGCAAGACCTGCACGTGTTACTTCGTAGGCTTTAGAAAATTTTTCGTAATTCGCTCGATTCGGGTCCATGTAGCGGGCTAACCGGAACAATAGCGGTATCAGGCCCATCAGCACCAGCATGACGATAGCGCCCGTTTTACCCATATATCTGTCAGCCGTATTGTCAAAGCTAAAATGGGAAGCCATCATGGCAGGAAGGCGGTCATACAGCAGCAAAGCCCCTATAGCGGGTGATAGGGCAATCAAAGTCGTCAAAACATCCGTAAAGCTCCATTTCATTCGAGATTTCATTCAGATTCCTCCGTATCCTTGATGTCATTCGCATTTTGTTTCGCAGGGGCATCGGAGTGGGCAATGCTGAACATCCAACCGATGACATCCGCGACAACCGTTGTATGCAGGGTGTAAATAATGTTTTGCCCTTGTCGCTCATCCAGCACCAGCGCGGCCTGCTTCAGGATATTCAGATGGTGGGAGATGCTGGGCTTGCTGATTTGAAAATGCTCAGCCACTTCGCCTGCGCTCATGCTTTTCTCTTTCAAGAGCTGTAATATTTTACGCCGGGTCGGATCAGCTAAAGCTTTGAAGGCATCATTCAAAATCCATTTCCTCCTTTAGATATTTAGATAATATTCTAAATATCTAAAGCAATAGTAAAATAGAGCTATGATACTTGTCAACGGATAAATACATCATTTTAGAAAAAGGTTTAGAGCAGGTTTGCTGATTTCGATTGTAAAAGGTCGGGAAGTTCGCTATAATTCATTTATATCAAAAATAAGAATCTTAATTTAAAATAAAAAAATTAGAGGAGGATATATATGAAACACGTATTCCGTAAAGGAAGTCATCCGCAGGCCCCGGTTATTTTGCTGTTGCACGGGACAGGAGGGAATGAACAAGACCTGATCCCTTTGGCTGATTTGGTAGCACCGGGAGCGTCTGTGTTAGGCGTAAGGGGAAATGTGTTGGAAAATGGGATGCCGCGTTTCTTCCGCCGTTTGGCAGAAGGGGTGTTCGACTTCGAGGATCTCGTATTCCGTACCAAGGAACTGAGTGAATTTGTGGATACGGCTGCGGAGCAATACGATTTTGACCGCAACAACGTTGTGGCTCTTGGGTACTCCAACGGGGCGAACATAGCGGCCAGCATGCTCTTTCACGATGCTAAGGCGCTGCGCGGAGCTATTCTGCACCATGCGATGGTGCCGCTGCGTGGGCTGAATCTGCCAGATTTGAACGGTGTCCCTGTATTTATGTCTTCCGGTGAGAACGACCCGATTGTTCCGGTTGCGGAATCCCGTGAGCTGCAAACCTTGCTGGAAGGCGCAGGCGCGCAGGTAGATGCACACTGGGAACGCAACGGTCACCAATTGACCCGTACCGAGGCCGAAGCCGCAGGCAAGTGGTTTGGTGAGCATTTTAATGCATAAAATGATCCGATAGCGTTCAAGCTACAGATTAGCGCTCCAGTGAGCGATTCCATGATTAGGAGGCGACAAACGAAATGGCAAAACCAGATAATCGAGCCGATAATGTTGAACATTTGCAACAAAGTATTCAGAATACACAGCAGAACCTGTATGAAGCTGAAGGGTATCTGAACGAATTTTCCTCTGAAATCAGTGACGAGGAGCGTAAGCAAATCGAAGAAAAAAATAATCGCCGTAAAGAAAGTATTAGATCGTTTCGAGAAGAAGTGAAGGACGAAGCAGCACATTCTCAAGAGTAGTTAAAAAAACGCGACCCAGCTCCGAGTTTCAATTCGAGTTGGGTCGTTTTTTATGCAAAAATCATCATAACCCCATTCAATTCATTTTCCCCCTATAATGCAATGTAGGCGCTAGTGTTGCGCTAAAAATGAATTTCTTATAAATAATGTTCTTGTAAACTAATTTGGCTTGATGTTAAATAGAAAAGAAAGCGCAATCATTTTAAGGAATCATCTTTTCATCATGCGAAGGGGGAAGGATATGCTGCTGCGAAGAAAAAGCATGGCGTTGATGCTCATGGCGGTGGTTCTGCTGGCTGGACTGTTGCAAGGCTGTTCTGGCAAGGCCGACGAACAGGATGGGCCGGGAACTGAACTGGTATTGTGGACGTTTAATGAATTGCATGAGAAGTTTTTTCTGCAAATGGCCGACCAATGGAACCAACTGCACCCTGATGAACCGATTATTTTGAAAGCGAATACATTTCCGTATGATAACCACCACAGCAAGCTGTCGATTGCGTTGCAATCAGGGGTGGGGGCACCGGATATTGCGGATATCGAGGTGAACAAGATCGGTAATTTCCTCAAAGGGATACCGCAACTGGTTCCGCTCAATCCGGTGATTGACCCGGAGCTGAAAAACATTGTGCCTTCCAGAGTACAGATTTACGGTAAGGACGGTAAGTATTACGGTATTGATTTTCATGTCGGAGCCGAAGTGATGTATTACAATAAAGAAATTTTGGATCAGGCGGGGGTAAACCCGGATTCCATTGTGACATGGGCAGATTATGCTGCGTCGGGCAAGCAAGTGCTGGCGAAGACAGGCAAGCCGATGGCGACCGTGGAGACGAATGACCTGTGGAATTACTGGCCGATGATCTCCCAGCAAAAATCGGATTTCCTGGATGACAAGGGCCAGCTGACACTGGATAACGAAACGAATATTAAAACACTTGAATTTCTCCAGCAAATGGTGAAGGACAAAATCGCCATTCCCGCGCCGGGCGGCGGACACCATATGGAGGAATACTACGGGTTTATGAACAAAGGAGGGGCCGCTTCGGTGTGGATGCCGATGTGGTATATGGGACGTTTTACGGATTACATGCCTGACCTGAAAGGGAAAATCATCATCCGACCGTTGCCAGCGTGGGAAAAAGGCGGCTCTCGTTCAGCGGGGATGGGCGGAACCGGTACGGTGGTCACGAACCAATCGAAGCACCAGGATCTGGCGATGCGTTTTCTGGCTTTTGCCAAGCTGTCCAAGCAAGGGAATGTAGAGATTTGGAAGCAGCTCGGCTTTGATCCGATCCGCAGTGAAGTATGGACGATGCCGGAAGTCAAAGTGAAGAATAAGTTTACGGATTATTTCGGAACGAATATTTTTGATACGCTCATTGAGGTAAAAGATGAGATCAATGCGGTGCATATCGGACCGAAAACGCCTGATATCGCCAGTGCAGTTCGCAATAAAATACTTTACCGAACACTGCTGAATGGCGAAGATCCGGCCACGGTGCTGCATGAGCTGGCAGATGAATTGAGATAGACCCTAATAGGAAAGGGAGTGAGATTCATGGCAACGCCCGTTCATACGAACGCAAATGTACCGACAGGTCAGCCGCCGAAGCCTCAGCGTCCGACCAGAAGCAGATGGAGCCGCTTTATTCATTCCAGCCGCACGGCGCCGTATGTGTTTGTCCTTCCGTTTCTACTGTCTTTTGCGCTGTTTTTTGCGTACCCGGTCATCTCGACAGTCATTATGAGCTTTCAGGAAGTGCTGCCTGGCATAACGACTTATGTCGGATTGGAAAATTATAAAGATTTGATCAATCCCACGTTTGGAAAAGCGATTCTGAACAGCGTCCTGTATACCTTGCTTACGTTGGTGGTGCTGATTCCGCTGCCGCTGGTGCTGGCGGTATTGCTGAATTCTCCTAAAATGCCGGGCAGAGGTCTGTTTCGCTCGGTGATGTTTATACCTGCACTGACCTCGGTGGTGGTCGCGGGAACGATTTTCCGGCTCATGTTCGGGGAATTGGACGGCTCGCTGATGAATTCCTTACTGGGTGCGTTCGGTCTGGAGCCGTACAAATGGCTGATGAACGCCAACACCGGATTTTTAGCGTTGATCGTACTGGCCTTGTGGAGATGGCTGGGCGTGAACATGTTGTATTACATGTCGGGACTGCAAAACATTCCCCCCGAGCTGTATGAAGCCGCACAGATTGATGGAGCCAGTCGCTTTGATTCCTTTTGGCGGATTACGATTCCGATGCTAAAACCAGTGACGATCTACGTATTTACGATTAGTATCTATGCGGGGTTGTCCATGTTTACGGAGAGCTACATGCTGTGGAACGGGAACAACTCTCCGAATGATATCGGCTTAACGATTGTCGGTTATCTGTACCGTCAAGGTCTGGAGCAAAACAGTATGGGCTTCGGAGCCGCAGTAGGCATTGTATTGCTCGTATTTACGCTGCTGCTGAACCTGGTCCAGCTCAAATTTTTTGGCTTGTTTCGGAAGGAGGACTAAGCGATGGTTCAGAAGCAAAAAGGCCCGTTATCCGCACTGCTCGTTGTTCTGTTCATCCTGTTTGCCGGGTTTGCCCTGTTTCCGTTATTTGCCGTGACGCTGGCCTCGTTCAAGCCATCGACGGAGCTGCTGCGGTACGGCTTGAATCTCAAGCTGGAGTGGAGCATCATGTCCTTGAAAAATTACGCGTTCATCTTTCAGGGGACGACGGATTATTTTCAATGGTACTGGAACAGTATTGTCATAACCGTTTTATTCACGGTGTTATGTCTGATATTGTCCGCGATGGTGGGCTATGGACTGGAGATGTATCGGTTCAAGCTGAAAAATGTGATTTTTACGCTAGTGCTGGTCGTGATGATGATTCCAGTAGAAATTATTATGCTTCCACTCTATAAGCTGATGATCGGCATGAAGCTGATTAACACGGTATGGGGCGTCATTCTGCCATTTGTCGTTGCGCCGATTCCGATCTTTTTCTTCCGTCAATATTTGAGTGGGGTCCCGAAGGATTTTATGGATGCTGCACGGGTTGACGGCTGTTCGGAGTATGGCATTTTCGTGCGGATTATGATGCCTCTGATGGCGCCCGCATTCGCGGCAATGGCTATTTTGCAGGCGATGAACAGTTGGAATAACTTCCTATGGCCGATGATCGTACTTCGCACCAACGACATGCTGACGCTACCGATTGGTCTGTCCAGTCTGCTTACGCCGTATGGTAATAATTATGATGTGCTGATCGCCGGGTCGGTGCTGGCTATTTTGCCAATTCTCGTCGTGTTCCTGTTCTTCCAGCGTTACTTTATTGAGGGAATGACCGCAGGCGGGGTAAAAGGATAATCGTTGCGGTAATATGAATTGAGAGATTGAATAAAAGAAGCGTGTAACGTCAGGAAAAGCAGGTCGGGATTCACCCCGGTCTGCTTTTTTTTGAATATAATTGATTTTCATTCTCATTTTCATGCTCTATGACCTGCACAAGCTATAGGTAAACGTGGTATGATATTTGAAAGATTTCAAATACAGACATATTCAGGCGGAGCGTGGAGAACCTATGGAACCAACAGAAACCCAGAAAACCGATCCGGCCCCGATGGCGTCAACCGTCAGCATGGAGGATATTGTACGGGCGCATCATATGCTGCGTGAGGTCATTGTACGTACACCTTTGCAGCGGGATGCCGTCCTGTCGGCCAAATATAACTGTAACGTGTATCTGAAAAGAGAGGATCTCCAGGTCGTGCGGTCCTTTAAAATCCGTGGAGCCTACAACATGATTCGCAGCCTGACTCCCGAGCAGATGGAAAAGGGCATCGTGTGTGCGAGTGCGGGGAATCATGCGCAGGGTGTGGCTTTTTCATGTAATGCGCTGGGCATTCACGGGAAAATATTCATGCCGAGCACAACACCTAATCAGAAGGTGAAGCAGGTTCGGCGCTTTGGCGGCAACAGTGTGGAGGTCATTTTGACCGGGGATACGTTCGACGATGCATACGATGAGGCCATAAAGGTGTGCAGCGAGCAGGAGATGACCTTTATCCATCCGTTTGATCAGCCGAAGATTATAGCAGGCAACGGTACGATTGCGATGGAAGTGATGGAAAGTTTGGATACGCCAGCAGACTATGTGTTCGTGACCATCGGCGGTGGCGGTTTGGCGGCAGGCGTAGGCACGTATTTCAAAACGGTCAGTCCATCCACCAAGGTAATTGGCGTAGAACCGCTTGGCGCGGCGTCGATGACGGAGGCGATGCGTTTGAACAAGGTGGTTACGCTGGAGCAAATAGACAAGTTCGTTGACGGAGCCGCTGTTAAGCGTGTCGGTCAGTTAACGTATGACATTTGTACACGTACCCTGGACGATATTGTGAAGGTGCCGGAAGGTAAGGCGTGTACTGCGATTTTGGAATTGTATAATGAAAATGCGATTGTAGTGGAGCCTGCGGGCTCGTTGCCTGTAGCAGCATTGGATATGTATCGTGAACAGATTCAGGGCAAAACGGTTGTCTGCATCGTCAGTGGTGGCAACAACGATATTGACCGTATGCAGGAGATTAAGGAACGGTCCCTGATTTACGAAGGACTGAAGCATTATTTTATGGTAAAGTTCCCGCAAAGAGCAGGAGCGCTGCGTGAGTTTCTTCAGGATGTGCTTGGACCGGACGATGACATCACAAGGTTTGAGTATACGAAAAAGAACGACAAGGAGAACGGCCCGGCGCTGGTCGGCATTGAGCTGTTTCACAAGGAAGACTACCTTCCTTTGATTGAACGAATGAACCGCAAGGGGCTCGAATATACGGAACTGAACAAAAACGAAAATCTGTTTAATATGCTGATTTAACAAGGGAGGAGCCTAGGGGCTCCTTTTTTGTACCAGGATTTTGCAAAATTCGATTCCAGTCGCTCCAGGATACATAACGTTATGCGTAGTTTATGAATTTCTTTTTATTTGAAATAAAGCGTTTACAAAACTGGAGTTGATAGGTTAATATATATGTAACTTCATAAGTATAAACACTAATGTAATAGTGTATTACCTGATTCTCATCATATAAAACGAATTTGGAGGTGCGTAAGAGTGTTGAAATCCTGGAAAAAATCAGTACAGGGTAAATTGGCTCGAACTGCGTTTGCTGCCGTAACCTCGGCTGCATTATTGCTATCAGTGGTGCCTTCGGCATCGGCAGAGCATTGGGCATTAACTGGTGATGTCGCGGTACATGATCCATCTATCACGAAGGAAGGCAATGCGTGGTATATTTTCTCTACGGGTCAGGGAATACAGGTACAAAGGTCGGATGATGGACGCAATTTTTACAGATTGCCGCAAATATTCCTGTCACCGCCATCATGGTGGAAATCGTATGTACCTAAGCAGAAGACTAATGATGTATGGGCACCGGATGCTCAAAAGTACAATGGACGTGTGTGGGTTTACTATTCCATTTCTACTTTCGGGTCACGCATTTCGGCCATTGGATTGACTTCAGCAACGAGCATTGGCGCGGGAAGCTGGAGAGATGATGGACTAGTGCTGCGTACGACGGATTCTAACGATTATAATGCCATTGATCCGAATTTGGTCATTGACGCTTCCGGTAACCCGTGGCTTTCCTTCGGTTCCTGGAACACAGGCCTGAAAATTACCCGTTTGGACAAAAATACGATGAAGCCTACGGGGCAGATTTATTCCATCGCGAAGCGTACCGCTGGTGGTCTGGAAGCTCCACATGTTACATACCGAGACGGTTATTATTATCTGTTTGCTTCTATTGATAACTGTTGCCAGGGTGTAAACAGTAATTACAAAATTATTTATGGTCGCTCCACCAGTATCACTGGACCTTATGTGGACAAGAGTGGTAAAAACCTGATGGATGGCGGTGGAACCGTATTGGATGCGGGGAATGACCGTTGGAAGGGACCGGGCGGTCAGTCTATTTATAACAATAGTGTGATTGCGCGTCATGCCTATGATGCGACTGATAACGGAAATCCAAAGCTGCTGATTAGTGATCTGAAATGGGACTCCGCAGGTTGGCCTACGTACTAAAAAATGTGGGCTACATGGAGTCATCCATATAGCGATCTCACATAGGTATATCCAAAAACTGTTCCTCCATAGGAGGAGCAGTTTTTGGCTTGCAATGTCATAGAAACATGCTATTATAAATCAAGTTGATAATAATTATCATTATCGCCATCGTCATGAGCGTTATGGTGGTTTCAGGTATGGAGGGAGTGACCTCACGAATGCAGTTTAAAGGCAGAGCAGATAAACATGCGGCTCGGACAGAAGGCACAGCTCCCGAAGTAGCCTTGGTAGCCCGTCCTTTACTCCGGGCGGGCCGGATTCGGCAGGCGCTGCTATTCATAGGTTCTGCTGTGTTGCTGGCCTTGGCTATGTTTGCCGCGATTTCCCTTGGAGCCAAGGACTTGACCTTAGGCACGGTATGGGCGGCGATATTTCACTATGATCGTTCATTGATGACACATCAGATCATTCATGAGCTAAGATTACCGCGTGTGCTGGGGGCGGCTGTCATCGGAGCTGCACTGGCGGTAGCAGGCTCTCTGATTCAAGGTATTACGCGCAATCCGCTGGGAGATACAGGTGTGCTGGGCATTAACGCAGGAGCGATGTTCGTGGTCGCTGTAAGTTTTGCCTTTTTCCCCAACCTTCCTTATGGGACGTTAATCGTATTGTCGTTCCTCGGGGCGCTGATGAGCACCTTGCTGGTATTTGGTCTGGGAGCTTCCGCGCCCGGGGGATTGACGCCGATGAGACTGACCGTATCCGGAGCAGTGACGGCTGCTCTGCTAGGCTCTATGACTTCGGGAATTGCGATTTATTTTAATCTGAGTCAGGATTTAGCCTTTTGGTATGCGGGCGGTGTCGCAGGAATCAAATGGTCACAGCTTGAGATTCTTGCGCCGATTTTGCTGATTGTGATCGCCTGGTCTATGGGGCTGGCACGCTCTATTTCCCTGATTTCGATGGGCGATGAGGTGGCGCTGAATCTTGGATTAAATCTCAAGCGTATCCGGCTGCTGGGTCTGCTGACCGTGGTGGTACTGGCCGGGTTGTCCGTGTCCGCAGCCGGGGCCATTGGCTTTGTAGGGCTGGTTATTCCGCATATTGCCCGCAAGCTGATCGGTGTGGATTATCGCCAGATCGTACCGCTGTCTGCGTTATTGGGAGCTGTGCTGCTGGTGTTGGCTGATTTGGGGGCGAGAATGGCGAATCCGCCCGAGGAGCTCGCTATTGGAATTATGGTGTCCTTTATCGGAGTGCCTTTTTTCCTCTTTCTTGCCCGTAAGGAAAGGAGGGATTTGTAATGAGTCGCTCTTTAGGAACCGGGGATGCAAGAAGGGCAAAGGCTTTGATCGTCTGCTTGGCTTTGGCGGCGATCAGCTTTGCCGTCATTGTATTGAGTTTGAATACCGGAACGATTCGTATTCCACCGCTGCGTGTGCTGGATACACTGTTTGGTGGTGGCAGCGGGCGTGATCATATCGTCCTGTTCGAATACCGTCTGCCGCGTATCGTTGTAACGGTACTGGCTGGGGCCGGATTAGGAGCAGCCGGAGCTGTTATGCAGGGCTTGTCGCGGAACGCACTCGCTGACCCGGGGGTGCTGGGGCTTCACGCGGGGGCTGCGTTGGGACTGGTGATGTTCGTCAGTTTCTTTCGCGATCTTGAAGGATCGGCAGCCGTGCTGATCCCCCTGTTTACTTTTGCAGGAGGTGTCGTGGCGGCGGTGCTGATTGTGCTGTTGTCCTATAATCGGAACAGAGGAATCGTGCCTGTGCGTCTGATCCTGTCCGGCATCGGTGTAGCCTCGGGCCTCAGCGCTATAACGCTGTATTGGTCCTTGCGACTCGATGAGGATACTTACGCGTTCACCGCACGTTGGTTGGCTGGCAGCGTATGGGGTCGGGACTGGATACATGCGGCGGCTTTGCTGCCGTGGATAGTTATTGTGTTGCCTTACGTTCTGTCACAGACGCGCAGCCTGAACAATCTGTCGCTGGGCGACGAGACGGCCGCTGGAATCGGGACAAGTGTGAAGCGTCAGCGTCTGTTGCTGCTGGGTGCAGCCGTGGCCCTATCCAGCGCCAGTGTGTCTATGGCTGGAGGTATTGGCTTCATTGGGCTGATTGCGCCTCATCTGGCTCGCCGTCTGGTTGGGCCAATGTACCAGCATTTGCTGCCAGTGGCCTGCTTTGTCGGAATCGTCATTTTGGTCACTGCGGATACGATTGGACGCTCTGTGTTCCAGCCGAATGCGATTCCGGCGGGTGTGGTGGTTGCTGTGGTAGGGGCTCCGTATTTTTTATTTTTGCTGTCCCGTACGAAATGACAGATGGAATAGGTACATAAACCAACAAGCTGAAGCTTTCTATATAGATCATTTTATATGGAGCTTTTATGACATAGGAGGAATAGTAATGACAAAAAATGGTTCAAATCATTCAGGAATCAAGCGTTCATGGGTGGGCATGGTTCTTATTTTATGTATGGTGGTGCTGTCCGCTTGTGGACAAGCAGCAGACAACAAAGCTGCCGATACGAAAGCGGCGGACAACGGTAAGAAAACGGTCAGCGCGGATTCGCGTATTGCTTCTATGTCCATTCATTTAACGAACAATTTGCTGGCGCTGGGCATTACTCCGGCTGGTTCGGTCATTGGCGGAGATGTTAAGGACTTTTTGCCACATGTAAAAGATCGTCTCCAAAATACCCGCAAGCTGGGTGTTGTCACAGACCCGGATATGGAAGCCGTGCTGGAGCTGCAACCTGACCATATTTTTCTCGACAAAAAATATTCGGGAGCCGATGTAGCCAAGTATGAAAAAATCGCGCCGACCGAGGTCTTTGATCTGGACGAGGGCACATGGAAGGACCAACTGAAAAAAATAGCTGTTATGGTCAAGCATGAAGCGCAGGCGGACGCTTTCCTGAAAGATTACGACGCCCAACAGGAACGGGTTAAAAAGCTGATCCACCAAAAAATCGGCGACGGAACCGTTATGGCTATTCGTGTTACGGCGAAGGAAGTCCGCGTAATGGGTATGAAGCGCCCGGTAGGACCGCTGTTGTATCAGGATTTGGGCTTGAAGCCAGCCAAGGGTGTGGAAAAGATCAACAAGGCATATCAGGTCGTATCCCAGGAGGTTTTGCCGGATTATGATGCCGATGCGATCTTTGTCATTATTAGTAAAGGCGCGGATGCCCAAAAGGTGTACACACAACTGGAAGGAAACGCGGTATGGCAAGGACTCAAAGCAGTGAAGCAGGGTCATGTCTACATGCTGGACGGACAGCCTTGGCTGGATTATTCGGCAATGGGACACAAAATCGCTCTGGATAATGCAGAGCAACTCTTTTCCAAATAAACTTTAGCATATATCAGAGCCGTATTCCCTTATGCACTTATTGCAGGCGGGGAATACGGCTTTTTGGCGAACACCTAAGCTGCAAGTCGGATGCCAGATCATTCTCAGGTCAGCCGACAGCCGCTTTCTTTTCTAATATTATGTACGTAATTGGGAGTTGTAAAATAACCAAAAGAGCCGCCGCGAACAAAAATCGGGCAGCTCCAAGTACAGATGAGGATTGCGTCTTATGAACGTTTTTTGCGTAAAAAAATCGGCTTGAGACCGATGAAGCCGATGGCAGCAAGGATCAGATTCACCCAGGGTGAAATGCTGAACACGGGTAGTACGCGGCGCAGGGCCAGCCCGGCGACGAGAATCACCACGACTAATACAACATACCGCAAGATGGACTTGAGGTCTATGCGGGGCTTCACGGGCGTATAGTCCTGCTGTGCTTCCTCTCCTTCTTCCGGGCGGTCCATAAAATTCATCAGCGCTTCAACCAGCAGGATGGCTCCTGCGGCGATGATGATCAGGGTGGACAGGTTAACTTTTTCAAAAGGAGCAACATCTCCGCCTGTAAACGTTACAAACCATCCGATGATCGCCTGTGTCAAAAAAAACATGGACAAGGCAATCCATGCAATAAGTGTATAATTTTTGGCTTTATTCATTGCTTCCTCCTGCTTTGCGGGCGTATTCCGATCTGGCGGAACCGCCAATACGTAACAAAAACAGTATACGTGAGTAAGCTGCGGATGGCAAAAGGCTTTATCTGCGAAATGTATATTACCGCTGCATTCTCCTCAAACTGGATAAAGGGTGAGCAGGCGGAGCATCCTGAATGTAAATGTGGAGAGGATGTGGCATCATGAAGCTGGATAAGCAGGCGGGTTATACGGTTAATAAACGGCTGGAAGCCGCTCCAGTTAGAAACAGCGTGGAGGCCATACCTGTGAACGTGAGTCATCGGAGCGTTCAGGGAACATCCCCGACGTACCGTATTCTGAACGATGCTGAATGGGCTCAGGATACCGAGTTTGCAGGTGATCTGGGCGAAGAGAGCTACCGCAGCTTATGGCATGAGGATCAGAATAGCGGTGTCTCTTGCAGACTGGAATGGGAGGGGCGTACGGAGACGCACGAAATGTTCAGGAACAGCTACGAATAGTCTGCGGGATGAAAGTAATTTTCCCCGCCAAGTAATGCAATATGGCGCTCTCCGTTATTCGTTGCGGGGAGCGCCATTTGTTCCCTTTTTCTCCGTTATAACTGACAGGTTGACAAGGAAGCAGGGCAATGATAGACTGACTTTACTATAAAACTTATTAAACTTATCGGAATTAAAGTAAATAGATATTTTGCTGAGCATCCATGTTACAATATACGTTTGACATATTCGCTTTAAATCATTAATTACCAATCATTAATCATCACAAGAAGCTTCGCAAGATAGGGTTGCCAATACAGCATACCAGGTTGGTGACGGTGAAGCTTGAAACAGGGGGACAATCATGATGGAACGGCAAATTGGAATTCGCTTTGAAAATGAGGAGCTGGCCGCAACAATTCATTATCCAAGCAATCCGAATGAAGGAGACCGTCAGAGACGGGTACCGCTTGTAGTGATATGCCACGGATTTGTGGGCAATCGTATCGGGGTAGATCGGTTATTCGTAAAGACTGCCCGTGAGCTTGCAGAAGGGGGATATTTTGTCCTGCGCTTTGATTTTGCAGGTTGCGGGGAAAGTACGGGTGAATACGGCAAGCAAGGGCTGGAGTCGATGATTAATCAGACACGTACCGTGCTTGATTATGCCGTGAATTGTGCAGATATCGACCCGACCAAGGTGACGCTGATCGGTCACAGTCTGGGTGGCGCGGTCGCTCTTCTCACAGCAGTACGGGACAAGAGAGTACAAAATCTGGTGCTTTGGTCTGCGGTCGGCTACCCGTTCAATGACATTGTTAAAATTACGGAGCGGAGCGTGTACGATGAGTCTGTGAAAAGCGGTCAGGCCGACTATTTGGGCTATAAGTTCACACCTTCATATTTTGAGTCGCTTGCCCAGTTCCAGCCGTTTCAGGAGGCCGTCAAGTTTAACGGCGATGTGCTCGTTATTCACGGAACCTCGGATGATATCATTCCTGTGGACTATGCATTCCTGTTCCAAAAGGTATTTTGGATGCGTCCAGAGGGACGCTGCGACAAAGAGATTATTTTTCAGGGAGACCACACCTTCTCTTCCGGTAAAGAGCGGCAGCGGTTGATCGACCGGACGCTGGAATGGCTGGATGAGCAGGAGAATATTCAGCGGGATTGGCAGCACTGGATGATCTGATTTCAGGCTGTAACGGATTGTATTGGAAATTGCGCCTCCACCGGAGTAAAATGGAAGAGTAACACTATACTGGCGTGTGGAGGTTGGCAGCGATGACATTACCCTCAATTTTTGTTGCGCACGGTTCACCAACACTAGCTTTAGAAAACAACGCATACACCAGCTTTCTTGCAGAGCTGGGCGCGAGCCTGCCCCGACCCAAAGGAATAGTCATTTTTTCCGCGCATTGGGATAGTGCTGATCAATGCATAGGCGCGGATGACCAGCATGCAGCGTTGCACGATTTCTATGGCTTTCCTGAACAAATGTACACACTTGATTACCCTGCACCAGGCGATCCGAAGCTGTATGAGGAGATAGAGCATCTGTTCAGTCAGCATAACCTGTTCCACCAGCCGGTACGGAACCGGGGACTGGACCATGGAGCATGGGTGGTTTTGCGGCATATATATCCTGATGCGGACATCCCGGTCGTCCCGCTCTCCATTGATTCCAGGCGCGCTCCGCAGGAGCAATACGAGATTGGGCGGATGCTGGCACCGTTGCGTGAACAGGGCATTTTGATCATCGGTAGCGGCGGATTGGTCCACAACTTGCGAACACTCAAGCAGACGAATGAGCCAGCAGATTGGGCGGTTCAATATGATAACTGGATCGGTCAGCAGCTTCAGGAATGGAATTTACGTCATTTGTTCCAATATGATAAAAAGGCTCCTTATGCCAAACAGGCGGTTCCCTCTTATGGGATAGAGCATTTTTCGCCGCTGTTTTACGCGATGGGGGCTGCGGATGACCAGCGCTCGGCGCAGAAGCTTTTTCAGTCCTATGTCCTGGGCTCACTGAGTCTCAATTGTTGGGCTTTCGGTCAAGAACGTGATATGTAAATGTGAAAAAAGAACTTCCTAATCCACATGGCAAGTGGGAATGGAAGTTCTTTTGTGTATATAACATGAGTTCCTGTATGGTGTGTTCCTGTAAAACTTGATCAGGAAGTAGGTACGTTCTTTTTCAGCCAGTCGGATACCTGTGCAGTGTGTTTATCTCCGTTTTGATCCAGTAGAGCCACGAAGGCTTTTAGTTTTTGTATATAAGGACTAGCTGAGCCGCTGTTGCGTTGAATTACCAGTTGATATCCTTTTTTAGCGTTAGGAAGAATCTTCTTGGTATCGTAATCGAATAATGGCGTATTGTTCGTGCCGTAGAAGGTATGGAAATAGTACAGATCATGCAATTCTTTGACAGCTAGTGTACGGTTGGAATGTGGATATTTGTTTAAAAAGTCTTCCTGTGCCAGCACCCGTCCAGACAACTGCTGATATCCGATATGCAGTGCGGCATCCTTGGTAGCCGCCTGTCCAGATTCCACTGCCATGATGTCAATATAGCTGCGGATATCTGCCGTGGTGTGCTTTCCGAAAACTTTATATTTTTCATAGTTTATGACAGGATAATACATACCTTCTGCGGTTTCCAGTTTGTATCCGGCATCTCTGGTTTGGGTCAGTAATTTCTTCAGGTTCGTATCTTTGGTGCGGCTAATTACATTTGTGAACGAATCGCCGGGTTTATAAATAGTATTGATTTTGGTCTGAACAGAAGCTGGGTATAAGGCTTGTGAATAAGAATCCAATTGCTTGGTCTGTGCATTTTCCAGATGAAGCGTCATGATGGTGGCTTGAGAGGCTGGAATGGATTGAATGTGTTTTTGCAAATAAGCGAATGCCTGAGGAAGTTTGCCGGGTTGACGTAGCAGTTGCTCGAAGGTGTTGGAGATATTTTGCACACTTTCCGATTGAGACGTTGTCGTAGTCGATACTGCCGCTTCGGCTTGTGATGGATATCCCAGTCCCATAGTCTGTACTGTGAAAGTTACTGTCGCGAGCATGAGGTAGGCTTTGGTGATTTTTTTCATGATATAACCCTCCATGGCTTTCTTTGATGTAACTTTAGTGTATAGGGGGAATGTATCGTGAGCATTCCGGGTTGTATCCAACTTGTAAACGTTTGGGGAAATGATGAATCGGATATAAAAGAAAGTCAGCAGCATAGCTGCACAAAAAAACAACCATTAGCCCGGAGGGTAACGGTTGTTTTTTTGGTAGCTTAAGCTATTTTTCGAGCGGGGTCTGCTGGAAAGGTATCTTTATTTTTACGGAACAGTCCACGCAGGAAGGGAAGTACCCAACGATCCAAGCCAATCCGTCCAGCGTTTGCGCCAGCAACTACAAGGAAGATTTCAAACAGCAGGTAGATTGCATTGGTGCTTACTGTGCCCGAGAATAGGAACGAGAAGTTCATGACCATTGCCATCAAGGCAGCTAATGTAGTCAGTGTACCAAGAAGCAGGCCAACTCCGACCAGGAACTCACCCAGTGGGATCAGGACGTTGAACAGACCGACATTAGGTAGGGCAAAGGCTTCAAGGAACGATCCCCACCAGCCTTGTACAGCGGGATGTTCTCCGCCTGTCTTAGCAATGGCCCCCGAGATAAATCCGCCTGCATCGAATCCGCCAGTCAGCTTCTCAAGTCCATGGGTCATCCATTCATATCCCAGATAAACCCGTACTACAGTCAGCAGCCACATTGCTACTTTATTTTCACGCAACCAGTTGTTAAACATTCAAACCACTCCTCTTTCTTATCTTATAATGTTGGTTGTATTTCATTTGGTTTGGGATGATCATCTCTGCTACACCCTTATTGTATTAGGTTCAGTTACAGTTATTTGTGATAAAAATCACAAAGTCTGAATATTTTTTAAATTTTAATGTCTTCAGATAAGTATTCTATAGTGATGATGAGTTTCAATCAAGACAAAAACAGGAAATAACGCTTATAATGAGAAAAATGTCTAACTGGAGGGATGAATTTGTCCGGGCCCATTTTCAATCGAAGCCAATGGTTGTGTGTGATGACCTCGGTTTTGCTATGTATGACCATGATGTCCTGTTCTGCTATGTCCAAATCGGGTGAATCAGAACCCGCGCCCCAACCGGTTAAGCAAGAAACACAGCCGGAGGCGCTTGAGCCGCCCAAGGAACCGACTATTCCGGCATTTACAGCTCCGCTTACCGGCCTTCCGGTGGAGCAGCCTGTTCTGGAACGACCGCTTGCAATTATGATTAATAATGCTCCAGCCGCACGACCTCAGGCGGGACTTAGCGAGGCTGACATGGTATATGAAGTTCTCGCAGAAGGTGGAATTACACGTTTGGTAGCTTTTTTCCAAAGTCATGGCGGTGATGTGAAAATAGGCCCGGTCCGCAGCATCCGGCCGTATCTGATTGAGCTGGGCGAAACTTACGGGGCGTTGCCGATACACGCCGGGGGAAGTACAGATGCCTATGCGATTTTACAGCAGCAACGAAAAGAGCATCTGGATGAGATTTCGAATGGGGGAGCTTACTTCTGGAGAAGCAAGGATCGCCGTCCACCACACAATCTGTACACAGATGTGAACAGACTTCGCCAAGGAAGCGAAAGTAAAGGCTACGCCAAGCAGACGGTGGTTCCGGTATATAAATATCTTAAATCCGGTGAAGCTTCGATCATGGGAGACGGGGAGGCAGTATCTTTGCAAATCCGCTTTTTGCTTAAAAGCTACAAGGTATCTTACACCTACGATCCGTCAGATCAGCAATATAAGCGTTTTGTGAACGAAAAGTCACATGTGGATCAAAACAATAACAAGCAGCTCTCTGCGGCCAATGTCATTGTGATGAGCACCAGGCACCAAACGCTGGATGATGTAGGTCGATTGAGCGTTGAGCTTAAAGGCGGTGGAGAGGCTATGTTGTTTCAACAAGGGAAGTTGATACACGCCGAGTGGCAGCATACGCCCGGTGATGCTATTCGTTTTATGAAAAATGGAGTTGAAATTCCGTTGGTACCGGGTACATCCTATATACATGTGGTTCCGGCGGACGTTTCGCTGAACGAGCATGTAAGTGTAGAAGCAAAGTGAGGAATCCATAATCCACCTTTTTAGATATAATTTGTCGGATAATGAACTTCCTTGTCGGGCAATGTATACTTAATATTGTGAAATTTGCCTTTACAAACTTTACAAAAACATTGATGAGTGTGATAAGATAGCAAAGGTTGTCTAATGCAGTCGAAACAGGTTGCGGATATTTTCGTAAAGGGGTAATCGTTAATGAGATTGAAGAAAAAGGATATATTCTTCGAGACGTTGGAAAATATGGCAGATACAATCGTGCAAGCAGCTGATTATTTTGCCCAACATACTTCAAATCTTCAAGATGTGGTTCTGTTTACTAATGAAATGAAGAAGTATGAAAATAAGTGTGATGATTACACACACACGATTATTACTGAGCTGAACAAGACCTTCATTACGCCGCTGGAACGCGACGATATCATGGAACTGACAACGACCATGGATGATGTGCTGGACGGTCTGGAAGCGACAGCCTCTCGTTTTTATATGTACAACATTACGGAGCCGGACGAGTATATTGTGCAGTTCGCTGATATTTTGCGTCAGTCGGCTTATGAAATTCAGAAGGCTGTACATTTGCTTTCACAGAAGAAGCTGCTGGCCATCCGTGAATACACCATTCGCCTGAATGATTTGGAAAATCAGGGGGATGAGCTGTTGCGTATTTGCATCAAAAACCTGTTTGCAACTGTAACTGATCCCATTGAACTGATTAAACGCAAAGAATTGTACGAACGCCTTGAAACGACAACGGATTCATGCGAGGATGTTGCAAATATGCTGGAATCCATCATTATGCGTAACTCGTAAGGGAGTCCTTTTACATGGATACAAGTTTACTGGTATTGGGTATTGTTATTTTTCTTGCTCTGGCATTTGATTTTATTAACGGTTTTCATGATACGGCGAACGCTATCGCAACCTCGGTATCTACCCGTGCGTTGACGCCGCGTCGTGCGATTATTATGGCTGCGGTCATGAACTTTCTGGGAGCCATATTGTTTACAGGGGTTGCCAAGACGATTGGTGGCAGTGTCGCTGACCCTACCAAGCTTACGAACGGGATTGATATCGTCATTGCGACACTGATCGCAGCGATTATCTGGAATCTGCTCACATGGTGGTTCGGTATTCCTTCATCCTCTTCCCACGCCTTGATTGGTGCGCTGGCCGGGGCTGTGTATGTAGGTGCGGGATCAGAGAAATTGAACTGGAGCGGCTTCATCGGGATTGTTGAGGGACTTATTTTCTCCCCGCTGATTGCTTTTGTAATTGGTTATATTGTAATGATGATTTTAAAATACATCTTCGCTCGTCGCAGTCCGCATACGGTGAACAAAGGTTTTCGCACGATGCAGGTCATTACAGCAGCGCTTCAATCGTTCACGCACGGTACGAATGATGCCCAAAAGGCAATGGGGATTATCACATTTGCACTCGTTTCGGCGGGTTATCAGGATCATCTTGAAGTGCCGATGTGGGTTAAAATTTCGGCCGCAACAGCAATGGCGCTCGGTACGTCCATTGGGGGCTGGAAGATCATCAAGACGATGGGCACCAAGATTTTTAAAATCGAGCCGATCAATGGCTTCGCCGCTGATATTTCCGGAGCTTCGGTTATTTTCACAGCCACACTGCTTCATTTACCAGTAAGTACTACTCATGCCATTACTTCGGCTATTTTGGGTGTTGGTTCTGCGAAGCGTTTTTCCGCTGTGCGTTGGTCGCTGGCTGGTCGCATTGTCATTACTTGGGTTATTACTATCCCAATTTCTGCTTTACTAGCAGGTTTGATTTTCAAAATTCTTTTCTAGTTCATCATTATTTCTCAGAAAATAAGTACACACTATAGGATACACAATAAGCTTCCTTCCGCTTTTTGCGGCAGGGGCTTATTGGCATTACAGGGGCAAAAAACAGGTCCTTTAAACCTTACCCGATCAGACAGGTCCATGAAACATCTTTCAAAAAATATCTGACATCAAAGTAGTCAATTTTTAATAACTCCTGTAGAATAAACAGAAAACTTTGAACCGTTCAACTGACTGGAGGAACTTATGCAAAAATCTGGAAAACTAACAGCACTCATGATTTGTCTGTTTTTTGTGGTTGCCCTGGCCGGTAATTTTGGCGTAGTGGCACATGCAGAAAACAAAACAAAATATGATATCGGCACGGATACAACGTTCGCGCCTTTTGAGTTTGAAGATGTAGATGGTAAATTTGTCGGAATCGACATGGATCTGCTGGCTGCTATTGCCAGGGATCAGAATTTTGACTATACCATCAAGCCTCTTGGCTTTAATGCGGCAGTGCAGGCACTTGAAACGAATCAAGTGGACGGCGTTATTGCCGGGATGAGTATTACAGATGAACGTAAGCAAAAATTTGATTTTTCTGAACCGTATTTTGATTCAGGTGTCGTCATGGCGGTCCGTAAGGATAATGATACGATTAAGCGCTATGAGGACCTGAAAGGGCAGCGTGTCGCTGTCAAAACGGGAACAGAAGGGTACACGTTCGCGGAGTCCATTAAGGCCAAATATGGCTTTACTACGGTTCCGTTCGATGATTCCTCTCAAATGTACGATGAGGTTAAGACTGGAAACTCAGTTGCATGTTTTGATGATTATCCGGTGCTGGCATACGGAGTGACACAGAATAATGGACTCAAGCTTGTGACGGATAAGGAAAAAGGTGGTTCATACGGTTTCGCTGTCAATAAAGGCAAAAACCAGGAACTGGTGGAGAAATTTAATGCAGGGCTTGTGAATCTTCGCAACAGCGGGGAATATGACAAAATCATGTCCAAGTATCTGGGCGAATCCGGTAAAGGTGCGGCACCTGTTGAACGTGGGCGCTGGGAACTCATTTCCGCTTCCCTGCCTTCGCTGATCAAAGGAATGGGAAATACGCTGCTGTATACACTTGTATCCCTGCTGGTAGCTTTTGTGCTGGGTCTGGTGTTCGGCTTTATGAAGGTGAGTCACAATAAACTGTTCCGTGGTATTGCAACAGTTTTTGTCGATGTATTCCGTGGTATTCCGCTGATCGTACTTGCTTTCTTTATTTACTTTGGGATTCCGCAGGCACTGGATTTTAAAATGCCGCTCTTTGTCGCGGCTGTACTGACGTTGTCTCTCAATGCGGGAGCTTATGTGACGGAGATCATCCGTGGCGGTATTCAGTCCATTGATCCGGGACAAATGGAAGCGGCTCGTTCTCTTGGGTTGCCATACCGGACGGCTATGCTCAAAATCATTTTGCCGCAGGCTGTGAAAATCATGATCCCGTCGTTTATCAATCAGTTGGTTATTACGTTGAAGGATACTTCGATTTTGTCTGTTATTGGCCTGGTCGAATTGACCCAATCGGGTAAGATTATTATTGCGCGGACGTTCCAATCCTTTGATATTTGGCTGGTGGTTGCGGTGATGTATCTTATCGTCATTACAGTCCTGACCAAAATTTCCAACCGCCTTGAAGGGAGAGTTCGCCGTGGGTAAAATTATCGTCAAGAACCTGAAAAAAAGCTATGGCAGTAACGAGGTGCTGAAAGGCATTGATATGCAAGTGCAGGAAGGTGAGGTTGTCTGCGTCATTGGCCCCTCGGGTTCAGGGAAAAGCACGTTTTTGCGTTGTATGAATATGCTGGAGGAAATTACAGCAGGCGAGGTCATCGTGGATGACTACAACTTGAGTGACAAGAGCGTGGACATTAACAAGGTCCGTGAAAATATAGGCATGGTGTTTCAGCATTTCAACCTGTTTCCGCATATGACGGTGCTCAAGAACATTATGTTTGCGCCAACAGAATTGGGTAAACAGTCCAAGGCAGAGGCCCGGGAGACGGCCATGAAGCTGCTGGAGCGTGTGGGCTTGTCCGATAAGGCAGATGCCTTGCCAGGACAGTTGTCCGGCGGTCAAAAGCAGCGCGTGGCGATTGCACGCGCGCTGGCAATGAACCCGGATATTATGCTGTTCGACGAGCCGACCTCGGCGCTTGATCCTGAAATGGTCGGAGAAGTGCTCGGCGTCATGAATGATCTGGCCCGTGAAGGTATGACGATGATGATCGTGACGCATGAGATGGGTTTTGCACGCGAAGTAAGCGACCGTGTCGTGTTCATGGACGGAGGCTACATCGTCGAGGAAGGAACGCCACAAGAGGTATTCGGTAATCCGCAAAATGAGCGGACGATTAGTTTCTTGGAGAAAGTATTGTAAGTGGGGCAGGGTTTGCGTTGAATGTGTGAGATGTGCTCGTTGTGAAACGCTCCGCGGTCCATTTGATCTTATGATCGCTGTTGCCCCTGAATTTTTGGATTGTATAAGACATGAAAAGGTGAAAATTTAGGGGCAAAGGCGAACGCTCCGCTTTTTCAGATTCAAATGTACCGCTGCGCTACTACTCGCTGATCGCCCCCTTTCGTCAAAAGCCTGCCTCACTTTTGAATGAGTGGATGCAGTGGAAGGGAAGGGGCGCCGCGCGGTGCTTGCTGCGCCGATAGTAGGCTGGGAGTGAATGGGCTCGGTTAAAGTGTGGTTTAGTGAGTAGGTACATGGCTAGATGTGATCTCTTGTGATTGTAAGAGAGAGTCTTTATTACCTGATATAAATCCTTATGTATATCCTTCAAAGGAGTGGGTAATTTGAAGATCAGGACTGCTAGACAAGAGGATATTCCGGCGTTGGCTTATTTAATGGAGGAGCTTGGTTATCCTACATCAGTTGAAGATATGAAGCAGAGATATGATCGTATCGCTTCTAATCCTGACTATCATACCCTGGTTGCTGAAATTGAAGGGGAAGTGGTTGGGATGGTTGGGCTACACTATGATATCTTTTATGAAAGAAATGAAGATTATGCGCGTATCGTTGTTTTTGTGATGGATTCGAAACATCGTAATAAAGGCATCGGCAAGGCGCTAAATCAGGAAGTGGAAGCTTGGGCAAAAGAAAAAGGTTTGGTTGCCATTGCTTTGAACAGCGGTAATCGGAGTGAGCGACAGGATGCGCATCAATTTTATCGACGGTTAGGCTATGAAGCGACAAGCACTGGCTTTGTGAAATTAATTGAAGCATAGTTATCATTATAAGTTGAGGATTTTGCAAAATCCTGAAGTTAGCTTCTTATCAGATAGAGAGATGGAACATATCGTTTGAGTTGGATTTATATTTTATAAGGATATCTTGGGGGATTGTGATGGCCCGGAGATATCCTTTTCTTTATTTTGCTGTATGAAGCATGAATATGGGGCTTGAGATTTGTATAACGCTGAATAGCTTATATACAATGTAAATAGAATCAATGACAGTAGTGTTAGGCGAGGGGGACGTACGGTGATACGTACATTGGTTATAGGCCATGATCATCAGGTGACGGTGGGGCTGCCACTGGAGCAGATCGTCATGGAGGATTATATATGGATGTGGGTGGATTTTAGCGAGCCTACCGATCATGAATCAGAGCTTCTGACGAGTTATTTCCATTTTCATCCGTTGGCTGTGGAGGATTGTTTGCATGTTCTGCAACGTCCGAAACTGGACTATTATGAGGATGTGCAGTTTCTGGTGGTACATGCGCTGGATGTAGATACATTGGATGCGGAAGAAGTGGATATGTTCATTAGCAGCCGTTTCTTGGTGACATACCATCATCATGAACTGGAGGAGCTGGATCAGGCTTGGGAACGGATTGTCCAGCATGCCAATGAACGCAAAATTTGGTCGCGTGGGCCGCTGGCTGCGGCTTATACGGTGGTGGACAAGCTGGTGGATAACTATTTCCCGAGTTTGTTCATGATTGAGGATGAGCTGGCAGAGCTGGAGGGCCTGGGCGGGCGTGAATCGGTGGAGGACTTGATGAAGCAGGTATTTGCTCTGCGAGGCAGGCTGCTCAAGCTGCGCCGTACAATTGTGCCGATGCGGGATTTGATGTACAGGGTCCTTAATTCGCAGCATGTGCAGGGAAAAGGGGAGCATATGGCCTATTTTACGGATATTTATGACCATCTGCTGAAGCTGACCGACATGCTGGAGGCCGACCGCGAGATGACAGCCGACCTGAGAGACAGTTATATTTCGCTAAATTCCAACCGTATGAATTCAATCATGAAGACACTGACCGTCATTACGACTGTTTTTATGCCCTTGACGCTGATTGCGGGTATCTATGGTATGAATTTTTCGTATATGCCCGAGCTGGGCTGGAAATATGGTTATTTTGGAGTGCTGTTCTTTATGTTCATATTAAGTGCAGCGATGGTAATCTGGTTTATGCGTCGGGGCTGGTTCAAATAAAATAACCTACTTTCTTTTGCGCTTGCGCGGACGTTTGCGCGGGGTCGTAGTGCTTTTGCGCTGTGTCTTTTTCCGGCGTGTGCGCGGTGGTGTGTATTCATCCAATTCCTCGGTGAGTTCCGTTGCAGAATTTTTGCTCGCGGATTTTCCGAATGCTGGGAGCGCGCCCATAATCAGCTTCGCCATTGGCGCAAATTGCTGCACGCTGGACATGACCTTTTGTACCTTGCCGAAAGTAGCGACAATCCCGTCAATACCGCCCATACGGTCAATGATGCCTTTAATTTCGCCGAGATTGGGAAGGTTACCAAGGTTGCCGAGACCGCCGAGCAGTCCTCCTTTGGCCGGGACCGGATCAGGTGTGACCACGACGGCGGATTCTGTAATACTTGATGGTGCCTCATAAGGCACGATTCCGGAGGAATCGACTTGCGGAACATCGCTGTACGTGTCGAGTCCCGGATATGAAGAGGAATTATACGGATCGGAAAGGGAACGCTGTTGCGGCCTCCGATGATAGTAGTTTCCAGGCATGAGATCACATTCCTTTGTAGGTTGATACTCTACTGTATGTTACAAACGCACAGTGGGTTTAGGCGCGTGTCCCGAAATCAGGTATAAAAGCGGATTTGGGCTCTAGCACAGTACGATCCTGCTAAAAAAATAATGCTGTTCTGTGATGCGTGAAATCGTTAACGCTTGAAAAACCAACTATTCCTCGAGTACAATGAGGATAGATTGTAACCTTGGGAGATGATAATCCATGCAGCTCAAAAAGCTTAATGATAAAAGTATTGATCAATTGTTCGAAGCCATCCTAACTCTAAAAAATTTGGAAGAGTGCTATGTATTCTTCGATGATTTGTGCACGATTAATGAAATTCAGTCCCTCTCTCAACGTTTGGAAGTTGCCCGTATGCTGGGTAAAGGTAGTACGTATAACCAGATTGAAGCAGAGACGGGTGCCAGTACAGCTACGATTTCACGTGTTAAACGTTGCCTGAACTACGGTAATGACGGGTATAAATTGACACTTGAGCGTCTGGGGCGCTAATGCGAAGCCCTGGGGTACTGGTCATTAGCCATGGCTCAAGGGAGTCGTATTGGGTGGAACAGGTGGATCAGGCGGCCGCAAAGCTTCATTTGCCGAAGGACATGCCGTTAGAGGTTTCATTTTTGGAAACGGTGAAAGGAAGATTGATCCAGAATGGTATTGACCGTTTGGAGTCCCTAGGTGTGACAGATTTGCTGGTTGTGCCCTTATTTATGTCGTCCGGCAGCACGCATGTAGATGAGATCAGTTATGCGCTGGGAGTCAAGGATACGCCAGACAAAGAAACGGATTTGAAGCCTTTTCGGATCAAGGCGTGTGTGCATTTTGGCAGTCCGGTGGATGACGGAGAAGATGTGGCTCACATGGTTTGGGACAAGGTTAGCCCATTGTCGGTCAACCCTGCGAGAGAGACTATTTTGCTCGTGGGACATGGCAGTGTGCATGATGGCTTTTTTCAGCGCTGGGAGCGAGGGATTTCTTCGTTAGCCCGTACGGTGCAAAGGGTGAGTAGTATCGCTACGGACTACGCCTTGCTGAATCCTGAGAGTGTATATGATAAGGTAGCGTACTGGAAGCAGGAGCGGGGTCATGATGTTATTGTGGCGCCGCTTTTTTTAAGCTCGGGATATTTTACAAGTCATATCATTCCTGGACGATTACAGGGACTTGAATACCGTTATTCGGGAGATCCTCTGCTGCCGCATCCCCTGCTCACAAGCTGGATGAACGGGCAAATTTGTGAACTGCTGCAAAGAATGCAGAAGCAAGATTGAGCAACAGGGCGCTTGGTTCAGCTACAGCTTTATCATAGCCTGAAATTTCCGTATTTAGGTAAGCGTAGGCTTCTTTTATTGTAAAAGAGGCCTTTTTCCAGTATGATGATATTTTGTATAGAGTGAATGTGATGAATGAGAATATAAACATAAATATCATTAAATATACGGGTGGCGTAACGGGAATGAAAAGTGCTAGATTAATCTATAATCCGACCTCCGGACGCGAGGAAATGAAGCGTCGCCTTGCGGACATTTTGCAGCGTCTGGATGAAGGTGGTATTGAAGCCTCTTGCCATGCAACTACGGGAGAAGGGGATGCAACTCGTGAGACGATGGATGCCATTGAGCGCGGGTATGATATGATCATCGCCGCAGGTGGGGATGGTACATTGTACGAAGTTATTAACGGAATGGCTGAAAGGGAAAACCGTCCGCCCTTGGGCGTGTTCCCGTTAGGTACGACGAATGATTTTGCCAGGGCCTTGGGCATTCCCAAGCAATGGGAGGACTATTGCGATCTGGTCATTCGTCAAAATGCGAAGCCGCTGGATATCGGAAAAGCTAATGACCGCTATTTTATTAACATCGCGGGTGGCGGTACTTTGACCGAGCTTACGTATGAAGTTCCCAGTAAGCTGAAAACGATGATTGGACAGTTGGCTTATTATTTTAAGGGTGTGGAGAAAATGGTCAGCCTTGCCCCGCAAGAACTGATTATCAAGGCATCGGGTCAGGAAGTGATACACGACGAGTTCATGCTTTTCCTGATTGCTAATACGAACTCGGTGGGCGGATTTGAAAAGCTGGCGCCCGGTGCGACCATTGATGATGGGCTGCTCGACGTGATCGCTGTGCGCAAATGTAATCTGGCGGAAATGATTCGGTTGGTGACACTCGCGCTGCGTGGTGAGCACTTGCAGGACAAGAAAATCGTTTATTTTAAAACGGATTACATGGAAGTTACCTCGCCCGGCTATGTCCAGCTTAATCTGGATGGCGAACTGGGTGGTACCCTGCCAGCGACTTTCCGTAATTTGCCGCAGCATTTGAATGTTTTTCGGTAAAATGACGATGAGTGTTCTCACTTCTCATTGCAGTACAGTATATGGAATGTAGAGTTGGAAGTTATTTTTCGCTGTGACGATATCGGTTCTTGCCGTTCTCCGTGGGGAGTAACGGCATTTTCGAGTTCACGGTACTGGCGTTAATGAGTGGAGCGATGGCCGCGTGATTATATATGAGGCTGTATGCCGATCATGAGCATAAACAGGTTTAAAAGATTATCAGAAAGAAGTGACATCTATAATGACGAGTAACCGTAGCGGACGTGGAAAAAGCCGCCGGAATGAAGCAGCTCCCAATCAAGGGAAGCCGCAGAAAAAGACCATGTCGATGAACAGTGAAAGAGGACAGGGACAAGGACAGCTTCGAGCTGGAACAGGAAATGGAAGTGAGCAGGAAAGGGAACGGAAGACATTGGAAAAAGGGCGTGGATCGCATCGCGCTTCCCGTGGTGGACGAAGTCAGGATGCATCCAATCGTAACCGAGTTAGTGCAGAGCGTACCGATCTGCCAGTGCAAAAAAACGATGAAGCCGTGATGGACATCATCGGCATGAACCATGACGGCGAAGGTGTGGGACGCGTTGAGGGTTTTACGCTGTTCGTTCCAGGCGCGTTGCCGGGTGAAAAGGTGCGGATAAAGGTGCTGAAAACGAAAAAGCAGTATGGCTATGCCAAGCTGCTGGATATCGTGCAGGCAAGCCCTGACCGGATTGCAGCTCCCTGCGCCATCTACGATCAGTGCGGCGGCTGTCAGATCCAGCATATGAGCTACGAAGCGCAGCTAGGCTGGAAACGCCAGCATGTCGTGGACGTGCTGGAGCGTATCGGGAAGCTGAATGTGGAGGGAAATGAAGGTTCCATTGCAGGTGAGCAAGCTGCTGTAAAGGTACTTCCTGCGCTGGGCATGAGCGAGCCGTGGAGATACCGCAACAAAGCCCAAGTGCCGATCGGCGTCACCGAAGGCGGACTTGTCGGCGGCTTCTACGCACGTGGCAGTCATCGTATAGTGGATATGGACACCTGTCTCATTCAGGACGAGCGTAACGACGAGGTCGTTGCACATGTTAAAGAGATTGGGCGGACGCTGGGCATCAGCGCATATAATGAAGAAACCGGACGCGGACTACTGCGCCATGTCGTCGTCAAGACTGCTTTTCGTACAGGTGAAATGATGCTGGTCCTCGTCACGAATGGACGAGATATCCCGCACGCAGATGCCTGGATCGGAAGTATTCGTGAGCATATCCCACACGTGGCAAGCATTTGCCAGAACGTGAATACCAAGCGAACGAACGTTATTTTTGGCGACGAAACCCGTGTACTATGGGGCCGTGACGTGATCTATGATTACATCGGAAACGTCCAATTTGCTATTTCCGCGAGGTCCTTTTATCAGGTGAACCCCGTTCAAACCGAAGTGCTGTATAGCAAAACCGTCGAATATGCCGGACTCACGGGTAAAGAAACGGTGATCGACGCATACTGCGGTATCGGCACCATTTCCTTGTTCCTCGCTCAACATGCGGATCAGGTATACGGAGTGGAGATCGTCAAAGAAGCTATTGAGGATGCACGGAGTAATGCGCTGTTGAACAATATGCGCAATGTGAAGTTTGAGGTAGGCGCGTCCGAAGACGTCATCCCCGCATGGAAAGAGCAAGGCATCACAGCCGACGTCATCGTCGTCGATCCACCCCGCAAGGGCTGCGATCCTCGCCTGCTCGAAACCATTCTGGAGATGAAGCCAGAGCGCGTGGTCTATGTATCCTGCAATCCGAGCACGCTGGCACGGGATTTAAGGATACTGGAGGATGGAGGGTATAGAACGGTGGAGGTTCAGCCCGTAGACATGTTCCCGCATACGGTGCATGTGGAGTGCGTGGTAGTAATATATCGAGATGAGAAGCATTGATGCACGAGGGATAGAGGGGAATTTGAATATGTTCCTGCATTCCAAAAAAACGTTTTAGGATTGAGTGCGGGAATATATATTATTTACATTCACAAGGTACGTGAAGTGGAAGCTTGTAATGGATATGTTGGGGAGAATTTGGTTAAGCAACCAGTAGGTGTGTAAAACATTGCTACTAAGTCGCCTAACCATAGTATTACTCTAGATATAATGGAAATCTAGGCCCTTGGTATTACTCAAGGGTCTTTTTTGTTCCATATATCCCCATGAATATGCTATAGTGTAAGAAATAAAGAAGATTTATGCAGGATTTAGTAGGGGAATGGACTAATGTGTTTCCTTGGTCGTGAGTATATAGTCCTTTTGTATAAGTTGAGTATTCAATGAGTTGAAAGTGAGTAGCTAGAACGTAATGCCTGTTTATGGGCCTTTGTATTTAGAAGAAGCCTAATAGTTAAGGGATTTTTTGCAGGGGGGATTATAGTTGATTCATCCAACGGAGCCGGAAATTCAAAATATGATAGAAACTATAGTTAGTGTAAGACCAACACATGCTCAGCTTAAAGGTTTAGTACGAAACATTATCAAAGAATCTCCCGCTAATTTGTTGCCACAAAATTGCACTGTTCCAGTAGCAGTGGATATTATAGTTGAACGTGCAGTTCAATTAGGCGTGCATGAACAACTAATGGATACCATCTCAAATGCTAGCAATATCACAAGCGAATTTTTATATACTAGTACATCGTTGGATATTCATATAGCCAATCAGTTTGGACAAACTTTTGTGGAACTATTAACATGTCTTCAGGAGATGTCAGAAGAAGAATTTCAAAGATATACGGCAGAAATTGATAAAGCAGATATTACAAATTTCGAGGAAAAATTAAAGCAAAAGGCTGGATTCTCTGAAGACATGCAGCAGATCGCGAAAATCAGTAAAATCGACATCTCTGTTTTGCAAAGAACTGCAAAAAAGTTAGGATTTTTAAAATATAATCAACTAAAAAAAAGGGTTGTCAAAGTGTATTTAAGAGTTAAAGATAAATATCCTCCAACGAAGTTTTCGGCAGACTATAGGTTTCAACGACTATTAGATGAAATGTTCGAATGTCTACCAGATGCTTATAAAAACATGATAAATATTGATGATCAGATAACAGGGATCATATTTGACACTACCTATGACTGTTTAATATTTAATGAATAGGATTGAAGGATATGCTAATAAGAGACCTAGACACAGAATTAGAATGGTATGAAGTTGATGAGAGTGGTGAATTAAATGCATTATATTTATTCGTACTGCTCACTTATCTTAAAAAATGTTCACTAAATCAGTTAGCCGTAGCATTTTACTTATTTAGGTTTGTTAACATACTTTATAAGCTGTTAAATGCAAAAGATGCTGAATTATTTATTAAAGAAATTCCTGACTGGGAAAAAGGGAATTTAGACAGCGTATTAGCTCCCTATATTATTGGAAAATTTGATCATAGATTTTTAAGCGGTTTACGAGAAATTATTTCGAAGAATATAGCTGTTCTTGAGGGGGATACGGTCATCCTGCAAAAGAAGAAATTTTCTGTATTATTGAATGAAAAATATCATAGATTATTTCATAAGGCGAATTTCTCATGTAAGTTAGTGAGAAGAATACAGTATGAAAATTTATTGAATAAAATTAATAAAATAGTAGGAGAAAACCAATGGCAAACTCACTATATATCCACCGAGTAACAGTAAACCCACCTATAGGAAAAGCGGACGTAATTTTAAGACCGGGATTAAATGTTGTTCGGGCGGTACTGGTTGATAAAGAGGCATTGGATAACAATCAAATCGGATCTAGAAATAGTGTAGGAAAAAGTACCTTTATACATCTCATTGATTATGGACTAGGCAAAGATAATTTTTTAAATAGTAATAAGGAAACAGGACGTAACAAGCTAAATCGACACGAGTTATTAATGGAGTATAAAGTTGGAGATCAAGAATATACCGTTCAAAGGAAATTAATAGATGGTGAAAATTGTTCTCTCTATGAAGGGTACGTTATCGATTTAATATTAAATGGGAAAAGTCCAATTAGTAAGACTTTATCTCTATCCGGGTATAAGGACTTTTTGGAAAATTCCTTATATGGGGGATCAAATATTATCAACCAAAAGCGTTATGTTTCATTAAGAGATGTAATGCATCTACTCATAAGGGAGCAAGTAGGTGGATTTGACTCTATTGATAGTGCAATGGAGTATAACGAAAGTTCAGAAGTAAAGCGCAAAAGAATCGAATTTTTGGCAGGCTTGATCACTCCTGAGAAACTCATTAAAGAAAAAGAAAAAAGCGATTCTGCTAAATTAGTGAAGAATGCTAAAAGATCATTAGATGTTATTAAGAAATATGTAAAAGAAAAAGTAACGAAAACAGAAGTGCAAATCAAAAAACTGATAAGAGACACAGAGAAGGAGGTTAAAGAATATTCTCAAGAAATAATGAATTTGAAAAAACAACTAATTGAATTGCAAATTACAAGTGATCAGCGTCTTGAAATAAAAAATAATTTACTGAACAAAAAAGCTTTTCTCCAAAAGGAAATGCAAATGTTATCTTCGAGATTAAATAGCTATCAAGCTACGTTTAACGAAATAACAACTGAATCTGAGACTTTGAACGTTGCACAAGATGCTAGAAATGTTTTTGGTTCAATTAAATATGAACAATGTCCAGTTTGTTTTGTTCCCATTACTGATGACCCGGATTTCGTATGCCCAAGAAAGGATCATGACAAGCAATCTGACGATAAGGCTATTCATACTATTCAGACTATATTACACAATGAAAAGAAAGATTTAATTCAAGCTATTGACACTTTAAAGAGAAGATTATTTGAAATTGGAATAGAAATAGATAATTTGAATTCTCAAATAGATGTTGTCAACGAAGATATTATGAAAGATACAGAGAAACTTTTGGAAAATATTGATGTGGAGGAGAAAAAGCTAAGTGAATCACAAGAAAACTTAAATTTATGGACTCAATCATTGAGATATTTACAGGATCAGGCACGCTATAAAAAAATTCATACGGATGAGAAAACGAAGTTAACAGGAATCGAAAATGATCTTAAAGAGATAAATGAAAGTATAAAAGAACAGCAAGATAACTTAAAAATACTATATGATGAAGTTGTAATGTATTTATATGATAACACTCGCTCAGGAGTACTAGATATTAGTGAAAACTCTGGTAAATTCATAGCCGATATAAGATTTATAATCGATACCTTGGAATCAGATGATGGAGCAGCAGCAAAAACACTTAGGGTGGTAGCTTTTGACCTAGCATTACTTAAACTAGCTTTAAATTCTGACACCAATCATCCAAAGTTATTGATACATGATTCTCCTAATGCTAGAGAAATTGATCCTATAGTTTATGGACGTATTTTTAGTTTTGTTAAAGATGAACTCGAAGAACAAAGATTTGAAGATATTGGGGAAATTGATTTTCAATATATCATAACAACAATTTCAGTTCCTAAATTTCTTGAAGACGATACAATGTATACAAGACTTACACTTAGTAACGATGGGGATGGAGGGAAGTTGTTTGAATTCACATTTTGATGGAAACCCAGGTAATCAACAGAGACTAATTGATTATATTAAAAAATCATATAACTATGACGAAATCTTTGCACTAGGAAGATTATTAGGTATAGATAAAGATGACTATGTCAGTCGTACTATGAATAAACCGCAATTATGTGAAGCTATCGTAGAAATAATATCCCAAAGATCTTTATTTGACAGGTTTTTTATTTTGCTTCAATCGGAAAAGTATCTTCGTGAACGTATTTGGGAAGATTTCAATGACATTGTAATAAAAGTTCCAGTTCCTAAACAGCAACTTGAAGGCTTGACACGTTCTTTATTTGTTAATGATGAAAAAAATCATGGCTATTCAGACTTTAGTGAATGGATTAAACAGGCTAAGTCCAAGATGGTTCTTGTTCTTGGAAAAGATAATACTGAGGAATCATGGACAAAATTAGAAATGTTTTGTAATTATTTAAAGGATTTCGGCTATAGTCCAATTTTAATTAAGGGACAAGAAGAAGTAGATATTCTATTTAATGAAGAAAAGATGTTAGCTTATGCAGCGATTGCGAGATTTATTCTTATAGAGAAGTCAGAACCAGCAGGACAAATAGACGAAGCACATATTTGTGCAATAAATCGTTTTGTTACGATCTGGATGTCAGAAGAAGGGAAAGGTGATACATGGATGCAAGCTGATTATGATTTCAGTTTTAGTCATGTAAGTGTGCTGCAGTACAACAATGATACAATTAAAAGTACCTTGAAAGAGGGAATAGAATGGGCAGAGGAGTATTTGCAAAAAAAAGCACAATACTTAAACCAATTTTATCCTTTTAGATAATTGATGTGGAATTTGTTTCAATTTAGAGTTAGGCTTTTATAAATATTTCAAGATAAATAATTATATGATAAGTAAAAGGATAACGATTTAAAAGAGTAAATTGAATTACTGAGGTGATACTTTGAGCAAAATAATTTTAAAAAAATTAAGAATCAACAAAAAAATATCAATTGAATTTAATGAAAAACTAAATTTTGTTGTAGGAAATAATGGGTCAGGTAAAACAACATTATTTCATTTGATTCAGTATATATTAGGCTTACGAATAAATTCAAATAGATTAACATACTTAAATTCAATTTATGATCCTTACCTAATATGCGAATTTAATAATAAAATCGTAAAAATAACCAGGAAATTAGATTCTAGTATAATTGTTTTTGAAGGTGATATAGCGAAAGAAGTTAGAGCTAATTCATTAGAGTTGAATGAATTATACTCGGAATTGTTAGGTATAAAATCCTTGCCTGATTACAATGATAGATCTGCTCTTGAGATACTAGGTTTTTCTTTTTACTCAGACTTTGAATTCAAAAAAAATAACACCGAAAGACATGAAATTTATAATAAAATTTTAGGATATAATCCAGATTATCTTAATGCTATAAAGAATGATATTAAAAATTTTGAAAGTCAAATTAGTTTAGAAAATCAGAGTATAAAACTAGTGGAGCAATATAAGAAAGAAGTAGAACGTTCTCTTGAAGGTCTCATAAAAGTCGAATCCATTGAACCAATTAATAAATTATTAAATTCGGAATTTTTTAAAATTAGGGAGCAACTCCTTAAGAACTATGAACTTTTACAGCATGCACAGAATGTATATAAAAAAGAAAAGATTATGAGCGAAGAATTTATTGAAGAAAAATTATCAGTCCTAGAACCATTTTTTTATCAAACAATTAAACATATGAATTTTCTAAATGATCATTTGCTGAATCTCCCCTTAAGAGAAATAATGAGGCAAAAAAATTTCAATACTATGTCCTTTGGTGAAAAAAATTTAGTGATGTTTGTCCTACGATTAACATTTTGTCGTGATATGAAAGATATATCTAATGGTTTAGGTTTGTTAGTCACAGACGATATGTTTTCTATTAATGACTCTAACTCAATAAAAGAAATAAATGAGAAAATATATAATGTTTCAATTGCAGAAGAAATTCAGTATATAGGATTCTCCTCTGATGCTAATAATATACCAAAAGAGTACATTATATTTGATATATCTCCTTGGCAAGGAGGAGGCTTATTTGAAAGACAAAGGTAAACTAGCTATTATAATACCTATTATAAGCGCGATTATCTCATTTTTTGTGCTTTTATTTGGTAATAATATCTACGATAGGATATTTAAAAATGAAACTGATATTATATTTCAAACAAGTAAAACTAATCAGTTCATACCGGATGATCTTTTAAGTGTAACGAATAAATATTTGACGAATAAGTTGAATAAACCGATTGCCGACTCATTAAGGATAATTACAATAAAAAATTTAGGGAGTCCTTCAAAAAAACTTCGGATTCAAATTAATTTAGATGGGGCTATTTATGATTATAAAGTTGAAAGTACTGAAATGATTACTAACAACAGTATTAAAAATAGTTCGTCAATCATCCTAAATATGGAAAGATTGTCTCAGAATGCAACAATCGATTTAAAAGTCTGGTTTAGGGATGATAGCAAAAATTTTTCTGCTTCATATACGGATGATATCTCAAGTAAAGAAATTAATAAAGAAACAAATTATTCGTATAGAAACATGATATTTTTAACTATAGTAGCGGTAATTTTTCTTGAATCGCTGTTGTTTATTTTAAATTCAATTAAACGTGCAAAATCTGAAAGAGAAGAGAAAGATAAAAAAGCTTTATTGGAAAGATTTTTAAAAGAAATAGGAGAGAGCTTTATGGAAGATGAAACTCCTGAGTTAGCAGACACAGAAATAGAAGTTCAGAGTTCATCTGAAAAAGATAAGGTTAAGGAAAGGCTTCGTGATTTAGTTAAAAGAAATGTTCAAAAATAATAATAAACTTTCAAGTAATGAGTAAACTATTGCATTATTTCGTGATAAATGAGTGTTCCAATGTAAAAGTATAAACCTAATTTTCTTCAGAGATTCTTAACGTACGAAACTCCATCTCTCCATTGGCAGTGATGGAGTCAGGGGCTTCACCTCCTATGAGCTACATATGTAAATGAATGAATTGACAGAAATGTCATCGTAATTATTACCTAAATCAGTATTTTAAATGGGAATATTTATATTATATAACTGAAGATGCTCAGCAACATTTGCTGGGCCTTTTCTTCGTGCTCTTCACGTTTTTATCGGATGAAAAGCATATAATGCCAGATTGGTTTCAGAAGCGTAATGTAAAAACTTTATCACTTTACGATTACTCATGCAACTTTCATCTTAAATAAACAATTATTCAAATCTAACTCTTGCAATACGAACGTACATTCGATATAATTAATACGAACATTTATTCCTATCCATTGCACAGAGACAAGACCTATTAGGATGGAACGGAACGTTCACAATTATAAAATTCACCCAAACCACTAAACAGGAGGCTAAAACTTGTCCACTAATCCAACACGCAATCAATACCAAATTAAACTGTTCCATTTTAACGAGATCACTCATGTAGACGATCAAATTTGTGCGCCACAATCCAGCACTCGTACCATCACTGTATCGAACAGCATCTACCTTGATCAACTCAAGAGAGTTGTAGCAGAACGTGATCTTTCCACCGATGTTACCGACGTAATCTTCATGCTCAAAGCAGACCAAATTGACGAAGATGATCCATCACAACTTGCCTTGTTTGAACGGATATTACGAGAGGGTATCTACTATAATGGAAGGAAATATGTCCGTTCGATTAAGTCACCTGCCATGGGACGTACACAGAGGACAGAATTTATCCAAGAAAAATATGTTGCTGATCTGTATCGACGCATTACACTCGGTAAAATGCCACCACTCACTAATACCCATAAGTGGGAAGCAGCACTTGGTGTGAGTCGTTCAGCGGCACAACCAGTTCCGTATATCCCTCGTATTGTCGTCATACCAGATTATGAAAAGGATACGATCATCGAAGATGTATGGAAAGTGGAAAAGTGTGTTGAGGATTCGGAGCAGCAGAAGTTGATATTCGAGGAAAAGACGCAGCAACGTGAATATTTCGAAGCGAAGAAAGAATTGAAGCCATCCAAGGGAAAATTACATAAGTTAGAACGTATACCGAATAAAACGATCTCGTGGAATGGCCGTACAAAGTCTGTTCCTGATCAATCAGAGTATAAAACATTTAATGGGTGGGATAAAAAGAATCGTCGTGTGAAGCTAGAAGCAATTTCTTTTCCTGCTCGTTCAGTTATGTATGATGACGAACTATACCCTTGTTATTCCATCGAGCAAACGGAAGAAATCCCAATCATAGCAATCAATGAAGAGTCCATCGGATTCAAGCGAGTAGAGTATCCACAGTATGAAAATAAGAATGTTCAGTTTTTTGATGGTCAAGGTTTAATGAGCTTCCAGTTTGCCGAGCGTATTGGACAGCATCTTAACCTATCCTATTCACCTAATGCAGTTCAGGGAAGACTACCATATATCAAAGGTAACTTTATCCGATTCGATTTGATGAAATGGTTCAAGGAACATAACGTGACAGAAATAAAAGATGTTTTCGGTGAATCACAGCCCATCATCGACAAACAGGGTCGCCCTATTGATATCATTCTTACCAAATCCTGCTTCAAAGCATGGCATCAATACAATGAAAAAGAAGTAAAGCCTAAGTGTTTGTTTGAAAATATAACGGAATACGAAGCATTACTGAAAGTACATAATCATAACAATTTCTGGATCGCCAATTATGCGAAGCCAGCATACCAGATGAACGCCTACACACCACTGACATATCAATATATTCATGCGTTGAATCTTACACTGAACGACTTATATCAATTAGCTACGCCTCTAATGGATGTCATCAAACGTGTACTACATGGACAAAAAAATGAAGTCCATGGAAATTGGCTTCGAGATATTGCGTACACGAAAGCGTTCCTACATATGCTAGTCCAAGAAGACGATGAACCGAAAGATGTAGATGAAGAACCCGACGAACAGGAAGATGAAATAGAACGGGGCCAGAAGAAAGAGTTTATCAATGAAATTATCCAAGCTATAGATTTGAATGAACTAATGCTGTATGACGGTAATGTCCGCAAATTTATCGTGAAGCAAGCCATGCTGAAAGTACAGGATATGTTGAAAGGTCGCATCCCGATTTGTGGCAACTACTTTTATCTAACCAATGATCCGATTGCGTTTATGGAGCATGCCAGCGGAAAACCAGTTATAGGCGTACTGAAGAAGAACCAGGCTTTTATGAATCGGAAACGTGGAATGCATGCGCTATTCCGTTCACCGTTAACGATATTTAATGAAGTCGGTAAGCTAGATTTTGTACAAGTACATAACCGATATATGCGTCATTTGGACAACGTGATTGTGCTGAACTGTTGTGATTTAACACTCGCAAGACTTGGACTCGGTGACGTGGACGGGGATACGGCTCTCTGTACCAACGATCCAACTATACTCTCAGCAGTGATCGATGCTCCTACGATTATCAATGAGGATGATAAAAAAGTAGCTGCTCCTGTATCGAATAATATGGATAGCATCGTCAAGATGGAACTGAAAAGCCTGCATAACCTGACGGGTAGATGTACGAATGTGAATACGTATTTTCAGAATTTGGCTTTGGAGGAAGGTAGCCTTCAAGGACGCGTTTTGGAAAACTCAGTCTTAAAATTTCTCCAAGGTCAAATCATTGATGCGACCAAAAATGGACTGGAAGTAGAGATTCCATATGTGCTGGATCGTCTGGCTATCCAGATGCCATATTTCTTTCGTTTTGTGAATGGTGGCAAAGCCGAGGATTATCAGTACTCGACGAAATCACCGTTTAACCAATTTTGTGTCAAGGCAGAAAAGTACATAGATGACAAGTTCCAGATGAAAGATGGGAAACTGGATCAGTCTATTTTGGGCATCGAAAGCACGAGACAATTGTTACAGGATATGAGCAAGGTTAGTCAGCGCAAGTTTCTGGATTATCTAACCCGTATTGAACCGCTGTATACAGAATACAACGAGCAGAAAAAAACAATTAATCATCGACGTATGCAATTTAATGAGCTGAAAAAATGGCAACGAGATAATGATACCCGAAAAGCGATCAGTGCGGAATACGCTAGGTTACGAGAGGAATACAAAACTCGGTGTGAAGAGATCTGTCCTTATCCTTCGATACTTGCTAGTGTTGCTGTCGAGATCGCATATCAAAACTACAGAACGTACTCCTTTGCATGGCTGTTTGTAGATGGGCTACTGGAAAATCTAAAGCAGCATGAAAATGTTTTGAAGAGGGAAGTACGAAAGGTGAACAGGCTCACGAATTGTAATGTAGAAGGTAAGGAGCTTACCGTTCAAGTTGGCATCGCTACAGTAGATGATCTGGAGTTTCCATTCCATGTGCCGGACGGTGTTTATTCGTTATTTGAGATCATGGGACAGTTCTTCATATGGTATGAAGCTGAACGGGAAACCGTAGTACAAACTAGTAATACGCCTTCTATGCTGGATGGGGAAAGTACAAGACGAACATTGAGGAATTATTCGCTCGGCTTCAGCACATTGAAAAAGTCTCAGGAAGAATCGCAGTTGATAGCTGACCAGGTTTTGGGCAAGAAACTACAGATTCAGGTGGTCGAGCATAACTATGTTCATATTGTAGATGAGCAGGGGGAATTAAAATGTATAATTCCAAGAGATCAGGTCATTCACCGAGATGAGGGGTTATCCTTACTGGATTTTGATGGTACAGAAATTGAATTTTTATCTATCGAGAAAGTCACGAAATCGAGCTTTAAGGCGATAGTCCATATCGACTAACGTGAATCATTTGTCTGTCATGATAGGCGCCTGTTAACACGGGCGCTTGGGTGACAACCAGAACGTTATATACGAATCCAAACATAAGGGAGATATTATCAATTGAACACCACATTAAAATTAAGCCAGATTGTTACCAACTCGAATCAGCCACGCAAGCATTTTGATGAAGAGTCTTTGCAGGAACTTGCAGCATCCATTGTAAGCGATGGATTACAGGAAGCTATATTGGTCAGACCACAGGGAAATCAATATGAAATTGTTCAAGGGGAGCGCAGATTTCGAGCAAGCCAAATGGCTGGTCTGGATACGATTGCAGTGAAAGTAAAGAAATTGAGCGATGAAGAAGCTTTTCATTTATCTGTCATTGAAAATATTCAACGGGAGCAAATGACTCCTATTGAAGAAGCTCATGCATTTTATGAGTATGTACAAAGAGGATACACGCACGACCAAATTGCAAAAAAAGTGAGTAAAAACAGAGCCTTCGTTACAAGCCGTTTAAGATTATTGAAACTATTACCTTTTATTCATGACTGGATTGCAGAAGGATATATTTCAGATGGTCATGCCAAGCAACTGTTGAAAATGGAATCGTTTTTGAATAGATTGCTAAATAATAAACCGACATTAAAATTCATTCATGAAGACGGTTCACAGAGAGAAGAAAGTCATTTTGAAAACTATCAATGGAAATTTCATAGTTCGTTTTGGGAGAAACATGACATAAAAAAAGAAAAGCTAACCGTAAATGAAGTCAAGAGCTGGGTGGATGATTGGCATTACGGTTTAATTATCTCGCCTATTTTGAATTATAAGGGACTTGGCTCTGTGGTTGTTTCTAAAAATCGAGGATTCGCTTTAACCGCTCAAATGGATTGTATTGTCAATCATCTTCATATCTCCAACATTACAGAAGAAGATATTGATTTTGCAGTTGTTTATGATTTGGAAAAAAATAAAGATCATTTTGATTCCGAATTCAGACCGTGGATGGTTGAAAAATTTTGGGATGAGATGCGAAATGAACTTTTTTACTCTGAGATCAACATCGAAGAGAAATGGAATTTACATAGCTTTCAAGATGAATTGAAAAAATGCAAAAAGTATAGCGATTCTTTAGAGGACAAATCATTGGAAATGTTAACGGAAGAAATCAAATTTTATAAGCAACAATTAGATCATATAGCCAAAGAGAATCATGTTTCAACGGATGACATACTGGATGACTTGCTGGCCATGGAGTAAATGGTGTCACGTGACACATTATTCTGTCATGATATATAGCGCCTGTTAACACGGGCGCTTGGGTGACACCTGCTATATGGGTGCAATTCCACAATGAAGGAGTGAATCTGAGTGAGCTATTTTTATTGTTACGATGGTCAGATGATGCGGAAACTACAGGATAGGAATATTCGGTACATTACTCGTGCTTTGACGATTGATAAGCATCAAAAGTTTTGGCTGTATGCTATTAATGAAGAATTTCAACAGGCTTTAGAGGGAATTAAGAACCCGAAAATATAAGGAGTGAATCTGATTTGGCAGTGAATCAATGGAACGATCTGGAAGCTTATATTTCTCGTTCGCATATGAACAGTCTCCACGAAGAGGCGTTTATAGAAACATATCATGCATTAACAAGTTTTGTACATAAGGGATTTCAAATGAATATGGATGAATCTGAAAATGAAGAATCCTATTTGTCATGGGTAGTTAATTCTGCTCCCGGCACAGGGAAAAGTACAGCATTAAATGTTCTATGCAAGAGTCTATTACAGAAAAATGCTTCAAATCAACATGAAAAGTATCCGCTATTGCTTGTGTTTAATAATAACGACACGATGAAGAATAATGTATATAAGGATGTGTCTGAATTTGCCAAGCAACATGAAATACCAGATGCCATTGCATATGTCAATTCTGATGAGATTCATAAAGTGATAGATACCATGAGAAAGTATCAAATTTTATGCATTCCTCAGCAAAGACTTCGAGATTTGATGTTAGATGATGAGAACATGTATAACTATTTATTATATTACCCGCAGCGAGCTAAGAATACGAAAGATGATGCTCAGCTTAAAGAAGTACATAAGTGGAAACGATTGATGATCATAGACGAGATGCCTATTTACTATGACAGTTGTGTCTGGGATATTGGCAGTAAAGACAATTCATTTGACTGGTTTGAGCATTTGGCAGATCGTATTCATTTAAGTAATCGTGAATTTAAGGAAGCTAGAGATATCCTGAGTGAGTTGATCAACTTGGAATTAAAGGACAATGTAACTTCCCATTCAACATTACGATTGAATCGATTTATAGAGGGTTCAGAAAGAGAACGGTTCTTCAATACCATCCTGGCTAAATTGGCTGATGCTAAAGGTGAACTTGAGGATATGAGAAGATATACATGGTTTATGAAGATGTATGCAAAGGATCATATCGGATGTATAGAACGAACGAATAAGCAAGCTATTATTTGCTCAGAGTGGCTAGACTATAGTCGGTTACATACCCATATGTTGGTTTTGGACGGGACAGCACATATCAGCCAAAGTATATATGAACGTTCTGGATTTGAACTGATCCCCATGACAAATGTTCATCGATATGCTGAGCGGTTGAATATTCGATGGAAAAATATAAATACGTCCACAACATTATCTTACCGTGAACTAAAAGAAGTCAAGGAAGCAATAGCAGGAGATTTCTTGGAGATACAAAGTAAACTACAAGAAAAACGTCCGAGTTTCAAAATGATTGCATTACCTAAACAGGATGATATCGCATTTTATCACGCTGAGGGTGTAATTACGGACGAGCAGCTCAAGCAATTTTTCACCATCAAGCAGAAGTCAGATGATGATATGAGGAAACATCTTTTCAAT
Source organism: Paenibacillus sp. RC73 (assembly GCF_044908085.1). Classification (NCBI taxonomy): domain Bacteria; kingdom Bacillati; phylum Bacillota; class Bacilli; order Caryophanales; family Paenibacillaceae; genus Paenibacillus; species Paenibacillus sp. RC73. The sequence continues at coordinate 71,814 of NZ_JBIYCV010000016.1, forward strand.
GTGGTAGGTAATAATGATTTTTCTAGCTTTAAGGCGATGGCTTTGTTTGGTGTTCCCATTCGCCCACCTAGGCATTATCGGGAAATTGCGGTAGCCATGTATGGTGTAGATATGGATATATCCTTAAATGAGAATCGAAATAAAGGGAACTGGTTTACAGATGAGAGAATACAAAAACTATATATAGAAGATGTGCTGGCTAATCTTTCGCAAATTATTCATAGAACATCCCTACGCAATGTAAATTTAACCGAAGAAGTGGATATTGTGATGTACTCGAAACGGACAGAATGGTTAACGCTGATGCAAAAAGAATTTAGATTGCCGGATGAACGAGTCCATATGCATCAACTACATAATGAACTTCGATTTAAGAAAGCTTGTTCCAAGAAAATGATCGAAATGGTTAAGCTCATGGTGGGCAAAAAGAATATCAAGCTTACCGCTAAGGAAATAGGTGGAAAAGCACTATATCAGTGGTTTAGAGATAATTGGAAGGGAGATAGAAAGCAATTCATTTTGAGTGAGTTAAAGAATCATAATATATTGCTATTCGAAAGAACCTCAAAAGTTGGACGACAATATTGGTTGTTTATGCTAGTGGATCAAGATGCATTCACCGATCAGGTGGTTAGCGAGCATTATCGTAAACTATTGTAGCAGTTCCAAAGGAAGATTTTCTCCCTAATATTAAGGGAAGATTTCTTCCTCTTATAATAAATTTGCAAATAAAGTGTCCAAAATGAGCCGCAAAAGGGTGAATTGCCGAAGGCAAGAGGGGAAACGGCGGCAGGTCGATGAATACCGATTACGAAGCGTAGCGAAGTGGTTTTTATCGAGATGGTGAGAGAGTTTCCCCTTATTTGGTACAAACGTTAAGATCAAAAGAAACCGTCAACAAAAATTTGTAAACAAATTATTTCTTTCCGTAGCCATCCAACAATCGTTGGCTGTCTTCATTTTATTTTTTTGAACGTGATAGATTGACGTGACCCTACTTTTCTATATATAGGGGAAACTGGGGTCAGTCCATTGATATAGCCTAAACCTAGAAAGAATGAACTGGAGAAATGACGTTTACCTCATATTCAAGACATCTATTCATTTGTAGTCAGGCTGCTTATTTTAAAATTTTTGATTTACAGGTTGAAATTAATCTTGCTGAATGTCCGCTGATATTCTCAAAATTTTTAAACTACACGAATTGAGGACTTGAACCTACAAAGTTTGAAGTGTGTCACGTGACACAATGAGCAAATTTAAAAGTACATATCATACACGGGAACTCTGGCTATGAGCTAAGGTTCCTTTTTTATTTGGAGAGGAGAAATATGAATGCTATTAATGTTACAAGCATTAGCTATAGAAATCTGTATTTGGCTTAGCATATTCTTCACTGTAATTCTGAGTGAGAGGAGAATGAGCCGGATTGGAAATCAAATTCGTAAACGTAGAAACGTTAATTCCGTACATAAAAAACGCCAGAAACAATGAGAAAGCTGTAGACATAAAGGAGAGAGTTTAATAAATGAAATGGATGAAATTGAAGATAGGTCAACTGGTGCATGCAGAATATAATCCAAGGAAGGATTTAAAAGCGGGTGATCCAGAGTTTGAAAAGATCAGGAATAGTGTAATGGAATTCGGTTATTGTGAACCAATTATTTGTAACAGCGATTATACCATCGTGGGAGGCCACCAACGTGCTAAAGTGTTGAAGGCACTTGGTTACGATGAAGTCGATTGTGTCATGGTCGATGTGAATAAGTCGAAAGAGAAAGCCCTGAACATAGCGCTTAACAAAATTACAGGGGAATGGGACTTTGAAGCATTGGCTGCATTATTAGATGAGTTGAAAGAAGCGGAATATAATATTGAGCTAACTGGCTTTGATTGGTCTGAAGCGGAGAAGTTGCTGGATACATTACATGAAGAAAATGTGGATGATGAGGATGATTTTAATGTAGAAGAAGCATTGCCTGAACATCCGATCACTCGCAAAGGTGACATCTGGCTACTTGGGAAGCATAGGCTCATATGTGGTGACTCGACTAATTTGCAGAATATTACAACATTGATGGATGGTAAGAAGGCACAACTCATTGTGACTGATCCACCCTACAATGTGGACTATACAGGTAAGACCAAGGATGCGCTGAAAATTGAAAACGATAAGATGGATAATCACCAGTTTTATAATTTTCTATTGGCTGCTTATACTCAAATGTTTGAAGTAGCTGATGACGGAGCAAGTATTTATGTGTTCCATGCGGATAGTGAAGGATTGAATTTTAGGAAGGCTTTTATTGAAGCTGGATTCAAACTATCCCAATGTTGTATATGGGCTAAGCAAGCAATGGTAATGGGTAGACAAGATTATCACTGGATGCACGAACCCGTATTATATGGTTGGAAGCCGACAGGTGGACACTATTGGAATAGTGATCGGAAGCAAACAACCTTGTGGCAATTTGATCGTCCCTTCCGGAATGAGTTTCATCCCACGATGAAGCCAATTCCACTGATTAGCTACCCGATTAAAAACTCAAGCATACTTGGTGATATCGTATTTGATCCATTTGGTGGTTCGGGTTCAACGTTGATTGCTTGTGAGGAAACGGAACGGATTTGCTATACCAGTGAGCTTGATCCCAAATATGTGGATGTGATCGTGAAGCGGTATATTGCCCACGTTGGCAGCGATATTGGTGCATATTTGATTCGAAATGGTAAGCAGTATAGCTATCAAGAAATCGTTGCTGAGTCGGCAAGGTCAGAGGTATCATGTGCTGACTAAACCGAAAAGGGTGATTTGATTGGGCAAGGCAAAAGTGAATATGGTGATTCGATTCCTAAAAGGCATGCAAGCCGAAAAGGTAAATGTACTGGGGGCTGAGGAAGCTATGAAGGACAATGAGTTGATTCAGAAGGTGATTGAGGATATCGAATTGTTTTACGAGGCTGAATTGGAAGGGTAAGTTGATACATATGGGGAATGGCGATAGTTGGCTGTTCCCTTTTTTCGTGATGGAGGTGAGTTAATGAGCAAAAACAATGACAAGCCAAAAAGGAACAAACCAAAGATACTAACCAAATATGATCAATTTGTTGTGCCAAGACTCAGGGATATTCCCGTTTGGGTACGTGAAGGAGCAACAGATGAGGAGATTGCGAAACGACTAAATATTCATATTTGGACATTAGGTGACTACCGTAGAAAACATCCCAAATTTGCTGAAGCATTAGAACGTCCAACCAAGTGGGAAACCCATGTATATCCTAGACTAGCGGAAATTCAGCAGTGGTTCGAAGAAGGAATGAACGCGGAGGATATTATCAGGAAACTCGACATTGGTAAAACGACTTGGTACGAATATATAGATAAGCATCCGATGCTGGCTGAACTAGTCAAATGGAGCAGATCTGTCCCTATTTCACACGTGGAAAATTCACTTTTGAAAGCTGCAACTGGATATGAATATGAGGAAATTCGTACAGTAGTTGAAGAGGACAAAAATGGAAAAAAGAAGACGCGTATCGAAAAAGTGAAACGGTATCAGCCCCCGAATCCAACAGCTATGATCTTCTATTTGAAGAACCGCGCACCTAACGAGTGGAATGATCGACGTGAGCTAGTGGTCAATTCGAAGGCACTGGAACAGGAACGGAAGCAGCTATTTCTGGATATGATCGAAGCGGATGTATTGGAAGCAGAATATGAAGCTATTGAGGAATCGGTAGAGATTGAGGAAGGATATATAGAGCCGGATGATTCACAGTCATAACGTTATGCCGTCAGTATTTGTATAGATAAACGCCAGTTTCAGCCCTGAATTAGCCCCAAAAGTAGCCAGAATCAGTGCATAAGATAGGTTATGCAAACGGTGGACTTTGCCCCACATCAACGGTATGATGTGACACATAAGCGAAAGGTGGGGCGAATATGGAGTATATTCAAGGATTTGAAGCGCATTTACGGAGCAAGGATCGGAGCGAGAACACGGTTTCCTGCTATATTCGGGACGTATTACAGTTCATAGCGTGGTATCGAGGCAAGACGGAATATGGATTGGATCAGTGGATTGAATTGGATGGGGTAGAATACAAGAAATATCTGCAAAGCACCAACCAAGCAATACTGACCATCAACCGTAAGATCGCCAGTATCAACGTATTTGCACAATGGATTCATCAACAAGGGTATATTAAGGAAGAAATACATATCGAAGCGGTTAGGAACAAGGTTGTTCGGCAGTATAAGGGTCTTGAGGAAAAGGATTTGTGGAAGCTGCGGAATGAAATTCACCGTATGGGAAATCGGCTGCACATTTGTATGATCGAATTACTGATAGGAACAGGGATACGGGTAAGCGAATTGGTTGGCATCCAGTTGAAGGATATTGAGATTAGTGAACGTAAAGGTTTATTGAGGATACTTGGCAAAGGAAATGCCTATCGAACCATACCGATGAATAAGGATGTACGAAAAGCCATCACCCGATATCTCGAAGTCAGGCCACAAGTGGAATCAGAATATCTATGTATGGGGCAGCGCGGAGCCTTGGAGCGGAATGCAGTCAACTTGATCTTGAACAAATACGGGAATCGGGTCAATGTAAAGGTGACGCCACATATGCTCAGACATACGCTTGGCTATAAGCTGGTGAAGACGACTCCTTTGACGACCATCCAGCAAATCCTTGGACATGATCACGTAGCGACAACCAATATCTATACGCTGACGACACAGCAGGATATGGAACTAGCCTTGGCAAATATCGAGTGGTGAGAAGCCACTCTTTTTGTTGTAGATGGAGGGGGTCTTCTATGTAGAGAAACGGAGCCGCCAGCAAAGGGTGCAGAAATTTTTGTGATGATTTTACGCTACATATGAGAAAGGAGTTATATACCCATTGAAACGATAAAGCAAGAAGAGTAGCGACAGGCTGAACTGCTTAAGCAGTATATGGAGAAGCATTTCAAGCCGCCCAAAATGAAACAACTGATCGAAACGTTCTCTTTCTCTGAATTAAGAAAGCTTATCGGTGAGATGGACATTGAGTTTTTCGCTTTAGCCTATTTCCCTAAATATTTTGATCGAGCGTTTGGACGGTTTCACAAAGAGTTATTTTCGGAATTAAGACATATGCTTGCGAATACAGGACTGATTACAGCTTTCGGACTCCCAAGGGAGCATGGAAAGTCAACGATCAGTTCTTTTTTATTTCCGCTGTATGCCACGCTTTATGATAAATCACAGTTTACACTGATCATATCAGCCACAGAACAGATTGCATTGCCGTTCCTCGATATGATCAAAGATGAGCTAGAAACGAATCAGATGCTGATTGAGGATTTTGGTATTCGTAAAGGGAGCCGCTGGAACAACAATGAGATTTGGCTCAAGAGTAAAGGTGGACTAGATTCGTGTATCATGATTCGTGGCATAGATGGCTCACTTCGAGGTATTCACTATAAGCATCATCGTCCTACGCTGGTATTGATGGATGATTTGCTCAAGGAGGATACGGCTCGATCTGAGGCCAAACGAGAACAGATTAAAAATACATTTACGGACGTGATTCTTCCTATCGGAACAAGAGATACGAATATTCTGATCTGTGGAACCATCTTGAATGAAGAAGACATCATGGCTGATCTGCTCAAAGGTAAAGTACCAGGAGTAAGAAGTGTCCGTAAAGCAGCTGTGCTTCAATTTTCAGAGCGTGATGATCTATGGTCAGAGTGGGAGCGACAATATAATAATCTCCAAGACGAGGATAGGATGAATACGGCCTTGTCTTTTTTTATGGCTCACGAAAAAGAAATGCTAGAGGGTACGAAAATCCTGTGGAGCGAGTATTTGGACTATTATTATTTGATGTGCAAGAAGCAAGCGATGGGAGAAAAAAGCTTCTATAAAGAATTACAAAATGATCCGCGTTCAACCGACGATTACATATTTCAGAATCTCATGTATTGGGACAGGCTACCTGAGTTTGATGAAATGGAAATGGCGATGTACATTGATCCAGCCATTAAAGCCGGGAAGAAAAATGACTATTCTGCTGTCTCCATTATTGGGCAGCACAGGAAGACGAAGCAAATGTATGTCATCGACGGCGAAATCTATAAACTGTTGCCGGATGATTTGTTTCAAGTGGCTATTGAAAAATTAAAGCTTTATCCCGTAGATAAGCTTGGTTTTGAGGTTAATCAGGCACAGAGTTATATGAAGCAAAAGTTTGAAGAAGAGCTATGGAAGGCGAAGATACATACACCTGTAGAAAGTGTACATTCCAAGGGGCAGAAGCATGAACGAATTATTAGCTTGGAGCCAGAAATCAAGAAAGGTCATATTCTGTTCAATTCAGATAACCTTCGATATAATAACCAGATAAAGGATTATAATCGAAATTGTACATATGACGATGCGCCAGATAGTTTGTATGGAGCTGTTCAATTGATTCAGTCGGTCAAGAGTCTGAAATTTTATGATCGCAGTTTGTTGTTTTGAGGGTCAGGCAGTTTAGACTACAGATTGATAATGAACTGCAAGAGATAATATTGATTTCAAGCATAAATAATATTAGAGTTATATCATAAAAAACCTATTTCAATGTAAACTTGAGTCTGAAGCCCTGTCATAATCATTTGAGTACTGGCGCATTCTCAGTCTTATTTAGGCTGGGGATTTTTGTTTTAAGGGAGGGATTAAATTGTTAAATGATTTTGAAAGAGAAGGACTATTTAAGGCCATTTTTGAAAGGAGAGATATTCGATCATTTAATGGAAAACCCATATCCAAAGATAAGTTAAACAACATATTAATGGCTGGTCATCATGCACCATCCGTTGGTTTTATGCAACCTTGGGATTTTATTGTCATTGACTCTCAAGGGGTTAAAGAACGATTGGCGCATGCATGTCATAAAGAAATACAAGCGTTGTCCATACACTATGAAGATGAAAAAAAGACAAGATTTCTCTCGCTAAAATTAGAGGGGATAAGGGAGGCACCTATAACGATCTGTATTACATGTGATCCCACGAGAGGTGGCGGACATGTACTTGGGCGAAATTCTATTCCTGAAACAGATATTCTATCCGTCGCCTGTTGTATCCAAAATATGTGGTTGGCGTCTTATGCAGAAGGGATAGCTATGGGATGGGTTAGTTTTTACAAGAAAACAGACGTACGAGAAATACTAAATATTCCGCCACATATTGACCCTGTTGCTTTGATTTCATTAGGATATACGGATTTTTATCCTACAAAACCAATCCTAGAACAAGAAGATTGGGAGAGGCGTCGAAATCTGAATAATCTAATACACCATAATGCTTGGGAATAATTTAAAATACAATTGAATCTTCCCTTTAGATATGATGCTAACGGAAACGGCAGTGCAATAAGGAACTACCTTATTAAGGGTGGTTCTTTTATTGATTTTAAGCAACAATTACATAGCCCATTTTGAAAGGATTCGATGAGATGCAAATTACGGAACAAATCATTATAGAATGTCTAAACGAACTCCAATCGGCTGCAATAGCCAAACAGAAATATTCAGATTACTACAATGGTCAGCATGCTATTCTCAAGAACTATGCGATGCAAGATAGCCGAAGCAACCAAAAGCTTATTTTCAATTTTCCACGTAAGTTTGTAGATAATGAAGTCGGCTATCTGCTCGGTAAGCCAGTAAACTATGTGTCCAAGTCGGATCAGGACACAGCTATACATAATATAGATATACATATGAGCCATTGGGACAAGGAACATAATTTGCAGCTTCGAAAACAATCCGAAATCTTTGGCGAGAGTTTTGAATTGAACTATATCGACTCGGATGGTCAGTTTTCAGCCACGGTACTATCCCCTTTGAATGCCTATGTGTTGGAGGACGGTACGGCAGAAAGAAATGTACTATTAGGACTACATAAATTCACGAGACGATTTGATAAGCAAGTGTACCTTGACGTGTATACCGACCATGAAATTCTACACTATACAATCGGCAACGATGACAAACACAATCGGAGTAGGCCAAACCAAGCACCTGAATTAAAATATATCGGCAAACATAATCACATCTTTGGAAGAGTCCCGCTTATCTCTTGTCCAGCCAATACGGAGAGAAAAAGTGGCTTCCATGATGTGATTTCTTTATTTGATGCCTATAACGCATTGAATTCCGATTTGGTCAATGAAATTGCAGATCATCGTAATGCCTACCTAGTGATTGAGAATGCCAAGCTGGAAGCTGAAGACTTATTGAATATGAAGAAGATGGGCATTATTCAGGTTCCGGCTGGAGGGAAAGTAAGCTGGCTCACAAAGCAGATTAACGATTCTTTTGTGAAAAATGAGTTGGACAATATTGAACGCAAAATCTTCGATATGATGGATCAGGTTAACTTCAATGAGAATTGGGCCAGCAATACATCTTCCTTAGCGCTGAGAAATAAGCTATTGAATTTGGAGAATCGAGTGGCAATGCGTGAAGCGTTAATGGAAAAGGCGATCAAGCAGCGTTTACGGAATTTCTTCACCTACCTACACATTAAAGAAGGAGTTCAATATGATTACCGTGATATTGCGGTGAAGTTTACTCGCAACTTACCGACAGACTTGGTTGGGATGGCTGATGTGATTGTGAAACTGAAAGAAGTGGTCTCTCAGGAAACGTTGCTCACGTTGCTTCCGTTTGTTGAGAATCCAAAGCTGGAATTCAATAAATTTCATTCGGAGCAGCAACGATTAATTGCTACGGATAAGGAGGTATCAGATGCAGAATAAAAATAAAATCAAGCGGCTTGTGAAGAATAGCTGTGCGTGTTATCTCGGAGCAAAGCATGGTATCCCAAACTATTGCTGTTTACAGGATGGCCCATGTGTATTTTTCGTTCAAGCCGATGTTCTTCCCCGTTGTATCTATTTTGAAAATGGAGTTTTGCCAATGGATGAGAAGTTGGATCAAGAATATAAGTCTGAACGTAATGTAGAGACTGAGCCTAAGACAGCGAAGCCGAGGGTGAACTGTACACGTTGTGGAGGAACATTTTCGGCAAATTCGAATCGGCAGAAATATTGTGACAAATGCAGAGGTAAAGCGAGAAAAGAAAATATTAGGATACGTGTTCGGAAGTTCAGACAAAAAGACGGCTCGATGTAACGCTTTAGAGGTGGAAAAAGCCCTATAAACAAAGGGTTAAAAATAGGTAAAAATGAGGAGTTGGCATGCTTGTACCTTTTCGTCACTTTTGCATTTTCTAATGCGTTACATGATTGTCTTGAGCATGATATTCAATATGATACAGTTTCAGCATACATATACGTTTCTGAAGTTTAGGCAAACAACAGGCTTGATGTAACGCTTTAGGCTGTCAAAAAGCTATATAAACAAAGGATGAAAAATAGGCAAAAGTGGGGAGTGGGTATGTTTGTACCTTTTCCTCGTTTTTGTGATTTCTAAAGCGTAACAAATCCTGTCCTGAGCATGACATTAAACGGCTCAATACATACATAAGCGTGTTCGGTTCTACAGAGTCGAATGGGCAATAAAGGAGATTAACGAAAATGAATTTAGAACAAGTGAAGCAGTTAATTGAGGAAAACCAAACCAATGAGGAATGGCAAACATATTTTCAGGGTCTGAATCCGTATAGCGTAGAGGGAATGGAGCAATTTATTCAATCTAATTCGCAAGCAAAAAGTTGGTTCGATAGCACGGTGGACAAACGATCCGCTAAATCGCTGGAAACATGGAAGGCCAACCATTTGGAAAGTGCAGTGGATGCTGAGATCAAGAAGCGATTCCCGGCTAAGGATGAAAAAGAAATTGAAGTTGAGAAGCTACGAGCTGAAGTGGAGCATATGAAGCTAGAGAAGCAGCGTGAACGATTAACCAGCCAAGCAATTAAAATAGCATCCGAGAAGAATCTTCCACTCCCGTTAGTGGATTTTTTTGTTGGTGCAGATGAAGACACAACGACAGCGAATTTAGCTATGTTGGAACAATCACTCCAACTGGCTATCCAACAGCAAGTGGAGCAACGGCTCAAAGGGGATGGATATACCCCTCCGGCTAGTTCAACAGGTAGCACATTTACATTGGATTCGATTAAAGGGATGTCCCCAAACGAGATTAATCAGCATTGGGATCAAGTCAAGCAAGCATTACAAAACAAATAATAATTAACGAAAAGGACAGGGTGACTAGAATATGACAGTACAAAATTTTATTCCTACCATTTGGAGCGCACGTTTAAATGAAAGTCTGAAAAAGAATCTGGTATACGGAAATGTGGTCAACACCGATTATGAAGGTGAGATTCAAGGGCAAGGCTCTACAGTAAAAATCAATTCGATTGGGGCAGTAAGCATTGGCAATTATGATAAGGTGGCAGGAATCGGTAATCCACAGGAACTGGATGCTACACAAAAAACATTGGTGATTGATCAGGCGAAGTATTTCAACTTTCAAGTGGATGATGTAGATGCTGCCCAAGCGAATGTGAATCTGTTGGATGGTGGGATCATGGAAGCTTCGTATGGGCTTGCTAATGTGGTGGATCAGTATCTGGCTGGATTTTATACGGAGGTCAAAGCTGAAAATACGATGGGTAACGATGCAACGCCGATAATTCCTACAAAAGATACAGCCTATGATTTACTGATTGATTTAGGTGTGCTATTGGACGAAAATAATGTACCTGAATCGGAACGTTTTGTAGTGGTTCCTGCATGGTACTATGGCTTGCTGCTGAAAGATGCCCGTTTCACCAAAGACCCGAATCTTATCCGCACAGGCTATGTGGGAGATATTGATGGCATGACCGTTTATAAATCCAACAATGTGCCAAATACCGCAGGAGCTAAGTATAAAATTATTGCAGGTCATAAAAGTGCCATTTCCTTTGCAGGTCAAGTGGATTCGGTGGAAGCATTCAGACCAGAGAAACAATTTTCAGATGCAGTGAAAGGGTTGCAAGTATTCGGAGCCAAATGTATCAAGCCGGAAGCCATCACTGTACTTACAGCGAATAAGTCTTAATTGAAAGTAGATGATATGAGAACACATTATAATAGAAGAAACACGTTCGGGGTGTCCGTTTTGGATGCCCTATTTTATTTTTTTGGAGGGTAATAAGATGTGGTTTTTGAATCAGGAAACAGGATGTATATGGGAAGTCACAGATCAGGAGTTAATGCTGCGGTTACAGGCCAGTGGGCATTATGAGCAAGTGGAGGAATCTCAACCAGATGAGACTGAAGAAGATGAACCTGTAACGAAAGTTCAAGCTGCCAAGAACATGAAGCGTAACGAGAAGGCACAGGTAAAGGAGGAACAGGAGCCAGCACATGAGTGAGCTAATGGATTTGATGAAACGATTATTAGGCATGGAACCAACGGACATATCCAAGGATGATATCCTAATCCACTATTTGAATAAAGCGAGGAGTAATATTTATGGCTATTGTAATGTCTTAACACTACCAGTGGAATATGATGAAGTCATGGTCGATTATGCTGTGTATCTTTATAAAAATAGGGATTCGGTTGGACTTATAACTAAGCAAGAAGGTGAACGCTCAGCTACCTATGAAACAGGGATTCCGACAAATATTCGACTGGCTCTTCCTCTGCCTAAAATCAAGGTCGGAACAGATTAATGTTCTACGATACGAAGTTGGAAATTTTAGATGCTGAATTCATACCTATTCGGTCAATGATGGCAGATGTACAACCTTATCGTAAAAGCTTTTCATTTGAAGATGGTTACACACTGGAGACTACATATCGAGCTTTCTGTCCACTGGAATCTTTATTGCTGTCGAACTGCTATATTCGAATTAGCGAAGATATTTTTATTATTTTGGATAAGAAGGAATGGAGTGATTATGTGGAGTTGTACCTGTATCGCTGCAAGCCAGATTTTGGTTTGGAGGTGGAGGAGTGACAAGGAGCCTAGAGCCGATGATAGATTTCTTCCTGCGAGAGAAAGGCGAGCTTGTACACATAAACGGTGTAAGACAGCTTGGTCTGATTCGAGATGCGACAGATACCATTCGGATGACCGATGAAAAAATTATTCGAGCAGCAACACCTTTACAAACAGGTGATATCGTAGATTATCGCTATGAACGATATTTAGTTATCAGTCAGGTGGATCGAAATGAACAGTCTTGTCGAGGCAGAATGAAAAAATGTAATCAACGGCTGGCTTTGAACTGGAACGGGCAGATAAAATGGATTGATGCTGTGGTGGAAGCCAGAACGTTTTCAACGGAAACAGGTAAAGTTATCTCCATGCCAGAGGGACATATCCTGGTTACAGTACAGGACAACGCAGATACGAAGGGCATTACATTAAGCCAACGATTCTATATGACTCATCAGCCATTTAAAGTGACTGGAATTGACCGCACGATGAATGGCATCATCCAGTTAAGCTGCACATTGGATAGCATAAATACAGCTTATGATGACTTGGAAAATAACATCGCAGACCGATGGAAATATGAGATTGCTCATACCTACGCATTACATATCAATCACGGAACGATAACCTATGTACGGCTCAACGAAATAATACCGTTGAATGTGACCGCTACGGATAACGGGAATGAGATGGTTAATCCAGCCATAACTTTCATTTCAAGCGATCCGAATGTGGTTAGTGTAGATCAGCAAGGCCAGATTATGGGCATCGCTTTAGGACAAGCAAGCATCACCGCAAAACTAACGTATCATCCGACAGTACGAAGTACCATTGAATTGAGAGTCGTTGAAACGGGAACGCATATCTATTCGATAGCCATTATCGGCAATCCCATCCTCAAAACAGGACAAAGTGCATCATACTTCAGCCATATCTATGACAATGGAGTGGAAGTGTTTGACCAGTCGGTAGAGTGGAGCTTATGGAACCAAGATGATTCAATTCCGATCATGGGGAGCATAACAGCCAGCACAGGAAATAGCGTAACCATAAAAGCAGGAAGCAGTAGTGGAGCAATCAACAAAGCCCTTGTACTGACTGCCATCTTAGTAAGCGATCATAGCATTACTACAGAAAAGACCATTAGCCTTAAGAATTTATTCTAAGCATTATATCTATCGGCTTGCCTTAGAGGTGAGCCATTTTTATTTCAAAGGAGCACATACATATGCAACGAAAATCCATCGACTACTTGCTCAGTCTAAGCCTATTAAAGCAATTGAGATCACAAAATGTCATTACAGAAGAAGAGTTCATCGCGATTGATGAGCTTAATAAAAAGTCTTTCAAATAGCTATAACATGGGCAGAAATGGACTTGATGATGTGCCGCAAGCATTATACCATGTGACCGTATAAAGAAGATATCGAAGGGAGAAACACCTATGGCCCAAGCTACAACCGCAAAAAAAGTCGTGATCGTTCCCATTAAAACGATGGACATCGTAGAAGGAATTCAATCGATTCAAAAGAAGAAAGTCGCTGCCTATTGTCGGGTCAGTACCGATTCCGAGGAGCAAAAGGAAAGCTATACCAATCAGGTCAACCATTATACCCAATACATTCAAAACAACTTGGAATGGGAAATGGCTGATATTTACGCCGATGAAGGGATCACTGGAACCAGTACCAAAAATAGAACACATTTTAATCGGATGATACAGGATGCTCGAAATGGTAAACTGGATCTCATTCTGGTCAAGTCGATTTCAAGATTTGCTAGGAATACACTAGATTTATTAAAATATGTACGGGAACTGAAAAGTCTCGGAGTCGCCGTATTCTTTGAACGGGAGAACATTAATACGCTAGATACCACAGGTGAGGTATTGCTGACCATCCTGAGTTCACTTGCTCAAGACGAGAGTCGAAACATTTCTGAGAATAGTCGATGGGGCATATTACGCGGCTTCCAAAACGGCAAAGTCTTCTGCAACACGACTCGCTTTCTCGGCTACGATAAGGATGAACATCGTGAATTGGTGATTAACGAGCCAGAAGCAGAGATTGTACGCAGAATATACGAGGAGTATTTGGATGGGAAAAGCTATCAGGCGATAGCCAGAGGATTGATGCGAGATCACATTAAAACAGTCACGGGTGGCGATACGTGGTGGGATTCCTCGATTACATTAATTCTGACCAATGAGAAATATTACGGAGCTTTGCTTCAGCAAAAGACGGTAACGGTAGATTTTCTAACCCACAAACGAGTAAGGAATAAAGGACAAGAACAGCAATATTTAATTGAGGACAACCATGAGCCGATTGTATCCAAGGAACTATTTGAAGCGGTGCAAAAGGAAAAGGAATGGAGGGCCAAGCTGAAAGGTAATGTCATGGGGGATAGTAAAAGATACTCCAGTAAATATGCACTCAGTAGCAAAGTGTATTGTGGATGCTGTGGAGCCATTTTTAAACGCCGAACCTGGAACAGCAATAATCCATCCAAAAAAGTAGTATGGCAATGCAAAACGTATGTCAATAAAGGTAAAGTAGCCTG
>NZ_JBIYCV010000017.1:0-70699 GCF_044908085.1 Paenibacillus sp. RC73
CGTTGTTTTGGCATTGTAGAGATTCGCTCCTTAACATGATAGGTTTATTCTACAAGCCCTTATTTTTTCTGTCCAACTTAGTGTATCTGATCCACATTAACGGATTACTAGGGTTAGATATATTAATAAAGGGCAAATTTAATGTTGATCTAGAGAACTTTGAGCTCCTACATTAAAGAAGCTGGCAGATGTTTAGAAGGTTAATCAGGGAAGAATAGAACTTCATTTAATATAATTCAAGCTACGTCTCCTTCGGAGCGAGATGGATCTCGAAGAGGGATTACAAGCAGATAACCCCTTAGGGGTTCATGAATACAGAAACGTTAACTGAAATTCCTGCAAGATAAATAAAAGTAAGGGGAATCAACAGTGCCTTACACTAGACCAGTAATAATTGATCCATATTATGATAAACCTGAATGGATTACGAACGAAGTTACTCGAGAAGAAATTATCTCCCTTTCTCCTCAATCAAGTGAGCAAGATGTTGAATTATTTTTGATTCTTCTATTTGGTTACAATCATATCAATATAGAACAATCATTTTGTTTGTCTTTCAATGAATTACTGCAGCAAGAAGAAGTCGCTATTTCAGGAGGGATCGCTTTCTTTGAAGACGAGAGTAAATATATATTACCAAGTTGTTGCTGTGGGTTAGAAGATTTTTCTAATGTTATTTATTCTATTTCAAATAAACAAAGTCCATGGATGGGACATGATCCTACCCCAGGTATTACATATATCGGTGATCAAGCATATGTTTGGCCAGATGATCAAGAAACACTCGATAGTAATGTTTATTTCCCTATACAATATTCATATAAAGAACTAATAGACAGTCTAGATAAAACACGAAAAGAAATACAGGGATTTATTGAGGACCCATTATATAAATGGATTAACAAGAGAGACAAAGAGATTGCTGGCACTATGAGAGATCGGATGAAACAATGGATTATGAAATAAGAAAGTTATGGAAGTATTTCGAAGAAGACAGGAACTCCAGTTAACAAGGTATCTACGCTGTGGGCTTTGCCCTTGGTTCATCAGAAGCTGAATCAGTGAACAATCCTGCGAGGCTAAGTCCGTTGGACCCAGTCGCTCCAACTGCTCTCATAATATGTTATAACGTCTGATTATCATGACGCCTATGTTACAATAGGGTGACAAAGGAGGAGTCATTATTGAATAAACAAAAAATCGTGATTATTGGCGCAGGGATTGTCGGGGCGTCCGTGGCCTATCATCTGGCCAAACGAAATCAAGATGTAACCGTTATTGAACGACACCCCGCCGCGGCGCGTGAAGTCACGGAAAAATCTTTTGCCTGGATACATACGACTCATCGGGTGGCTCCCGAATACTGGCATTTGTACGATGCAGCTTTGGAAGAATATCATACGCTTCAGCAAGAGCTGTCCGAACTGAAAATTCACTGGCATGGAGCGCTGACTTGGGGCACTCCGCCCCTAAGGGAGCAACTCCACTTTCAAAAATTAAACCGGGAGCAGCTTGAGGCATTGGAGCCGAATCTGAAGGAATATCCGGATGAAGCGATGTTTGCCAGCGAAGAAGGTGCGGTGGACCCTATAGGGGTAACGGAGCTGTTGTTGAGCAAAGCGCAGGAGTACGGAGCAAAGGTTCAGTTCGGCACCAACGTTACACAGCTGCAGCAAGAAGATTCCCGCCTGGTCGGTGTCCATACGTCCAAGGGCTTTCTGGAGTCGGATGTCGTGGTATTGGCCGCAGGTACAGGCATACCCGAACTTTGCAACCCGTTAGGTTGTCCCGTGCCGGTAACGTCGTCGCCTTCCATTCTGATTCGGATGAAAACTGCGAATAAACTGATACGCACATTAATCTCAAATGCGCAATTTGAAGCGCGTCAACTGACGGATTATACGCTGCTGGCTGCGGAAGATTATATCGACGAGTCGGAGGAAAACGGACCAGAGGCGGTCGGTAAGCGAGCGTTCGACACGTTGCGTCGCAGTCTGAAGGACGGGAATCAACTGGAACTGGAAAGCATAAAGGTCGGGATGAGACCAATGCCTGAAGACGGCTATCCGATCGTGGGCTTCCAAGATCACATAAAGGGATTTTATCTGACGGTGATGCATTCTGCGATTACGCTGGCGCCGCTGATTGCGCATCTGGCTGCAAGTGAAATAATCGATCGGGAATCAAGAAGTGAATTAGACCCTTGTCGACTCTCCCGATTTTAGGACCACTCGAGGGATGTTCTCGCTGTTTCTCGCGCGTGAGGTTGTGAATCAAGTGGAATCGCATGTACGTGAGGTGCTGTAGGACAATATACAGCTCCAGCATGACGATGGGGGTCGTCCGACCACGAGCAAAATCACAGTGTCTTTCAACTTTCAAAAGGTGGGGGCCAGAATGTAGAATACAAAGCTTCCCAAAATCAACATTACCGTTTTGTAAGTACGTTCACCCCCATTCGTTGACTCCGTGTTGACCTCGATACTCCTGAGCACAACGCAAAAGAGTAAATCGCTACATGAGCGATTTACTCCAAATTACATACTGTATATCTGCTTAAGCCTTCTACTCTTCCCCCACCACAATTGAATTCTCCTCATAAGAAATCCAATCGCTCCAGCTTCCCGGATATAACCGCACCTTACTAAATCCTGCCTCGCCCAAGGCCAGCACATTCGGGCAGGCGGATACGCCGGAACCGCAATACACGATAATTTCTGCATTCCGGTCAAGGCTGGCAAAGTGCTTTTCCAGTTGTTCCACATTTTTTAATATACCCTTTTCGTTCAATACCTCTTTCCAAAAGAAATTCACTGCACCGGGGATATGTCCTGCTGCTTGATCTATGGGCTCTTCCAGTCCCAGGTAGCGCGGCCGCTCTCTAGAGTCGATCAATGTATAGGAGCCAACAGTAACCGAGCCTGCGGACACACGTTGTACCTCTTGCATGGTTGCGAGCATTTGCGGCTGTACATTTGCTACAAAGGTCGAGGGAATGCGAATCGGCTGGTCTGCCGTGACCGGGAACTTCGCTTCCTTCCAAGCACTGTAGCTTTCATCCAGCACATATACCTGCTCGTGACCGAGATAGCGCAGTAGCCACCAGAAGCGGGAGGCCATCATGCCGCCTTGATCGTCGTAGGCAATGATGCGTGAATCTGCGTTGATTCCGGCGCGACTCAGGCGCGCGGCAAGTGTGTCAGCATACGGCAAAGGATGACGTCCACCATGCTCACCCAGAGGAGCCGTGAGGTCTTCCTCCAGATCGAAGTGGATAGCCCCTGGAATATGATCTTCATTAAATTGAGCCCGTCCCGCTCCGGCTTGTCCGAGCAGAGAACGGCAGTCTGCGACGATGATATCTGGCTCATATAGTCGAGCTAACAGCCAGCGTTTGGATACAATGGATTTCATAAGGGATTCCGCCTTTCCTTTTTATCATTAAGATTATTCAATTGAGTACCGTTCATGAAAATGGGGTAAATAAGTTAAGAACCTGTCTTAAGGGGAAGCTCACTGTCAGGCAATTCACTTTGGTGGACGACTTGCTTCTTGAAATCTGTTCCGTATCGGATAAAAACCCATACCCCGAACAGGATGAAGAAGCCTGCGCCAAATTGTAAGGCAGAAAGTTTTTCTCCCAGCAACACCCAGGCTAGCAAGGAAGAAATAACGGGTTCGCCGAGTACTGCCATCGACACCGCGGTGGCGTTAATGTATTTGAGCAGCCAGTTAAACAGGTAATGGCCGAACAGTGTGGGCACTATGGCGAGCAACAGGAACAATCCCCATTCCCGTGGTGCATATCCGGTAAAAGGAATGGCGTTGACCATATTATACAGCGCAAGCGATGTAGCAGCGATGGCGAATACCCAAAAGTTATACACAAAGGCGCTCAAATGCTCGCGCAAATGCTTGCCCATCAGCATATGGATAGAGACGGCTACCATACCCAAGAAGGACAGTGCATCTCCGAGCAGGGCTTGTCCCGAGGCATGAAAATCTCCGGCTCCGATTGCCAGTGAGCCGACAAAGGCCATGCCCATTCCGATGAGCATAGCGCGGTTTGTGCCTGTACGGAAAAACAAAAAAGAACCGAGCATGACAAGGATCGGCTCCAGTGTCATAATAACGGTAGAGCTTGCAACTGTGGTCAGTCGCAGCGAGCCCATCCAGAGCAAGAAGTGCAGCCCTAGTGCAATACCGGACCAGAGGATCAGCATCCATTGCTTGCGGCTCAGGCTGAATAGCTCGGTACGGTATTTCCAGACTAGAGGCAGCATGACGAGATTGGTCAGGTACAAACGGTACATAGCGATGACGGACACCTCGGCTTCAGACCATCTTACGAAGATCGAGGAGAACGAAATAGCGATAATACCTACGATGTACAGTAATTCAAAGGAAAATGACGGTTTGTGCGCTTGATTCATGTGACAGCTCCATCCAGTACGGAGGAGGAATAATACGTGTACGATTCCTTCCATCGGTATCTCTAAAATTAGGTTAATACAGCCCATTATACCGTACCTGACATCCGCGTGGAATATAAAAAGCGATGCAGGAAGAAGGATTTTAAGTATGGAGCTGCGTAGAACTTTTGCCGCACAAACTCGTCTATCATAGTGGAGGTGGATTTTATGAAAAAACGCAACACATTTTCAATCATACTGTTAACTGTAGTGGCAGTGCTGGCTCTGTCAGCCTGTGGAACGAAACCGCAAACCAATAATACCGCACCTCAAGGGGCAGACCAACCGCAAACGCAACAGCCACAAGTGAAACCGGAGCCGATCGCCGAGCCGGAGGCCAAAAAGGGGACAGGCGTATACAACGGAGCCGCTGACCCGCACACGGTTGAAATTGAAACCAATGGCGAAGCCCAATCTTTCCAGTTGGGTGACGGGCTGGACACGGTGGTAGCCGGACTTGAGGAAGGCGATTCAGTCGCATTTGAATACAACGAAAAAGCAGTGGAAGGCGACGCGGTTGCCAAGCAACTGATTTTGACGAAAATACAAAAAACAGAAGCTGCAACAGGCGGCACACAAAACGGCAGCTCCAGTCAGGCAGTAGGCGGTGAACGCTCGAAAACGCAAGCTTTTGAGCTTAGCCTTGAAGGGAAAAAGGAAAAGCAGACAGCTACACTGGCAAAAGGAGAGGGATATTCACTGTATGTGTTTGACCCCATGTCCCTGTTTCCTGATCAAAACCGCGTAGCCTTGGCTGTAGATGATAACTATTACGCTGAAATTACGAAGCTGCCTTCCGATTTTAATCTGGACGAGCTTCAAAAGGAAGGCGAAAAGGATCTGGCTTCCGTCGGTAAAGCGGTGAAAATAGATAAAGCCAAAGTTCCTCAAACGCTGACCAGCAGCCGTCTTTTCCTGCAAGCGAACGGTTCGAAGGTCACACGCCAATATATTGTTGTAGAAAATAAAACAGGCGGCTTCATCGTGAAGGTAAACATTCCTCAGGGCGAGCCTGTCGAAGGCTTCGAATCCTTCATTTATACATCGTTGGAGAGCCTACAAGCTAATAAATAACCCTGCTTTGATGTCGGGATGAATCATGAATTTAAGGCAGTCATGTTGCTGGAAATTGTTATTTTTGGTGCTAGGTTAGAGCTATAAGGGTCTAATCTGTAATTGCGAGACCTGCACTTTTGTGCTATAAAGGATGAGAGAATAAGATCATTCCGGCTTGCGAAGTCGTATGAAGCGATAAAGGAGTTGTTAGATTTACTATGTCCATCGAAATGAACACACAAGAAGTCATCAACGTGATTAAAAACAGTAAGAAAAAAACACCTGTTAAAGTATATGTAAAAGGGGCTTTGGCTTCCGCATCATTCGGTGAGAATGTTCAAGCTTTTATTTCCGGAGACAGCGGCGTTGTATTTGGCGATTGGGCCGACATCAAGCCTGTTCTGGACAGTGTTAACGCTAATGAAGAAGACTATGTGGTGGAAAACGACCGCCGCAATTCCGCAGTGCCTATGCTCGATCTGAAAGGCATCAATGCCCGCATCGAGCCAGGCGCGTATATTCGCGATATGGTTGGTATCGGTAATAACGCAGTCATTATGATGGGTGCAGTCATTAACATCGGTGTCACCATTGGTGAAGGCACAATGATTGATATGAATGCTGTACTGGGCGGCCGTGTTAAAATAGGTAATATGTGTCACATCGGTGCAGGCGTAGTCCTTGCAGGTGTTATTGAACCTCCATCTGCACAGCCTGTTGTGGTAGAAGATGATGTATTGATCGGTGCGAACGCGGTCGTATTGGAAGGTGTGCGAATTGGTAAAGGTGCAGTCGTTGCAGCTGGAGCAGTCGTAACCGAAGATGTACCTGAATATTCCGTAGTTGCAGGTACACCTGCACGCGTGATCAAACAGGTCGACGATAAGACCAAATCAAAAACTGAAATCTTGAAGGACCTGCGCGTTCTGTAAGACTGAAAAAAGAGTTTTAAATGCACAAAAGGTGAACGATTCCTTGTCAGTGGAATGAAACATTGACAGCACAATTTAGGGACGAAGCACAACGGACAAGGCTCGGCGGCTGCGCCGGGCTTTTGTCCTTTTGTTCTTTTGTCTGATAAGCCTGATGAGTTAGATAAAGGAGGCAGACTAGCGGAATGAGCACGGTCGATTATCGTTCTTTTGTTCAAATACGAAGGGATTTGCATCAAATCCCCGAGCCTGGCTTTGAGGAATTTAAAACGCAGCAGTATCTGCTGAATTATTTGGCAACGCTCCCTCAGGAGCATTTGGACATTCGTACATGGCGTACTGGCGTACTGGTGTTGATTCATGGAACGGCTCCTGCACGTCGATATGGATATCGCTGCGATATGGATGGTTTGCCAATCGAGGAAGAGACGGGCTATGATTTCCGTTCGACCCATCCCGGCTACATGCATGCATGCGGTCACGATTTACATATGACGATTGGATTGGGGATTGTTTCTCACTTTGCAAACCACCCGATCAAGGATGACCTGGTTGTATTGTTTCAGCCTGCCGAGGAAGGACCGGGCGGAGCGTTGCCGATGCGGGACAGCAGCGAGCTGGCAGACTGGCTCCCGGATGAAATCGTGGCGCTGCATGTTGCACCCGAATATCCGGTTGGCACGATTGCGACTCGCCCGGGCATCCTATTTGCCAATACGTCGGAGCTTTTCATCGACTTGAAGGGTACAGGCGGACATGCGGCATATCCGCACAAAGCGAATGATATGGTGGTGGCGGCCTGTCAGTTGGTCGGACAACTGCAAACGGTTGTGGCCCGTAATGTGAACCCGCTGGATTCAGCGGTCATTACGATTGGCAAGGTCGGCGGTGGTACGAAGCAGAACATTATTGCTGAAACAGCCCGTTTGGAGGGTACGATCCGAACGTTGTCAGCCGATACGATGACACTGGTCAAATCAAGGATTGAAGCGCTGGTGCGCGGTGTTGAAGCTGGGTTTGAATGCCATGCAGAAATTCATTATGGCTCGAATTATTTACAAGTGTTCAATGAGGCCAAGGTGACAGAGGAATTTATGAATTGGGTCCGTGAACGGCAGGATGTACAGCTCATTGAGTGCGGTGAAGCGATGACCGGAGAGGACTTCGGATATTTTCTGGAGCGGATTCCGGGTCTAATGTTCTGGCTTGGCGTTGATACGCCTTATGGTCTGCATCATGCCAAGCTGGAGCCTGCGGAGGAAGCCATTGGGGTGGCGATTCGTGTGCTGACAGACTATTTCACATGGAAATCCCAAGGTTAAATGATATAGTCTGAATAAATAGGTTTAATGAAGTGAATGAAATGGAATGAAGTCGAATGTTGAGGGAGGGTGTTATGGGAGAGCAAACCATCATCCGATTCGAACGGGTGACCAAGCAATATGACAACGATCCACCGGTGCTGGCTGATGTCAGCTTTGAGATTGAACGTGGTAAATTCTATACGCTGCTGGGGCCCTCCGGTTGTGGCAAAACAACGATTTTGCGTATGATTGCGGGTTTTGCAGAGCCGACGGAAGGCTCGATTTATTTGAATGACAAGCTGATTAATCGTGTTCCAGCCAATGAACGGCAGGTCAATACGGTTTTTCAGGACTATGCCTTATTTCCACATCTGAATGTGTTCGAAAATGTGGCTTTCGGTCTGCGAATCAAAAAGATGAACAAAAAGGCCATTCAGGAGAAGGTTGCGCAGGCATTGTCCTTTGTCAATCTGGAGGGCTACGACGAACGGGAAATTTCTGAGATGTCCGGAGGGCAACGCCAGCGTGTCGCCATTGCACGAGCCATCGTCAATGAGCCGGACGTTCTGTTGCTGGATGAGCCGCTGTCTGCACTGGATTTGAAGCTGCGGACAGAAATGCAGTATATTTTGCGTGAAATGCAGCAGCGACTTGGAATCACCTTTATTTTCGTAACGCATGATCAGGAAGAAGCACTGGCCATGTCGGACGAAATTTTTGTTATGAATAAAGGAAAGATCGAGCAGAGTGGTACACCGAATGATATTTATGATGAGCCGATCAATCGGTTTGTTGCTGATTTTATCGGGGAATCCAATATTGTGCCAGGACGCATGATTGCGGATTATCAGGTGGAGTTTAATGGTCGGCAGTTTGAATGTGTCGATGGAGGATTACGCCCGAATGAACCGATTGAAATTGTCATTCGACCAGAGGATTTGGAGATTACAACCGTTACAGAGGGCAAACTGCGAGTAAAGGTGGATACCCAGTTGTTCCGTGGTGTTCACTATGAAATTAGCTGCTATGATGATTCCGGTCAGGAGTGGCTGGTGCATTCTACCAAAAAGGCGGAGCTGGGCAGTGAAATCGGCCTCCATTTTGACCCGGAAGCGATCCACGTGATGCGGTTCGGGGAAACAGAGGAAGAATTTGATCGGCGTCTGGAGGCCTATGAAGAGGTGGAGCAGCATGTCCGGTAATACGAGAGCAGCGTATCTGCTGCCTTACTATTTATGGATTGTGCTGTTCGTAGCAGCCCCGGTTGTGCTTGTGTTTTACTATTCGTTATTTGATGTGGACGGCCATTTCACGTTCAGCAACTATGCCCAATTTCTGACCCCTGTCTATTTGAGCATGACACTGAGCTCGTTTTGGTATGCGCTGCTGATTACAGTATTCTCGCTGTTAGTGGCTTATCCGGCGGCGTATTTGCTGACCCGAACCAAGCATAAGCAACTGTGGCTGTTGCTCATTATTTTGCCGACGTGGATTAACCTATTGCTTAAAACATATGCTTTTATCGGGATTTTTGGTACTTATGGTCCGGTGAATGCTGTGTTGGGCTTGGTCGGATTGGGTGGTCAGCAATTATTGTTTACCAGCTCCAGCTTTGTGTTTGTATCGGTTTATATTTTTGTGCCGTTTATGATTTTGCCCATCTATAATGCGCTGGAAGGGTTGAATCCTTCACTGCTGGACGCCGCGCGTGATTTGGGCGCTTCCAAGTGGACGGCGTTTCGCCGGGTTATTTTCCCATTAACGCTATCTGGTGTGCGATCCGGGTGTATGGTGGTATTCATCCCGGCGCTGTCGCTGTTTATGATTACCCGTCTGATTGCGGGCAACCGTGTCATTACATTGGGAACGGCGATTGAACAGCATTTTCTGGTCACACAGGATTGGGGTATGGGCTCTACGGTTGCGGTGTTCCTGATTTTGGCGATGGCAATCATTATGCTGATTACCTCAGGAACGAAACGGAGGGTGCGGCATGGCAAATAAGAACCGGTTTGGGAATATTTATTTGGTGCTCGTTTTTCTTGTGCTGTATGCACCTATTTTGTACTTGATGTATTATTCGTTCAATAGTGGCGGGACGATGCACCAATTTGAAGGGTTTACGCTCCAATACTACAAAGAGGTGTTTGCAGACACTCGGCTGATTATCATTGTCATTAACACCTTGGTCATTGCGTTGTTGTCCTCTGCGCTGGCTACGATTATTGGCATCATGGGAGCGCTGGCTATTCACCAGATGCAGAACCGTCGGGTCAAAAATACGCTGCTGTCGCTCAACAATGTGCTGATCGTGAACCCGGACGTCATTATTGGCGCATCCTTCCTCATTTTATTCACGATGGTGGGGATCAAGCTGGGTTTTTACTCGGTGTTGCTGTCCCATATTGCATTTAGTGTGCCGATTGCGGTCATTATGATTTTGCCGCGGCTTCAGGAAATGAGTCCATCGCTGGTGGATGCGGCCCGGGATTTGGGTGCCAGCCGGATGGATGTGCTAACCAAGGTCATTTTACCTTTTATCAAGCCGGGGATTTACGCGGGCTTCTTTATGGCGCTAACCTACTCACTGGACGATTTTGCGGTGACCTTTTTTGTGACAGGGAGCGGCTATTCGACCTTATCAGTGGAAATTTACTCGCGTGCCCGCCAAGGGGTTTCCCTGTCTATCAATGCGCTGTCCACGCTCATTTTCCTGTTTACCGTGCTGTTGGTGGTGGGGTACTACTTTATTATGCGCAAGGCGAATCGGAATGGGAAAAAGGAGCCTGCGGCGGAAATGGGGGTACCTAGATGAAGTCGCTTGTGCGCGTGTTTCTGTCGATTTTTATCATTTCGTTCGGTCTGATGGGGGTGGCGGCATGGCTCAATTCCAGTCAAGGCTATTCCGGTGGCAATACGCTGACGGTATACAACTGGGGAGACTATATCGACCCTGAGCTGCTGGCAAGGTTCCAGAAGGAGACGGGGATTACCGTCATTTATCAGACGTTTGACTCCAATGAGGCGATGCTGACGAAAATTGAGCAGGGAGGAACATCGTTTGATGTAGCGGTTCCTTCGGAATATGCTCTGGCTAAAATGAAGCAGGAGCACCTGTTGCTCCCGCTGGATCACAGCAAGCTGCCGAATTTGAAGCATGTGGATGCTCATTTTCTGAACCTTTCGTTTGACCCGAAAAACCAATACTCTGTGCCGTATTTTTGGGGTACGGTTGGGATTGTGTTCAACCCGGAGCTAACGAAGGGCATTGATTTTCATAGCTGGGATGGTCTGTGGAATCCAAAGCTGCGTAACAACCTCCTGCTGGTCGATGGTGCGAGGGAAGTCGTGGGTATGTCGCTGAACAGCCTCCACTATTCCTTGAACGATACGAATGAGGCGCATTTGCAGCAGGCTTTAGCGAAACTGGAGAAATTAGCGCCCAATGTCAAGGCCGTTGTCGGTGACGAGATTAAAATGCTGCTGGCAAACGAGGAAGCTGCTGCCGGGGTTGTGTGGTCCGGCGATGCGTCCGAAATCATGGATGAGAACGACAAGCTGGATTACATCGTGCCGGATGAAGGCTCCAACCTGTGGTTTGATAACATGGTTATTCCGAAAACCGCCACCCATGTGGACGCGGCCCATAAGTTCATCAATTTTATGATGCAGCCTGATGTAGCCGCCCAAAATGCCGAATTTGTAGGCTATTCCACACCTAACGAGGATGGAAAGAAGCTGTTGCCAGAGGATATATCCGGTGACGAGCGCTTCTATCCACCATCTGAAATTACGGATAAGCTGGAGGTCTACGACAACCTGGGCAAGCGGATGCTGGCTCATTACAATGAATTGTTCCTGCAATTCAAAATGCATTTAAAATAAGAGAGCGGCGGCGCGTGGATTCAGGTTTTGAGCTTTAGAGGCCGCTGCGGGAGCGGATGGTGCTTCCCATCGCTGTTAAATTCCGATTTTTTTGATTTGAAGTATAAAGGTGAAAATCGGAATTTAAAGGCGAACGCTTCGCTTGTCCAGCACCATTCCGCCCCCTCCGCTGCGCCATGCTTAAAGCTAGCATCCATGAATCCTACGCCGACGGTGAGGGAGTAGTCGGAGAACGAACAGGCCCTTGAATCTCCTGGTAGGAGGAGATTCAAGGGCCTGTTTTATTTTACTCACCGTGCAAAGCGGTGAGTATTGTTTTTGACCCTGCTGCCCCACACACGTTAGAGACTTGTGGGACTTTAAGGCGGGTAGTAGCGAAGCGGGCCATTTGAATCTGGAGAAGCGGCAGCGTTCGCCTTTGCAGGGGGATTCTTACCTCTAAATGTCTTACACAATCCAAAGAATCCCCCTGCAACAGCGATCGGAAGATCAAATGGACCGCGAAGCGCCTCCCCCACCTTAACTCCTCACAATTCCTTTAACAAACATTTCTATTTTATCCAATCCCTGTTCCAACACATTCTGTCCGTAAGCATAGGACAACCGAATGTATCCTTCGCCATAGGAGGAAAAGGCATCTCCGGGCACGACAGCCACCCCATGTTCTTCCAGCAGCTTCAGGGTGAAATCCATCGAGCTTAAGCCAAAATGGGCGATGGAAGGGAATAGATAAAAGGCTCCCTCGGGCTTTTCAAGTGGAATGCCCATGTCGATTAGCCTTCCATGAACATAGTCACGGCGCTTGCGGTATTCCTTGCGCATCGGAAGTGCATCGTCGACACCGACGGTCAAGGCTTCCAGTGCAGCATATTGGCTGATCGAGCTGGCGCAGGTCACATTGTACTGATGAACCTTAACCATATGCTGTGTAATTGCAGCGGGTGCAAGCGTAAAACCAATCCGCCAGCCCGTCATGGAGTGCGATTTGGACAGGCCGTTGATGACGATGGTGCGTTCCCGCATGCCTGGAAGGGCAGCAATAGACACGTGTGACGCATCGTAAATCAGTTCGCTGTATATCTCATCTGAAATGATAAACAGATCACGGTCTCTCAGCAAATCTGCGACGGCTTCCAGCTCTTTGCGGCTCATCACTCGTCCGGTTGGGTTCGAAGGATATCCGAGGATGACGGCTTTCGTCCGTTCGGTCAAATAAGGCTCCAGCACCTCAGCAGTTAGCTTAAAACCGCTATTGCGGGTGTCAGCCAGCACTGGCACCCCACCTGACAAGCGGATCAATGGCTCGTATCCGGGGTAGATGGGCACAGGCAAAATGACCTCGTCACCGGGTGACAAAATGGTGCGCAGGGTAATGTCCAGCGCTTCGCTGGCTCCGTTCGTTACGATAACCTCATCCTGTCCACGGTAATTCAGTCCGTATTTATGGGCTACAAACGCTGCTGCCGCTTCTCGCAGTTCGGGCAGTCCCGGATTTGGCGTATAGGAGGTGCGTCCTTCGTTAATCGCCTGGTGGGCGGCTTCCATAATATGCGGAGGGGTAGGGAAATCCGGCTGCCCAATCGTTAAGGATAGGGTTCCGGGCAATGCGGCAACTTTATTGGCAATCTTGCGGATGCCGCTGATTTGAATGTTTTTAACCTGATCGTTAAGCAAGTGCTCCATAGCGTATGTGCCACCTTTTTCTGTATTAGAACAAGTTTACAATAATTTGATCAGATTATGCTACGGCGGGAAGCATTCATTTTACATAATTCAGGTACTGGTTTGACTATTTTATGGTATGTTTAAACATGGAATATATATTGTAAGCGTGATCATAGCTAAAATTGGGAGGAGCGCGTCTTTTAATGAAACAAGAATACATAGCAGTAACGTTACCCAGGAAATTAAAAAGGTTTGGGGTCGCATGGCTCAGTGTGGCACTGGTGCTGTCGGGTGGAGGGCTGGGGTTACTGTCCGATGGAAAAGCTTCAGCAGAACCAGCGCCTATCGTAGAAACGGAGGTGCAATCATCACCCACGTCTGTTGGGACAAGTGTATACGTAGATGTCTATGTGCCGGATAAGCTCCGTATCCATGATATACAGGGAGCAGCCCATCGTTCACCTTATGAGGGGAAAAAGGTAACGGATGTTGAAGGAATAGTGACGATGGTGAAGGGAAGCAGCTTCTTTATGCAGGAGGCGGACGATAAGGTGGATCAGGATGAAAAAACATCCGAGGCCATTTTAGTGTACAAGCCTGGCAGCGGTGTGCAGGTTGGGGATGAGGTATGGGTAAGCGGCTCTGTGAAGGAATATACGGAAAGAACCTATGCTAGCAAGCCAGTTGACCTGACGACCACGGAAATTGTAGCTTCTTCGGTTTCGGTGATCGCCAAGGACCGTCCACTGCCATCTCCGATTTTGCTTGGAAAAGAGGGGCGTGTGATGCCGACATCTGTTGTGGATAATGACGGAATGACGGTGTTTGATCCGCAGGAGGATGGATTGGACTTTTTCGAAAGTCTGGAGGCTATGCGCGTAGAGTTGAAGGATGCACGAGTCATCGGCCCTTATGGTTATGAAATCCCGGTCAGGATTGATAACGGGGCGAACACAGGCGAGGTATTGACCGAAGCAGGCGGCTTGATGCTGACCGAAGAAAGTCTGAATCCGCAGCGGATTTTGATCGACGCCAAACCTTCGGTTCCGTTGAAAACAGGGGATCGTTTTGCGGGTCCCATCACGGGAATTGTGAGCTATAGCTTTAGCAATTTCAAGCTGTTGCCGGAGCGTCTGCCGGATATTGTGTCAGGGGGTCTCCAGCCAGCCAACACACGTCTGGTACAGGATGATCGTAAGCTGACGGTCGCTTCCTTTAACGTGGAAAATTTCGATCCCGGTGATGGAAAACGGATTGATCAGCTCGGACAGGCCATCGCCGTGAATTTGAACCACCCGGATATTGTAGGACTGTTAGAGGTTCAGGACAATAACGGTGAGAAGGATGACGGCACCACAGATGCTTCGGAAAGCTTTCGGGTGCTGATTGAGGCGATTCGTGCTCATGGAGGACCGGAGTATGCTTTTACAGATATAGCACCTGAAAATAATAAGGATGGCGGCGCTCCTGGCGGCAATATCCGGGTCGGCTTCCTCTACAATCCGCAACGTGTCACGCTGATGGACAAGCCGAAGGGAGATTCGGTTACATCTGTGACCTATGGAGAGCAGGGGCTTTCACTCAATCCCGGTCGTATTGATCCGCTGAATGAGGCATTTGAATACTCACGAAAGCCGTTGGCTGCTGAATTTGAGTTTGACGGTCAGCAGGTGATCGTGATCGCGAACCATTTTAATTCCAAAGGGGGCGATCTGGCGCCATTCGGAGGGATTCAGCCACCCGTACGAAGCAGCGAAATACAGCGGGCGAAGATTGCAACGATTGTGAATGGTTTTGTGAAGTCGGTACTGGCTCAAAACCATCAGGCGAATATCGTCGTATTGGGAGATTTAAATGATTTTCAATTTTCCGAAACGCTCGCTTTGGTCCGGGGACAGGAATTGACGAATCTGGTAGATAAGCTGGATGAGAAGGAGCGGTATTCGTATATTTATGAGGGGAATTCGCAAACACTGGATCATTTGTTGGTCAGTCCGTCCATAAGTGAATCATCCGTGCTGGATATTGTTCATATCAATGCGGATTTTAGCGCGGCGGACGGGCGGGTAAGTGATCATGATCCATTGGTTGCTCAAATTGGCTTGCCACGCCAAACAGTGGAACCGCCAACAGATGGCGAGAGTGGTCGGAATAAAGATGATGACGATGATCAGCAGGAGAGCAATGGCAGCAACAACACCGGGAACCATAGTAGTGGTAACGCGAGTGGAACGACGAATAACGGACAGGGTGAGACTGCGAATAGCGGGCAGAATGGTAACGGTTCGTCAGGCGTTAATGTGGTGCAAGCCAAGTCCATAGTAACAGAGCAAAACGGACTGAAAAGAGCAGTCGCACAGGTACCAGCCGCTGACATACTAAATGCGATTCGGAACGGGGCGAACGGTACGCTCGTAGTCCGTGCAGGGGAGCAGGCGGATGCTAAGCTATTCGAAGTGAATCTAAACGGAGATGCTTTGGGTGCTGTTTTGAATGACCGTATTCACACCCTGCGAGTAGAAACGCCACAGGGAGGATATGAAGTAGCAACAGGTCGTTTGTCTGTTCAAAAGCTGGCTGACACCTGGCAGGTGCCTGTACAACAGATTTCCCTGAGCTTTACGGTTACGCTGAACGAAGGATTGACTAATCGCACAGATATTCCGGCAGGGCGCAAGCTGGTGCAGGCTGTGGATGTTGTGGCGGAGTTACGAAGCGAAGATGGACGCAAGCAGCCGTTGGCAGGTAGCGATAATTCCGGTAAAGGGTATGAACGTTATCTGCTACGTGTTCCCGCAACGGTAGATATGAGCCAACTTGCTGTAGTGAAGGTATCCACCAACCAAGCCGGACAGTTGTCCTATCATCCGGTTCCGTTTACCGCTTCTGGCGAGGAACTGACTGTGTATGGACGTTCGGGTGGAACCTATGTCGTGCTGGATGGCGGAGAAGCTAATGCAAGCGGATCGTTTAGCGATATTTCCGGTCATTGGGCGCAGCAGGACATTTCACGCTTGGCAACTCGTCTGATTGTGGCAGGGGCAAATCAGTCAGCGTCCACCGCTCATGAGACTGGTGAGATGGGTTTATCGAACGTACGCTTTAAGCCGAATGGTCAGGTACAACGCTCGGAGCTGGCTACGCTGCTGGTTCGTATGCTTGGACTGGAGCATTCAGATCGCATGGTGAAGGGCTTTGACGATGTACAATCGGAATTGTGGTATGCGGATTCGGTGCGTACCGCAGCCGCTGCTGGACTGGTCAATGGCTATGCAGACGGCAGCTTCAGACCTGATGCTCCGGTATCGAGGGAGGAGCTGGCTGTGATTGTAGAGCGAGCCCTGCGCTTCGCCGGGACTGCGGAAGATACAGCGGCAGGAAGTGCCTCAGCGTCATTATCGGATGCACAAGCCATTTCTACATGGGCAGCTCCGGCTGTCAACACGCTGTCCGGCTTAGGTATTATGAAGGGAGACGAGAAGGGACGTTTTGCTCCAGCTGCATCGGTGACGAGGGCAGAAGCAGCGGCTGTATTATCTCGAACTCTGGATAAGTTGAATTGGGAACAGTAGTATAATGATTGAAATGTCAGATTGATTGACTTTCTGCGGTAGTTAAGTTATCTTTTGTTGGAGAAGCAGCATGAAAATTTGATTTTATAACTGATGAAGAGGTGAAATGTCATGGCAGTAACAGCCAAACAAATTTTTGTGAATTTACCAGTAAAAAATCTGCAACAGTCCATTGATTTTTTCACAGCAATCGGATTTGAATTTAACGCGCAGTTCACCGATGAGCATGCAACCTGTATGATTGTCAGTGAGCAAATATTTGTTATGTTGCTGGTTGAAGAGCGTTTTAAAGCATTCACTACAAAAGAAATTTCGGATGCAACGAAAACAACAGAAGCGATTGTTGCCTTATCGGTGGAGAGTCGAGAAAAGGTGGACGAAATTGTCCACAAGGCTCTGGCAGCGGGCGGCAAGCCTTCAAACGAACCTCAGGATCACGGCTTTATGTACGGATGGAGCTTTCAGGATATAGATGGGCACCTGTGGGAGCTCTTTTATATGGCAGAGCAATAAGATGAAATAAAGCTAGACATACAGAAATTAAAGTAACACCATGGAAAGTAAGCGATCCTTAAAGGATGGTTTGCTTTCTTTATTATTATCAACATCACCGGGGAGGAATCACCATGTCTAATGAAATAGCAGTCTATCCCGTTCAAGCTCTGAACGATGCACTGACAGATACACTGACCCGGCTGTTGATCGATGTGGTGGCGGACGGTGCTTCTATTGGATTTTTACCGCCAATGGCTTATCAGGAAGCAGTAGCTTATTGGAAGAGTGTCCTTCAGGATAGTGTAGTCCTGTGGATTGCGGAGAAGGACGGTGTGCCTGTTGGAACTGTGCAGCTCCATTTGGCTACAAAGGCCAACGCAACTCACCGTGCGGAAATTGCGAAGCTCATGGTGCATCCGTCTGGGCGCAGGCTTGGGATTGCGCGTCAACTGATGCAGGCTGCGGAAGAGGAGGCGCTGCGTCAGGGCAGAACGCTGATGGTGCTGGATACGAGGGTGGGCGATCCTTCCAATAAGCTATACGAATCTAACGGATTTGTGGAAGCGGGCGTGATTCCAGGGTATGCCCAATCGGCTGACGGTCACCTGCACGCTACCCGATTTTATTACAAACCACTAAATCCGTACCTGAGCCGTTGCTGAGTATTTGGCGAATAACTGTGTTATATACAGGTAATAATAGCTTGTTATACGATTTAATATGCTTTTTCCGCTATTCGACTGGAAAAGCAAGGGAATGGGAACGTATAATGAAATGGGGACCGTCTAAAGGTTCTCTTTATGCCAATTCGGCGGTCTGGATTGAAGATCGTAGTATATATAGCGGAGGAATCGATGAATATGAGGCTGGAGCATGATTTTCTAGGTACCAAGGAAGTGCCGTCAGACGCCTATTACGGTGTACAAACACTGAGGGCAAAAGAGAATTTCCCAATTACCGGCCAACGGCTTCATCCTGAGCTGATTAAAGCCATGGCGATCGTCAAAAAAGCAGCAGCAACGGTAAACATGGAGCTGACCCGCTTGCATCGTCCTAAGGCGGAGGCCATTATTCAGGCAGCTGACGAGGTGATTCAAGGACAGTTGCACGACCATTTCATCGTCGATCCGATTCAGGGCGGCGCAGGCACGTCCATTAATATGAATACAAATGAAGTGATTGCGAACCGGGCGTTGGAGCTGATCGGCAAGCAGCGTGGAGATTATCAGGAGATTAGTCCTAACAACCATGTCAACATGGCGCAATCGACAAACGACGCTTTTCCTACGGCTGTCCATCTGGCTGTTCTAAGTATGATTGACAAGCTGTTGGTCACCATGAGTGAGCTTCAGGAGGCGTTTTCACGTAAGGCGAAAGAGTTTGACAGTGTGATTAAAATGGGCCGAACTCACTTGCAGGATGCAGTACCGATCCGGCTGGGACAGGAGTTTCAGGCTTATGCGCGTGTGTTGGGTCGTGATATCGGACGTGTCCGTGCCACGAAGCAGCATTTGCTGACAGTCAATATGGGCGCAACTGCGGTGGGCACCGGCTTGAACGCAGATCGCCGTTATATTCAGCGTGTCGCGGAGGTGCTAGCGGAAGTAAGTGGTTTCCCTGTAGAGGCTGACGAAAATCTCGTCGATGCCACTCAAAACACGGATGCTTATACGGAAGTGTCTGCCGCGTTAAAAATTTGCATGATGAATATGTCCAAGGTAGCAAATGACATTCGCCTGATGGCCTCGGGGCCGCGTGCTGGTCTCGGAGAGCTGAGTCTGCCCGCCCGTCAGCCGGGTTCATCTATTATGCCGGGTAAGGTAAATCCGGTAATGTGTGAGGTCATCAACCAGATTGCTTTTCAGGTCATTGGGAATGATCATACGATCTGTCTCGCTTCCGAGTCTGGTCAGCTAGAATTGAATGTGATGGAGCCTGTGCTTGTCTACAACCTGCTGCAATCGCTGGAAATTATGAAGCAGGGCTTTCATGTCTTCCGCATTCATTGCGTGGACGGAATTGAAGCGAACGTGGAGCGGTGTCGTGAATATGTCGAAAACAGCGTAGGCATTATTACCGCGCTCAATCCCCACCTCGGATATGAGGTCGTATCACGCATCGCCCGTGAGGCGATTACAACTGGCAAATCGGTACGCGAGTTGTGTCTGTTGTATAATGTACTGACTGAGGAAGAGCTGGACATTATTTTGGACCCGTATCAAATGACTCAGCCGGGTATTGCCGGAGAGTCGCTGCTGAATAGGGAATAATAGTGCGGAGTTTAGAATGCAGGCAGCTTTGAGGCAAAATGAAGACAGCCCCGTCGAATCCGGCGGGGCTGTCCTTGTGTAACACGGTGTCAGCGTGAGATGTGGAATGCCCTGCTAAGGAGAATACACCGACCGCTGCACGCCTATTGTAGAAAAGGGGAAGAGGAATGCTGCTGGAGCAATTATCGGCATATAAGGAATTAGGAATAGGATTCATTATACTACTACTGTTACTTGTACTCATCATCAGAGGACTGATACGTCGGCGCAGAAATCGGATTTTACGTGATCTGGACCCGCGAAAAATCGGGATTCAGGATATAGACCGCATGGAGGATGGCTCGGAATTTGAGCTTTATTTGCAACGGTTGTTATCTGCGCTCGGCTATAAGGACATCTACAAAACGACCAGTAGCCGCGATTTTGGAGCGGATCTGGTTTTTACAGACCGTGAAGGTGTCAGAGTCGTGATTCAGGCCAAGCGTTATGCAGTACAAAATCCGGTCGGTTTGGGCGCAGTGCAGGAAATTTACACCTCCATGCGTTATTATGCGGCAGACAAGTCTGTCGTTATCACTTCCGGACGCTACACGGAATCCTGTAAAACACTCGCTGCTGTTAACGGAGTTAAGCTATTGGATCGCGGCGATCTGGTGGACATGATTGATCTGTTCAAGGCTAAACATCGTGAGGAGGTCATGAATCTAATAGAAAGTAAAGCCGACGTGATTGCCTCCAAATGGAGCAGGAGCAAATGATAAAAGGGACTAAACTACCAGGCGACGAGATGAAGCCTGGTAGTTCAGTCCCTTTTATTTTTAACATGATGCCTGCATTTATAAGAGACTCCATATATAAAATAGTAAATATAACCAAACTATAATTCTTTATTTACAATGAATTTACAGAAAATCTTATGAAAAAAAATGACTTTATAACCGATATAAAGATGTTGGGGATTTGCAAATTATGCTGAGGTGATATGTCATGAAGAAACAGGTTCAGTTATTAACATTGAGGTGGGTTCCCATTGTCACTATTTTTGTTTTATTGCTGGGTGCATGCGGGCAGCCAGTAGCACAAAACAAGGCGCAGCCGATTAAGGTGGGAATAGTATTGTCAGATATTGGTCTGGGCGACCAATCTTACAGTGACGCGGCTTTTCGGGGCTTGGCCAAGGCGCGGGACGAGGGGAAAATCGTTTTTGAATATCGGGAAATTTCCGAGACCAAAACATATGATGCTGCTTTTGAACAGCTTGTTCAAGAAAAATCCGATTTGATTATCGGGCTGGGGTACATGGTGAAAGAAAGTTTGGAAACCGTTGCGAAAAAATATCCGGATCTTAAATTTGTAATTGTAGATGAAAAATCCGATTTACCGAATGTGGCTTCCATTATTTTTAAAGAAGAAGAGGGCAGCTTTTTGGCAGGGGTTGTTGCAGGAATGGCGAGCCGTACCGATCAGGTAGGCTTTATCGGGGGAGTGGAGTCTCCGCTGTTGAAAAAGTTTGAGGCCGGATATCGGGAAGGGGTTCGCTCCGTTAAGCCTGATGCACAGGTTACTGCTACGTATGCGGGAGATTTCGGCAAGCCGGAGCTGGGCACGGAGATTGCACGCGATATGATCAATCAGGATCGAATTGATGTGATCTATGCGGCGGCGGGTCTTACAGGTGTAGGTGCGTTACAGGAGGCACAAAAGCAGGAAAAGTTCGCAATCGGGGTCGACAGCGACCAGTTTTTCATTGCGGAAAAAGCAGTAGTGACCTCGATGATTAAAAATGTGGATATCGCCATATATACAGCAGTTAAAAGCTTTGCAGATCATCAAAGAAAATTTACGGACCAGAATATGGTGTTCGGTCTTGCGAAAGAAGGCATCGGTTTGGCGCCTATTCGTGTTTTGACATTGAACCCGGATCAGCAAAAGCTGCTGGATGACTTGAAGGGACAGGTCAAGTCCGGCAGTCTTACTGTGCCCACCCAATAAATTTTCGTAAAACGGAGGATGATTCCTGATGAAACTGCAAGGTAAACTGGTGCTTAACGCGATGGTTTCCCTGATCGCATGCCTGGCTTTAGTGGCCTATATTATTTTTCAATTGATCCGTATCAACTCGCAAAGCAGTAGTCTCGTTCCAGCTATGCTGAATGTACAGCAGCTCAATGCTTATTTGATTCAGTCAGGACAGGCGCTGCAAAACTACTCTTCTTCCATGACAGAGAGCAATAAAACGGATGTGCAAAATCAACTGGGTCAGGCGGAAAAAACGATTACTTTGCTTTCGCAAGGCATGATGCAGACCGAAGCGCAGCAAAAACGCCTGAATACCGTTAAAACAAAATTTAGCGAACTGAAGGTTGCGACGGATAAAGCGATGAGCACGGGAAGCAGCCCTGAATCCAAACGTAATGCGATGCGTGTACAGGGTATCCAGAACGATGTGTTCATGCTGGATATTCTAACGAAAGCGCGTTATGACGAATATACAGAGGAATTGACCAAGAGTATCCGCTTTACTTGGCAATTGGCCTTGGTAGGCGCTGTTCTGCTTCTGGTGGCGGTGGGGCTATATAATACATAT
Organism: Paenibacillus sp. RC73; assembly: GCF_044908085.1. Classification (NCBI taxonomy): domain Bacteria; kingdom Bacillati; phylum Bacillota; class Bacilli; order Caryophanales; family Paenibacillaceae; genus Paenibacillus; species Paenibacillus sp. RC73. Next base: position 22,239 of record NZ_JBIYCV010000017.1, read on the forward strand.
ACATCCAGGCAACTTGCCCTCAGAACCCGCAAGTTGACGGATGCCGCGAAGCAAATTGCCGATGGGAATTTGACGGTGCAGCTCGCGCAAACGAAGGGACGTGATGAGCTGGACGAGCTCAACGAATCGTTCCGGTTCATGATCGGGAACTTGCGTAACATTGTGCTCTCTATTGACCAGTCGGGGAATCGTGTTGATCTGATGGCTCGGGATATTGACCAGCATAATGAGGCCATGAAGGAAATCGTGACGCAAGTTAGCACCTCGACAGAGGAACTGGCGATTGGTAGCCAAAAGATTGCCGAGGATCTGTCGACCACCGTTGGCGTTGTGGATGAGATGCAGCAGAAGTTTGAAGCGAATTTGTTGGAGACCAAGCAGTCCTCTACATATAGCGAAGACGCATTGCGTGTCATTGAGCAAGGTACACGTGTGATGAGCGATCAGCTACGCATTGTAGCAGAAAATCGTTCAGCGATGTCCGAGGTGGAGCAGACGGTCAAGGAGCTGGAGGCCAATGCAGCCGAGATTACAACCATGACCGGCTATGTATCCGAGATTGCCAGTCAGACGTCGCTGCTGTCCTTGAATGCTTCAATTGAGGCTGCGCGCGCGGGTGAGGCTGGAAAAGGCTTTGCTGTCGTTGCCAATGAAGTCAAAAAGCTGGCGAATCAATCGGAGTCGGCTGTGAAGCAAATTTATACCGCTGTCGAGGGCATTACGCAGGCAATGAATAAGGTGAAGACCTCTGTGACACAAAGTCAGGAGCTGTTCCGTGAGCAGGAGAAGGCGACTTCGTCTACCGGGGAATCGTTCACTGAGATTAGCGGTAAAGTACAGCAAATTGCCAGCCAAGTCAGCAAGCTGTCAGCGGATATGAATGTATCTCGGGAACTGAGCATACAGGTACAGCAAGCTATTGAGAACATCAGCGCAATTACCCAGCAATCCGCCGCAGGCAGCGAAGAGATTACCGCCTCCACGGTGGAGCAGAAGCGTTCCTTTGAGGAATCGACTGAGAAGGTGAAAGAGCTTCGTCAGATTCGTGAGGAGATGCAACGAGAGCTGGATCGTTTTCAGGTGGAAAAAACAGGCTAAGCAACACGAAACCCGAAGAAGAAGCCTTACCTCATGAAGGGAGGCTTTTTCTTTATTAAAATCGTCTTTTTACAATAATAGTAAATTTTTATTGTTCTTTGTAGAGTTAATAGGCAGGGAATTCCACAACTTACGTCAAATAGATTTAGGGAGTATATTTTAGCCCATACGTTGTTGGCAAGAGATCATGGAAAACGAAGTCCGGAAGGATGAAGTTACGGGAATGCTACGATTAAAGCTTCGATTGATCCTGAAAAATAAACAGACAAGGCTGATTCTGCTGCTCACACTAAGCGTATCACTCATTATTAGTGTGATCGGCTTGCTATCGTATTCGGGATACCGCAAGGGTTTGGATACTGAATTAAACACACCAAACATAGAACTGCTGCAAATTAATCTGGATGTGACTAATAGGGCATTTCGTGAGTCCGATAATAAGGCGCTGGATGCGGCCTATTCCCGGGATGTTGAGGCATTTGCACGTTTGCAAACGGATGAAAAATCGCTATCAAACAACGCTTCCGCCATCAAACGGCTTCAAAAATATTTGAAAGCCCTTTCTTCGCATGAAGAGATTCATTCGGTTGAAGTTATTTCTTTTGAAAATCATGCTCTCGTATCCAGCGAATACGGCTACTTGCCTTATTGGGACCAAGCGCCGGATACGACTTGGGTTCCCTGGATTCGGGACATTCAAAAGAAGCCATTACTGATTAAGCGAAGATGGTACGGCACGAATCATGAAAATGGAACGGTAGAACTGCTTTCGCTGGCAAGACCCGTGGTAAAGGATGGGCGGGTCATCGGTGCGGTGCTGGTCGATCTGGATTACGACCACTTTTTCTCCAAGCTGTATATTCATTTATCCAACTCGCAATATGTGTACGATCTGGAGGGCGAACTGATCTATCCCAAGTTAAAATCTTCAGTGCCCTTAAACGAAATGGACAGGGTTTTGAAAGAATTGGATGTGAGCCCCTATGCTTATGTGGAGGTAGGGGGGATGGAGTATATGGCGAACCAGACTTTTTCCGATGTGACGGGCTGGCGTCTGGTATCACTTGTTCCTATGGACAAGCTGCTGAAACATGTTAAGCTGGCCCGCAACATGATGTTGTGGTTGGCCTTTATTTCTATACTGGCGGGTTGCTCAGCGGTTTACTATTACAATTATGCGGCGTTTCGCCCTATGAAAAGAATTAATAGCCTGCTGAATTCAGGCTACAAAGGAACGCGTCAAGGTGGATTGTATGATCTGGAGCCGGTCATTGGCAAGCTGGTTGGGGAGTTCCATCGCAAATCACTGGTGGTGGAGCGAAGTTTACCGGAGCTACGTTCCAAATATATTGAAGATGTCATCCAGCGTAGAATGGGCATACAGGAAATGCGTATGAAATGGGAGCAGTATTTTTCCGATTGGGACGGTAGCTCTTTGGCTGTGATAATCGTGTCGATTGATCGGTATTCTACTTGGGCAGCAAGCTTTCCAGAGGAGGATAAAATGCTGCTCAAATATGCGCTGAATAATATTTTGCTGGAATGGCTTGAACCTCACTGGAAGGCGGTAAGCGCGCCAGATGAGGAAAGCGGGTTCGTTGTACTACTACAGTTAAGTGAGAGCGAAGATGAAGCTATAACTGTGACTGAGACTGGGGCTGATGCCGATATCACAGACAGCATTCTGCTCCGCAAAAGCGCAGACAGGCTGATTCAGGTTGTGGATGAGCATCTTCCCCTGACTATTTCCATAGGAATGGGTCCTGCATTCTCCGATATCCATGAGTTACGTCAGTCATTCGTAAAGGGGAAAGAAGCCCTTGGTTTGCGTTTGTATGAGGGATATGGACGTTCGCATATGAGTACGGACAGCATGAGGGAGGGCGCTCACGTCTCATCAGCGGCGGGAAACCGGAATGTGGAAATCATTCGTGCCATAGAGTCACAGGAAGCCGGAGCAAGTATAAAGCTGACCAGTCAATGGGGAGAAGAACTTCGTCTTCACAGGACCTCTCCGATGCAGGTGTACTTGTCTGTACATGAGTTGATGGAGGAATTGCTGAAATGGTGCATGACTCATAGTGTGACGCCGCCGGATCAGCTGGTCGATTACCACTGGAATCAGATTCTGACGCTTGATCTTTCAGATATGGAGAAGCAATTGTTTTCGATTGTGGCTGATATCGGGGAAAAGCTTACTGGACACAGACAGTCCAAGGAATTTGTACGTGTACAGGAGATGATGGATTACATGGAACATCATTTGCATTTAAATATCGGGCTTCAGGAAATTGCAGATCAGGTCCATATGAGCGTGTCATCAGTGAGCAGTATGTTCAAGGAAGAGACAGGCAGCACCGTATACGACTACTTGACTGGTTTGCGAGTGAAAAAAGCGTGCGCTTTACTGTGTGAAACACATCTGAAAATTGCAGAGATTGCAGATCAGGTCGGATACCGTAATGAAAACAGCTTTATCCGTGTATTCCGCAAACATAAACAAGTGACTCCTGGGAAATTCAGGGAAATAAACAGATGTTCCAATGGATATGCAGATCCGCCAAAAGGTCGACATTTTGGGAATTTGGAAGATAAATTCGAAGATTAAGCGATAGCTGTAGCCCCCGCGTTGCGGTACATTGACTTCATGTAAACGCAAAAATCATGGCTGAAAACGTCTGGGGGTGAAAACGGGTGCGTGACTGGCCCAGTTCATTTTTCGGAAAAGAGGAAACGTAATGAAGAACAAGCCATGGCAAAAATATGTGCTGGTTGCGGCGGGAGTGGCTTTTCTTTCTGCCTTGAGTATCAGTGAATATGTGGATCAACACGCTTTGCATGACCACAGTGGTGCATTTCCTGTGAAGCCTATTACCCTCGTCGTTCCTTATGCGGCGGGTGGCGGGACGGATATCACGGCAAGAGCATTGGCGAAAGCCGCCGAAAAGCATCTCGGACAGCCGATCATCGTCGTTAACCGGACGGGTGGAGGCGGTTCGGTCGGGCTGATGGAAGGGGCTGAGGCGCAGGCGGACGGTTACACTGTAACGTATCTGGTTGCGGAGCTGACCACACTGCCACATCTGGGACTGCTGCCCCTCACCTATGAGCGCTTTAAACCGCTGGTCCAAACCAATATGGACCCTTCTGCCATCACGGTTAGAGCGGACGCGCCCTGGACGACGGCCGAAGCATTTCTGGAGGACGCTCATGCTCATCCCGGCAAGCTGAAAATGGGCAATGCAGGCACAGGGAGCATCTGGCACCTTGCTGCTGCGATGCTGGAGCAAAAAAGCGGAGTCCGCTTTACCCATATCCCTTATGAGGGAGCAGGGCCAGCCGTTTCAGCGTTGATGAGCGGCTTCGTGGATGCTGTGCCGGTCAGTCCTGCGGAAGTGAAAAAGTATGTGGACCAAGGGAAGCTGCGCATACTGGCGATACAGGCAGACACCATTTCGGAAGCGTTTCCAAATGTGCCTACGTTACAGCAGGCTACTGGGCTGCGTGTACATTTTATCGGGACTTGGAGAGGGCTGGCTGTGCCCAAGGATACGCCGGATGAGATTGCTCAAACCCTGGCGGACGCACTGATCAAGGGGACGAAAGAGGAGAAATTCAGGGAAGAAATGCGTAGGCATGGATTGGGACTACGTGTTAAGGATGCAGAAGCATTCGCACGACAGTTGAAGGAAAGCCATGACACTTTTGCAAGACTGATTCCCGAACTTGGCTTGAGCCGCAAGTAAAACGGCCTTGTTTTTGCACTGGCAAAAACGAAAGGGTTGAATGAAGTTATGAAAATCAAACAAAACATTGATAAAATTCCAGGGGGCATTATGCTGGTGCCGCTGTTTATAGGCGCATTGGTTCATACTTTTATGCCTTGGGCCGGGGACTACTTTGGATCGTTCACCAAGGGCCTAATGACTGGGACGGTACCGATTTTGGCGGTGTGGTTTTTTTGTATGGGAGCTTCGATTGATGTACGAGCTACAGGTACCGTATTGCGTAAATCAGGTACACTCGTATTGACTAAAATTGCAGTCGCTTGGGTGGTGGCGATCATTGCGTCTAAACTGCTGCCCGTCGGTGGCGTGGAAAGCGGGCTTTTTGCCGGACTGTCGGTATTGGCGCTGATTTCCTCCATGGATATGACGAATGGTGGGCTATACGCCTCCATTATGCAGCAATATGGTTCCAAGGAAGAGGCGGGGGCATTCGTACTGATGTCGCTGGAATCCGGTCCATTAGTGACCATGCTTATTTTGGGCAGTACCGGACTGGCCGTTTTTGAGCCGCAGACATTTGTGGGGGCGGTATTGCCATTTTTGGTCGGGTTCACACTGGGCAATTTGGACCATGATTTCCGTAAATATTTTGGTAACGCCACGCATGCCCTTATTCCCTTCTTCGGTTTTGCACTGGGTTGTTCCATCGACCTGAGTGTCATTGCCCAAACAGGCTTGCTCGGAATAATATTAGGTATTTTCGTTATTATCATTACAGGCATTCCGCTCATCCTGGCAGACAAATATATCGGCGGTGGCAACGGCACTGCGGGAATCGCAGCCTCCAGCACGGCAGGTGCAGCGGTAGCGAATCCGGTCATTGTGGCCAATATAAAGCCAGAATTTCTGCCAGTAGCACAATCAGCAACAGCATTAGTTGCTGCTTCGGTCATTGTTACCTCTATTTTGGTACCTATTCTCACGGCTTACTGGGCCAAATATATGAAACATAAGGAAGAATCCAAAGGAGCGGGGCCTGTAAACCCAGGTGCCAATGTGCCTAAATAAAGCTCGGATGATCTTTAGTCTCTCCATTACCCGGGAAATGCTTTTGCAGATACGTCTTATATCCTAACATCACAAACTTGTCCTAAAACGCTACTGCAAACATACATATGTAAGCAGAGGAGCGTGATGGAATTGGAAAACAAGGTGCGTCGCTACTATCAGTTAAAGCAGAAGCAAAAAGAAATTGAGGGTGAACTGACTGATTTGCGTAATGACATTACAGCTCATTGTGCGGAACAGGGAGTGGCAGATTGGGAAATTGGCAGTTATCGCGTTAAAGTTGTACAGCAGCACCGTAAGGAATACGACCATACCAAGCTGTATGATTCACTGCCTGATCCGCAGCTATGGCGCTTGTTTTCCAAACCGGATACTTCGAAGATTGCCAGTTTGCTTAAACTCAAGGTCATCGCAGAGGAGCAATTAAAAGATGCTGTTTCTCTCAAAACGGTGACCCTATTACAGGTGGATAAAAAATAAAATGTAGATCATAGCGTTACTTTACAAAGTGCTGTAGCCTCAGAAAGGTTATTCGGTATGCGTCCGAATAGCCTTTTTCGCCTTTCCAATTTGCGTGATAGCTTTGGAGTGGTGTACTCTAGTAAAAGTTGGTTGAGACGGAGGAAGTATACATTGAACATGGAGACTGCTGTCAGTAAAGTATTTTTATATGTTTTCTCAATTTTAGTTGCGTTGGCTTCCTGTTATGGATTCATGTTGTACTGGATGTGGCAGTTACCGGAGCTTGCGGACGAATTTTCTGATCTGGAAAATGGACTTGCTTTATTTGCCGCGGGTATCGTGTTTGCCTTCATTGCTTTTGTTGTTCACCTCATTCTACATATCCTAATTTTCGCTCATCTACTTCATCGTAACGGCTACTCTATACATGTGAAAACATTGCTATTCCCCAAGGAAACAAACAACAATACAATCCTCCGTATTTGTCTGCTGGTGGTTCAGTTGATTTGGATCGTTTATGCTACCATTTTACATACAATTCCGCTGTTTTCGGTCATTAGTTTTACGCTGGTTTTTATCAATTATAGTATTTGGTTGTTGCAATTTTTGACGGAGAGACAAGGCAGGGAGGTTCGGTTGTAGGGATGTATCAAAGGAAGAGGAAAAGAGCTGACTCCCGTTTGTGGTGGGGCCAGCTCTCTTTTACTGTTGTTATCCTTGGCCGTTAAGCACCTGCCGAAAGTAAAACCGATACGTATTATAAAGGAACGTTTGGAGTGGAAGCTGAACCTCCAACTGATATTTACTCATGATAAAAGGGAAGCGCCTCTTTCCTTTTTGCCAAAGCTCCCTGACGATATCCTCTTTCATTTCCGTTGTTGTGATAAGCTCCCCGATCAAAGTCTCCACATAAGGCCAGCAATTCTCCAGCAATAGCTGAAGGCATTCCTGATCGTCCTCCTGCTGATAGCGTCGAATATAATCCTGCAACTCTGTATCCACCTCCACACTATGTTCAGCTACTTATCGGACAAGCCTTTCCCCAGCCCTTTGAGAAAATGAATGCCAAAACCCATCGCCCGGTTTACATCCGGATCATTCATGGCCTTCATGAGATCACGCAGTCGGGTCTTTTTGTTCTGTTTTAAATGCTCGGCTTCGTTCAGGCCCGAAGTGACGCTGCCTACCAGCTTTTTCATCAACTCGGGGTCTACCTCGGACAGCATGCCGGCTGCTCCCATCAAATTGTTGATGATATTCGTCACAGGCTTGCGCGTCGCTTGTCCTACAGCAATTTTGGCGATGCTTTCCTTGGCTTTCAGCATAGACTGAGCCGCTTCGAGAAGACCACTATCGTGCAGCTCACGCACAATTTCGAGCGTCTTCTGCAATGCCACCCCGTTGTCCGCCAGATCAGCAGTAAGCTGATCCAGCGATTGCTTTTGTCGTTCTTCTTCTGTCAACACACGTTTTCGCACGATTGAAATAGGCTTAGCCATGAGTCCGACCTCCTTATTTTTGATCCACCAGATCGACGTAACCGGGACGATTCCATTTCCGATCCACTTCAACCCCATTTTGCGGATGACGCTGTTTATAGCGCGGGTTGATACGTGGTAGCGGATTTTGACCATCTACCTCCAAAATGTGCATTCGTACCTTGTTTTGTTTATAAGCCGGTGTGTTGGTGATTACATCGAATGCTCCGCCAGTTAACAGGTTCACGGCGCTGTCATGGCTGCTGGAGTGCATAGGTACGTAGACATCGGTTCCATGCATCCGGTCGGTGATGAGAACACGCAGCTTCACGGCACCATATGGCGATTCCAGACGAACCAGCGATCCGTCCTTGACTCCACGTTCCTCGGCTAATCCCGGCGATACTTCCACAAATACACTTGGAAGCTTGAGCTGAATACCCGGCGATTTGGTTGTCAGATTTCCTTCATGGAATTGTTCGAGCAGTCGACCGTTGTTTAAGGTCAGATCGAATTCAGCCGGGTATTGTTTAGGCTGCACATATTCGAAAAGACCGAGACGTGCCTTTTTATCCGGGAAGTTAAAGCCGTTGGTGTGCAGAAGCGGTGTGTTGCTGCCATCCGGCGATCCCCAGTGGAAGCTGTTCCAGCCTTCCAATACGTCATAATTACACTGGGAGAAAAATGGAGTGAGTGATGCCATTTCCTCAAAAATTTCACTTGGATGGCTGTAGTTCCAATCAAATCCCATTTGCTTGGCAAATTGGCTGAAAATCCACCAGTCCGGTTTGCTGTCTCCTACAGGTTTGAGCGCCTCATATAAACGCTGCACACGACGTTCGGTGTTCGTAAAGGTTCCGTCTTTTTCAAGCGAAGGTACGGCTGGCAAAATGACATCTGCGAATTCTGCTGTTTTGCTCAGGAATACATCCTGAACGACGAGGAAATCCAAATTCGCCAACATTTCCTGTGTATGGTTGGAGTCCGCATCCACCCACGCCATTTCTTCTCCAGCGATATACATCGCTTTCAGCTCACCAGTTTCAATGGCCTCCAGCATTTGAATATTGTCCAGTCCGCGCTGGCCTGGAATGTGTACGCCGTATGCCGCTTCGAACTTGGCACGAATGTCATCGTTGGTGACAGACTGATAGCCCGGGAAAATATCCGGCATCGTGCCCATGTCAGCAGCACCCTGAACATTGTTATGTCCGCGAAGCGGATACGCGCCTGCACCTGGACGCATAAAGTTTCCAGTCACCAGCAGCAGGTTGGCAATCGCAATAGAGGTGTAGGAGCCTGCGATGTTTTGCGTTACACCCATGCCCCAGCAAATGGCAGTGCCGTCGGCTTCATGGACCATAGTCGCTACCTCAATCAGCGTCTCTTTGGAAATGCCCGTTTCCTGCTCTGCAAATTCCAATGTAAAGTTCTCCAGCAACTTCAAATATTCGGGATAAAAGTTTACGTTCTCTTCAATGAATGTTGCGTCATGCCAGTTTTGTTCAATGATGTACTTGGTTATAGCGGATAACCATACATAATCTGTACCTTGCTTCGGACGAATGAACAGGTCCGCACGATCCGCCATTTCATGCTTGCGCAGGTCGACCGCGATCAGCTTTTGACCGTGCAGCTTATGCGCACGTTTAATACGGGTAGCCAGCACCGGATGTCCTTCTCCCGGCGCACAGCCGACCAGCATAACCAGTCCTGCTCTGGCAATGTCTTTAATCGTACCGCTGTCGCCGCCAATGCCTCCGGTGTGTTGCAGCCCCCATGAGGCGGGGGATTGGCAATAGCGCGAACAGTTATCGACGTTATTCGTTTGGAATACCTGACGCGCCAACTTTTGCATCAAATAGTTTTCTTCATTTGTAAATTTGGACGAGGAAATAAAGCCGAGCGCTTCCCCGCCATACGTTTCTTTAATAGCACCCATTTTGCTGGCCATCAGACTCAGTGCTTCTTCCCAGGTTGCTTCCACAAATTCGTCGCCTTGACGAATTAAAGGGGTGGTCAAACGCTGATCACTGTTCACAAAATCCCAGCCGAATTTCCCTTTAACGCATGTGGAGATGCCGTTCACAGGTCCTTCAGAAGTAGGCTGTACCTTCAAAATTTTGCGACCTTTGGTCCAAACCTCAAAGCTGCAACCTACGCCGCAAAAGGTACAAACGGTTTTAGTTTTTTTCGTACGGGTTTCACGCATGGCTGCTTCGGCTTCGGAAATGGCAAAAATACCGCTATAGCCCGGCTCCACTTCCTTAATTAAATCTACCATCGGATTTAACAAGTCCTTCTCCATGCCGCTCATGAAGCCTGCTTCACCCAGCATGGATTTCTCCATCAAGGCGTTACAAGGACAGACCGTTACACACTGACCGCAGCTGACGCAGGAGGAATCATTAATTGCAACACCATCATCCCAAATGACGCGAGGGCGTTCTGCTTCCCAGTCAAGAGAGAGGGTTTCATTGACCTGAAGGTTTTGACATACCTCTACGCATTGGCCGCAGGCAATACACTGATTCGGGTCATAGCGGTAAAACGGATGGGACATATCGACTTCCGTCGGATCAACCTTGGGCTGATATGGATATTTTTGATGCTCAATTTCCATAAGCTCTGCCGTATTATGCAAGGAACAATTACCATTGTTGTTATCGCACACGGTGCAGTAGAGGAGGTGATTTTCCAGTAATCGATCCATGGCTTCTGTTTGGGCCGCTTTGGCGCGGTCCGAGTTTAATTGAATATTCATTCCGTCTGCAGCGAGTGTCGAGCAGGAGCGAACGAGCTTGCCGTTGACTTCCACGATACAGGTATCACAGGTGCGGATCGGATCGACCTCAGGAACATAACATAGTTGGGGATGGGTGATGTTATTTTCGTTAATGACTTCAAGAATCGTTGCGCTGTCTTTGGTTTTCAGTTCCTGTCCGTTTAATGTAATTTTGATCGTACTCTCAATCACGGTTCAGGCTCCTTTCAGATTTGAAATTTAAAAATTAGAAATAAAAAAACTCCACCATAAACACAAGTGCTCGTGATGAAGCACTTGTGTTTATGGTGGAGTAGTGACCAAGCTCTAGGTCCTGAAGGCCAATCCGCCATATGCGTATGTATTAATAACAGACGGTACACACCGCTTGTATATCAATAACCTGAATATGTCATTTTCTGCATGTCATCAAGTGTAACTATAACGTAAAATTTAAGATAGTTCAACGGTACATTATTAAATTTTTTAATTGATAATGATTATCGTTTGAGAAAACGAAAAAGCATTGACAAACGTTCGAGGATTGCTAACAATAAGAATGTAATCTATTGCAGAGCATTCGTGAATGGAGTGTGCGTGGGGAATCGCGTATACTTTATTTGTCGCAGCGCTTGTTAGCTTGATTTTTCTATATCACATGATGTGAGGGTTCGTAGAATCCTGATGTAGATAAATTAACCGGCATTTAGCAGATTCTTCGATGTGTTCGATGGCGAAGGATTTGTTGTGATGTCGGTTTTTTGGTTCTGTATAAAATGAATTGAAGTTCACACGGTGCCACTACACAAACGGATGATGCTTCCCATCGCTGTTGCCCCCAGATTTCCTGAATGAACGAACAATGGTGGAAATCTGGGGAACAGTTTATGCTTACGATGCGAGCTTTCCTCCGGAAAGCTTTCAGGCGACCGCTATCGCTTGTCCAGCACCATTCCGTTTGCTCCGTTTTTGATGTGAATTTCTCAAGTTCATTTTATACAGTTCCAATATAGGGTTTAGGTATTATTAATGAAGACGGATTGAGGTGAACGGGATGGCGAACCGGAGCGACGATCAATGGAATCGTCCGTTACGGGACTTGAGAATATCCGTCATAGACCGGTGTAATTTTCGGTGTCGGTATTGTATGCCGGAAGAAATTTTTGGCCATGACTATCCGTTTTTGCCAAAAGAAAAAATATTGACCTTTGAGGAAATTACCCGGCTTTCCCGTATTTTTGTCTCTCTGGGAGTTACCAAGCTGCGCATTACGGGCGGCGAGCCGTTGCTGAGAAAGGACCTGTCCTCGCTCATTCATTCGTTAACTCAACTCGAAGGAGTTGAAGATATTGCTATGACGACGAACGGCGTATTTCTTCCTAAATATGCAGCAACGCTTCGAGAGGCAGGATTGAAGAGAGTGACAGTCAGTCTGGATTCGCTCGATGATGATCGCTTCCGCCGGATGAACGGAGGAAGAAGCAGCGTGCAAGCTGTGCTGGATGGTATTGATGCGGCAGCACAAGCGGGGATGCAGGTAAAAATAAATATGGTCGTGCAAAAGGGCTTCAACGATCAGGATATTGTGCCCATGGCCGACTATTTTCAAAAGAAAAAGCATATTTTGCGGTTTGTTGAGTTTATGGATGTAGGTAACACCAATGGCTGGAAATTGGACCAGGTCGTCTCCAAGCAGCAGATCATCGAAACCATTCATAAGCAAATGCCGCTGGAGCCTGTCCCGCCCCATTACAAAGGCGAGGTAGCGACGCGTTACAGGTATCAGGACGGCGAAGGAGAAATTGGTATTATTTCGTCGGTTACGGATGCCTTTTGCTCCACCTGTACACGGGCGAGAATTTCCGCTGAAGGCTCCTTGTATACTTGCTTATTTGCTTCTCAAGGGTATGAGCTGCGGGGGATGCTACGTTCTGAACAGTCCGATGATGAGATAAGAGCTTACATTGAGCGGGTTTGGAGAGGACGTACAGACCGCTATTCGGAGGAACGGCTGAATCATACGCAGCAATTCGCATCCAAAATTGAAATGTCACACATCGGCGGGTGAACCGAAACGCCAGCCTGCCCAAAACAAGGGAGTGGAGCACATGGAAAAGCCAGCTGAGATCAAACGCCAGATTCTCCGTTATCGTGACGGTCAGATCAAGCGTGATGAGGACACTGTGGTGACGGAGCATCCGGTGACGATCAAAATCAATCAGCAGGAATTTGCCACCATGGTTTGTACACCGGAGTATGTGGAGGATATGGCAGTAGGCTTTTTGGCCTCGGAAGGTGTCATTCAACAGTATGATGATATCGAAGATATTTGGGTTCAGGAAAAAGAAGGCTTTGTTCATATCAAAACCCGGCGGATGAATGAGTTCTATCAAAACTTTCATTCCAAACGGTACATTACCTCCTGCTGTGGGAAAAGCAGACAGGGCTTCTACTTTATGAATGATGCCAAAGTGGCAAAAAGAATGAACGACACTCATGTCATGCTGTCTTTTGACGACTGCTTCCGCCTGATGAATTTGATGCAAAACTCGGCGCACACGTTTCAGGAGACTGGGGGCGTTCATAATGCCGCACTGTGTGACAAGGACGGAATCATTCTGTCGAGAATGGATATCGGCCGACACAATGCGCTGGATAAAATCTATGGATATTGCCTCAAGCATGATATTGTATTACAAGATAAAATCATTGTATTCAGTGGGCGGATTTCGTCTGAAATTTTGTTGAAGGTCGCCAAGATTGGCTGTGAAGTGGTGCTGTCCAAGTCGGCTCCGACAGAGCTTGCGCTTGAATTGGCTGAGGATTTGGGCATTACTACGGTAGGCTTTATACGAAGTCATTCTCTGAATGTGTATACGCATCCCCAGCGGATTGAGGAACTGGTTGAATCTAAAATATAATGTGAACATTTTTGGGGGTGAACATGTTAAGTGAAATATCATATTCAAGTATTTGCAGGCCTTGCGGAACAGATGGGAGGGCCCATCATCACAGTACCCACCGATCAGGAAACGATGACTATTGCCGCGTTAAAAGACCTGCTATCCGAGCGCTTCCCTGAAGTAGCTGCGCAGTTGCGGGGTTCTTTTGTTGCCAGAAACCAGGCCTATGCCGCACCGGAGGATCTGGTGAGTATAGCTGACGAAATTGCGATCATTCCCCCGGTTTCAGGAGGGTAAATTCGATATAGGCTAAGCGAGTTCGATAGGATAGGTGCAAAGGGGGTCAAATGGTTATGCAATACCGTATTCAATTATTCGCGGGTATGGCAGAGCAGCTTGGTCAATCCGTGATCACGCTGGAGTTACCGCAGGAAACGGTGACCATTGCAGACATTCGAAAAAGCTTGAATGAGCAATATTCGGAAGCGTCTTCACAGCTGCAAGGTTCTTTTTTTACGAATAATAAAAAACTGGCTTCTCCAGAGGAACTAATACATCCTTCAGATACAATCACGCTTCTTCAGTCCGCACCAGGGATGGAAACGGTCATTTCGCCATGTGGCTTGTTTGCGATCACGTACGATCCGATTGATGCCGATGAGGTGACCTTGAAGGTGCAGGACCCATCCCATGGGGCTTCCCTGACCTTTAATGGAACGACTCGGGAATATACCCAAGGTCAGCGTACTGTGTTGCTGGAATATGAGGCGTATGTCCCGATGGCGATGAACAAGATGAAGCAGATTGGTGACGAGATTGCAGAGCGTTGGCCGTCTACACGTACGGCGATTACACATCGGCTTGGTACGGTGAGGATTGGAGAGACGAGCGTTGTGATTGCTGTTTCTGCTGCACACCGCGATACTTGCTACGAAGCCAGCCGCCATGCGATTGAACGCTTGAAGCAAATCGTGCCGATCTGGAAAAAGGAAGTGTGGGAGGACGGCTCGGAATGGAAGGGGCATCAGCTAGGAGGTTGGAACCCTAATGGGGCGTAAATCAACGATGTCTGAAATGAAGAAGGATCAGAACATGGACGCCGATGCAGAAGCGCAGACGCAGGCGTCTCATGCCCGATATTCGAGACAAGAGCTGTTTACGAAAATTGGGCCAGCAGGACAGCAAAATATTCGCAGCAAGCACGTGCTTATCATTGGGGCTGGAGCACTGGGTACCGCCAATGCGGACATGCTGGTGCGAGCGGGCATCGGACGACTGACGCTGGTGGATCGCGATTATGTAGATTGGAGTAATCTACAACGCCAACAGCTCTATGATGAAGCGGACGCTCGTGATCATATGCCGAAGGCGGTGGCAGCGCAGAAGCGATTGCAGCAAGTCAATTCAGACGTGGACATTCGTGCACTAATTCGGGACGTATCGCTGGAAGAAATCGACGATATTGCAGCAGGTGTGGACCTCATCGTAGATGCTACTGACAACTTTGATACACGTCTGCTCATTAACGATTACGCGGTCAAGCACCAAATTCCTTGGATTTACGGGGCTTGTGTGGGTAGCTACGGGACGACCTTTACCATCGTGCCGGGACAGACACCGTGCCTGCATTGCCTGCTCGGAACCGTACCTCTTGGCGGCGCAACCTGCGACACGGCGGGTGTGATTAGCCCAGCTGTGCAGATGGTGGCAGCCTACCAAAGCGCCGAAGCACTGAAGCTGCTCACCGGGGACGACTCAGCGCTGCAAGGCAAGCTGATTTCCTTTGATCTGTGGAACAATCAGCATCAGGCGATCCAGATCAGCGCGATGAAGAAAGCCGACTGCCCAACGTGTGGCGAGCATCCGGTGTATCCTTTTTTACAATCGGAGCATCAATCCAAGTCGGCTGTTTTGTGCGGACGTGATACGGTTCAAATCCGCCCGGCCTCCGGTGCTGTGCGCGATCTGAATGAAGCGGCGCGTCTATTGTCACGTCAGGGAGGCAAGGTTGAGCATAATCCATATCTGGTATCCGTAGTGATTGGAGCGCATCGGCTGGTTCTATTTCAGGATGGACGCGTTCTGATCCATGGCACGAAGGACATCGCCGAGGCGAGATCTATTGTTCACAAATATTTGGGCTGACCCAATAGAGTTGAACCGTTATGAGGTGTACATCGTTATACCCATTTCGGAATTTATAGGACAGGGGAAGAGTAAGTTGAAAATGAAATTCGGGTACATATTCACGTTGGTTGGATTGTTGGCATGGGTGCTGGTTGGTTGCTCGTCTTCGGCTGCTGTACAGCCGACACAGTCTGCGCCAAAAACAGAGATCATCGTATCTGCCGCAGCGAGCCTTCAAGATAGTCTGAATACACTCAAGGACCAGTATGAAAAGCAGCATACGGATATCAAACTTACCTTTAACTATGCTTCATCCGGCACATTGCAAAAACAAATTGAGCAAGGCGCACCCGCTGACGTATTTATTTCGGCAGGTATGAAGCAAATGAAGGCATTGACCGATGCTTCATTGGTGGAAAAGGATAGCGTACTGCTCCAAAATAAACTGGTTGTAGTCGTTCCGCAGGATAAGGCCAAAAGCATTACACTCCATGATCTGACAAGCCCATCCTTCTTGAAAGTAGCTGTTGGGGAGCCAACTACCGTTCCTGCTGGACAGTATTCCAAAGAAGCGCTGACGAAGGCCGGACTATGGGACAAGCTGGAGCCTAAGCTGGTATTCGCCAAGGACGTAAGACAGGTATTAAACTATGTGGAAACAGGCAACGCCGATGCGGGACTTGTCTACCTGACGGATGCCAAATCATCCGATAAAGCAGTCGTTGCGCTGGAAGTACCTGAGGAATTGCATGCTCCGATTCTCTATCCGGAAGGTATTGTAAAAGCAACGAAACACAGCAAGGAAGCTGGTGAGTTTCTCGATTTTCTGCGTACGGATGAAGCGATGAGCGTATTCAGTAAGGACGGATTTTCAGCTCCTACAGAAAAGACAGGGAAATAGCATCTATATATAAAGGAGGGGGTCCCGTTGGATTGGTCAGCTTTTCTTCCTCCGGTTATCGTATCCGTCAAAGTCGCAGTCGCCGCCAGCATCTTTGTATTTCTGTTAGCTACCGTGGTGGCTCGGATGATGGCGAACTGCAAGCTGCGGAGGGGAATCAGCATGATCGAGACGCTCTTACTTCTTCCGCTTGTTTTGCCTCCCACAGTCGTTGGCTTTATTCTGCTTATCTTGCTGGGGAGGAAAAGCTGGATCGGAACAGCCTTCGAAAGCCTGTTCCAGCAGACGATTGTATTTACGTGGGGAGCTGCGGTGGTGGCTGCTGTAATTGTGGCTTTTCCACTGGCTTATCGGACGATCAAGGCAGGCTTTGAAGCCGTCGATCCCGAGGTAGAGCATGCTGCACGTGCACAAGGCGCCAACGAATGGCAAGTATTTCGCTACATTACGATGCCTCTCGCCTACCGCCCACTCATCTCGGGATACATTCTCGGATTTGCCCGGGGATTAGGAGAATTTGGCGCTACGCTGATGCTTGCGGGTAATATTCCCGAACAGACCCAAACCCTGTCTACGGCGATTTACACCGCATCCGAGGCCGGGAATATGACACTCTCCTGGAGCTGGGTAGCCGTCATCATTCTGTTCTCTTTTATCATGTTGATGCTTTCAAACCGATTGGTGAAGGATTAGCCCGCTATGGAGTATGGAACATGACATACGCAGTCTGCCGATTAAGGTAGGCTGTGTTTTATTTGTCTTAAGAAAATAAAGTCTTTGTGTCCAGTGGGTTCCGTCATGATTGTGAGGCCGAGGATTTGGCAACACCGCCGTCCCAGGGTACCCGTCAGCATAGGGTGGTATCGGTCGGCATGGAGCATCAGATCACCGGCGGCCAGGGGAAAATCGCAGGCAGGCCGGCGCAGCGAGGAAATGCTGCGATTCGCCAATGCCTGCGGGGCGCTGTCGACGCCTTGGCATCGGAGGCACCGGGAGTCTGCCGACTGTGGAGGCCGTCCTCCGTTTGCAAGCGGGACAGGCTTAGTGGATTTGTGGTATAATTTACAATAATAAACAAAGGGAGATGAAGAATTATGAAGAAACTCGGGGAAATTTTTCTGGCATTAGCCATAGTTTTGGGGCTTGGTCTAGCGGTCGGAAATGTGCAGCCTCCCTCCGTCTCCGCGGCCGGTACAGAATATTATGTGGCCACGAGCGGCAGCGACTCCAACGCCGGAACGAGCGACGCGCCGTGGAAGACGCTGCAGCACGCGGCCGACGTGGCTCCTGCGGGCAGCAAGGTTTACGTCCGGGGCGGCATGTACAATCAGAAGCTGAAGATTACCCGCTCCGGCTCCGCTTCGCAGGGTCCCATTGTGTTCACCAACTATGGGACCGAGACCGCCACCATTGACGGCACCGGACTTTCGGTCAACGGGATCCAAGGGCTGATCGAACTGGCCGATGTCGATTACGTTACCGTTCAGGGGTTTGAAATCCGCAATTTTACCACTGCTTCCAAGAACGCGGTGCCTGTAGGTATTTATGTCCACGGTTCGGGCGGCTTCATTAATCTGTCCAACAACAAAATCCATGACATCAAAAACACGGTCACCCCGACCGGCAAAGATCGGCTGGGCCGGGACGCCCACGGCATCGCTGTTTATGGCACGAAAGCTCCGGCTTCGATTCACGACCTTACGATCAGCGGCAATGAGCTTTACAATCTTGTGCTGGGTTCGAGTGAATCGCTCGTTTTAAACGGCAACGTGGATGGTTTTGCGGTGACCGACAACCTCATTCACAATAATGACAACATCGGGATCGATCTGATTGGCTTTGAGGGAACCGCGCCGAATACCGCTTACGATCAGGCGCGAAACGGGTTGGTGAAGGGCAACCGGGTGTACAATAATTCTTCCAATAATAACCTATCTTACAAGAAAGACGACAACTCGGCCGGCGGCATTTATGTGGATGGCGGCAAGGACAGCATTATCGAGCAGAACTACAGCTACAACAACGACATCGGCATCGAAATTGCCTCCGAGCATGCCGGCAAAGCCACCAGCAATATTACGGTCCGCAGCAACGTGATATATAACAACCGGCTGACCGGCATCGCCATGGGCGGTTACGATGATGAGCGCGGCTCGACGGTTAACTGCAAGATCGTGAACAACACGCTGTACAAGAACGATACGCTTGGCGGCGGAAGCGGCCAGCTATTCGTTCAGTACGATACGCAAAACAACGTGATCAAGAACAATATTTTCGTGGCCAGCTCCACGGATGTGCTGATCTACAATGAATACACCAACAATTCCGGCAATGTTGTGGATTATAATTTATATTTCGCTCCGGGCGGCAGCTCGGAAGCCAACTGGACGTGGAAAAATAAAGAATACACGGGTTTCTCCGCTTATAAAAAGGGAACCGGCAACGATGCACATTCCTTGTTCATCGACCCCAAATTTGTGAATGCTGCAGGAGGCGATTTCCATCTTCAGTCTTCGTCTCCGGCAATCGATGCCGGTGACACGGACCGTGCCATCATCGGAACGCTGGATATTGACGGAAAACCAAGAGTACAGGGAGCCGCTGTGAACATCGGCGCCTACGAATAAGCCTTATATTTAATGACAAACATTGCGTACCGAAACTATGCGGTGCGCACTGTTTGTACGTTTTTACAATGTTCCTTGCATAGAATCAAAAAATACCGGATCATGTGTCGTGATATTCTTAAGTGAGTAGTCAGACTTTTGCTGGAACAGAAGTGTTCTCAGATTCGCCTTTTCCTCTAGATTTTCAAGTATTGTACTATGATAAACTTGATTCCATTAATTGATTCGAGCAATCGTAGGGACAGTGCCCCTTACTCTTACACAATTTAGAGAACAGTATACCTAAGGAGTGGTAGAAATGGCCCGTGTTTTATTTATTAATGGTGGATCAGAGGGACATATCAATCCAACTATTGGAGTTGTGCAAGAGCTTATTTCGCGTGGAGAAGAGGTAGTGTACTTTTCTATAGAAGCTTCTCGGGAGCGTATTGAGAAGACAGGAGCTTCAGTACGAACATTTGACGATCAAAAATTTATAAAAGCCTTTATCTCAGGTGGAAGAGATTATTTACTCGAAAGAATCAACGGTCTTTTACTTACGGCAGATATAGTCATACCAAGTGTTCTTGAACAGATCAAAGGAGAGCATTTTGATTACATCATCCATGATTCCATGTTTGGTTGTGGACGTTTACTTGCTCAAATTCTTAAGCTTCCTGCAATCAACTCCTGTACTTCTTTTGCGCAGACAAAAGTATCATTCGATAAAATGTTGGATCAATTTTCTATACAAGTCCCTACAGAAATAGTTAAACCTATAAATGATAAATTTCAAAGCCTAACGGTAATGGTGAAGGAAAAATATGATGTGGAGATCCATTCTCCTTACGAAGTGTTTTGTAATCCTGCACCACTTACAATCGTTTATACAACCAGGGAGTTTCAACCTTATGGAGAAGCATTCGACCAAACTTATAAATTTGTAGGTCCATCCATCTCTTCACGATTAACTCAAGAATACTTCGACTTTACTGCAATCAAGGGGAACAACCCCATTTACATTTCACTGGGTACAGTCTTTAACCAAGCAATTGATTTCTATAAGCTTTGTTTTGAGGCATTGGGGAACACGGATCATACTATTGTCATGTCTATTGGGAATAAAACCCAAATTTCTGATTTAGGGGAAATTCCTAAAAACTTCATCGTAAAAAATTATGTTCCACAAACTGATGTACTACAATACACTAAATTATTTATTACACATGGTGGAATGAACAGTACCAATGAAGGTCTCTATTACGGAGTTCCGCTAATTGTTATCCCACAAAGCGCGGATCAGCCGATCATTGCGGGGCAAGTCGCCAATATCGGAGCAGGCATTAAATTACAAATGCAAAGCTTGACTGCAAATCAACTACGTGAAGCCGTAGATCATGTGTTAAGTCTCTCATCTTTCAAGTACTCTGTCGCAAATATTAGGGAATCCTTTCAAAAATCAGGTGGGTATCATCAAGCTGTTGATGAGATTTTCGAATTTAAAAGTCAATATCATATCTAAATGAATCCATTTCATAATACCCTCAGTAGCTTTAATAAAGAGTACATATAGATCAAAATGGTTTAGTTTGTCTATATGTAGTGTACATTTCGTTGGCTTATCATTTATGAAATTGATTCAAATATAAAATTTTATAATAAAAAATGATGCTGATATACACCGCTCATCAAACCAATTTCCGAATCTTCATCCTGTGATATAATTCTCTCAATATCATAGTTTGGAAGGATGGTGCAGATGTCGGAGCAGCAAGTATACGTCCGGTTCTCTGAAGAGGCGGACGTCGCAGAATTGACAGCAATGTACAAGCGCAATCGGGAGTTCTTTGATAAGTTTTCGCCAAACAACCTAGAGGAGCACTATACAGAGGAGCACCAACTTCAGAAGATTATTAAGAGCAAGGCCGACATGATGGAGGATCGGAGATATTCCTTCGTGGTATGCCACAAGGAGGACGACCGGATTATAGGTAGCATAGATCTATCTTTTGTGGTGAGGGGACCGCTTCAGAGCTGTATGATCGGATACAGCCTAGACCAAGCTTATAACGGCAAGGGCTATACGACGGAGGCGGTGAAGCAGGTGGTTCGCTACGCTTTCGATGAGCTAAAGTTTCATCGGATCGTCGGGGAAGCCTCTCCTCGGAATCCAGGATCAATCCGTGTGCTTGAGAAGGCTGGCTTTCACAAAGAAGGCATCTCTCGAAGCAACGTAAAGATCAACGGAGAGTGGGAGGATCATCAGGTTCTGGCGATTATAAATCCGTCAGAGGATATCTAGTTTCCCAAAGTGATAATAAACGATGATTTATGGCTCAACAAACGGGATACGCTAGTTGATTGTTTAAAACCTCTCATTAGGAGCAATATTGATTAAATGCTCATATTGTGAGGTTTTATTTTATTTGGGGATTATTTTGTCTCGACAAACTCTTCTTTAACTTTGAATGATTCCATAAATGGATCTTCCCCATAAAGCTTGTATAAATGCTGCACATGAGCTATGCCCCAATCACCCATCGCTTACAAGGTGAGGGTTCATTTTCTTCCCATATTCTGTGATGGGAAATTCGCCTTTTGGAGGGATTTGAGTCTTAAGTTCTCATTCATTCATGGTCCCTGTTAGAGCAAAAATAAAAAGAGTAACAAATTAAACAGTCCAGGGGTTACATGAGAGAGATATATTTATTATTTATGGAAATTCCAAATGCTTTGCCGAAAATGTATTTGCAGTAGACAACCAAATTGAACGTATTGAAGATAGCGAACAAAAAATTACATTCCAATTATCAGATGAGGTGAAACAACGTAGAAGCTTGTGGTTAAGCTATAATTCAAGATTTGACGAGCTTCACACGATATCGTTAGAGTGTATAAAAAGGAGTTGTTTTCGATACGATGAGGATGCTAGATGAATATTAGGTTTCATCGGCTTCAGGTAACTTTTTTATCAATACGAAAAATAGGTAACAAAGTATGTTCCAAAAATCACTTTCCTTCAATCTCTGTTTTATATGAGAGGAATCGGTTATGATGGAAATAGTAACAAGGATTTTAGTAGGTTTAGGAGAGCGGTGCGATATGAGAAAGGAAACGGGTTTTAACGAAATTATTCGAAAAGTACGTAAAGAGCTATTTGGAAAAGGCCCGGAACGCATACATACAACCTTTGTAGATAACATGGCCATCACGATGCTGTACGGTAATTTAACCCCTTCTGAAAAGTTTCTGGCACAAGAGGTTGCCGGGAAAGAGATGGTGCATGCAGCCCGAACTAAAATGGTTCAGAAAATCTATCCCGTACAGTTCAACAAAGAACTGGAGGATTACATGGATTCCCGACTGCTGCACCTCTTTTCGGATATTAAGGTGGAGGAAGATATAGCCATCTCTGTTTTTGTATTTGAGGATACGATTGTTGCAAAATAGGATGAAGGGAAGGCAATCTATACGTGATTTCTTCTCCGATATTGATATTGGGACCATTGGTAGAGAATAAAGCATCCGACACAAAAGCCCAGAATAGCGACCAATGCCGCCACCAGCACCATCGCTGAGGACACATAAGCGACAATACTCCATTGGAACGTAAACCCTGCCAGAGCCACCAGCAGAAAAAAGACGGCAAGGAGCTGATTAAATCTTTGCTGTCCCCGGTCCTCCTGCACATATGAGGATGGGCTTTTCTTTAAAAATAGCTTGGCTACCCGCATCACCGGATTGAAGTTGAATAGCACACCGAGCAACCCCGCAATCAGTGGAATAGCTAACACCCCATACGCCCCTGTAATCCAGGTAAAGACCACAGACAGCACAATCACCCATTGATTAGCCCTGACCAACGGACGGGGAATCGAGGCTGAAGCTTGACTCATATATATCACCCTTTTCACATCGGAATAAAATAGTTGAGATCATTATAACGTAATGGTTGGGGAATAGATAGCTGAAAAATGGTTTGTATGATCATTACTATAGACCCATTACCAAAGACATGGTAGAGTTTTGGTATATATTCGGTAAAGGGGTCAGTTTATGAAAAAGGTATTTTTATGTTTATGCGTAGCAGGAGTCGTTCTATCGGGCTGTACTACTTCCAAGAGCGGTACCACAAGTACAGAGAGTGCTACAAGTTCAAATGCATCAGGAGACTCTGCCAGTTCATCTGTGCATGAGACGGTAGCGACTGAAAACAAGGGATATCAAGGTAAAATTTCATTTCGCAACGTAGGCTGGGGGATGAGTAAAGAACAAGTAAAGGCATCTGAAGATATGAAGGTTGAGGAAGAAGATCATGAGTCGATTGCCTATTATTCCAAGATATTGGGACTGGAAAGCGGACTCATGTACTTTTTTGTGGATGATCAATTGGTTCGTGCAGGTTATTTAGTTACAGAAAAACATACGAATAAGAATGATTATATTGAAAATTATAATGACTTAAAAAAGAGCCTAACGGAGAAATACGGCAAGCCTAGCAGTGATGATACCCTTTGGAAGGGAGAGTTATACAAAGATACACCAAGCCAATGGGGAATGGCTGTAGCGACAGGTGAATTGCATTATCAGGCAGCATGGGAGATAGAAGATACAGAAATTTTGCTTGATTTACAAGGTGATAATTTCGAGCCCCAACTGAGTCTATTGTATGACAGCAAGGAACTACAGCATTTGAGTGAGCAGCAACAGGATCAGGAATTGAAAAAGAATTTATAACAGAACAAGGCATGGGTTTTATAGGTTTTGAGTGCGAACCCCAAGTGCACATGAAATCCCCGGAACATTCGCACCCCGCGCCAGACAAGGGATTCAGCGATTTTGGGGTGTGGTTTTTAACATTTATTGGTGAGTTAAAAAGAGATTCGCGAAAAAGCGTTTACAAAGCCTAGCTGGGTAAGGCTTTGTAACGCGTGCTGTCGCTCCTTATGTAGGAGCGTGGATTGAAATATATACTGCGTATCGGAGAACTGAACCCAACGATTCAAGTCGCTCCTTATGTAGGAGCGTGGATTGAAATTTCCACTCCATATATCCGTCTTCTGCTCTTTCAATTTCGCTCCTTACGTAGCAGCGTGAATTGAAAGCACGTATTTCTCATACCACACATGTAGCACAGCTATGACGTTCCTCATTTTTCATTAAAATACACAAAAAGGTTTGCCCTAGTAGTTTGGCAAGCCTTCTTGTGCTGGTTGTAAAACGGAAATAGGTTCATAATGAACTAACATTTTTATAGACGTGGAACTGTTCGGAACACCACTCTAAAAAGTGGAACACAAAAAAGAAGCCCGTTTTGAAAACAGACTCCTTAATGTACTCCCACGTTAACATGCACAAACCACGCTATTCTGTTTCTTCAAACTGCATTAACACGGAAATGTCTTTGATCTCCAGAGCATGAGCGATCTTTTCAAGCATAAGCAAGTTTACTTCTTGTCGGTTATCACTGCTTAGTTTGGATATCCTTGCCTGTGAAACACCGGATAGTTCTTCTAATTGTTTTTGAGTGATACCTTTTTCTTTGAGAATTTCCTTTAGTTTGATTCTGATTTTTAACATTTGGATTTCCTCCATACATCGTTGACAAAATATGACCATAGGGTTATATTTATTTTATGACCTTAAGGGCATATTCGGGATTGACATGCTATCTTCCCAAAGGGATGTATCCAACATACCCTTAGCTTTGCTATTGCCATTTTACCAGAATTTCAATGGAGGATGATACCTATGACTGAAAAACTGAAAGCGAATGTGCAAGCGATCAAGGACATTGTACGCATGAATCCCGTGTGGGAGCAGGAAAAGGGAGAGCAGGAAGCAGCGGAGCTGCACTACTATCATATTGTGGATGCGCTCAATCGAAAATGGCAAACCATCGGTGTCGATGTTTCGGACGCGATTCAGGTTTTTGAAAGAGGGCATAACGATGCATGGACACGGATTATTGAACCAGCCCCCTGGAACCCGAATCTAACCACTAATGATTTAATTCATCTGCTCAAAATCAGTCCGGAAGCTGTACAGATTCGTCATGCTATGCAAATCATACTGAATACCGTTGAAAGACGCAATGCGTTTATCCGTCGTATCATTAATGTGAATGATCAGGCAGTCCGGAGTCTGCTCTACCTGATGAAAGATGAATACCTACGTTATGAGCTACTCTCGAATGAAACCTTTATGGCTATGTATGCTATGAATCCGGTCGAAGCTTTATCTGTATATTTTCTGGAATCCGTAGATGTGCATATGTACTGGGAATGGTGTGATGCTGGAGGTACAGGCGAGCAGGCCATTCAGTATAAGCGTGAGGACCCTCACATGACGTTGATTCAAGCGATTGAAAGAGTAGAAGAGGAAATGTATGCCCGTACATAACAAACCATAGGTATAGTTGCTACGCTGACGACAAAATGGCTTGGGTGGGCAGTTGGCTAGTCTCCTGCAAAGGATGTGAGGGCTGTAGAGGTTAAAGATGCTTTGACATTAATGATGATGTTCGGTACGCTGCTGGTTGCGTTGATCGGATTAATTGTCACCATCGTAATCGCATTGAACCAACACAACAGAAAGTAGACGGCCCACTTATAGCGAATTTCAAACCCGTTTGTTACAATTCAAGGAAATGGGTATAGACCATACATCATAGAGGAGGACATGCATATAAGATGGATATTCAACAAAAATGGATGTGGCTCACAGTCCTATGAAGCCATTTGTCCTTGGTGTATTGCAGAGGCAGTGCGGCTGAGAAATGGAATGGAAGCTTCCATGATGCTGCGTGTTGCGCACATTTAGAAGACGAGAAGCGCAATGAGTTACGTATCGAACGTCAGGATATCAAGCCTGGCAAAGTACAACATGGTTTTTGGAAAACAACCGAAAGATAAGCTGTTTGTGGAAAAAGGAGTGAATTGGAATGATCTTCCGTTTGGCAAAAGCGCGGGGTATGTATTACCAAGCAACAGTATCGCAAAGGTGAGGCTATCAGAAACAAACTACATCTACCAATATGTCTACTTGGACAAGGATGTGTGAGAGTTGGAATGTGTCATTTTTATAGGAATCCAGGCTTCAGGAAAGTCGACATTTTATAAGGAGTATTTCTTTAAAACACATATGAGAATAAATTTAGACATGCTTAAAACACGGAACAGGGAAAATATTTACCTACAAGCCTCCATCGAAACAATGCAGCGCTTTGTTGTAGACAATACGAATCCGACAGTCGAGGAACGGAAAAAATATATAGCTGTTTCAAAAAATAAGGGATTTAAAATTATAGGCTACTATTTTGAACCCGATTTTGTAGGATCCATCAAGCGTAATGAGAAACGAACAGGTAAAGAGCTTATTCCTGAGATCGGTATTAAAAGCGTCATGAGTAAGCTTGAAGTTCCGAGCTACGAAGAAGGGTTTGATGAGCTGTACAGCGTCACATCCTATGAAGGAACGTTTCGGGTCGAAAAGCTGACGGATAATCACACAATGTAGGAGGAAATATGAATATACCCGAGAAATACATCAAACATTTTCCAGCATATGAGGACGTATTTGTTGGCGATCTTGAACATTATCGGAAGCATTTTTTGCCGATTTGCTCGATTAATCTTCAATTTTTGTTCCCGGAGCAGGACGAGTGGTTGCATTTTGTTTCCGTAAAAGAAATTCACGAGGGCAGTGTAGGTGAGGATACCCAGTCATTTCACACCACATTTACGAAGGAAGATATGCTGGGGTTCAATGTGATGGATGGTAAATACAAATTCGAAGCGGATTGGGATTATTTTATCCTTCATCAGAAAGAGCAGTTGGAAGCTGCCTATGAAACGCTGAAATCCACCGGGGATAAAGCATATCTACGCATGAAAAGGAAAATCATGTCTCTGGATGAAGTGGAGCGTGCGTATATAGCTAATGAACAAGACTACCAATCCCGCAAAGCGTTTTTCCTGCAAAATAACAACATTTATCCTTATTCCTCTTTAGGAGATGCCAAAGAGTCTGTAGAAGAACTCACCCGCGATTTTGAGGACAAACAATCGAGTGGTTGGGGACTGAGTTTCCCTGAAGTCAACGGTATATTGGATGATATCGCATTTCAGTCCGAAGAGGCCCAAAGCTATATAAAGGAATATGGTGAATCTATCGAAGAGATGCTCCAGTTCGAACATACGAACTTGCTTCATGTACCTAAATGTGCCAATGGCGAGACTTTTACCTATATCGGTTCTTTCACGGGATATTATTTTCAAGCATTTGGGGCGGATTCCGTCTATTTATTTTATGATAGATATTTGGGTAAAGCGGTCATTTGCTTCGAGTATTCCTAAGAGATATAGAAAAAGCTCCCCTGACGGGAGCTTTAAAATTTATTTCTTATTCATCTCGACATCATGCTTTTTGGCAAGTGTGTTGAGTTGTTCTTGAAAATCTCTGAATAGCTTTCTACCCTCGCTGAGCTTGGCGTTACTTTCATTGACTAAGTTCAGATCCTGTTTATCCAACGCATCAACCATCGTAATGAAGGCTTCCTTTTGAGTACTAGCGGCCTTGATGTAGGTTTCGTGGAGGGCTCTTACCTCAGGAGTTTCCGTCTTTACAGCTTCTAACTTATCAACGAATTTGGTATATTCGGGGATAATATTATCTTTTAAAGTATTATATAGTGTTAGATCATCTGTGTATTTATCTCCGGTCACGGATTCATACTTGTCAGTTACTGCTTTTTCATCTTGTGCCAAGGGAAGCATTCCATCATTCACATACGTAATTAAATCTTTTTTAACCGGATCGGTAGAGCAGGCTGCCAAAATAGAAAAACAACATAATACTAACATAAATACGCTTAACTTCTTCATCTGTATTCCCCTTTTTATGTATGTTATGGGTAATTCGATATGCCTTGTAGTCAAAAAGAACTATCCATATCTTTTATTATATCGTATAAATAAGAGAATGGTAGGGTTTTTATGGTAAAATAGTGTCGAAACTAAGTTGGTTGATCTGCTCATTAAAAGTAGGGTATCATATAGAAGCCGATTCGGTGCGAACCCCAAGCGCACATGAAAATCCCGGGTCCTTCGCACCTCGAAATTTGTCGAAAAGTGTTGGAATAGCTATTTAACCTTAAAAGTCAATAGTTGATTCAAGCTTATTTGGCATCAGTTTTTACGATAATGTGTGGAATTGATATCGTTAGGGTATGAATTACTGCATTTTCGCTGTCGCACTCTATATGAGTGCGTGGATTGAAATCCCCGAACCCTGGAACGATCCGCAATGTCTGGAGTCGCACTCTATATGAGTGCGTGGATTGAAATACGTTGATTGTCCTACGCCTGGTCATACGCTTCCCAGTCGCACTCTATATGAGTGCGTGGATTGAAATCACATATTTTCGGTCACATCCCACGATGGATCAAACGTCGCACTCTATATGAGTGCGTGGATTGAAATTCGAATTGGATAAGCCTCCGAAATGGATAGGCAATATCGTCGCACTCTATATGAGTGCGTGGATTGAAATCTCTACGTATGAATTCGTCCCAGTCTTTGTCCATTGTCGCACTCTATATGAGTGCGTGGATTGAAATCGCCTTGTTCGCTATGGCTCCAGGGATATACCCCGTCGCACTCTATATGAGTGCGTGGATTGAAATTGCTGAAAAACGAAGACAAATAGAGCCGCTATTGTGGTCGCACTCTATATGAGTGCGTGGATTGAAATCATCAAAAAGTACTCAATCTCAGTTATTTCGAGAAGTCGCACTCTATATGAGTGCGTGGATTGAAATTTTTAGGAAAAGGCAGCCGTTAGGCTACCTCCTCGTCGCACTCTATATGAGTGCGTGGATTGAAATCGTTCGCGGACTATCTTTAATTCTTCCTGTGTCAGGACAGTCGCACTCTATATGAGTGCGTGGATTGAAATGTGTGTAGTAATAATCGGTGATTTCAGAACGTACGTCGCACTCTATATGAGTGCGTGGATTGAAATTTGAGTAGAAACATTGTTAGGATTGCTACTGGGAAGTCGCACTCTATATGAGTGCGTGGATTGAAATCAACTTGATGAGACAGGTAAGCCTAAAATAACCACGTCGCACTCTATATGAGTGCGTGGATTGAAATAAATTTGAAGTCAAATCCAGTTACCTCGGTAAAAGTCGCACTCTATATGAGTGCGTGGATTGAAATAAATCAAAGATAGCAATGACGCTATGGTCCTTGGGTCGCACTCTATATGAGTGCGTGGATTGAAATTTCTTCAAATCCACGCTTTATATCTGGCGGTAAGGTATCAAGTCGCACTCTATATGAGTGCGTGGATTGAAATATTTGCCAGATAAAAATAGGCGACTGCATCCCGGTCGCACTCTATATGAGTGCGTGGATTGAAATCAATCGTTCACATCCCGAAGGCCCGAGAAGGACAGCAGGTCGCACTCTATATGAGTGCGGATTTGAAGCACAGCGCTCAAAATAACTTTTTACGTGTTTTGCGAAAAGTACATTATATGTGCGCTCAAGTTTATTAACCTTGAAACTCAAAGAAGGCTCCCTTTTAATTAGGGGAGCCTTTTTCGTCGTGATTTTTAGGATAAAAAAGTAGACAGGGATTTTCAGTGCTCTGTCCATTGCCTCAGGTATGCTTCCGAAAGAGGTGTAAAATTATCACGGATTACAAATAAGAATATTTTAAGAAGTATCTTCCATTAGAACCAGAATTGTTTTATGATAGTGATAGACAGCTTAGAAGTTTTCCAGATGTATCTGGAAATAGCGGAAATTTAGTAAAACATTCGAGAGGGGATTTCAGTATGAACAGGTTCAGAAAGGCAACTTCGGTGTTGCTAAGCACAGTGCTCCTGCTTTCTTTCGGGATGACTGCGAACGCGAGTCAAAGCACAGAGGGTAAAACGGAACAAGCGATTAAAGCGGAGTCCAATTTTCAGCTAACAACTGAAAATGAAAGCGTCATTAAAGATTTAACACGGGCAGACAAGCCCGCAAGCATTACAGATTCGGTGTATGCCATTACGGAAAATATCAACTTGCAAACACTACAGAAATCTGTTTTGAAAAAGAAAGTTACCCCTTCGCTGAAAGCAAGTCCAAAGTCAGCATCAGCGAATGCCACAGCTACAGCGTCCTCCGCTACATATTCCGGTACGATTACGGAAGAGGGAGGTACACAGTTTTTATATCCAATCTACTTGCAGCCCGGTGAATTGTTGCAGGCTCAATTGGACGGACCGTTTTCAGCACAGCTTGACTATGACCTGTACTTATATGAGTTTGATATGACGACAGGTGACATTAATCCCAATGCCATTGACAATTCCATCTACGGTACTTATTTTAACAATTATGAACAAGGGTCTGCATCACTTCCCGAAAATGTAGGAGCCCGCAACACGACTGGATCTGAAAAGGCTTATGCGATTGCAGTCCATGCCAAGAAGGGGTCAAGTATTAATGATCTTTTCTATCTGACTGTGGCTACAAGCTCCAAATATGATGCATATGAGCCGGATGAAAGCGCTTTTCATGCTTATAATTTTACAATTAACAACGGAGGTTCTTCAATTAACTCACGCTCCATCCATTCCGGTATAGATAACGATTGGTATCAAATCACGATCCCTGCAGGTCGTAATTATGATGCTGTAAATGTAAGGCTGGATAGTACCTCGGAGAGCTATGGCTATAAAGCGGAAGTTTATGGGGTGCTCACTGGCAACCAAATGGTGCTTCTCCCGCAAACGAATCACAACGTTTCCCTGAATACGGGAACCTACTATGTGCGAGTGTACACTACAAGTCAGTATTCAGCCGACCATTTGTATACACTAACCATGAAACCGGTACTCAAGGCTGGTAAAATCGAAATTACGAGCTTTAACTCCAATGGCTATTATGACTATCCAACTTACTCATACGGTCGTCATTATCGTATTAACGGAGGCAGCAACCTGATCGTGAATGGTGTCGTTAAAACAACGGATGGTCAACTGGTTCCTAATGCGCCTGTCACTGTCGCTTGGCTGGATCAGAACTGGAGCGAGGGCAGCGGTAACCGTACCAGAACGGCTTCTACGTATACGAACGATTACGGGAGATTCAGTGTGACTCTTTCCCTTCCACAATCTACAGGAAGAAATGTAGAATATTTGAGTGACATTGGTTCTACACACTATTATGATCTTACAGGGGTAGCGGCTCAGGTCGACGGCACCTCGATTAGTGCAACGGATATAATTTATCTTTTTGCTTACAGTATTAGAAATTAATCATTTTTTAACGTAGTAGAGTAATATATAAGAGTCGCTTTTTTTCGCAATGGCTTGCTGAGGCTTTCCATTTTCGAAAAAGGCGGCTTTTTATGTTTTTTTGCACAGTATCTTCCATTAGAACTAGAAGTGTTTTATGATAGAGCCATACAGCCTAGAAGTTACCCTGGTTTATCCGGGGAATAGCGGGAATTCCTTAAACCATTTGAGAGGGGATTTCAGTATGAAGAGGTTCAAAAAGGCTATTGCAGTTATGCTAAGCACGATGCTCCTGTTTGCTTTCGGGTTGACTGCGAACGCGAGTCAAGGCACAGAGGGGGTATCGGACCAAGCAATTAAGGCGGAGTCCGATGTTCAGCTAACAACTGTAAATGAAAGCGTCATTAAGCAGCTAACGCGGGCAGACAAGCCGGACAGTATTACTTCTTCGGTGTATGCAATGAAGGAAGATCTCAACTTCAAGACACCGGAGACACCCTCATTGAAAAAAGAAACTGTTCCTTCTCTGAAAGCAAGCCCAGCGGCAGCCACAGCTTCTTCTGCTACGTATTCCGGTACGATTACGGAAGAGGGAGGTACACAATTTTTATATCCGATCTATTTGCAACCTGGAGAATTGTTGCAGGCTCAGCTGGATGGTCCATTTTCAGCACAGCTTGACTATGATTTATACTTATACGAGTTTGATATGACGACAGGTGACATCAACCCCAATCCAATAGACGCTTCTACCTACGGCACTTATTTTAACAATTATGAACAGGGGGCTGCATCACTTCCCGAAAACGTAGGAGCGCGCAACGCTATAGGATCCGAAAAGGCTTATGCGATTGCAGTTCATGCCAAGAAGGGCTCTAGCATTAATGCTCCTTTCTATCTAACTGTCGATACAAGTTCCAGCTACGATGCATATGAGCCGGATGAGAGCGCTTTTCATGCTTATAACTTTACCTTTAGTACGGGTGGATCCTCCCTTAACTCACGTTCCATCCATTCAGGCATTGATAACGACTGGTATCAAATCACGATCCCTGCGAGCCGCAATTATGATGCATTAAATGTAAAGCTGGATAGTACCTCGGAAAGCTACGGTTACAAAGCGGAAGTTTATGGAGCTCTCAGCGGCAACCAGATGGTGCTTCTCCCGCAAACGAATCACAATGTTACTTTAAATACTGGAACCTACTATGTACGAGTATACACAACCAATCAATATTCAGCTGACCATTTGTATACACTAACACTTAAACCGGTACTTCGGGCTGGAAAAATTGTAATTAACGGTTACGACTCTTCTAAAAATGGCCCTAATGACTACCCAACCTATTCTTATGGTCGTCATTACCGTGTTACTGGAACTAGTGATTTTACTGTGAAGGGTGTCGTTACTACAACTGATAATTATCCTGTTGCAAATGCGCCTGTTGATATGACATGGTTGAATCAGAACTGGACTGAAGGCAGCGGCAATCGCACTCGTACAGGCACAGCTTATACGGATCAGAATGGGGCCTTTAGTGTTACCGTTTCCCTGCCACATTCAACTGGAAGTATTGCGGAATACCTGTCTGGAGCAATCAGTTTTACACACTATTTTGATCTCTCAGGGGTAGCTGCTCAGGTTAGGGGTACTTCGATTATAGACACAGATATTGTATATCACTTCGCTTACAGTATTTATGGCGGTTGATTAACTGCTTTAATATGTGTTCATTTTTTAGGACAAAGCATATATTCATTCCATATGTGCTTTGTCCGATATATATAGAAACAGGGTCACATTACATTATACATACGACTTAGAGTGCCTGTTACCAAATGACAGGAGGAAATGAAATGAATTTTGAGCCCCTTAGAATGCAACGAGCCGTTATTAACACTAGTAGCTTGCGGATAAATCCGGCAGCAAAGCAGGCCCAATCCCCCCAGCTTTATGAAGGAAAACGCTCCGAATTGGTTATTCAAGACTCCGTAGAGATTAGCGAAACCGGTAGGCAACTTTCTGAAGGAGCTATTGTATCACAGTCTGCTAAGTATTTCGGTACAACCCAGATCAACGATTCATTAAACCGGGTTTTAAAAGGTCAGCCAGAAGAAGTGTCCAATGCGGTGTACAGTATGATTGAATCCAATTTTATCGTCAATGGTACAGTAACAGATGAGAGCCAGCGAACCGTGCTACTGGAGATGGGAGTTTCCCAATCCAAGTATATTGCAGACCACTATATGGAAGGTGACAAGGCCAAAGAGTTTTTGGAAACCATGAACCAGATAGCTGCTATTGCTTTGACACGATCAATTGATCCAGAGACCGGAGATATTAGTTACACGACTCCAATAGACCGTCCGCTAGGTGCCCCTGAGGATTACGTCAAAATGTCGGAATTAATGAAGCAGGCTGACCCCCAAAAGTATACTGCATTCATCAATGACATTAAAGGTGGAGGGAATGGACTGAGTCAGCTGATAGATTTTGCACAAAAGGTTCCTCAAAACCCCAAATGGATTGAGAAATATAAGGAACGTACAGGAGAGATTGCGGAGTTGCTAAATAACACGCGAATAGAGAACCGGTTTGACAAGGCTGATACGACTTCAGCTTCCGCATTTATGAACAGTATGCAAAATATTCTTAAGGAATCTTCCGCTATGCAGGACTCTTACAGTCAGAACTTGCGCGGCTTTTTTCGGAACTTGGGCGTTCACGTTAATTAAGGCTTCAAGGCTGATCCCGAGATGTGGGATAATGTGGAATACAAGCATTTATGAATTTTAAATGATGTCGTGCTGTTTACATTACGTTTAGAACGAAGTATAATAACTTCAAAACATACTCGTTACTTTGAGGAAGCACCTCAAACTTAGGCTTAACCGCCTTCGTTTGGGGTGCTTTTTCTATTTTAGCCGAAACGAGTTTGTGAAACTCTTTGAAAATAAAATAAAGCAAGGGAGAAATGTATGTATCCAAAAAATAAGCGAAAGGTAAGGAAGTATAGCAAGTGGGCATATGGATTTTTAGCTGTAATGATCATGTTAACTGCCTTTCCTATATTTCCAGATAGGGTATCAGCTGCTACCCAAGAGATCATCGGTGGACCTTTTTGCCAAAATAATTTACCTGGTGGGGGTGACAGTTGGGGGTTATGGTCAGGAAATGGGATAGGAGCAACTGAAGTTTATAATGGTACGGGTTCAGCAAGATATAAGTGTGAGGGTGTGGTGCAGCCGACAGAACGTTTTGTTGATATTGGAAGATCTATTAAGACATCGGATTATAAGATTTTTGTTTATATCGAAGGGTCTTACCATACTGATATATTTGTATCTAATGCAGCAGCGGGTAACAGTTGGCAGCCTAATGGAACGAATTTATATACATGGACCGATGTCACAAAATTTTATGCCAGTAGCTCTTATCAAGGGAAATGGGTAGAGATCACAGACTCTATTACGTTAAAAGATATTCGGTATTTTAGAGCTATGGGTACTAACCAGCAGACTGGTAATGAAATATCCAAGTTTGGAGTCCGTGTCATCCCCAAATCAGATCTGATGCCTAAATTACCCCAGATTAATGCAGGGGCTGAGGGCCAAGCAAGTACGGGGTGGACCAAAGGACCTGTAACGGTTTGGATCAATGGAGACGTGGCACCTGAAGGGCTAAAATACTATGAATACAGCCTAAATGGTGGAGCATTTCAACAGTACACAGGACCCTTTACTGTATATGATCATGGTGTAAATACAATCTATGCCCGGACTGTAGACGTGAACAACCAGTACAGTGGTCTTTCTTCCGGGAATGTCAGGATAGACAAAATGCCGCCGACGCCACCGATCATAAGTGCAACGGGCAACAGTAATGACTATACCATTACATTGCAGCCAGGAGCGGACGATTATTCTGGGCTGGCCCATACACAATTTCGCGTGACGGGCGTTGTCAATCAAGGTTGGCAAGATTATGGTGGAGCATTCCATGTTAATCAAGATGGCAAAAGCACGGTTTATGCCCGTTCCATAGACAATGTAGGTAATGTGAGCCAAGAAGTAAGCAAGGAAGTCACTATTGATAAAAAGGGACCGAATGCTCCTGCTATCCGAGCTAGCGAGGTGGGTCCAACGATCAACAATGTGAATATTGCCATTGATTCAGGAAGTGATCCTGTAAATGGAATCAAGATGACGCAGTATCGTTTGAGTTCAGCAGGGGAGTGGCAGACATATAATGGCGTTTTTACACTAAATGCGGAAGGGCTGTACGAACTATCAGCACGAACGATCAATAATCTGGACGTGCCTAGTCCAATCGTGACTCAATCGGTCATGATTGATCGAACCAGGCCAACGCCCCCGGAGGTTACGTTTTCCGAGGTGACGATGCCCACCCGATACACCAATAAGCCGGTACAATTTGCTATTTCGGGTGGAACGGATATTTCAGCAGTGCATTACGAATATCAAATGGGCTCTGGCCATTATGTTCCTGGTTCATCGGGAGTATTAAATAGCTCTGGCATCGTAAAAGTGACTGCTCAAGCTGTGGATGCGGCTGGAAATCGGAGTGATCCGGTGTTCGCAACATCTTATGTTGATTTGGAACCCCCGATGATCCAGCTGACACCGGATTCGCGTGAATGGAAGGATACGAGCATTCAAGTGGGGATACGATATACTGACCAGCATTCGGGGATCGAACCACCCACGATGCAGTATAAAATCACGAACAGCCCTGATGTACCCGAATATTGGGATGCAACTGCTGATACAGGAATTCAGTTGAACCTTTCAAAGGAAGGTGAATGGTATGTTCATGCCAAGGTTAAAGATCAGGCGGGTAACATTTCTGAAACGGTCAGCAGAGCACTTCGCATTCAGAAGCAGCCTCAGCCAGCTGAGCTTTCTGCGTCATCCGTACGAAATACAGAGGTCGATCTGCAATGGACTCTTCCATCGGGCCTTGATGATGGTTACGTCTATACCATCCGGAATTTAACGACGAATGAGATTTGGGATGTTACGCATCCGACAAATTCTTTTACAGACAAAGGGCTACAGGGAGGGTGTCAATACGAATATGAAGTGCGTTCCAGTAATCACGTGGGAGGCAATGCTTATTCCAATCGAGTTCGTGTGTTAACGTTACCTGATGCCCCGGATCAGATCCGATTACGAACCATTTCTCGTACTTCAGCACAAATCATGGCTGATTTTACGCCAGTGCTTTCAGCTGACAACTATAAGATTACAGCAACGGATGTTAGTACGGGGGAAGTCATATTTAAGGATACTGTTACACAGGATGTGTATAATCCAATTACGGGGATGAAATCGGGAGAATTTTACGATGTTTCTGTATCAGCTATAAACGCCGCCGGAGAGGGTGCGGCCAAGCATGTGTCTTTTTTAAGCCTGCCAGATAGCCCGAGCGGATTCCAAAATGTAACCGTGAAGGACGATGGAATCGACTTGAAATGGAATCGTGTAATCACGGCGACATACTATGCTCTGGAGCGGGACAAAGCATCTGTTTATAAGGATGTGTATACTGAATTCGCTGATCACGGACTTCAGGCAGGAACGGAGTATGATTATTCCATTTCCGCTGAAAATGCAACCGGCTTTGGAGATTATGCTCATTTGAGGGTCATCACATTACCTGATCGGGTAACTACGCTGGCGAGTGTGGTGAATGATGTATATTCTGTCAGTGTGGATTGGCAAGATGTGCAGGGGGCTGACGGATACATCTTGAATGTTAATGATGAGCCAGATGTGCGGATTTCCCGGGGAAGCCATGCCTATACTTTTGATGGATTGCCCGCAGGTAGGACTGCAAATATTCGAATCCGAGCCTACAATCGAAGTGGTATAGGCGGAGATACGACTATCAACGCATTAACGCTACCTTCATCGGTTGTACGACTTGTGGCAGTAGATATTCGGGAACATGATGCTGCCATTGTTTGGGACCCAGTCGATGGGGCGACCAAATATAAAGTAACAATCAATAGCCAGGATTATTACAGCACGGAACCACGTGTAGTCGTATCCGGATTAGAAGGTGGGAAAAAATACGATGTTCAGGTGAGCAGCGGTAATAGTAGTGGGTTCAGTCAGCCTGTGCGGGAAGAGCTGCTTACGCTTCCATCTCAAGTGCAAAACGTCAAAGTCACAGAGCTAGGGAATGGCCAGATTTTGCTGAACTGGGATGAAGCCAAAAATGCTTATCAATATGCTGTAATTCGGAAAGATACTGGTGAAATCGTGGATACCAAGGATACTAGTATCAAGCTTTCAGGTATCCAACCTGGTACGATGTATTCGTTCGGCATTCAAGCTGTCAATACAACGGGCGCAGGTGAGTGGACTCCATTTACGTATCGTGCGCTCCCAGGCCAAATACCAGATCATGAGCTGACATTTAAAGATGTAACAGATACCGATCTGGTAGTTACGTGGAAAGAAGCTCCTGGTGCGGATACCTACCATGTGTACCAAAATGGTCTGCTTATCGGCGATACGGTCAAGCCCCATTTTAAAGTAGACGGATTGGATAGCTCTATGGTGTATCGTATTACCGTTAAACCGGTTAACACAAGCGGTGAAGGTAAACAGACAGAAGGCGAGGTAGAAACGTTACCGTCTCCAGAATTTGCGTTTTCGAAAACGGAGACGACTAATAGCGAGTTTATGATCCACTGGGAATCAGAACACAAAAATGATATTTTCGTGCTCACCAGTGAAGGACAAACAGAATTATATCGTGGTAAGGATCGAAGCTTTATTTGGAGTCAACTTAAAGAGAAACAATCGTATGCAGTTCAGCTTTGGGCAGAAAACAGCCAAGGAAAGCGTACCATTGCAAAACAAGCGAACGGTAAAACAACGGGGAGTACTGAAGCCTCAGCCTCAGGCGTTGGAGCAGGAGGTGGGGGGATTGTTAAGCCGATACGGCCCGATGTAGAGGAGTTGACTGAAACAGCAATCATTCAAGCACCTTCAGTCGAAACGAAGCCCAATCGCTTTAGTGACATTGAACGGGCATTTAATAAAGATAAGATTAATGCCCTTGCAGATTTGGGGGTAGTGAAGGGTATGACCCAAACCCTTTTTGAGCCGAGCAGACCTGTAACACGTATGGAGTTCACTTCGATGCTCATCCGTTCCCTGAAATTACCGCTCGAAACGGATATGGCTTTAAGCTTCGAGGATATCAATCCATCAGCGTGGTATGTTGATCTATTGAAAACAGCGATTAAAGATCAGGTCGCTCGTGGATTTAGTAACAAGGTATTTGCTCCAGATCGCGTTATTAACCGGGAGCAGGCGGCTAAAATGGTGAACAACGTTATCAAGGCTACGCCACAACAAGAAAGCAATATCTACTCAGATGCCTCTCAAATTGTGGAATGGGCCAGAGAAGATGTACTTGGTCTAACCGAAATTAATTTAGTACAAGGATATCCAGATGGAAGCTTCCGTGCAAAACAGGAAATCACACGCGCCGAAGCGGCTGAAATGATTTATAACATGATTCAAAAAATTCAATAAAAAGAAGGGGGTGGCATTAGCCAGCCCCTCTTTTGTATATGTGCATATAGGAATTGATGCAGTATGCTCACATTGATTTTTATTCCGCAATAGCGGGATTTAAATTGGAATTTCTGTAGGCTGGAACGCCATTGATTGAAGCGGTTCTTAACTGAATATATCGTACACCATAATAGGTTGTTGTATTATTCAGGCCAGATGAAAGTACAGTTATTTTATAATATTGAAAAGGAATCTCATTGCTAAATTGATAAGTCGTTTTTGCAGTAGTTGGCACTGCTTCTACTGCACCTAATCTAAACCAGTTTTCTCCGTCGTTAGAACCATGAAGAGAAAACGTTAGGATAAAAGCTTTAAAGGTTGGCTGAGCCAAGAGGATATCATTAATCGTTTTCCCTTCATCTAATTTGAATACAATTTCTCCACCTCTACCGCTCAAGCTGCTTTCCCAAGAAAGATTATTATCAATTAAAATATTTTTTGGAAAAGTATTTTTGGTATCACCATTAGTTGAAACATTTTCTTCTGCTATAACGACAGGATCAATTGAAAAAGAATAATCGTTTGGATTCTGACTAAATTTTGTCATGTTGGATTTCCTCCATTAGTTAAATTATTTAATATTGTTGAAATTATAATTTATATTTATATGAACCTATCAATAAATATATTACCTAATATTAAAATACATATTGCGACTGCCAGAAAAAACACACCAATACTCATCAACAGGTAGAGATTGTCGTCTACATAGCTTCAAATGGAC
Organism: Paenibacillus sp. RC73; assembly: GCF_044908085.1. Lineage (NCBI taxonomy): Bacteria > Bacillati > Bacillota > Bacilli > Caryophanales > Paenibacillaceae > Paenibacillus > Paenibacillus sp. RC73. Next base: position 62,014 of record NZ_JBIYCV010000017.1, read on the forward strand.
GGAAGTAAACCCGGGTTAGATATAGCACTGGATTGCCTCAATTCGCAAATGAGCGCAAGGCTGTATATACAGTTATTGCTAGAATGCTGTTGATGACGACACATACAGTATAAGCAACCCCCGCGTATTCCTAACATTAAGATGGAACAACTGTTCAAATGTTTTTATGATAGAGTTTAAGCGATATAATTACGAAAAAGGCCCCTATTGGGACCCTAAAGCAGTTCATATATTTGCGCTTAACATGTTTTACCCCTTCTGCTTGTAAAATTCATGGTACAGCTTCATTAATGCACGCTTCTCAATGCGGGACACATACGAACGCGAAATCCCCAGCTCTCTGGCAATTTCCCGCTGTGTACGTTCTTCACCTCCGGCGGCCTTGATCAATCCGATGGTACCGATGGATATGAGGTCCTCCAAATCTTCATGGTTTATCAAATTTAAGGAAGGCGGAACGTGTACTCATCCAAAATAACCTGATAAAAATAAGCCGGAGGCGCATGTTGGGCAGCACTCCGGCTTATTTTTATATGTTGAGGTTCATCCTGCTCGTAAGTAAGATAAATTCACTCTTGCTATAAGTCGTAATTTAAGATACATTATTAATTAAATAAATGATCATTTAATTAATTAAAGTTTAGCTTAAAGAAAGGGGAATACATTTGGCAAGACCCATCAATGAAGAAAAAAGACTGGAGCGGCGTAAACGTATCCTTGAAGAAGCTGTTGTCCTGTTCGCAGAAAGTGGATATTCTAATACCACAACGGCTATCATTGCGCAGAGTGTGGGAGTGACTCCTGGAACCATTTTTCAATATTTCCCTAGCAAAGAAGCTTTATACTACGCCGCTGTCCTTGAGCCGCTTGCTGATATTCAGGCGAAATCGCTTGCTTGTCTACAACAAGAGGGGACGCCGGGCGTATTGATTAAGAACATGGTGGCAGAACAATTCAACCACATCTACTTATATACAAATGAATTGCGGCTTGTTCAATCTGTCTTAGGACAACGAATAAGATTCCCTGAACTTACACAGAAAGTCCTTGAAAGTACAAAGGTAATGACAGATGCGATCGAATGCGTCTATGCCAAGGGACAGTTAATGGGAGAATTCAACAAAAGCTTTTCTCCAGCAATGATCTCTCGTGCCTATATCTCTTTCTTTAATGGAGTGGGCTTAACTCTTGGAGAAAGTATTATTCATCATCCCGAGTGGGAAAATCTGAAGGGGCATGCCTTGTATTTGTTCGCACCCATACAACCTAAAGATAAACTGGAGGAGTCTGAATGAGTCAAACATCATTACAACCTGATCTGACATTTAACGTTCGTGTGAAAAAACGAAAGAAAATTTTATGGAGCCTAGGGATCGTGCTTTTGCTTGTGATGGCTCTTGTATTTTTTATATCTTATAAAGTAGTAGACACCTTGTTGCACCATCCTAGAGACACTAACGTCAGCTACGAATTGAATATCGATAAAACTCCCTACGAAGAGGTCGAGTTCAAGAGTTTGAAAAATGATAATACGATTAGAGGTTCCTTCTTCCCTGCAAGTGGTCTTTCTGGTAAAGCAAATAATAAGACGATTATTGTCGTCCATGGATATACGAGCAATCGTTTAGTCAAAGGGCGGACCCCAAAGTTAGTAGAGCATTTCGTTCCGAAAGGCTACAATGTATTGGCATTTGACCTCAGCTCGCAAGGTAAATCCGATGGTAATTTGATTACACTGGGTCTCAATGAAAAATACGACTTGCTGGGAGCTGTAGACTATTTAAAATCCAGAAACCATACGGGTGATAACATTGGAGTGATCGGCTTTTCAATGGGTGCTGCTACTTCTTTGCTAGCCGCAAGTGAAAGTGATGACATCAAAGCTGTAATTGCGGATAGTCCTTTTCGTAATGCTGGTCTATTTCTGAGAGAGGGTTTGCCCTTCTTTTCAGGTTTACCTGCGTTTCCATTCAGTTATACATCGACATGGATGGCAAATTGGGCCTTTAAGGTTGATCTTGATTCCATATCTCCTATGGATGCGGTAAAAAAGATGCAAGACAAGCCAGTTATGCTCATTCATGGTACTGGAGATCAGCAAATTAGTTATAAAAATACAGAAATTATTTACGAGTCCTTAAAAGATAACCCAAAAGCAGAAGTATGGTACCCGCAAAATACGGAGCACATCGATGCCATCAACCATTACCCCACTGAATATTTCAAAAGAGTAGATCGCTTTTTGGATGAGTATGTAGGAAAATAAATTCAATCCAAGAGAGCAACTAGCGGAGGAGCTTGTCCTGACGAAGTAAAAATACCCAATAATATCAAGCATTTTTAGCCTGTAGTGTAGAAAACCACTACAGGCTTTTATTTGCGTTTTCAATGAAAATACATAGCAAAATAGTTATTATTTAAGCGGAACCCATTACCCCTTCTGTTTGTAAAATTCATGGTACAGCTTCATTAACGCTCGCTTCTCAATGCGGGATACATACGAACGCGAAATACCCAGTTCTCTGGCAATTTCCCGTTGTGTACGTTCTTCCCCCCCGGCTTCCAGGCCAAATCGACCAATAACCACTTCTTTTTCACGCTCATCCAAAATATCCAGGTTACGATAGATTTTACTCTTCTCTATTTTGAGCTGTACCTTATCCACAATATCGTCCGCCTCGGTGCCGAGGATATCAATTAAAGTAATTTCGTTACCTTCCTTGTCGGTCCCTATAGGATCATGGAGAGATACGTCTTTACGTGTTTTTTTCAATGAGCGAAGATGCATTAAAATTTCGTTTTCAATACAACGGGCCGCAAACGTTGCCAGCTTAGTGCCTTTCCCGGTCTGAAAGCTTTCAATGGCCTTGATCAGACCGATGGTGCCGATGGATATCAGGTCCTCCAAATCTTCACCGGTGTTATCAAACTTTTTCACAATATGAGCCACTAATCGGAGGTTGTGTTCAATTAGTGTGTTGCGGGATTGCGCGTTGCCTTCGGCAAACAGCTTCAGGTGTCGGGCTTCCTCTTTCTCAGTCAATGGCTGCGGAAAGGCGTTGTTTTTCACGTAAGAGACGAGTAGCGTCAATTCCTTGATGAACAGAGCGATAGCGCTAAATAGTCCGGGCACGGTTGACACCTCCTGAGGTAGTTGCGAACTTACCGGTTTATGGTACCTTACCGGGCTTGTGATCTGTTTATTGTATGTGGGCAGGTGCCCATCCGTGCCTGTACTCCGAAAACTGCTCCGCAACAATTTATGGGGATAGAAAGTAAGATTTTCACACACCTCCACATTTCAAATCGTATTCTATAGACAAATAACAGAATATGGAGGTGTGCAATGATAAGAGGGCTTATTGTTTTTTTTGCTGGCTGCCATTTTATCCGTACAAAGTGTTTATGCAGAACCTGTAGTGAACACACAGAGGGCAGCAGCTTCGCTTTTTTCATTTTTAATGTCATACGGTAGAAGAAGCACCCTGATTGATATGGAAGAAGGAAGTTTTATTTTTCGTACGATGACTCTATGAGAAAATTTGATTATACTTAAATGACTTAAGTTGTGAAAAGCAACGGACATGAGGTGGAAGCAGATGATTTTGGTAAGTTCTTGTTTGGCAGGGATGAAGGTGCGGTATAACGGGACGGATAGCTTGGACGTACATATTCAGAAGTTGGTAGAGGAAAAGAAGGCTATGACCATCTGTCCTGAACTGTTGGGGGGCTTTATGACGCCGAGACCGCCTGCTGAAATTGTGGACGGGACGGGGGAGGATGTACTGAACGGTAAAGCCAAGGTGGTTGAGTCCTCGGGCAACGATGTCAGTGAGATGTACATTAAAGGTGCATACGAAGCTTTGAACATAGCTAAGGAGATTAACGCTACACTTATTGTTTTAAAAGAAAACAGTCCATCCTGCGGATCAGCCGCCATTTATAACGGGTCATTTGAAAACCGGAAAATAGCGGGGAATGGCGTGACCTCGGCTTTGCTGAAAAAGGAAGGCTTCAAGGTGATATCGGAGGAACAAATATCGGAAATTTTCCTGCATGAGGATATGTAGTGGATTCGGAGACATGAAAGTAGGATAAAATACAGATTTTGAACTCTCACAGTACTCATGAAAGAAAGACTCATGGTGTCAGGAGAAAATAAAGTATTAGACTGGCTCCAACAAAAAAGACAGCGGCAGCCTTAGACCAGAAAATATAGTCTTAGACTACCGCTGTTTTATTAAACTAGCGTGTCCCGTTAGTTCAATAACATCCACAGAATTATAGCATGGTAAGAACTAATTAACGTATCACAATAATGGCTGCAATAGAAAGAGTGGGTATGGGAGACTACAAAATATAGTTTACAGACTCTGTTTCAGTCCTTTCTTTAAAACGAGAAAGAGCAACCTGTTTTTTAGACAAGTCACTCTTTAAATTATTAATTAATCTATCTATTTGTTTGTTAAATTAGTTCTCCACTCATTCGTTGGTGTAAGATAACTAATTATTCTTTCATCGATTAAATCCACAAGTTTATTCTCATATGTTTTTCTATAAGGTTTAGGAAGTTCTTCTTTTAGCCAACTTTCCTTTGTTCCTTTCCAGATTTCAAAAAGAGTAACCTCATTTGAATTATCAATATCATCTGAAAGAACGGCACTTACAAAAGCTGGTTCATGTTCCATCACTCTCATATTAGCAGATAATAGTTCTTTGAATTCTTCCTTTTTTTCACTTTTAATTTTAAATCTTATATAGAGTATTACGTTTTCTTTATTATTACTCATAAATATCCTCCAACTTAATAAGTTTAAACTTATCATTAAATAAATCAACAAAGCTTATGACTGAGACAAAATTCCTTTAACAAACAATGAGACACTGTGCTTGTAGAACTCTTCCTCGGTGACGAGTTGGGACTGATATTGCCGGTGAATCAGCTCGCTCATCTGAAATCCGTAGCACATCGAGAGAAAAGACATGGCGGCAAGACGCTCATTCTGTCTGGCTATAACTTTTTTCTTCTGCAGGCGTTCAAAATATTCAACCAGCAAGGAGTGCAGCTTCACCGGCGGATCGGCCAGCACTCTGTCCAATTCGGGTAGCATTCCTTTGTCGCGGATGCCAATCAAAATGATGTCCGCATTTTTATGGAAAAACAAACGGTACTGCTGACTTACATTCAGCAGATCGACTTCCGGATTATCGGTCGCGCCCTCTTTTAACAGCTTCTCAAATTGCGGGATATCCGAATGTCTTTCAATGATGGCTTCCAATATGCCTTGCTTGCTTCCAAATTGCCGGAAAATCGTAGATTCATTGACTTTAGCTTCCGTTGCAATGGCTTTGGTGCTTACTCCCCGATAGCCCTTCTTTTTGATGAGCCGTGTCGCGGCTTCAATGATTCTGTCTGATGTTTGCATTGTATTTCTCCTTTTGCATATGTTAAACCTATTCTACTACAAGTTTTGCATATGCAGCAGGGTCGGGGTTCATCATTTTCATAAACGTTTATTTAAGGCAAATCGCTTCTTTTTTCCCAGCGGCTTGGTTCCGTAATCTTGACATGATCAGGCACCAATTGCGTGAGCGTGCCTAATTTATCAAATGTAATCTGGATTCGGTCAGAGGGTAACAGCCATTGTTCGGTCTCGATTGCGCAGCAATCCGGTATCGTCCCCATTCCTATAATCGTGCCCGGGAGCGGCGTGAAAACTTTGAGAACCTCCTCCATCACTTTTGCAGGGTGTGCAGAATACTCGGATGTGCTTCCCTTCCAGTGCAGTCTCTCCCCGATGCGTACATCCACATCCAGTACCAGCGGGTTGTCGATTTCATCCGGCGTAACCAGAAATGGTCCTATTCCTTTGCTGCGATCAAAATCTTTGCAGCGCGTCGGTCCGATCAGCGCCTGGAAATCCGGCCACTGCACATCGCGGACAGTACTGTCGTTAAAAATAACATAACCTGCAATGCAGTTCCCCTTCCCTGTAACAAAGGCCAGCTCCGGCTCGATATCCAGGTAGGAAGAGTACGAAGGCCAATGAATCGTATCCCCATCGCCAATTAATGCATTATGGTTACACTTGTAATAACTGAAAGTTACTTTATTCGGATCTTTCTGGAATTTTTCAGCAATTTTTCGTTTAAGCTCTTCTCTTTCCGGCCCTGTATATTCTCTTTGCAACAGATTTACGCCAGCATTTCTCAGATGTCTTGGCGTCAGCCCGAAATCGATAAGCGCAGCCGGATTCGGAACCGGCGGCAGCAGTTTTACCGCTGCAATCGGGCAGATTTCATTTTCATTGAATTGATGCGACTGTTCAACAGCATATTGCATCAATTCCTTAGCGGCATCATAACTTGCCGGCAAATAATGAAGATAGCTGTCTATACTTTCAAGACTGTCAATGAATGTTCCCTGCTTTTTCATGATTGCGGCAAAAGACACGACAAATTTCTCGTTAATTACAAGCCCAAACAAAGGTTCCTGGGATGTCTTGGCTTGAAAGGTTACTAGCTTCATGTTGCAGCTCCTCCATCCATGTAGTGTGATGTTGTTCTGTTACTATCATATAGCATAGAACAAATGCATGCAAGTGCTTGCTTGCATTTGTTCTATGCTATATGATAAAGACATAGTCAGTATGCCTTACCCCAAAAACATATACGCAAAGGAGAATTTTTATGAAGTATGGACGTATTATCCAAAAACCTCGCGTTAAATTTTTTGAAGTCGCAGATGGCGTCTTTGCCGGTATTTCGCCGTATCGCGGGATCAGTTGGGCCAATGCCGGGTTCATCAACAAGGGTGAAGGGCTGGTGTATGACACATTCTTCGATTTGTTCCATGCACGGGAAATGCGGAAGGCTTTTATGGAAGTAAGCAACGGCGGCTCTCCCGCATATGTGGTGAACTCGCACTATAACAGCGACCATGCCTGGGGAAACAAAGTGTTTGAAGATGCTTGCATTATTATGCACAAGGAAGCGTCCAGAGAGCGTCTCACCGAAAATATCGCCTGGATGGACAGCGTCATTAGAAGAGGAAAGGAGTCTCCGGAATCGACTTCGGGCGAGCGGTTTTTTGCAGCGGAATTTGAAGGATTCGACCTGGAAGGCGTAGAATGGGTGCTCCCGAATATTGAGATAAAGGACGATATCAACATCCGTCTTGGCGATACGGAAGTTATGATTTACAACGTAGCTCCGGCCCACTCTGACAGTGACTTGCTGCTGTGGATGCCAAAAGAAAAAGTGCTGTTCGCCGGCGATGTCGTGTTTAACGGTTGTACGGCATACAGCGAAGAGGGAACCCTCAATTGGGTTAAAGTGCTTGATCGCATTATTGATGAAATTAAACCCGAAATCGTTGTTCCAGGACATGGCGCCATCTGCGGCCTGGACTTCGTGAAGGAGCAGAGAGACTACCTCCTGAATCTGATCAGCGAGTTCAACAAGCATTACAATGACGAAATTGATTCCTTGTCCCTGACCAAGCAAATTGATATTTCCCGCTTTCTTCATTGGATTCAGCCAGAACGCTTGTATGTTACAGTGGATATCCTATTGAAAAGCAAACGAGGGTTACCACCCCTTCCAATTTGGAACGAGGTGCCTGCTAAGCTGGAAGACATGAAAGCTTTTTTGACCGGAAAATATGGCAATCAGATCAAGCCATGGGACCCTATGAGTGTTTGGCAAAAATAGTGCATGCAAGCCGTTATTAAGTGATCGTTGTCAGGGAATGCGGATGAACGATGTGGAAGAAGAGCAAGTACGTATCAGATCATGAGGGCTCAGAGAGTCGATGGTTGCTGTGAACCGATCCTCACCTGATACCGAATGGGCTTCTGAGTCGCTTCGCTGAACAATGAGCTTCTTCACCACGAGTGGCTCAAACTCGACAAGGCGGTCGCGTGGCACGGAGATCTCTTGTTCGCCGTACTCGCTGACCACAGTTTTCTGCTTTTGCCATTCCGGCTGTTTGATGTCTCCTTGGCCTTCACATCGTGCTTCTCATAGCCCAGATGCGTTTCCATTTCCGCCTCCAGCATCTCCTGGATCGTCTCGGCAAACAGGTTCTTCAGCGCATTTTGCGCATCTTGCGCCGTAACCAAATTATTCTCCTTAATGAAGGCCGGCAGTTGCTGTTTCGCCCAAAGTCCCATTTCTTTTGTGGAACAATCATAAAAAAGTTCCGCTGTTCGCATCAGTTTCCAGATGTTAATAGTTTTGAGTGGTTTTGTTTTCTTCAAGTAGCTTCGAATTGCTACCCAATCTGTTCTTTGCAGGGGTCATACTACTTCACAGCCTCTCAAAAAATGAAAAGCCGAGCAATTTGAAGCTAGCGTACGAAAAATAAAAAACGGCCCTGTCGCAAACGATGCGAACAGCGGCCGTTTTTTGAATTGTTCCACGGAATTAAAATCGGCGCTTAGAACCGATTATGAAGAAAAATGGAGATGGACTTATGACTTACTAGTAGAACTCTTCTAAATCGATATAACCAAAATTTGATGTTAAGTGTATTTCTCTTCTTTAAAGGGATTCCAAGACTTTTGGCGGTAGCCACCATCACTAAACTGCCCGTTAGAATTCCTGTAAAACAAATAATTTGCTCTTTGCATAAAAACGAGCGCCTCGGTACGATGGGGTTGCGCACGAGGTCATAGCCTCAAAA
>NZ_JBIYCV010000018.1:0-62740 GCF_044908085.1 Paenibacillus sp. RC73
TCTAAAACAACCCCGCTCGACTTGCATGTATTAGGCACGCCGCCAGCGTTCGTCCTGAGCCAGGATCAAACTCTCCATTAAAGACCAACCGAAGTCGGTTTATAGAAAGAGCGATGTGCTCATTTTGAAACTGACGAGATAAAATATCTCATTGTTCGCTTCCATTTTATACAGCCTGACGGCATGTACCAAAATCTCAACGTTGGATTTTGCAAGCAAAATCCGTACTCACTCGTTGTTCAGTTTTCAAAGATCAAACCTTCTTGTTCTCTTGCTTTCGTTCTTACTTTGTTTCATCACCGCGTCTCAGTGGCGACCTTTATAATATATCATTACTTTTTGAGATTTGCAAGAGTTTTTTTAAATTTCTTTTTTTCGAGCAAATTCCTCAAAAAGGAACGAAAATTAATTTACCATGAATCCTAAATAGAGTCAATACTTATTTTGATATCAGAAAGTATAAACTTCTTAAGAGTTAACTTCCTGATATCTCTGGATTTATAAGTTGGCTCTTATATCTTTTATTGTTTGGTTTGCGGGACGCGCCCTCTACGGGCATATTTGGATAGTTCCTTGGCGGGTGCAAAGCGGGCGTACATGCGGAAAACTGTTTTATACCGAAGCGCTATCGCATAACGAATATCCTGATCCAATCGGGTATCGCTCATATCAAGCAGCATTTCATCAAGTTCCTTACGAAGAACATAATCCAGTTCCTTGCATTCTTTTTCGTTAAACAGCATTCCCAGCATATGACCATACTCCCTTATCAGCTTATTATATAGTGCTTATATTTGCCCAACTATTGTTCCAGTCTTTACCTGTTTTTAAACTCAACTGCTAAGGTTTCAAACTTATTCGGATTTAATTCCATGTTTTCTCTTTGGGCTCTCCCCTTTGTTATGTTCAATTTTCAGGAAAAATATAAATAACCGACCATAATATTTTAATGTGACATTAAACGATATGTTATTCCACTCTCAATTGCAGCTGCAATAAGCAGCAGAACAACGGACCATATAGACACCCTCAACGTCTGTTTCATAAAGAGCTCCCACGTTTGGGCAAGCCCTTTTCGTTTCAAACCTATGCCTGCACTGATCGAGGACATTACTTGCCCCCCAAACTTCAAACCGAAAGCACAGGCGATAATTAAAACAGGTAATTCAATCACACCATGCGGAAGCAGTCCTTTTACAATAACCTCATACAAGCTTCTGCCCATATCCGTCTGTAAGTGTACGACAAACCCCAAAACCATCCCATTCATAATCAAAAATACAATCGGTACGATTCCAAATAAAGACCCGATAAATATAACCAGCACACACTTGATCGCATTATTGAAAAAGATGAACACAAAAAAGCTCCATTGAGGATGTTCAGACTGTTGTAAACGCTGAGCCACTTCCCCCAACCCTGCCATTTGTTGAGCCAATATGGATTGAATAGCGCCTGTACTTAACCAACCCACCAGAATACTTATGCAAAACAGAAATGCGGAAACTAAAATCAACCGTCTTGTAGTGTGTAAATCGTGAAGAAATGCTTTTAATCCCATCAGATCAATCCCTCCTGTTAGTCCAATGGCATAATTGACAACCCCAGGCATAGCTTTAAGTAAACAAGCACTTCTATGATGAAAGGGGCGTTATTAACCATGAATTCTTTTTTCTATGTACTGAACGGCAAAAAAATTAAACGGTTCTTTATCGTAGCAGCGGCGGCCATTTTCGCTATTGGGGTTATTTATGTTGAAACCGATAATGTTACCGTTTTTTCCGAGGAAGCACCAGCGGCCATTTATAGTGTACCCACAGACAAAAAGCTGATCGCTCTTACCTTTGACATTAGTTGGGGAGATAAGCGTACTGAACCCATCCTAAAGGTTCTCAAGGACAAAAAAGTGACCAAGTCCACCTTCTTTCTTTCTTCCCCATGGAGTAAAACGCATCCGGAGCTTGTGAATCGGATTAAAGACAGCGGATATGAGATCGGCAGCCATGGACATAAACATGAAAATTACAGCAGTCTAAGTGATGAGGACATTCGTAAGCAGATTTCAACAGCCCACACCACGTTGACTGAGCTGACCGGGCAGCCGCCGAAGTTGATCCGTATGCCTAATGGTGATTTCGACAAAAGGGTTCTTCAGGTCGCCAGCACTTTAGGCTACAAAACAATCCAGTGGGACACGGATTCTTTAGATTGGAAAAACCCAGGTACTCAGGTCATTATTGACCGTGTTGTGAAGAAAGCACATCCCGGCGACATTGTTCTTCTGCATGCCAGTGATTCCTGTAAACAAACTCATGAAGCGCTGCCCGTCATTATCGACAAATTGCGTGCGCAAGGTTATGAATTTGTAACTGTATCCGAACTGCTTCAACAGGGCACAGTAAAAGGCAAAGAGGTTCGTGATCAGGCCATGGGGCTTTAAGGAGTTATTTTACAACGTTCTCAACAAAAAACCAAAAGTCAGGCGACATATTTCACCTTATCCATTCGCATACTATCCACATTCATGATGAAGGAGGAATACGGCCATGAATTGGACTCGTTTGCGATTAGTCAGCATGATATGCGTACTGGGCGTTGCGCTGACCGGCTGTGGTTCGGACCAGAGCTCCGCACCTCCCCAGAACAGCTATAAAGAAATGAAAACGATGGTTGTCGATATTTTAAAAAGCGATGACGGGAAAAAAGCAGTGGAGGAGGCTTTGACGGGAGAAAGCAGCTCCTCCAAAGAAGGGCAATCCGGTCAAGGCAGCGAAAGCGGTGGATCTGGGGGAGGTTCCGGCGGCGGCAGTATGGGGATGAAAATGATTATGCCCACACAGTCAGCAGAACAGATGAAAATCGCAGTCAAGGATACCCTGGTTTCTCCGGAATACAAAAAGGAAATCGAAAAAATTATGACTGATCCGCGCTTTGCCGGTGAATTTGCCAAGGCCATCAACAGCCAAAGTAAGCAACTTCATATGCAACTTATTAAAGACCCTTCTTATCAAAAATCTATTGAAGCGATGCTCAAATCTCCAGAACTGACCAAAATGTATATGGATTTAACTAAAACCCCTGAATACCGCAAACAATCTATGACGGTTATGCACGATGCGATGCAGAATCCTATTTTCCGACTTGAGGTCATGAATTTACTCAAAACTGTCGTACAAGAAGAGCTTCAACCCAAGGTTGAGAAAAAAAGTGGTGGTCAAGACGGATCAAGCGGTGAAAAACAAGGTGGCGGTAGTGGTGATAGCAGCGGCGGACAAGGAGGTCAATAATAAAAAGGCTGGTTCAGCAACCAGCCTTTTTTTCTTATTCAGATTCGGCGTGTAGCGTCGTAATTTGAGTGGCGATATCGTTATAGATCGCTCCCGTTGCCGATTCGGATTTATATACAGATGGTGAGAAATCCGCCTCTGACGGATGGTTATCTGGAATACCCAGCGGAATTTGCGCCAGCAGCTTTGTATGAAGGGTGTCCGCCAGCATAGCCCCACCTCCACGGCCGAAAACATAGTCCTTCTCTCCGGTAGAGGATACATAATAGGACATGTTCTCCACAACGCCAATGACCTTATGATCCGTTTGGAGCGCCATTGCTCCTGCACGTGCGGCGACAAAGGCTGCCGTGGCATGAGGGGTAGTCACAATAATTTCTTCACTCTGAGGGATCATCTGGTGTACATCAAGCGCTACATCCCCGGTTCCCGGTGGTAAATCAAGAATCATATAATCCAGCTTGCCCCATTCCACATCGCTAAAAAACTGTCTGAGCATTCTTCCCAGCATGGGACCTCTCCAAATCACGGGGTTGTTCTCCCTGACAAAAAAGCCCATAGACATAATCTTGATGCCAAATCGCTCCACCGGCTGAATAATACCGTCTTCTACGGTAGGAACGTCCTCGACTCCGATCATATCCGGTACGCTAAATCCATAAATGTCAGCATCAATCAAACCCACACGTTTGCCCTGTCTAGCCAAAGCAGCCGCTAAATTTACAGCCACCGTCGATTTACCGACACCCCCTTTTCCGCTGGCAATCGCAATAAATCGTACGCCAGATGCCGGATTCAGCAGCTCATGTTCTTCCATACCAACAGCATGTCCCTTGGTCAAAACCGGGTCAGCCACTTCCTCCGCATTCTCTCCCGTGTGAATGGCGGATCTTTCATGCTCAGACGCTTCACGGATACGAATATGAATATGGTTCAGCCCCGCTCCTTCCAACGTCTGTCTGATTTCCCTCTCCAGCTCTACCCTCGCCCCTTCCTCTGGGTTCAGACTAATCGCGGTCAAGGATACACGATCCTCTTTAATAACAACATCCCGAATAAAATGAAGATCGACCAAACGATGACCCGTGTGAGGCTCTCGTACCTGTTGAAGTAGCTCTATAACTTGCTCTCTGGATTGCATGAATAATCAGCACCTCTGCTTCAATGAATTTACGTAGTTGTAAACACTTACAGTATACCACTATCTGACCTCAGGTGCTGACGATGACCTCTTTTCTCCAGCGCTATAACGCAACAATCCCTTGTATATTGCTGCCGCCACCTGTCTCTGATAGGTCTCGTCACTCAGTCGTCTGGCTTCCTCTGGATGGGATAAAAAGCCGACTTCTACGAGGGCTGATGGCATTTTGAGGGCCTTGAGCAAATATACCGTATTCACCGTCTTGGCCACTCTGTTTGTGTTCTCCAGGTTGCGTTTAATCTCCTCCTGAATGAGGGAGGCCAAATTTTCGTTATCCGCATGATTAGGGACGTAAAAGGTTTGGGCTCCACTCCAGCGGCTCGACGGGACGCTGTTCATGTGAATACTTAAAAAGAGATCCGCTTTATGTTCCTCAATCATGCGTACACGCTGCTTCAGGTCCTCCGTTTTTCTTCTCGCATAGCCCCTGGTTTCTTGCTGTGCCAGATCACGGTCAGCCTCCCGAGTCATGACGACAACGGCTCCTGCTTGTTGCAAATAATCTCGCAAAAAAAAGGCAATCGCCAGATTAATGTCCTTCTCAATGACACCTTCTTTGCTGACAGCCCCTCCATCGGGCCCTCCATGTCCTGCATCTATGGCAATTACTTTACCAGTAAGCGGAAGACTCCAATGGGTCCAGGCTCTCGAAGCAGGTATCTCATATAGAGCCAGCGTGATAAACAGAACGGCGAGACAGCAGCCCAGCAGTATTTTTTTCAGCGTCCGATAGCGAATCCACAGTGTAACCTCGTGTTTACGATTATTTTTTTGCATAACAAAACGCCTCCGTCCCTATACAGATACTAATGATCTATATGGGACGAGGCGTGTAAATAGTACAACTCAGGAATGAACAAATTCTTTCATACCTTCAATCAACACTTGGGCGACTTCCGGTCGTGTAAATTCAGGCGGCGGACAAACCCCCGAACGTAACAATTCCCGAACTTTGGTGCCTGAAAGCGTCAAATGATGTTCCTTGGGATGAGGGCATGTTTTGCTAGAGGCCATATTTCCACATCGGGTGCAATAAAAGCTGTGTTCGAAGAACAACGGGATGATCTCCAGTTCCTCAGGTGTGAAGTTTCTGAAAATGTCCTGTGCTTCGTATGTGCCGTAATAGTCTCCTACACCCGCATGGTCCCTTCCTACAATAAAATGGGTACAACCGTAGTTCTTCCGCACAATCGCATGAAAAATGGCCTCTCTCGGACCAGCATATCGCATGGCAGCAGGAAACACACCCAGAAAAGTACGGTCAGCCGGATAATAGTTGTCCAGCAGCACCAGATAGCTCTTCATCCGCACATCTGCTGGAACGTCATCTGACTTGGTTTCACCAACGAGCGGATTCAGAAATAACGCATCTACAATCTCCATCGCGCTTTTTTGGATATACTCATGCGCCCGGTGTACGGGATTACGCGTTTGGAATCCTACTACTGTTTTCCAGCCTTTTTCAGCAAAATGATTGCGCGTCTGCGCCGGTGTGTAATAAAACTCACCAAATTGCGCGGGTTCTGGCCGATTCAATACCTGTACAGATCCCCCTACATAAGTAGTTGGTCGCTCCAAAAGTTTATTGACACCAGGATGCGCCGGATCATTCGTCTTGAATACACGTCTGGCCTCCTCTGCCTGATCAACCTGATATATACTCTCAATATCAAGTACAGCATAAATGGTACCGTCCGTTTCGCCCACTAGAGCGACCTGTTGCCCTAATGTCAGTTCCCCGGCTATGCTCTCCGTAACCGCAAGCGTAATGGGGATACTCCAGACTGTGCCATCGGCAAGACGCATATCCGCTACCACTGACCGATAGTCGGCTTCGTTCATAAACCCTGTCAGCGGAGAAAATGCCCCCACTCCAATCAAATCCAGATCGGAAATAGTCCACGAATTTACACGGATAGGAAACAATTCACGGGCGGCCTGCAAAAGTGTTTTTTGCTCTGAACCTGTAATGATTCTATCTATAAGCGTTCCACCATGCGGGAGAATTGCAGTCATAATGCACTTCCTTTCTGTTCATAAATGCCATTCACAGCTAATTGTGTATCGTTATTGATGGAGTCCACACTCCGTTTTCTCATTACCTGACCAGCGTCCAGCACGAGGATCTTCGCCCGGAAGGACTTCACGCGTGCACTGCTCACAACCGACGCTGGGATAGTTACGATCATGTAGCGGATTATACAGCACTTCATGCGTATGAATATAGTTCCACACGTCCTCTGATGTCCAGCTTGCCAAAGGATTGAATTTAACGAGACCGAACTTTTCGTCATACTCAATCTTTTTTGCATTTGCACGGGTAGGAGCCTGATCTCGGCGAATGCCAGTAATCCATGCATCGTATTGCGATAAAATACGTGTTAGCGGCTCTACTTTACGTATACCACAGCATGTGTTGGGATCTGATTTCCAAAGCTCTTCTCCATGCTTAGCCGCTTGCTCTTCCGGAGTAATTAAGGGAGATACCCGCACAAAATCCATGTTGTATTTTTCCTTCATCTGATCACGCGTATCGTAAGTTTCTTGAAAATGAAAGTCAGTGTCCAAATAAAAAACATCACTGGAGGGACTAATTTTTTGCAGCATATCTACAAGCACTACATCCTCCGCCCCAAAGCTACAAGCAAAGGTTAGATTGGGGAATGTATGAACAGCATACTGGATAATTTCCTCGGGCGTAGCCTCTTCCAGCTCAATTGCCTTGACCTTAATCAATGCTTCTTTCTCCAATAAGTTCATTATTAATGCGCCTCCGTCTGAAGATTCATAAATAAGTGCCATATTCCAAAAGCCGACTAAACTAATAAGAATAAATAAAGTATAAAACTTTCATATTCATTGTCAATCCACAGTATGTGGGCCTGAGATAACCATTTTTAAGCCTGAAATTAGCAGGATCGTTGTTCTGTCAGCATTCTATAACCCTATCCTTCGTATCCGACCAGGTTCATTGACTTTATATAAAATATTCTTATACAGTTCATTTGGGAATGATCCTAAAGTTACTTGGCAACTAAAAGTAATTAGTCAAAGAAAGAAGGTTTGCTTGAATGGAAGCTTTTTACGTCAACGAAGACGGTTCGCTCGCTACTCCGCTCAAAGGAAAAGATTGGCCCCGGTGCTGCAGGGATTGGAAATGCCGACCAGATTCGAGATGCTATGATGAAGCAAGGACTATCTGAGAAAGAAAATAGCCAACGTTTTTGGCTTTATGATTACCGAGGGCTGTTAATCGAGGGGATGGAGAATATATTCGATTTTCAAAAGCCCTATCTACGTTCCGAAGACGAAGTACGTTCATGGGCACGGTCCGATGACGGTAAAATTACTCTGCTTGAGGTCATTCGTCAGATTAAGCCTACTATACTGATCGGCACCTCAGGTGTCCACGGGGCTTTCTCAGAGAAAATTATAAAAGAAATGGCTAACCACGTTGAACGGCCTATCATTATGCCTATGTCTAACCCTACAGCGCTCGCAGAGGCAATTCCAGAGGATCTGATCCGCTGGACACAAGGTAGGGCGCTTATCGCTACTGGAAGCCCCTTTGAGCCTGTCACCTATGAAGGGACGGTTTATGAGATTGGACAATCGAACAATGCATTTGTGTTCCCAGGATTGGGGCTTGGCGCGATTGCAGTACAGGCCAAGACGATCACTGGAAGTATGTTTACTGCCGCTGCAAATGCTGTAGCCGAGATGGTGGACAGCACTAAACCCGGAAGCGCCCTTCTCCCCAGTGTACACAAGCTGAAAGAGGTATCCTTTGCTGTAGCCTTAGCCGTGGCCAAAGCAGCTATACAGGACGGTACAGCCAGTGTCCAAACAGATCATATAGAACAGTCGCTTCGTGAACTCATGTGGAAACCGAACTATAGACGTGTAACTGCGCTAAGCTAAGACGATTATACGGAAGTATGTTAAGTATTCACTTCTTGTTGTATTTAGTCACAGGTTATGAACATAACGGGATAAACTGAGTTAAAAAAACAAATAAAATTATGCATAACGTAACTGCCTCTGATCACAACGTGGACAACTTCGAGTGTTCCTTGCAATCAAGGCGGTTATTTTGTACCCATACGGCTTTATAATTCACTCCTACACTTTACTATCTGGTTACATGAAGGGTTGAGGACGAATCAAACGTTCTAGTTAGGGCAGCTATAGCACTTATCCACATGTGGATATTTTCAAAAAATATTTATAACAGCAAAAAAAGAACCCTTTCCATAAGGAAAAGGTTCTTCTGTATTCGAAATATTAACGTTTCGAGAACTGTGGAGCACGACGAGCGGCTTTGAGGCCATATTTTTTACGTTCTTTCATACGTGGGTCACGAGTCAGGAAGCCTGCTTTTTTCAAAGCTGGACGGAATTCCGGATCTGCTTTCAGCAGAGCACGGGAAATGCCGTGGCGGATTGCGCCCGCTTGACCAGAGATACCACCACCATGAGCGATAACAAGTACGTCATAGCTACCCACTGTTTCAGTCAGGTTCAATGGTTGTTTTACGATCAGTTTGAGTGTTTCCAAACCGAAATATTCATTAATATCACGCTTGTTGATGACAATGCGTCCTTCACCCGGTACGAGACGAACACGAGCTACCGAATGTTTACGACGACCTGTCCCATAGTATTGTACTTGTGCCATGAAACTGTCCTCCCTTTTAATTATCCGCGAAGTTCGTAAACTTCAGGTTTTTGTGCTGCATGTGGATGCTCTGCGCCTTTGTAAGCTTTAAGTCTCAGCTTCATTTTCTCGCCTTGACGAGTTTTAGGAAGCATACCGTGAACAGCCAGTTCCAGCATACGCTCAGGTTTGTTCTTAACCATGTCTTGTGCAACCGTTACTTTCAGACCACCCGGATGCAGGGAGTGACGGTAGTATTTCTTCTTCTCCATTTTCTTACCAGTCAATACGATTTTCTCCGCATTGATTACAACAACAAAATCACCTGTGTCCACATGTGGTGTAAACTGTGGCTTGTGTTTGCCGCGAATCAACGCAGCCGCTTCGCTTGCCAGACGGCCGAGCGTTTTGCCTTCGGCATCAATGATGTGCCAGTTGCGCTCAACTTCATTTGGCTTCGCCATATACGTAGTACGCATGAAAAGTTTCCTCCTTAAGTTCGTTAACAGAAATCATCATTTATCTTCGTTCGTTAAGTTGCTGCATTATTGATGGATTAGATGTTGTTTGAAAGTGATCGTCTTAATTGGGGCTGTGGGAAAGCCATTAAGAAAACACAACTTTTATATTACAGGATAACCATCAATTCTGCAAGGGTAAAATCAATGTTTTTTGATGTTTTCGTCGTACTCCACATTCCAGAGGGTTAAAGCATGTCCAACAGCCGTAGGACCGGCCTTTGAGCGATTTTTAGCCTCCAAAATGGAAGGAATATCATCCGCCGATTTTTTGCCTTCTCCCACTTCCAGCAAAGTCCCCATAATGATCCGAACCATGTGCTGCAAAAAACCGCTGCCAGTAATATACGTATGAATAATTCCCTGATCATCCGAACCCGGACGTGAAAAGGAATGGTCTACCGTCATGTAGGCTTCGTAAATTGTACGGACATGGTTCGTTTTCTGGGAACGTCGGGATGCGAACGATGTATAGTCAAAAGTGCCGATCAAATGGGCCAGCCCTTCCTCCATCGCTCGTATATCCAAACTCGTCGGGTGATGTGCCTGTGTACGACGGTGAAAGATGTCCGGAAATCGGTTCGCATTAATGCTGTACCGATACGTCTTCCGCTTCGCCATACGGCGTGCATGAAAGGACAACGGCACCTCTTTCGCATCCGTAACGATGATATCACGAGGCAGCCAGGCATTGAGTGCCAGACACCAGCGCTGTATCGGGATCGGTGATTCAGTATGAAAATTGAATACCTGTCCATATGCATGTACACCTGCGTCTGTGCGGCCTGAGCCTGTGATTTTTAGACGTTCGCCCGTCAATGAGTAAATAGCATTTTCAAGATAGTCCTGAATGGTATTACCACTGGGCTGCGTCTGAAAGCCATCATAGCGGGTTCCGTCATAGTTCACCTTCATGCACAAGTTCCGCATGTCTCTCACACCTTTGCGGGGTATTCACTGGCCTTATAAGGAATAACCGTACATAACAAAGGAGAAGCCCCTCAAGGACTCCTCCAAGAGAAAAAAAGGGTTGTTCAGAATCAAGCTGATTCTGTCCACCCTTCCCTCATCTTCGCCTGTTTACGCGCGGTCAACCAGTTCCAGATATACCATTGGAGCGGCATCGCCACGACGAGGTCCCAATTTCAGGATACGAGTGTATCCACCTGGACGCTCGGTGTAACGTGTAGCCAATTCGCTAAACAGCTTTTGGATTGCATCCTGCTCACCATCCAAAGTTTCACGGCGAACGAACGCAGCCACTTGACGGCGTGCGTGCAGATCTCCTTTTTTCGCTTTGGTGATCAGTTTTTCAGCAATAGAACGAACTTCTTTCGCTTTAGCCTCAGTAGTTTGGATACGCTCGTACAAGAACAAATCGGTTACCAAATCACGAAACAAAGCTTTACGGGCACTGGAGTTACGGCCCAATTTTTGGTATGCCATGTAGTTTCCCCTCCTTCACAAAAACGTTGCTGTACTATTCTTCCGTACGAAGTCCTAAACCAAGTTCCTCGAGCTTCTCTTGTACTTCTTCCAAAGATTTGCGGCCCAGGTTGCGGACCTTCATCATATCTTCTTCAGATTTAGTAGTGAGTTCTTGTACCGTATTGATACCAGCGCGCTTAAGGCAGTTATAGGAACGGACGGAGAGATCCAGCTCTTCGATCGTCATTTCAAGAACTTTTTCTTTCTTGTCTTCTTCTTTTTCGACCATAATTTCCGCATCTTTTGCTTCGTCGGTTAGACCCACGAACAACATCACATGCTCGGTCAAAATTTTTGCTCCAAGGCTTACTGCTTCCTCAGGGCGGATACTTCCGTCAGTCCAAACCTCAAGTGTCAGCTTGTCATAATTCGTAACCTGGCCGACACGCGTATTTTCTATGCCATAGTTCACGCGTGAAATCGGAGTGTAGATGGAGTCGACGGGAATGACGCCGATCGGCTGGTCATCACGTTTATTCCGATCCTGCTTAACGTAACCGCGACCGCGATTGGCGAAAATACGCATGTGAAGTCTCGAACCCGGTCCGAGCGTAGCAATGTGAAGATCCGGATTAAGAATTTCCACATCACTGTCCGCACGGATATCTCCTGCCGTTACAACTCCTTCGCCTTCCGCATCGATTTCGAGTACCTTCTCTTCATCCGAGTGGATTTTAAGCGATAAAGCTTTCAGGTTCAGTATGATCTCCGTTACGTCTTCCTTCACACCGGGAACCGTTGCAAATTCGTGCAAAACTCCATCGATCTGAACCGATGTGACTGCTGCCCCCGGTAATGAGGATAACAGAATACGGCGAAGCGAGTTTCCCAGCGTCGTACCGTACCCGCGTTCCAGCGGTTCTACTACGAATTTTCCATAGGTGCCATCATCATTGACGTCTACCGTCTCAATTTTCGGCTTTTCGATTTCTATCACTGCAATATCCCTCCTTCAAAACGTCGCTCCTATATGAAACATTCACCTATCCATAGTCTATCATGCAGTATGCCTAAACATCCATTCTTGGCAGTTTGTGCCGGATTTATACTACACGCAGAGGAGAAATCTCATTAGACGCGACGACGTTTTGGAGGACGGCATCCGTTATGAGGTACCGGAGTTACGTCTTTAATCAGGTTAACTTCCAGTCCAGCTGCTTGCAAAGAGCGGATTGCTGCTTCGCGTCCTGCGCCTGGTCCTTTAACCATGACTTCGACAGTCTTCATGCCGTGTTCCATTGCAGCTTTAGCAGCTGTTTCTGCGGCCATTTGAGCTGCGAATGGAGTAGATTTACGGGAACCACGGAATCCCATGCCGCCTGAGCTGGCCCAAGAGATTGCGTTACCGTGTGGATCTGTGATCGTAACGATCGTGTTGTTGAACGTGGAACGGATGTGTGCCACGCCAGTCTCGATATTTTTACGGTCACGGCGTTTTGTACGTACAACTTTTTTCGGTTTAGCCATTGAATGTTATCCTCCCTTCTTATTTCTTTTTGTTCGCTACAGTCCGACGAGGACCTTTACGGGTACGAGCATTAGTTTTAGTACGTTGTCCGCGAACAGGCAATCCACGACGGTGACGAACACCACGGTAGCAGCCAATCTCAGTCAGACGTTTAATATTCAAGGAAATTTCACGACGCAGATCGCCTTCTACTTTAACTTCTTTGTCGATCGTTTCACGTAATTTGCTCACTTCATCTTCAGTCAAATCACGAACACGCGTGTTTGCACTGATGCCTGTTTCCTTCAAAATTTTCTGAGAAGTCGTTTTACCGATTCCGAAAATGTAAGTCAAGGCGATCTCAACGCGTTTGTCACGTGGCAAATCCACACCAGCTATACGAGCCATTTTACGCTACACCCCCTTCTATTAACCTTGTTTTTGTTTGTGTTTCGGATTTTCGCAAATAACCATTACATTCCCTTTACGGCGAATGACTTTGCATTTCTCGCAAATAGGTTTTACAGAAGGTCTTACCTTCATGTTGATTACCTCCTCCAAGCTTTACCCTGGTAAAACTCGCTTCGTGAACATTCACATCGTTTTGCCGAGCAAAACAAGTTTTTTTAAAATGACGTACGTTTAATTAAACCTGCATGAATTACTTGCGGTACGTAATACGGCCTTTAGTTAAATCGTAAGGCGATAACTGTACAACCACCTTGTCGCCTGTCAAAATACGGATAAAGTGCATCCGCAGTTTTCCGGAAACATGTGCAAGAATTTGATGACCGTTCTCCAGCTCTACCTTGAACGTAGCGTTCGGCAGTGGCTCGATTACCGTACCTTCAACCTCAATGACATCTTCTTTGGCCAAAGTCAGTCTCCTTTCTCTTCAGCTTGGTATTCGGACGACTCCAAGAAAGTTTTCACTGCATGACGCAGCTTTCCATTTGTCACCCGACCGCTTTCGTTTAAACTGTTTACAACCTCGCTACTAATCTTGGGCTGAGGCATCAGATGAAGAACGTTTTTCTTCTTCGACTGATCAAACTTTCGTTTGTCCCCATCCGCAATATATACAAACCTGCTGTCCGCTATAGAAACGACAACCGCAATCTGTCCGACATCTCTGCCTTTCAGAATCTTCACCAGCTGACCGATTTGCAGGTTTCCTTGCTGAATCATTCAAATCACCTACGCACTCAGTTTCGTGAAAATGTCCATGCCGTCCGTTGTGACCGCCACCGCTTGCTCGTTACGAGCACGAGAGGCCACGTTCACCGTTACGACCGTCCAGTTGTCTTCCAGCGCCCCCACATGGCGAGAACCTATATGAACCATGAGTTCAATAGCCAGCACCATGCCGGTTTTCAGCCTCGGCCCCTGCTCGGGAATACCACGGTTTGGATTCTCAATATATTGCCGAATGGCATGCGACATTGTAAACTGGCGAGTCTTCGCGATGATATCGCCTTTGTTTAACTTGCGTTTGCCGGGAAATCCGTGCACCAGTTGTTCGTTGACTGAAGCGCAAATGCTGGCAGGAAAACCGTTATAACCTTTAAAAGACGGCACAGCTCCTTGACTGCGAATATACCGATCAGCTAAATGATCAAGTTCACCGGTCGTCATACCGGGCTCGATGTGTTCCACCAAGAAATGATTCGTTTCCGTATCCACTCTCTCAGCTTTCCTCATAAAGCTTAATTCCGTCCCCGACTTGCAAATGATCATTACAGCTAACCCCGCAACAAGGACACGATATTTTTGGAAACCACATCAATATCCTGTTCTCCGTCAATATGACGCAGAAGATTCTGGTTCTCATAAAACGTGAGGAGTGGTGCTGTTTTATTACTATATTCGTCAAGTCGTGTTCTTACGCTATCCTCGTTATCGTCAGGGCGCTGATAGAGCTCCCCGCCATCTTTATCGCAAATGCCTTCAACCTTCGGAGGATTAAAGACAACATGATAGCTAGTTCCACAGATTTTGCAAACTCGCCGTCCTGTGATTCGTACCAACAATTTGTCACGATCCACTTTCAGGTTGATGACATCATCAAGCTTCGTATCCAAACGACCCAAAATTTGATCCAAGGCTTCAGCCTGAGCCAAAGTTCTTGGAAAACCGTCCAGCAAGAAACCTTTCTTACAGTCCGGCTGTTGCAGCCGCTCTTCAACGATGCCAATCGTTACATCATCCGGAACAAGTTCACCCTTGTCGATATATTCCTTGGCTTTAATGCCAATAGGTGTTCCCTGTTTCATCGCCAGGCGAAACGCGTCACCTGTCGAGATATGAGGAATGCCGAATTCCTTCACAATGACATCTGCTTGTGTACCTTTACCAGCCCCCGGAGGGCCCATGATTAAAATATTCACAATCTGTCACTCCTCAAGACGACCCCTACACAAGAAACAGCACAAAAGGTGCCGGTAAGTATGCGAACATCCTAAGCCGGAACCTGTTGCCTATTTGTTGATGAAGCCTTTGTAATGGCGTTTGATCAGTTGGCTTTCAATCTGCTTCATCGTATCCAATGCTACACCGATAATGATGAGCAATGAAGTACCGCCAATTTGCACGGAACGAGGCAAGCCCGAAAGCGAACCGAAGAATACCGGCAATACGGATATGACTGCCAGGAACAAAGCTCCTGTCATTGTCAAACGTGACATTACTCGTGTCAGGTATTTCTCCGTGGCTTTACCCGGGCGAATTCCCGGAATATAACCGCCGTTTTTCTTCATGTTGTCGGCCATTTGCTGCGGATTCATCTGTACAAAGGTATAGAAGAATGTGAAACCGATAATCATTACGACATACAAAACCATACCCAGCGGCTTGTCATAATACAAGTAAGTGGTAATCCACTTCGCCCAAGCATGATCTGCCCAAAAACTCGCAATAATTGTCGGGAATTGCAGCAATGATACCGCAAAGATTACCGGAATAACGCCTGCCGCATTAATTTTCATCGGAATATGCGTATTCTGGCCACCGTACATTTTGTTACCAACTACACGTTTGGCGTATTGTACCGGGATTTTCCGAATACCTTGCTGGATGTAGATAACACCCACAATAATCAGAATAATCACCAAGGCAATAATAATTGCCTTCAGAATATTCATAAACAGCTGATCTGCCTGAATAAACTGGGATTCTACAACCGTCCGAATATGTCTTGGAATACCTGCCGCGATCCCTGCAAAGATAACGATAGAGATACCGTTGCCGATTCCCTTTTCGGTAATTTGCTCACCTAGCCACATAAGGAACGTAGTTCCTGCTGTAAGCACAATAGCTATTACCAGATAATCTGCAAAAGTGGCTCCTGGAATCATCGCTGCACCATACAGTCGGTTAAAGCCGATCGACGTTCCGAATGCTTGAATCAAGCCCAGTATTACCGTACCATACCGTGTAAGTTGAGCCAACTTCTTTTTACCATGCTCTCCTTGTTTAGCCCATTCCGCAAGTTTCGGAATAACGTCCATTGACAGCAACTGTACAATGATGGACGCTGTAATATATGGCATAATCCCGAGGGCGAAGATCGAGAACTGATACAAAGCGCCCCCTGAGAAGGTGTTAAGGAGTCCAAACAACTCGCTTCCTGCCTGATCCTGAGAAGTAAAGACTTGCTTATTCACGCCGGGAACCGGCACGAAGGAGCCAATACGATATACAAACAGTATAAACAGGGTAAACAGGATTCGGGTTCTAAGATCCTCAACCCGCCATATATTTTTCAGGGTCTTGAACATTAGATCACCTCGGTTTTACCGCCGGCAGCTTCAATTTTCTCTACCGCAGATTGAGAGAACTTGTTCGCTTTAACTGTCAATTTCACAGTGATTTCACCGTTACCCAGAATTTTAATTCCGGATTTCGCGTTTTTCACAATGCCATTGTTCAGCAAAAACTCAGGGCTTACTTCTGTACCTGCTGCAAAACTGTTCAAATCTTCGATATTCAAAACCGCATACTCTTTACGAGTAGGATTTACGAAACCGCGTTTAGGCAAGCGACGATACAGTGGGTTTTGACCACCCTCGAAGCCCGGACGTACACCACCGCCGGAACGAGCGTTTTGACCCTTATGACCACGACCAGAAGTTTTACCCGTACCGCTACTAGGACCACGACCCAAACGTTTACGTTCTTTGCGGGAGCCTGGAGCTGGGGAAAGCTCATGTAACTTCATCGTTCGTTGCACCTCCTTGATTATTGTTAAAATGCTTTATTTCTTAAGCCTCGATTTCTTTAACAGAAACCAAATGGCTAACTTGATTAATCATCCCGCGAATCGCTGGATTGTCGGGTTGAATTACTTTATGGTTGATTTTACGCAAGCCGAGCGTTTTAACAGTCGTTCTTTGAGTACCAGGACGACCGATCAACGAACGAACGAGGGTAATTTCTAATTTCGCCATGACATTCCCTCCTTAGCCCAGCAGCTCTTCGATGGATTTGCCGCGCAATTTTGCAACTTCTTCAGCGCGTTTCAAGCGGGACAAACCTTCCAGTGTCGCATTGACCATGTTCATGGAATTCGAAGAACCCAGAGATTTTGTCAAGATATCACCTACACCAGCAAGTTCCAGTACAGCACGAACCGGACCGCCAGCGATAACTCCAGTACCTTCCGATGCCGGTTTCAACAGAACCCGGCCAGCACCGAACTTACCTGTAACAAGGTGAGGAATAGTTGTTCCTACGAGTGGAACGTGAACCAGGTTTTTCTTAGCATCTTCAATACCTTTGCGAATCGCATCAGGTACTTCGCCAGCTTTACCGATTCCAGCGCCTACCCAGCCGTTACCGTCGCCTACTACTACCAGAGCACTAAAGCTGAAACGGCGTCCGCCTTTGACAACTTTAGCTACGCGATTAATATTTACTACTCTTTCAGTCAGTTCCAAAGTGTTCGGATCTACACGCAAGTCGTTAACCTCCTTTTGAGAAATGTCTTAGAATTCAAGGCCTGCTTCGCGAGCAGCATCAGCCAAAGCCTGAATCCGTCCATGATACAAGTATCCACCACGGTCAAATACAATGTTAGCATGACCTTTTTCTTTTGCACGTTTAGCAACGAGTTCGCCAACCTTACGAGCTGCTTCTACGCTACCGCCGCTTTTGATTTCACTGCTCAGTTCTTTATCCATAGTGGATGCAGATACCAATGTTACACCAGCTACATCATCAATCAATTGTGCGTAGATATGTTTGGAAGAACGGAACACGTTCAGACGAGGACGAACAGCCGTACCTTCGATTTTCTTACGTACACGCAGATGTCTTCTGACACGTGCTTTATTTTTATCTTGTTTTGTAATCATCTTAAGTTTTCACTCCCTTCAGTTTGCCTTTTAAAGCTTTATACTAAGACGCACTGGGTAAAAAAGAAGTACGAAGTCTTTCCGGTAGAAAGACCGCACAAAGTCGGTAAGAAACTTATTTCTTCTTACCGGCTTTACCTTCTTTACGAATGATGCGCTCGCCTTCGTATTTAATCCCTTTACCTTTATACGGCTCAGGTTCACGAACGGAACGAATTTTAGCAGCGTAGGCACCTACACGCTCTTTATCAATTCCGCGAACGATGATTTTAGTGTTCGAAGGAACTTCGAATTCGATGCCCGCTTCCGGTGTGATTTCAACCGGATGAGAGTATCCAACGTTCAGAACGATTTTATCTCCGGATTTGCTTGCACGATATCCGACCCCAACCAGCTCCAGAGATTTTGAAAATCCTTCAGTTACACCACTTACCATGTTGTTGACAACGCTGCGGGTTGTTCCATGCAAAGAGCGGTGAAGTTTGTTGTCCGAAGGACGAATTACGTTGATTTCATTGTTTTCCACAGTAACGGACATGTCTTTATGAAGCTCACGAGTCAATGTTCCTTTAGGACCTTTAACTGTGATCGCTGTGTTGTTCAAAGTTACGTCAACACCACTTGGTACTGTGATTGGCTTACGACCAATACGGGACATATCTGTTGCACCTCCTATCTTTTAAACGTTATCTTACCAAACGTAGCAAACCACTTCTCCGCCGGCTTTAGACTGACGCGCTTCTTTGTCGGTCATGATACCTTTGGATGTCGAAATGATCGCGATTCCGAGTCCACCCAGAACGCGTGGAATCTCATTGCTCTTCGTGTAAACGCGAAGACCTGGTTTACTGATTCTTTTCAAACCTGTAATAACACGTTCGTTGTTTGCACCGTATTTCAAGAAAACACGGATGATCCCTTGTTTGCTATCTTCAACAAATTCCGCATCACGAATGAATCCTTCACGTTTCAGGATGTCGGCAATTTGTTTTTTCATTGTAGATGCAGGCATTTCTACTGTTTCGTGACGAACTGTGTTCGCGTTACGAATACGAGTAAGCATATCTGCAATTGGATCAGACATAGTCATTGTGTATAAACCTCCTTCCCAAACAGGACTTTTTACCAGCTTGCTTTTTTCACGCCAGGAATCTGGCCTTTATAAGCTAATTCACGGAAGCAAATTCTGCAGATCTTAAACTTTTGCAGCACCGAATGTGGACGACCACAACGCTCGCAACGAGTATAAGCACGAACTTTAAACTTTGGTGTGCGTTGTTGTTTGACTTTCATTGAAGTTTTTGCCACTTAGCCTGACACCTCCTAAATAGTTTCGGAGAACAGGGTGTCTTTTATATCAGACGCCCGAAACGATATGCCAACATTACTTTGCGAAAGGCATGCCCAGCTGAGTCAGAAGCTCACGGGACTCTTCGTCAGTCTTGGCAGTCGTTACGATAACGATGTCCATACCACGAACTTTATCAACTTGATCGTACTCGATTTCCGGGAAGATCAATTGTTCTTTCAGACCAAGCGTGTAGTTACCACGTCCATCGAAAGCTTTTGTTGAAACACCATGGAAGTCACGTACGCGAGGAAGCGTGATATTGAACAATTTGTCCAAGAAGTAATACATACGCTCACCACGAAGTGTTACCTTTACACCGATCGGCATGTTTTCACGCAATTTAAAACCTGCAATAGATTTTTTTGCGCGAGTGATTACTGGTTTTTGACCAGCGATCAACTGCATGTCGTTCACAGCCGAATCAAGCACTTTGGAGTTTTGGACTGCGTCGCCAACACCCATGTTGATTACAACCTTCTCGATTTTAGGCACTTGCATTACCGATGTATAGCTGAACTTCTGCATCAAGGCAGGAGTGATTTCTTTCAAGAAACGCTCTTTCATTCTTGTTGTTGCCATGAATCATAGACCTCCTTTCATTAAAAAATAATTAGTCGATCACTTCGCCAGAACGTTTTGCAATGCGCACTTTTTTTCCGTTGTCCAATACTTTGTAACCAACACGAGTTACTTTTCCGCTCTTCGGATCAATGTGCATAACGTTGGAAACGTGAATCGGAGCTTCTTTCTCGATGATGCCGCCTTGTGGATTCAGCTGATTAGGCTTTTGGTGTTTTTTAATCATGTTAACACCTTCCACAAGCACACGGTTTTGACGAGGGTAAGCAGCGATAACGCGACCTTTTTTACCTTTATCTTTACCTGTAATCACCAGAACAGTATCGTCTTTTTTGACGTGCAGCTTGTTGTTATGGGATTCCAGAACTTTTTTCACTTTTGGCATTTAGTACACCTCCTACGGGCACATTTTAAGGTGAATTTAGATCACTTCCGGAGCCAAGGAAACGATTTTCATGAAGTCCTTGTCACGAAGCTCGCGAGCAACTGGTCCGAAAATACGAGTACCACGTGGGCTCTTGTCTTCTTTAACGACCACTGCTGCGTTCTCGTCAAATCCGATGTAGGAACCGTCTTTACGGCGGATAGAACGTTTAGTACGAACGACAACCGCTCTTACTACATCACCCTTTTTGACAACGCCGCCTGGTGTTGCTTGTTTTACGGAACAAACGATCAGGTCACCAATTTGAGCTGTACGACGTCCCGTACCACCGAGCACACGGATACACATCAGTTCCTTCGCGCCGGAATTGTCAGCTACAGTCAAACGTGTAAATGGTTGAATCATTTATTTATCCTCCTTTCGGAAAAACTACACTACATTAGATTATAACAGCTTTTTCAACGATTTCGACCAGTCTCCAGTTTTTGTCTTTGGACAAAGGACGAGTTTCCATGATTTTAACAGTATCACCGATTTGTGCGGTGTTGTTTTCATCATGAGCTTTGAATTTCTTTGTTACTTTAATGCGTTTATGGTAGAGATCATGTTTTTTGTAAGTTTCTACAGCAATCACAATCGTTTTGTCCATTTTATCGCTGACTACTTTACCGACTAACACTTTACGGGCATTACGTTCGCTCATTGTTGGCCTCCTTCCTAATTACAGGCGGAATCTCCACCCGGTCTGATATCTTAGCTAATCCCAAGTTCTCTTTCACGGATCACGGTTTTAGCACGAGCAATTTCCTTACGTACATCGCCGATCCGAGTCGGGTTATCAAGCTGACCGGTAGCGAGTTGAAAACGAAGGTTAAAGAGTTCTTCTTTGAACCCAGAGATCTTTTGTTCAATTTCAGCAGTGGTTAGGTTGCGAAATTCACTAGCCTTCATTTGCTTCACCACCCAATTCTTCACGTTTCACAAACTTAGTTTTGATTGGCAGTTTGTGAGCGGCAAGACGCATTGCTTCACGAGCAATCTCTTCCGGAACACCAGCAAGTTCGAACATGATCTTACCTGGTTTCACTACTGCAACCCATTTTTCTACGTTACCTTTACCACTACCCATACGAACCTCAAGAGGCTTCTGAGTAATTGGTTTGTCAGGGAAAATTTTAATCCAAACCTTACCACCACGTTTGATGTAACGAGTCATCGCGATACGAGCAGCTTCGATCTGACGGTTAGTAATCCATGCAGGTTCAGTAGCTTGTAAACCATACTCACCAAAGTTCAGTGTAGTGCCGCCTTTTGCACGACCCTTCATATGACCACGTTGTTGCTTACGATGTTTTACGCGTTTTGGTACCAACATGATTAGTTGCCTCCTTCCTGAGGAGCTTGTTTCTTAGCTGGAGGAAGAACCTCTCCACGATAGATCCATACCTTTACGCCAATACGACCGTAAGTTGTATGAGCTTCCGCTGTACCGTAGTCAATGTCGGCACGAAGCGTATGCAGTGGAACTGTTCCTTCGCTGTACCCTTCGGAACGAGCGATTTCGGCACCGCCAAGACGTCCGCCTACTTGAGTTTTAATTCCTTTTGCTCCAGAACGCATAGTTCTTTGAATTGCTTGTTTCAAAGCACGACGGAAAGAAACGCGACGTTCCAATTGTTGTGCAATGCTCTCAGCAACCAAGATTGCATCCAGCTCAGGATTTTTAATTTCAGAAATATTGATGTGTACCTTTTTACCACCTGCGATTTTAGTAATTTCATTACGCAAGTTTTCAACTTCGGAACCACCCTTACCGATAACCATACCAGGCTTCGCAGTGTGAATCGTTACGTTGACACGGTTAGCTGCTCTCTCGATTTCAACACGGGATACAGCGGAATCTTTCAATCTTTTTTTCAGATGTTCACGAATTCTAACGTCTTCTAGCAAAAGATCACCGAAATCTTTGCCTGCATACCATTTGGATTCCCAATCACGGATAATACCGATTCGGAGTCCGATTGGATTTACCTTTTGGCCCACACGTTTTCCCTCCTTATTTTTCAGATACCACCAAAGTAATATGACTGGTGCGTTTATTGATGCGGCTTGCACGTCCCATTGCACGCGGGCGGAACCGTTTCATTGTAGGACCTTGGTTCACAAAAACTTGCGATACAACCAACTTGTTCACGTCCAAAGAGTAGTTGTGGTCTGCATTTGCAATAGCAGAGTTCAACAGCTTCTCAACGACTGGAGAAGCGGATTTCGGAGTATGGCGAAGAATTGCGATCGCCTCACCAACCTGCTTGCCGCGAATCAAATCGATAACGAGTTTAACTTTACGAGCGGAAATCCGTACGGATTTAGCATGTGCTTTTGCTTCCATTGAGTTTACCTCCTCTCAAACACTACGCTGTGTTGATTATCTTCTTGTTTTCTTATCGTCATCCGAATGGCCTTTATAGGTACGTGTTGGAGCGAATTCGCCCAATTTGTGTCCGACCATATCTTCCGTTACGTATACTGGCACGTGTTTACGACCATCGTATACACCAAACGTATGTCCGATAAATTGCGGGAAAATTGTAGAGCGACGGGACCAAGTTTTGATCACGACTTTTTTGTCCGATTCGTTCAAAACCTCTACTTTTTTCAGCAAGTAACCATCAATGAATGGTCCTTTTTTGAGACTGCGACCCATGTATGAATCCTCCCTTCGTTAAAACGTTGTCGTTCCTTAATATGTTAACGTGCAACTTAAGCGCACGTCTTATTACTTAGTACGACGACGAACGATGTATTTATCAGATGCTTTGCCTTTTTTACGTGTTTTGTAACCAAGGGTTGGTTTACCCCATGGAGACATTGGAGATTTACGTCCGATTGGAGCGCGACCTTCACCACCACCGTGTGGGTGATCATTAGGGTTCATAACAACACCACGAACTTCAGGACGTTGTCCCAACCAACGGCTACGTCCGGCTTTACCGATCTTCACCAATTCATGGTCTTCGTTACCAACAGAACCGATTGTAGCGCGGCAAACTTTCAGAACGCGACGAACTTCACCAGAAGTCAAACGAATTGTTACATACTTCTCTTCTTTACCAAGAAGCTGGGCTTCCGTACCGGCAGCGCGAACGAGTTGACCACCTTTGCCCGGTTTCAATTCGATGTTGTGGATAACCGTACCTACTGGAATGTTCTCCAAAGGCAAAGAGTTACCGATTTTGATATCGGAACCTACGCCGGAAACCACTTCGTCCCCTACTTTCAAGCCTTTAGGAGCGATGATATAACGTTTTTCACCATCCACATAGTGGATAAGTGCGATGTTGGACGTACGGTTCGGATCATATTCGATCGTAGCAACGCGGCCCGGTATTCCATCTTTGTTACGTTTGAAGTCGATAATACGGTATTTACGTTTGTGTCCACCGCCATGATGACGAACCGTAATTTTACCTTGGTTATTACGTCCAGCTTGCTTGCTCAGAGGCGCCAGCAACGATTTCTCGGGCTGATTAGTTGTGATCTCCTCGAAAGTAGATACAGACATAGCGCGTCTGGCCGGGGACGTCGGTTTATACTTTTTAATTGGCACTGAGTTTCCCTCCTTACTTTACAGTTTCAATTATACCGTTTCAAAAAACTCAAGCGGCTTACTGTCTTTGCTCAGCGTTACGAACGCTTTTTTCCACTCGCTCGTATAGCCGGAATGACGTCCGTAGCGTTTTGGTTTTGCAGGAACACGAAGCGTGTTTACGTTACTTACTTTCACGTTAAAGATCGCTTCGATTGCTTTTTTAACTTCGACTTTATTGGAACGAATGTCTACCTCGAAAACGTATTTCAAGTCATTCATCATACCAGCCGTACGTTCGGTGATAACCGGACGTTTGATAATATCACGAGGATCCTTCATTACGCGAGCACCTCCTCTACCTTCTGAACTGCTTCCTTCGTAATGATCAGTTTGTCGTGTCCAAGCACGTCAAGAACATTAATGCCGTCTGCGGCTACAAACTTCACACCAGGAATATTACGAGCGGACAGGGCCACATTATCATCATAGCTAGGAGCTACGATCAATGCTTTACGGTCAGCTTTAAGGTTGTTCAAAATGGCTGCGAATTCTTTCGTTTTAGGTCCGTTCAGTGTAAGAGCGTCCAATACGATGATTTCATTCTCAATCACTTTGGAAGACAAAGCCGATTTAATCGCCAAGCGACGAACCTTTTTAGGCAATTTGTAAGCATAGCTGCGTGGAGTCGGACCAAATACAGTACCGCCACCAACCCATTGCGGCGCACGGATCGAACCTTGACGAGCGCGGCCAGTACCTTTTTGTTTCCAAGGCTTACGTCCGCCACCACGTACTTCAGAACGTCCTTTTACTTTGTGAGTACCTTGACGCAGGGAAGCCAATTGCATAACAACAGCGTCATGAAGAACGTGTTTATTCGGTTCGATACCGAATACTGCGTCGTTCAATTCAATTTCGCCAACTTGGCTGCCGCTAATATTAAAAAGTGCTACTTTTGGCATTTCGTGTTCCTCCTTTCTTCAGTTGTTTATTTTTTCACCGTTTCTAATACTTTAACGAAGCTGTTTTTAGGTCCTGGAATGGAGCCCTTCACGAGCAATACATTACGTTCTGTATCGATCTTAACAACTTCAAGGCGTTGGATCGTTACCGTTTCATGCCCCATGTGTCCTGGCAGGTGTTTACCTTTAGGAACGCGGTTAGCTTGAATGGAGCCCATCGAACCTGGACCTCTGTGGTAACGCGAGCCGTGTGCCATTGGTCCGCGGCTTTGTCCCCAACGCTTGATAACGCCGGCAAAACCTTTACCTTTAGAAATACCTGTTACGTCAACGAATTCGCCTTCTGTGAAGACATCAGCCTTCAGTTCTTGGCCAACCTCGTACGCAGCAAGGTCGATGCCACGAAGTTCACGAACGTAGCGCTTAGGTGCAGTATTTGCTTTTTTCGCATGTCCTGCTTCAGGTTTATTGGATCTTTTTTCTTTTTTATCAGAGAAACCGAGTTGAATAGCTTCGTATCCATCGTTTTCCAGATCTTTCTTTTGCAGAACAACACAAGGGCCCGCTTCGATAACTGTAACAGCAAGTACGTTACCTTCAGGGGTAAACACTTGAGTCATTCCGAGTTTTTTTCCTAAGATACCTTTCATGTTGACACCTCTTTTCTTTTCCTAATCACAAATTACAATTTAATTTCGATATCTACACCGGACGGCAGGTCCAAGCGCATCAAGGCATCCACAGTTTGTGGAGTCGGGTTAACAATGTCGATCAGACGCTTATGTGTGCGCATTTCGAACTGCTCCCGGGAATCCTTGTACTTGTGTACCGCACGGAGAATAGTAATGATTTGTTTTTCAGTTGGCAGCGGAATTGGTCCGGATACACCTGCGCCCGAACGTTTAGCTGTTTCAACAATTTTCTCAGCGGATTGATCAAGAATTCTGTGGTCGTAAGCTTTCAAACGAATACGAATCTTTTGCTTTGCCATTTTAGTCCCTCCTTCTATCGCCCAATTTGGTATCGGACATACTCCGTGAAAATTTTCCGACATCCCTCCCATGGCAAAGGGGCCGGGTGTGTCAGTAACCTCTCACATCATCGCACAGTCACAAACAACATTAGTTATTATATCTAATAGTTCTGCCTATTGCAAGCAAAAACGAAAAAACAATGTATCTTATTTTGAAAAGACACAATTGCACTCGCAGCTCGCGATTTATTCAAGAGAAAAGCCCCCGCACTAGGGCGGGGGCTTTTTTCAGCTCCGTTCCAATACAATGTTACTCGTTCCAGTACAATGTTGCTTTATTTAAAAGCCAAAGCCTTCTTATTTAGAGATTGTTGCTACCGCACCGGCGCCAACTGTACGTCCACCTTCACGAATAGAGAACTTAGTTCCTTCTTCGATAGCGATTGGGTTGATCAGTTGAACAGTAACTGTGATGTTGTCACCAGGCATTACCATTTCGGAACCTTCTGGCAAAGTGATGATACCAGTTACGTCAGTTGTACGGAAGTAGAACTGTGGACGGTAACCAGTGAAGAAAGGTTTGTGACGTCCACCCTCTTCTTTAGTCAAAACGTAGATTTGAGCAGAGAATTCTGTATGAGGTTTAACAGAACCTGGTTTAGCCAATACTTGGCCACGCTCGATTTGTGCACGGTCTACACCGCGAAGCAATGCGCCGATGTTATCGCCAGCTTGAGCAGAGTCAAGCAATTTACGGAACATTTCTACGCCTGTTACTACGGATTTACGGGATTCTTCTTGAATACCGATGATTTCGATTTCGTCGCCCACTTTAACAGTACCACGCTCTACACGGCCTGTAGCAACTGTACCACGACCTGTGATGGAGAATACGTCCTCGACAGGCATCAAGAAAGGCTTGTCAGTGTCGCGTTCTGGAGTTGGGATGTAAGTGTCGATTGTTTCGAACATTTCAACGATTTTCTTAGCATAGTCGCCCTCTGGGTTTTGCAGAGCTTCACGAGCGGAACCGCGAATGATTGGAGTGTCGTCGCCTGGGAAGTCATATTCGCTCAGCAAGTCACGAACTTCCATTTCAACCAGTTCCAACAACTCTTCGTCTTCAACCATGTCACATTTGTTCAGGAATACAACGATGTAAGGAACGCCTACTTGGCGGGACAACAGGATGTGCTCGCGAGTTTGCGGCATTGGGCCGTCAGCTGCGGATACAACCAGAATCGCTCCGTCCATTTGTGCAGCGCCAGTGATCATGTTTTTAACATAGTCGGCGTGACCTGGGCAGTCAACGTGTGCATAGTGACGGTTAGGTGTTTCGTATTCCACGTGTGCTGTGGAGATTGTGATACCGCGTTCGCGCTCTTCTGGAGCTTTATCGATTTGGTCGAATGCTACAGCAGCACCACCGTAAGTTTTGGACAATACAGTTGTGATTGCAGCAGTCAAAGTAGTTTTACCATGATCGACGTGACCAATAGTACCGATGTTAACGTGCGGTTTGTTACGTTCAAACTTAGCCTTTGCCATTTGAACAATTCCTCCTCAATAACTTGTTTTATTTTTAGGCTGCCGGCTTTCTCTTGGAAAAACCTTGATTATACCGGTCAGCTGATACATTGTATTACTCGCCGCCTTTGGTTTTAGCAACGATCTCTTCAGCAATGCTCTTCGGAACTTCTTCATAATGAGAAAGCTCCATGGAGAACACGCCGCGTCCTTGTGTACCGGAACGAAGTGTAGTCGAGTATCCGAACATTTCGGACAAAGGCACCTTTGCACGAATGATTTGAGCTCCACTACGGGAATCCATACCTTCAATCCGGCCACGACGGGAGTTCAACATACCCATTACGTCTCCCATGTATTCCTCAGGAGCCGTTACTTCAACTTTCATAATCGGCTCAAGCAATACTGGTTTACATTTGTCTTTCGCTGCTTTCAGCGCCATTGATCCGGCAATTTTAAACGCCATTTCATTGGAATCGACATCATGGTATGATCCGTCCACGATTGTAGCTTTAACGTCCACAAGCGGAAAGCCTGCGATAACGCCGTTTTTCATTTGTTCCTCAATACCAGCAAGAGCAGGAGCGATGTACTCTCTAGGAACAGAGCCGCCGACTACCTTACTTTCGAATTGGCTACCAGTACCTGGCTCAAGCGGTTCGAACTCAACCCATACGTGACCATATTGACCACGACCACCGGATTGACGAACGAATTTACCTTCGACACGTGCTGGAGCACGGAACGTTTCACGGTAAGCAACCTGTGGTTTACCCACATTGGTTTCCACCTTAAACTCACGACGCATACGGTCGATGATGATATCAAGGTGAAGCTCACCCATACCTGCCAAGATGGTTTGGCCTGTTTCTTCGTTAGTATGAGCGCGAAGAGTTGGATCTTCTTCGGTCAATTTACCGAGGGCAACAGACATTTTATCTTGGTCGGCTTTGGTTTTAGGCTCAACCGCGATTTCGATAACCGGATCAGGGAAATTCATGGACTCAAGAATAACTGGATTCTTCTCATCACACAGTGTATCACCTGTACCTGTATCTTTCAAACCTACGGCTGCCGCAATATCACCGGAGTAAACTACAGTGATTTCTTGACGGCTGTTCGCATGCATTTGAAGAATACGTCCGATACGTTCGCGCTTGCCTTTTGTTGCATTCAATACGTATGAACCGGATTGAAGAACACCGGAGTATACGCGGAAAAATGTCAACTTACCAACGTAAGGGTCCGTCATGATTTTGAAGGCCAATGCGGAGAAAGGCTCTTCATCGGAAGAGTGACGTTCAACTTCCGTACCGTCTTCCAAATGCCCTTGAATACTTGGCACGTCAGTAGGAGCCGGCAAATAGTCGAGAACAGCATCCAACATCAGCTGAACACCTTTGTTACGGTAAGAAGATCCACAGATAACTGGGAAGATTTTAACTTCTACAACACCTTTACGGAGAGCGGCTTTAATTTCAGCAACCGAAATTTCTTCGCCTTCCAGGTATTTCATTGTCAAATCTTCGTCCAGTTCAGCAACCTTCTCAATCAATTCATTACGGAGTTCTTCAACTTTATCTTTGAATTCCGCAGGAATTTCGACTTCTTCGATATCTTGACCAAGATCATCTTTGTACATATGAGCTTTTTGTTCAACGATATCGATGATACCAGTAAAATCATTTTCTGCGCCGATTGGCAATTGAATCGCAACTGCGTTCGCTTGAAGGCGATCACGCATGTCGGAGACAACATTCAGGAAGTCGGCACCAATGATATCCATTTTGTTTACATATGCGATCCGTGGAACGCCGTAGCGATCAGCCTGTCTCCATACGGTTTCGGACTGAGGCTCAACGCCTTCTTTCGCACTGAAAACACCAACTGCTCCGTCCAATACACGAAGGGAACGTTCAACTTCAACAGTGAAGTCAACGTGCCCCGGGGTGTCGATGATATTGACGCGGTGACCTTTCCAGGCAGCGGTCGTCGCAGCGGAAGTAATCGTGATTCCGCGCTCTTGTTCTTGTTCCATCCAGTCCATTGTCGCAGCGCCTTCGTGAACTTCACCGATTTTGTGCGTACGTCCTGTGTAGAACAAGATCCGCTCTGTTGTTGTGGTTTTACCCGCGTCAATATGAGCCATGATCCCGATATTACGTGTATTCGTCAAGGAGAACTCTCTTGCCATGAAATGGGTCTCCCTTCAAAATTGAAGTTATTTTTTTGAGCTGAATCCTACCAACGATAGTGAGCAAACGCTTTGTTCGCTTCAGCCATTTTGTGCGTATCTTCGCGTTTCTTCACGGAAGCGCCTGTGTTGTTGGAAGCGTCGATAATCTCAGCTGCCAAACGCTCTTCCATAGTTTTCTCGCCGCGGTTGCGGGAGTAGTTTACGAGCCAACGTAAACCCAGGGAAGTACGTCTTTCTGGTTTTACCTCGATTGGTACTTGGTAGTTGGCACCGCCGACACGGCGTGCTTTAACTTCCAGGACTGGCATGATATTCTTAATAGCTGCTTCAAAAACTTCCATCGGGTCATTCCCCGTACGTTCTTGGATAAGCTTGAACGCATTGTACAGAATGCTTTGAGCAACGCCTCGTTTTCCGTCGAGCATGATGCGGTTGATCAGGCGGGTAACCAACTTGCTGTTATATACCGGATCTGGCAACACGTCTCTTTTGGTAACTGGACCTTTGCGTGGCATGGATATCCCCCTTTCTTACATGTTAAACCGATTTATTCGGTTTATATTCATTAGGATTTTTTAGCTTTAGGGCGTTTTGCGCCGTATTTGGAACGAGCTTGCATGCGGTTGTTTACGCCTGCAGTATCCAAAGCACCGCGAACGATATGGTAACGTACACCTGGAAGGTCTTTTACACGACCCCCGCGAATCAGCACTACGCTGTGTTCTTGCAGGTTGTGTCCGATACCCGGAATGTAAGCAGTCACCTCTACACGGTTCGTCAAACGAACACGAGCATATTTACGAAGTGCGGAGTTTGGTTTTTTGGGAGTCATAGTACCTACACGAGTGCATACTCCGCGTTTTTGCGGGGCACTGATGTCGGTAGCTTCACGTTTCAAGGCGTTAAAACCTTTTTGCAAAGCCGGTGATTTCGATTTCTCGATTTTGGCTTGACGTCCTTTACGAACTAGTTGGTTAATAGTTGGCATTGTGGTTGCCACCCCCTTCCTCAATTTTTACTGTTGCTTCACAAACCATTTCTAAGCCCACAGACCCAGGCGGTTCATAAAAGAACAAATGAAAAGTCTTTGCCGCCAAGAATTCATTCTCTTAGACAAAAACGTTCCTTACCCTATTGTTTTACGATAGCAGCCATAGCGGCTCCCACTTCAATCCCACATGCAGCTCCGAGATTTTTCATTGTATCTACAAGAGTCACTTTGACTCCTTGCTTGTTGCACAAAGCAATGATGTTGGAAGTGAGACGTGGATCTGCGTCTTCTGCCACATATACTTCAGAGGCGAAGCCCAATTCGACCATACGTATGGTTTGTTTGGTACCGATTTTGACATGAGCATCTTGCAGTCCCTGTTCTTTAGACATATCTCATTCCTCCGAAAAGACACAATAGCATATAGGCTGCTCACGCACCTTTGCTATATTAGCATTGACTATAAGCAATGTCAAGACAATTATCGACTATAGTTTGCTTAACAAAGCAATACAATAAATTTCATTTCAAGAAAAAGCGCCGGAACACCGTCTGATAGAGCATAATCTAAAAGCTCCACCAGAGAACGATGTTCCGGGCCCATCATGCCATTTGTTAACGTTATATTACTCGGCCGAAATCGGTTCGAGTTCTTCGGACGAGGATTGCTCCCCTTCCGGTTGGGCAAATTTCACACTGCGGTAACGGTTCATTCCTGTACCTGCAGGGATCAACTTACCAATAATAACGTTCTCTTTCAGACCAAGCAACTGATCGACTTTGCCTTTTATAGCTGCATCGGTCAGCACGCGTGTGGTCTCTTGGAAGGAAGCTGCTGACAAGAAGGAGTCAGTTTCCAGAGATGCCTTGGTGATACCAAGCAGAACCGGTTTGGCTACCGCTGGCTCTTGGCCACTGAGAATTGCTGTCTTGTTCGCATTTTCATACTCGTGCACATCAACAAAGGAGCCTGGAAGCAGCGTGGTATTCCCCGCATCAAGGATACGGATTTTACGCAACATTTGACGAATCATAACTTCCACGTGCTTATCATTGATTTCTACGCCCTGATTCCGATATACGCGTTGAACTTCCTGAAGGATATAGTTCTGTACCCCGCGAATACCTTTAATGCGCAGCATTTCTTTAGGGTCGATTGAACCGTCTGTCAGTTCATCCCCGGCTTCAACAGTCATGCCTTCGCTTACGCGCAGACGAGAACCATACGTAACCGAATAAGTTTTCGTTTCAGCTTCACCCTGAATATCGATCTCACGGCGATCTTTACCTTCACGAATTTCTTTAACTGTACCGTCAATTTCACTGATGGTTGCCTGACCTTTAGGATTACGTGCTTCGAAAAGCTCCTGAATACGCGGCAAACCTTGTGTAATATCGTCGCCCGCTACACCGCCTGTGTGGAATGTACGCATTGTAAGCTGGGTTCCTGGTTCACCGATGGATTGTGCCGCGATAATACCAACTGCTTCACCAATCTCAACGTGTTTGCCAGTAGCCAGATTGCGACCGTAGCATTTCTTGCAGACGCCATGTTTGGCACGACAGCTCAGTACTGAACGAATTTGAAGCTTTTGTACACCAGCTTTAACAATTGCTTCCGCTTTGTCGGAATCGATCAATTCGTTACGGCCAGCCAAAATCTCGCCAGTCTCCGGATGACGTACCGTTTCAAAGCAATAGCGACCTTCCAGACGGTCATACAGATCCTCAATAACTTCTTTACCGTCCTGAATACGGCTTACTGTAAAGCCTTTGTCCGTTCCGCAATCTTCTTCACGCACGATAACATCCTGCGCCACATCGACAAGACGACGAGTCAGGTAACCTGAGTCAGCCGTACGAAGCGCTGTATCCGCCAAACCTTTACGCGCTCCGTGAGTGGAGATGAAGTACTCGAGTACTGTCAAACCTTCACGGAAGTTCGATTTAATTGGGAGCTCGATAATACGACCGGATGGATTCGCCATCAGACCACGCATACCGCCGAGCTGGGTAATCTGTGATTTGTTACCCCGCGCTTTGGAGTCTACCATCATCATGATGGAGTTATAGCGATCCATGGACTTCATCAGCACTTCGGTAATATCATCTTTCGCTTTGGACCAAATATCAATAATCCGGTCATAGCGTTCCTCGTTCGTAATCAGACCACGACGGTATTGATTCGTTACGACTTGCGCTTTGTCCTCAGAACCTTTAAGAATTCCTTGTTTTTCCACCGGCACGATAACGTCCGACACAGCAACAGTTACACCTGAACGAGTAGAATACGTAAAGCCAAGCTGTTTGATTTTATCCAAAATCACAGCTGTTTCTGTTGTATGGTAAGTTTCAAAGCAACGGGCAATAATGTTACCAAGGTAATCCTTACCTACCCCGTTAGCTTGCGGAGCATTTTGAATCGCTTCTGTAAGGTTTACACCCTTTTCGTAAACAAAGAACTCCTCAGCAGTACCATAAAGCAGGTTAGCACGGGTAGCATCATTGATGTACGGGAAGCTGGCCGGAAAAATTTCATTAAAGATAATTTTACCAACCGTAGTGATCAGCATCGCATCCTGTTGTTTTTCCGTAAAGCTCGTTTTATTCAAAGCTTTAACCGGAATAGCTACACGAGCATGAAGACCCGCTGTACCGCGCTGGTAAGCCGATATAGCCTCGTTCATATTGCGAAGGATCATGTTGCTGCCTTCTTCTTCTTTGTTATCCATAGTCAGATAGAAAGAACCAAGGACCATATCCTGGGAAGGAGTAACAACAGGTTTGCCGTCTTTCGGATTCAAAATGTTACCGGATGCCAGCATGAGCAAACGAGCTTCTGCTTGGGCTTCCGCAGACAATGGAACGTGAACCGCCATTTGGTCACCGTCAAAGTCGGCATTATATGCCGTACATACGAGCGGATGCAAACGGATTGCACGACCTTCAACCAAAATCGGTTCAAACGCCTGAATACCGAGTCTATGCAGCGTAGGGGCACGGTTCAGAAGAACCGGATGCTCCCTGATTACTTCTTCGAGCACATCCCATACTTCTGCGCTCACGCGCTCTACTTTACGTTTCGCGCTCTTAATGTTGTGTGCAAGACCTTTGTTCACAAGTTCTTTCATGACAAAAGGTTTGAACAGTTCCAATGCCATTTCTTTCGGCAAACCGCATTGGTACATTTTCAAGTACGGACCTACAACGATAACGGAACGACCGGAGTAGTCAACACGTTTTCCGAGCAAGTTTTGACGGAAGCGTCCTTGTTTACCTTTCAGCATATGGCTGAGGGATTTCAAAGGACGGTTACCCGGACCTGTAACAGGGCGGCCACGACGACCATTATCGATCAGGGCGTCAACAGCTTCCTGCAGCATCCGTTTTTCATTTTGTACGATAATATCCGGAGCACCCAGATCTAGCAGGCGTTTCAGACGGTTGTTACGGTTAATAACACGGCGGTACAAGTCATTCAAGTCAGAGGTAGCAAAACGTCCACCATCCAGCTGTACCATCGGACGAAGCTCCGGAGGAATAACAGGCAGCACGTCCATGATCATCCAGTCCGGCTGGTTGCCGGAGTTACGGAACGCCTCAATCACTTCAAGACGCTTGATCGCACGGTTGCGGCGTTGTCCTTGAGCTGTACGCAGCTCTTCTTTCAGGAATTCCAGTTCTTTGTCTATATCCAAATCTTGAAGGAGCTTCTTAACCGCTTCAGCACCCATACCTGCCTGGAATCCGTAGCCGTATTTTTCACGGTAGCTGCGGTATTCTTTCTCGGACAGGAGTTGCTTTTTCTCCAATGGCGTATCTCCTGGATCAGTTACAACATAAGATGCGAAGTAAATGATCTCTTCCAGAGATCTTGGAGACATATCAAGAGCAAGACCCATACGGCTCGGGATGCCTTTAAAGTACCAAATATGCGATACAGGGGCAGCCAGCTCGATGTGACCCATACGCTCACGACGAACCTTAGCGCGGGTAACCTCTACACCACAACGGTCACAGACAACACCTTTATAGCGCACGCGCTTGTACTTACCGCAATGACATTCCCAGTCTTTCGTAGGTCCGAAAATTTTCTCGCAAAATAGTCCTTCTTTTTCCGGTTTAAGCGTACGATAGTTAATCGTCTCCGGTTTTTTGACTTCTCCGCGGGACCAAGAACGAATCTTTTCGGGGGAAGCAAGCCCGATTTTCATATATTCGAAATTGTTAACGTCCAACAAGGAGCAACCCTCCTTAACCAAATCCTGAGTTTTTAGGTTTGATACCGCCCGGCAGCACCGGGCGGTATCAAGAAGCCCGATCCATCCTGTAGAAAATGGATCGAGGCATATAACAAAGCTGATATGATTCAGTCAGCAGACAGACTACTCTACGCCAACCTCAGAGCCTTCCAGATTCAAACTCAGCTTGTCGCTGGTTGTATCATCTTCATCATCAAGCTCTCTCATTTCGATCTCTTGTTCGTCTCCGGACAGAATCTTCACGTCCATACCCAAGCTTTGCAGCTCTTTGATCAAGACCTTGAATGATTCAGGCACACCCGGTTCAGGTACATTTTCACCTTTGACGATGGATTCGTATGTTTTAACACGTCCAACCACATCATCGGATTTGACAGTCAAAATTTCCTGAAGCGTGTAAGCCGCGCCGTAGGCTTCCAGTGCCCATACTTCCATCTCCCCGAAGCGCTGACCACCGAATTGAGCTTTACCACCCAACGGCTGTTGCGTAACGAGAGAGTAAGGACCTGTAGAACGAGCATGGATTTTATCGTCAACCATGTGCGCCAGTTTGATCATGTGCATGACACCGACAGTAACTTCACGTTCAAAACGATCACCGGTACGTCCGTCATACAACACCGTCTTACCATTGCGCTGCATGCCTGCCTCTTCCATCGTATCGAACACGTCATACTCCTTGGCACCATCAAATACAGGCGT
Organism: Paenibacillus sp. RC73; assembly: GCF_044908085.1. NCBI lineage: Bacteria > Bacillati > Bacillota > Bacilli > Caryophanales > Paenibacillaceae > Paenibacillus > Paenibacillus sp. RC73. The sequence goes on from NZ_JBIYCV010000018.1 coordinate 35,467, forward strand.
TGCCACATGAATACCAAGGCGCATTGCAGCCATACCCAGATGAATTTCAAGCACCTGTCCGATGTTCATCCGTGAAGGTACCCCCAGCGGGTTCAGAACGACTTGTACTGGTGTACCGTCCGGCAGGAACGGCATATCTTCTTCAGGCAAAATACGGGCAACGACACCCTTGTTACCGTGACGTCCGGCCATTTTATCGCCTTCGGAAATTTTGCGTTTTTGAGCAATGTATACACGAACCAGTTGGTTCACGCCTGGTGGCAGTTCGTCGCCATTCTCACGTGTAAATACTTTGACGTCCACAACAATCCCGTCTGTTCCGTGAGGAACTCTCAAAGAAGTGTCGCGAACCTCGCGTGCCTTCTCACCAAAGATCGCATGCAAAAGGCGTTCTTCGGCTGTCAGCTCCGTCACACCCTTAGGCGTTACTTTACCAACGAGAATGTCACCTGCGCCGATTTCGGCACCAATGCGGATAATTCCACGCTCATCCAAATTACGGAGCGCTTCTTCACCGACATTCGGAATATCACGGGTGATTTCTTCCGGTCCAAGCTTCGTGTCGCGGGCTTCGGATTCGTATTCCTCAATATGAATGGAGGTGTATACGTCTTCCTTTACCAGCTTCTCACTCAGCAGGATCGCATCCTCGTAGTTGTAACCTTCCCAAGTCATGAAGGCAACGACAACGTTACGTCCCAATGCCAGCTCGCCCATCTCTGTGGAAGGACCATCTGCGAGAATATCGCCAGCTTTCACCACATCGCCTCTATTGACGATTGGACGTTGGTTAATGCATGTTCCTTGGTTTGAACGCATAAATTTGTGTAATTTATACTTAATTATGTCGCCCTTCACTTCAGAACCATCTACTGTTTCGATGCGACGCAGCCAAATTTCGTTAGCTGAAGAACGTTCGATTACACCGTCGTATTTGGATACAATACATACCCCGGAATCTTTCGCAGCCTTATGCTCCATTCCTGTTCCGACCAAAGGAGACTTCGGAATCAACAAAGGAACGGCCTGCCGTTGCATATTGGAACCCATCAACGCACGGTTCGAGTCATCGTTCTCCAAGAACGGAATCAGTGCAGTTGCCACTGACACGACCTGCTTAGGCGAAACGTCCATATAGTCAACACGGCTACTTGCCATTGGAATGATGTTATCAGACTGCTTGTTGTAACGGACAATGACAACTTCTTCCTTAAAAGTGCTGTCCTCTGTCAGTTCCTCATTTGCCTGGGCTACGATGTAGTTATCTTCTTCATCAGCCGTCAGGTAATCAATTTGGTCTGTAACTTTTCCGGTTTTCGGATCTACCCAACGATAAGGAGCTTCGATAAATCCGTACTCGTTGATACGTGCGAAGGTAGACAAGGAGTTGATCAAACCAATGTTTGGTCCCTCTGGTGTCTCGATAGGACACATACGACCGTAGTGACTCGGATGGACGTCACGTACTTCCATGCCTGCGCGTTCACGTGTCAAACCGCCGGGTCCGAGTGCGGACAAACGGCGTTTGTGTGTCAATTCAGCAAGTGGATTCGTCTGATCCATAAACTGGGACAGCTGGGAGCTACCAAAGAACTCCTTGATCGAAGCAATTACCGGACGTATGTTAATCAGTGCCTGTGGCGTAATCACATTAGCATCCTGAATCGACATTCTTTCGCGCACCACGCGTTCCATACGGGATAAACCGATACGGAACTGGTTCTGGAGCAATTCACCGACAGAGCGCAAACGACGGTTGCCCAAATGGTCAATATCGTCCGTGCTTCCGATTCCGTGAAGTAAGTTAATAAAATAACTGATGGAGGAAATAATATCGGCAGGCGTAATATTTTTAACCGATTTATCAATATTTCCGTTGGCAATCAGTTTTACAACTTTACCATCCTCAATCGGCGAGAATATATCGATCGTTTGAAGAGGAATATCGTTGCTTTCCAGCACGCCAGTAGCAACATGATACGTACGGTGTCCTACCGATTCCTCAAGCTGGGCCAAAATCTCGTCCAACAGGCGGCGATCCACCATTTGTCCTGCTTCAGCGATGATTTCGCCGGTTGTCGTATCAATCAAAGTCTCAGCAAGCCGTTGATTGAACAGTCGGTTTTTGATATGAAGCTTTTTATTGATTTTGTAACGGCCTACGTTGGCCAGATCATAACGTTTTGGATCAAAGAAACGTGCAACGAGCAAGCTCTTTGCATTATCCAGTGTAGGTGGCTCACCCGGACGAAGACGCTCATAAATCTCAATCAGCGCTTTTTCCGTAGAGTCCGTGTTGTCTTTATCAAGAGTATTACGGATATATTCGTCATTGCCGAGCAAATCCAGAATCTCAGCATCAGTGCCAAAGCCAAGCGCACGCAGCAACACCGTAACCGGAATTTTACGGGTACGGTCAATCCGGACATAGATAATGTCCTTCGCATCCATCTCCAGTTCGAGCCAAGCCCCCCGGTTAGGAATTACCGTTGCGGTGTATGTTGTTTTCGCATTCTTGTCGACTTTTGTGCTGAAATAGACGCTGGGAGAGCGAACCAACTGGCTGACAATAACCCGTTCCGCACCGTTAATAATAAACGTACCCGTATCAGTCATCAGCGGGAAGTCTCCCATGAATACTTCCTGCTCTTTCACTTCCCCGGTCTCTTTATTAATAAGCCGGACTTTTACCCGAAGCGGTGCTGCATACGTTACGTCGCGTTCCTTTGCGTCGTCAACGGTATATTTGGGTTCTCCGAGAGAATAATCGATAAACTCCAAAATCAGATTTCCTGTGAAATCCTGAATTGGCGAAATATCCCGAAACATTTCCCGCAATCCTTCCTCCAAAAACCAATCATAGGATTTTTGCTGGATCTCAATCAGGTTCGGAACCTCGAGTACCTCGTTAATACGTGCATAACTGCGCCGAGTGCGTCGACCATATTGAACAAGATGTCCTGCCAACTTAAACTCACCCCTCATGTCTACTCACTTTAAAAATTCATTGCGAACCTTTGTTTGTGACCTTATAATAAGACACAGACAGAAGATTCAATCCACAAATACAGAAAAGCCCTTACTCGAATGCATTCGAAAAAAGAGCGACGTATCTGCAGAATCCTCTTACCGGAAGATCTTCATCACTTGTAGATTTGCCCAAAATGATTGTATTATACGTAATAGGTATAAATACTATACCCTTCTACGCATAAATCTATTGACATTTCAACAAACTAAAGCCATGGAGGGCATCCTAATACTGACATTTTATAATAATATCACAGACCAGGATTCAAGTCAATGGTCCTATTGCATTTTTCTAAAACTTTTTTTCGCCTTCAAAATACGGTAACCTTTATCCTTCGTAACTTCCTCCACACGTCCGAAAAGGCTCTCAATTTTAGCGCTTGCCGAAGGGGCACCCTGCTTTTTCTGAATAACCACCCACAAAGTTCCACCTTCATTTAAATGTTCATAAGCAAGCTCAAAAATGGTATGAACCGTTTCCTTACCCGCACGTATAGGGGGATTCGTTAGAATCACGTCAAAACGATCATCTTTCACTTGCTCAAACAGATCGCTTTGCTTTATGGTCACATTGGTAATCCCATTCCGTTCGGCATTCTCTATTGCCAGTTGAACGGCTCGCTCGTTAATATCTACCATTGTAACGTGACCATTCGGTACAAGCGTCGCTGCCGTCAAACCAATCGGTCCATAGCCGCACCCTACATCCAGCACCGAAGCCTGTGCTGGAAGCTGCATCGCCTCAATTAACACACGGCTACCGTAATCAATTCCCTGCTTGGAGAAAACGCCTGAATCGCTGGCAAAACGGTATGTCCGCCCCCGCAGCTCTGTTTCGAGGCTCCGCCGTTCATGCGCCGTTTCTGGCCGTTTGGAGTAATAATGATCAGACATTCATGACCACCTCCTTTGGTTGGTAATACCATCATAGCCTTCACTATTACGTTCCAGACATGCTTGTACTGCCGATTTACAGCAACAAACCCCTTGAAGATCACCTCAAGGGGTTTGTTTTAGTGCATTGTCTGCTAGATAGCAGTCAATTATTTCACTTCTACGGAAGCGCCTGCTTCTTCCAATTTTGCTTTCAAGGAATCAGCTTCTTCTTTCGCGATTTTTTCTTTCAGTGGTTTTGGAGCGTTGTCAACCAGTTCTTTTGCTTCTTTCAGGCCAAGACCTGTGATTTCGCGAACTGCTTTGATAACGTTGATTTTGGAAGCGCCAGCGCTTGTCAAAATTACGTCGAACTCGGATTGCTCAGCTTCTGCTGCGCCACCTGCTGCGCCGCCTGCTACAGCTACTGGAGCTGCTGCAGTTACGCCGAATTCTTCTTCGATTGCTTTCACGAGATCGTTCAGTTCCAATACGGACATACCTTTAATCGCTTCCAAGATTTGCTCTTTACTCATGGTTGAACCTCCATTTAAATTCTTATTTTTTTGTTTTCAATCTGCTATACAGCAGCTTTAATCCCTAACTTATGCACTTTGCTCTTCTTTTTCTGCAACAGCTTTAACTGCAAGCGCGAAGTTGCGCACAGGAGCTTGAAGCACGCTGAGGAGCATGGAAAGGAGACCTTCGCGGGATGGCAGTTCTGCCAGCGCTTTAATTTCCTCAACACCGATAACACGGCCTTCTACAACTGCACCTTTTAGTTCCAGCGCAGTGTTTTTCTTAGCGAAATCATTCAAGATTTTAGCTGCAGACACTGCATCATCTTTGCCGAACGCGATTGCAGTAGGACCTGTCAATACTGCGTCCAGTTCAGTCAATTCTGCTGCCGCAGTTGCACGACGAAGCAGCGTGTTTTTCAGCACTTGAAATTCGATTCCTGCTTCGCGAAGCTGCTTACGCAGCTCAGTTACTTGGGCAACATTCAGACCGCGATAGTCAGCAACCACAGTCGTTACGCTCTCGCGCAATTTTGCAGCTACAACTTCAACAGCTTCTTGTTTTGCTTGAATCACTTTTGCATTTGCCAAACTGTACACCTCCTGATCAATTTATCCGCTCTGCTCGACCAACCTATCCGGTGGTCGTCCAAAGCTACCTTCATGAGCATGAAAAAAGCCTCCGTAGAGTACGAAGGCTTGATAAATCTACATGGACGAGACGAGCCCGTCACATGAAACGTTCTATCATAACACCTCGGTAGGAAATTAAGCCCGAAGGCACCTACTGTCTACGGTAAGCATATTCAACTTTAATGGTCAGTCACACGGACTTACAACTTTTACAGAATAACAAAATCAATTGAACGTGTCAATCAAAATATTATTTGTAAACAGATGCGTTCACACGAGCACTTGGTCCCATAGTCGAAGAAATAGCGATGTTTTTCAGGTATACACCTTTAGCAGCCGCTGGCTTCGCACGGTTCAAGGCTTCGATCAAAGCTTTAAGATTCTCGTTCAGTTGTTCAGCACTGAAGGAAGCTTTGCCGATTGGCGCATGAATTTGACCTGCTTTGTCGAGACGGTATTCGATTTTACCGGCTTTAATTTCTTGAACAGCCTTGGCAACGTCGAAAGTAACTGTGCCTGCTTTAGGGTTTGGCATTAAGCCTTTACCACCGAGCAAACGACCCAGTTTACCAACCTCACTCATCATATCAGGTGTCGCAACGCAGACGTCGAATTCGAACCAGCCTTGTTGAATTTTGTTGATCATATCTTGATCGCCAACAAAATCAGCGCCAGCCGCTTCGGCTTCTTTCACTTTGTCACCTTTTGCAAATACCAGAACACGTTGTGTTTTACCCGTACCATGCGGCAGGACAACAACACCACGAACAGCCTGGTCTTGTTTACGGGAATCTACGCCCAGACGGACTGCTGCTTCAACAGTTTCGTCAAATTTAGCAGTTGCGCCTTTTTTCACCAATTCAACGGCTTCCAAAGGCTCATAAGTCGCTTCGCTGTCGATCAGCTTAGCGGCTTCCAAGTACTTCTTACCATGTTTAGCCATAATCTTTTCCTCCTTATGTGGTATTAGCGGATATTCCTCCCACACTTGCCGGACAGTCAAACTGCCGGCACACGAAGACTAATAAAAATTAGTCTACGATGGTGATACCCATGCTGCGAGCAGTACCTTCAACCATACGCATTGCCGATTCTACGGAAGCTGCGTTAAGGTCAGGCATTTTTTGCTCAGCAATTTGACGAACGGTAGCGCGATTTACAGTTGCAACTTTCGTTTTGTTCGGTTCACCGGAACCTTTTTCGATTTTAGCAGCAACTTTCAACAGCACAGCAGCCGGTGGAGTTTTGGTGATGAACGTAAAAGAACGATCTTCAAACACCGAAATTTCAACCGGGATGATCAGGCCTGCTTGATCAGCAGTACGAGCATTGAACTCTTTACAGAATGCCATGATGTTGACACCTGCTTGACCCAAAGCTGGACCTACTGGAGGCGCTGGATTAGCTTTACCTGCAGGGATCTGCAGTTTTACCATTTTGATTACCTTTTTTGCCACGGATGACACCTCCTTGACTCAATAGTGGTAGACGGACCTAATGATCCTCCCACAAGAAACCTGTAAGAAAAATCTATATTTTCTCCACCTGAGTATAATCCAACTCAAGCGGGGTTTCCCGTCCAAACATGTTGACGTGAACCTTAAGCTTGCTCTTCTCAACCAAAATTTCTTCCACGGAGCCCACAAAATTCGCAAAAGGACCAACTTTAATTCGCACGGATTCCTTAACATCGAATTCGATCTTCGGTTTCGGCTCTACCATGCCCATATGCTTCAGAATCTGTTCAACTTCTTCTGGAAGCAAAGCTGTCGGTTTGGAACCCGAGCCTGTTGATCCTACAAATCCCGTAACACCTGGTGTGTTGCGCACAACATACCAAGAGTCGTCAGTTTGAACCATTTCGACCAAGACATAACCAGGGTAAACTTTACGCATAACGGTCTTTTTCTTACCGTCCTTGGTTACCAGTTCTTCTTCCATTGGAACAAGAACGCGGAAAATCTTGTCCTCCATGCCCATGGACTCAACGCGTTTCTCCAAATTGGCTTTGACTTTGTTCTCATACCCTGAATAGGTATGAACGACGTACCATCTTTTTTCCATATCAAGCCACCTGGAACCCTTCCTAGATAATCGCTTCGATCGCAGCGGAAATGCCGATATCGAGAACCCAAAAATAAATCGTGACAAACGCAATCGTCCCAATGACAATCAGCGTATAGTTGGTCAGTTCTTTACGATTGGGCCAGCGAACCTTCTTGAGTTCAGCCCAGCTTTCAGAGAAAAAGGAAAACAGAGACTTGAAACTGCGTTTCACGCCGACTACACCTCCAAAAACTATCTAGTTTCCCGATGAGAAGTCTGTTCGTTACAGGACTTACAGAATTTCTTCATCTCCATGCGGTCGGGGTGATTACGCTTGTTTTTCGTCGTTGTGTAATTTCTTTGTTTGCATGTTGTACAAGCCAAAGTAATAATTACCCGCATGATGTGCACCTCCCGAAGACATCCAACACCGGAAGTCTCATAATTGATCCTAAAAAAAACCGCGAATTTAGGCCTACCTAAAACACTTTATCACACGCGGTTTTGCATGTCAACGAATGTTTGCATACATTTCGCAGTCCCGGCTGTGGTGCATTTTAACATCTGTTCATCCTTTAAAAGTCATCTCTGAAAAACCTCTCCAAGATCCATGCGATATCTATTATTTGTCTTTTTCAGTATAAATCATTCTTAACACATATAAACCTGCATATCCTGCCCTTAACGAATAAAAAAAGACTCAGACTCGAGCCTTTTCCCTGCCAGCCTCTACTTTCAGCTATCCCTTACTTCCAAATACTTTTCAAGTTTGCGCTTGACCCGTTGCAGCGCATTATCAATAGATTTCACGTGGCGGTCAAGGTCCTCGGCAATTTCCTGATATGAACGTCCGTCCAGATACAGCATAAGTACCTTCCGTTCCAGCTCGCTCAGAATCTCGGACATCTTGTCCTCAAGGCCCACAAACTCTTCCTGATTGATAATCAGCTCTTCAGGATCACTTACCTGTGTTCCGCAAATCACGTCCAGTAACGTTCGATCCGACTCTTCATCATAAATGGGCTTGTCCAGAGATACGTAGGAATTCAGAGGAATGTGCTTTTGTCGTGTAGCTGTCTTGATTGCCGTAATAATCTGTCTTGTAATGCACAGCTCGGCAAAGCCCTTGAACGAAGCAAACTTGTCTCCCTTAAAATCACGAATAGATTTGTAGAGACCAATCATGCCCTCCTGAATAATATCCTCGCGATCAGCGCCGATCAGGAAGTAGGATCTGGCCTTGGCCCGCACGAAGTTCCGATATTTATTAATCAGAAACTCCAGTGCCTCCCCATCACCTTCATGGACTGCTCCGACAATGTCTTCATCATTTTTGTAATCAAACTTTGACAACATGATATCCTTGAGGTCCACACTCACTAACAATCCCTCCGGCTGCAACGCAAGATACCCGTTACTCTCTCAAATATACGACAAGTATACGCGATGTAACCTAATACCGTCAACCACAACAGCCTAAAAAAGAAGAGCGCTAACAAAATTGTCAATGGTTTCAAAATGGGGAAGTGTCCAATTAATGGATTTTCTTTCTCTGGGCTATTCTCTTCTCCAGCGCTCAAACAGCTTTCGAATTTCCGGGCTCAGCTTGGCATCCAGCGAATTGCGGGACAACTTAGCGCTATCCTGCTCTATCCGCTTTTTCACTTCCTTTTCAGATTCCTCAATCTCGATCAGAAGCTCACGCGCCGACACCCTGAGCGCTCCTTGCCCAAAAGCGACATGTTGTTCCACCTGATCACTTGTTGCCACATAAATGCTTCTTCTCCGGCTGCTTAACTCCCGAACCAATCGCTCGATGCACTCGTCAGCGGTCTCTTTTTCTTTGGTAAAATAAATCTGTACTTTACTCTGGGAATACGTTTTACCCAATCCTGGCACCCGGTAAGCATCAAAAACGACGATGACTCTTCTGCCGGAATACGCCTGATGATCCGCGAGTCGTTCAAGCAGTCTGTCCCTCGCTTCCTGCATACCAGATTGTACCAGTGCGGAAAGTTCGGGCCAGGCTCCAATCATATTGTAACCGTCCACAAGCAGAACATCCCGCGTGTCAGCCATATCATTAGCCCCGTGCCTGTCGGCCGCGCAACACTTCGTACATCACGACACCTGCGGCTACAGAAGCATTCAGGGAATTGATTTGCCCAGCCATCGGCAGCTTAACGAGTACGTCACATTTCTCGCGGATCAAACGGCCCATCCCTTTATTTTCGTTACCAATGACGATAGCAACTGGCCCTGTGAATACACCATTTCCAAAAACCGGGTCCGTAGCTGTCACATCTGTGCCAACTACCCATACACCTTCCTCTTTGAGACGGTCGATGGTTTGCCCCAAATTGTTTACACGCGCCACCGGAACATACTCAACCGCCCCCGCTGATGTTTTGGACACCGTTACAGTTACTGCCGCTGAACGTCTTTTCGGCACGATTACGCCATGTGCCCCTGTGCAGTCCGCTGTCCGAAGGATAGACCCCAGATTATGTGGATCTTCAATCTCATCCAATAGGATCAAAAACGGCTCTTCTCCCTTACTACGTGCAGTTGCAAGCAGTTCTTCCACTTCAGCGTAGGCAAAAGGTGCAGCCTGTGCAACCACTCCCTGATGCTGTATTCCCGGAACCATTTGATCAAGCTTTCGCTTATCCACCTGTAAAACAATGATCCCCGCTTTTTTAGCCTCAGCCGTAATGGGCAATGTCAGATGCTTTTGTGCATTATCCGCAATCCATATTTTATTTATCGTTCTGCCTGAGCGAAGCGCCTCCGTTACCGAATGCTTACCGGCAATCCATTCTTCTTCCATATCTAGCTTCCTCCCGGAAAACGGCGGATGTTTGGCGCATTTGATCCGACGTTCCCAATTAAGATTTTTCTGTATTTTCCATTTGTGCAATACCATACGTAATCAATTCTCTCATTCTGTCCAAACGTCCGTCACAATAAAGAAAGCCAAACAATCCCTCCAGCGCAGTAGCATGACGATACTCAAGTACATCCGCATTTTTGGGCAGGCTTCCTGACTTGGCATTTCTGCCTTGTCTGACAATATCACGTTCTTCCTCCGTCAGCACCGTCTCCAGCAGCACGAGCATACGGCTCTGCGCCTTGGCAGAGACCAGCCCTGTGGCCCGCCGATGTAAATGGTTCGGACGCAGATTGGGCTGCGCCAGCAAATATTGCCGCACCGCGACCTCATACACAGCATCGCCAATGTAAGCCAGTGCAATCGGCGGCATCAGGCGGGCTGGCTTGGACGCAGGATACGGGAACCAGTTTCCCGCACCTTCCGAAGCCCCCGTGTTCAATGGCTTATCACTCATTTTCGCCGCCACCGCATACCCTGCGCTGTATCCTCAAGCACGATTCCTTTGACAGCGAGCAGATCGCGAATTTCATCGGCTCTGCCCCAGTTCTTGGTTTTACGAGCTTCGACACGTTCTGCAATTAATTGCTCAATTTCATCATCCAGCAGTTCTTCTTTTGGTTCCGAATATATGCGAAGTACATTATTCATCGAATGAAAGGTATGCAGCACCGCCTGCAATTCTGCCTGATTGACAACGTCACGCTGCAACAAATGGTTGGCTTCGCTAACCCATTCAAATACAGCAGTAATCGCATCAGGCGTATTGAAATCATCATCCATTTTTTCGACAAACTGCTGCAAAATTCCGTCAAGCTTCGTTTGCAGCTCGGCCGATACTTCTTCATTACCTTTCAACGCATTAGCTAAACGATGCTGCACGTTGGCCACTGCATTGGCAATCCGTTCGACACTGTTCTCCGCCTGACTCATCGTCTCATGATTGTAGTTTAACGGATTCCGGTAATGCGTCGACAGCATAAAATAACGTAAAGCCTCGGGCTTGTGACGAACACGCAGATCTTTAACCAAAATACCATTACCGAGTGATTTCGACATTTTTTCATTATCAATGCGAATATATCCGTTATGCATCCAGTAACGCGCCAATGGCTTACCCGTAATCACCTCCGATTGTGCGCATTCGCATTCATGATGTGGGAATTGCAAATCCTGTCCGCCCCCGTGAATATCCAGCGTATCTCCCAGATAGTGGCGGGCCATGGCAGAGCATTCGATATGCCAGCCCGGGCGGCCGTCGCCCCAAGGACTTGACCAATAAATTTCTCCTGGCTTGGCAGCCTTCCAGAGAACAAAATCCCCGGCATTTTCCTTACGTTCATCCACATTAATGCGAATCCCGAACTGAAGCTCCTCCAGATTCTGACCCGACAACTGACCGTAGCATTTGAATTTTTTCGTCCTATAGAACACATCGCCATCATTCTCATAGGCATATCCTTTATCTACCAGTTCCTTGATAAAATCAATAATCAGATCCATACTCTCAGTTACACGCGGATTCATACTGGCGGCAGGAACATTCAATCCTGTCAGATCCTCATGGTAGGCTGCAATAAATTTCTCGGCAACTGCCGGAACATCCATATCAAGTTCCCGAGCTTTGCGGATCAGCTTATCATCGACATCCGTAAAATTCACCACATAATTCACATCATAGCCCAGATACTCCAGGTAGCTGCGCACCACGTCAAACACAATTACAGGTCGTGCATTACCAATATGAATGTAATCATACACAGTAGGTCCGCATACATACATTTTAACCTTTCCAGGCTCCAGTGGAACAAAAGGCTCTCGGCTCCTCGACATTGTATTATAAATTTGAAGCGGCATCGTTGTATTCCTCCCTCATGAAAATTATCCTTGTAATTTATTCTCTTGAGTCACCTGATGTTTCTGAGCAGATCGCTCATCCTTCAAATCAGACAATTCTGCACGTAATCGTTCTATTTCCAATTGAAGCTCCCGCATAGAATCCACAACCGGATCAGGCAGTTGGTGACTAAGTCGGTCTGGACGTCTGCCATCTTGTCTGACCACTCGCCCCGGGATCCCCACCACCGTACTGTTTGGCGGAACCTCTTTAAGTACAACCGAGTTGGAGCCAATGTTGGACTGCGCCCCAATTGTAAAAGAGCCCAATATCTTTGCGCCGGAGCCTATAACAACATTATTCCCAATGGTGGGATGGCGCTTCCCCTTCTCTTTCCCCGTCCCTCCAAGAGTGACCCCCTGGTATAACACAACATCGTCGCCGATCTCACAGGTTTCGCCGATGACCACTCCCATGCCATGGTCAATGAACAGCCGATCTCCAATACGAGCGCCGGGATGGATTTCAATCCCTGTCATAAACCGCGATACCTGAGATATAATACGGGCTAGAGTACACCACTTTCGCAGATAAAACCAATGTGCGATTCGGTGTGCCCAAAGGGCATGAACGCCGGAATACGTAAAAATAACCTCCAGCTTACTCCGGGCGGCCGGATCATTATCCAAAACAGTTTGAATGTCGGATTTGATATGTCTGAACATGTCGCCCTCCTATTTCCCCCATTTCCTTGCCGCATCTTCACACAACTCCATGTTTCGCCAATTTTCGCATTCGTCAGCACACTTCGACATTTTTCACCTTTAACGAGCTTGAGTCTGATAAAAATGAAAAAGCGCCTCCGCAGCCTAAGCTGCAGAGACGCATGAACGTGGTCCCACTCTGCTTCAGGCAAACCTGCTGCATATAAGCAGAGAAGCCCGTCTTTGGCGTCCGGTAACGAGAACGATTCGGCACACCCTTGCCATATCAGCAGTCGACGCTGACGCTAATTAGGGTTCGGGCGCACGGCTCCCAGGTGCATTTCCTCCGCAGGTCATCTGGACGGCTTCCAGCCCCGGGGTTCCCCTCGGCCGTCCTCTCTGGCAAATGCCCTTATGCAGTGTACTTCTCCTGTTCTCAGCCTTTACACGTAAATATCAATCCGTATCAATGGAGTCATTATAGCGAAAAGACAACAAATTGACAAGAAATATCAGCCTTTAATTTGTGCCCTGAGACGGTCCAGTACCTTGTCACGTCCGAGCAAAAAGATCGTTTCATTCAAATCTCGTCCATGAGTTTGACCTGTAAGGGCCACACGAATCGGCATAAACAACTGTTTCCCTTTAAAGCCGGTTTCCTTTTGAACTTCCTTGATCAGCTTGGCCATTTGTGGAGCCGCAAATTCCTCACTCGCTTCCACCTTGCCAGCAAAGGCTTTAAGCACCTCAGGAACCTGCTCTTCAGCCAGCACAGCCGCAGCTTCCGTATCAAGCTCCAGATGCGAACGGAAAAACAACTCAGACAAAGCCACAATGTCGGACGCAGAGTTCATTTGTTCCTGATACAAGCGAACAAGAGCCTTGGCCCAGTCCTGCTGCTCCGCAGATAATTCATTCGGTAACAGCCCCGCTGCTTGCAAATGAGGAATCGCCATACCAGCAATCCGCTCAGGATCGGCTTTTTTAATATAATGATTGTTCAGGTAAGCCAGCTTGTTGGTATCAAAGACAGCCGGACTTTTGGACAAACGGTTGGGATCGAAAATCGAAATCAATTGTTCCCGGTCATAAATTTCTTCTTCGCCTTCCGGGGACCAACCCAGCAGCGCAATAAAATTGAATATAGCTTCTGGTAAGTAGCCTAATTTGTCGTACTGCTCCATAAACTGAATAATGGACTCGTTGCGTTTGCTAAGCTTTTTGTGATCATCGCCCACGATCAGTGTCATATGACCAAAGATTGGAGGCTCCCAGCCAAGCGCTTCAAAGATCATCAATTGTCGCGGTGTATTGGAGACATGATCCTCGCCTCGCAGCACATGCGATATTTTCATCAAATGATCGTCCACCGCCACTGCAAAGTTATATGTCGGAATACCATCTTTTTTGACGATAACAAAATCGCCGCTTTCCTTCGAATTGAACGTGATTTGGCCTTTGACCATATCATTAAACGTATATTCGCGATCTTCTGGTACGCGGAAACGGATACTTGGTACACGACCCTCCGCTTCGAATGCCTGACACTGTTCCTCCGTCAGATCACGGTGTTTCCCGGAGTAGCGTGGTGTCTCCCCACGTTCCGTCTGTTCTTCACGTTCGCGTTCCAGTTCTTCTTCGGTACAGTAGCAGCGGTAAGCCAAGCCACGATCCAGCAGATCCTGCCAATAGGTTTTGTATATATCCAAACGTTCAGTCTGACGGTAAGGTCCATACTCGCCTCCGACATCCACGCTTTCATCCCAATCCATACCCAACCATTTCAGATATTTAAGCTGGCTTTCTTCCCCGCCTGCAATGTTGCGTTTCACATCTGTATCTTCAATACGAATAATAAACTTGCCACCTTGGTTCCGAGCATACAAATAATTAAATAATGCCGTTCTGGCATTTCCAATATGCAGATGCCCTGTTGGGCTTGGGGCATAACGTACACGAACTTCCGTGCTCATAAAATCTCCTCCAAATCTAAGTTCTCAAGATGATAGCATACCCTTTACAAGACAGACAACCGATTGAGCCGCGATTCCTTCACCCCGCCCGGCAAAGCCAAGCTGCTCCGTCGTAGTTGCCTTAACGTTTACTTGGGAAGGATCTTCTGCTTCCAACGCACGAGCGATAACTTCATTCATCTTCGGGATGTAAGATGCCATTTTGGGCTTTTGCGCAATAATCGTAGAATCAATATTCCCCAAGCGGTATCCCCGCTCTTTGGCCAAACTCCATACATGCTCCAGCAGCTTGAGACTGTCGGCATCCTTGAATTCCAGATCGTTATCCGGAAAGTGCTTCCCAATGTCACCCAGACCGAGCGCGCCCAGAATGGCGTCGCTAACCGCATGCAGCAGCACGTCAGCATCGGAATGACCCAGCAATCCCTTTTCATAAGGAATATTCACGCCCCCGATAATGCACGGCCTTCCTTCCACCAGCTGGTGAACGTCAAACCCTTGTCCCACTCTGATCATCTGATATCCTCTCCCTCTGTCTTTACCCATAACTCCGCCATATCCAAGTCCTCAGGCGTGGTAATTTTGATATTTTTGTAGCTGCCCTGAACGACAGTGACCGGAATACCTAATCGCTCCACCAGCATCGAATCGTCTGTCCCCAAAAATCCTGCCTGCTCCGCTTCCTCGTAAGCCAGCAGCAGATCGGAAAGACGAAAAGTCTGTGGCGTTTGAATGCTCCACAGACTTCGGCGATCCGGCGTTGCCGTAATGACACCATCCCCGTTCACTTGCTTAACTGTATCCTTTACAGGTACTGCCGCTACAGAAGCACCGGTACGCTGGGCTGTCTCCAGACATGAACGTATAAGCTCAGGCTGAATGAGCGGGCGTACACCATCATGCACCATCACCCAATCTGCTTGCAGGTGGCTCAGACCGCGATATACCGAATGCTGACGTTCACTGCCTCCAGCCACCACCTGTACGTCCTTGCCGATTCGGTATTGACTAATCCACTCTTGACAGCGCTCGACATCTTCTGCCCCCGTCACCATCACCATTTCATCCACTTCGGGCATGGCTGCGAATATCTCAAGTGTATGTATGAAGATGGGCTTGTCCCGCAAAAGCAAAAATTGCTTGCTTTCCGGCGTTCCCATACGGGAGCCGCGCCCAGCCGCCACAATGACGACTCCTACCCGATTGTTCATTGAAATGACTCCTGCCTTGATCGCACTTGGACGATCCGTATGATTACACATCTACTTCATCATACCGCGTTTATTGAGCTTTTTCCAATAATTTCGGTTTGGCAAAAATCATACGGCCCGCAGAGGTCTGAAGTACGCTTGTAACCAGCACCTCCATCAGCGAACCGATGTAGTCACGTCCGCCTTCCACAACGATCATCGTACCATCATCCAGATAGGCCACACCTTGCCCATGCTCCTTGCCGTCTTTGATAATCTGCACCATAATTTCCTCACCGGGCAGCACTACAGGCTTCACTGCATTTGCCAGGTCATTAATATTCAGCACCGATACACCTTGAAGCTCACACACCTTATTCAGGTTAAAATCGTTCGTTACCACCTTACCCTGTAGCACCTTTGCCAGCTTGACCAATTTGCTGTCGACCTCTGAAATCTCCTCAAAATCGCCTTCGTAAATCAATACATTTACATCCAACTCTTTTTGAATCTTGTTCAAAATATCCAGACCTCGCCGCCCGCGGTTACGCTTGAGTAAATCCGACGAATCTGCAATATGCTGAAGCTCCTCCAGCACAAATTCGGGAATAACAATCGTTCCTTCGATAAAACCAGTCTTGCAAATATCCGCAATACGTCCGTCTATAATAACACTGGTGTCCAAAATTTTATGTTCCTCCAGCTTGCGTTCTTCCACACCCGTACCTCGACCAAAAAAACCCGAACTCCAAAATGAGGACAGCTCGTCCCGCTTTTCCAGTCCGACCATCACTCCCACATATCCGCATACGATGGTAACGGCCGTTTGAATCAGTTGACCTGGTGCCCCTAGCCATGACAAGAGCGGGTAAACCGCTAAGGAAAGGATCAAGCCCACCGCTAATCCAATCGCACCTGCCATCATCTCGTTCATCGGAATCCGTACCAAACCTTCGATCCCCTGTTGTAACCGATTAGCCACAGCTGTTCCGGCGAGCGAGCATCCAGCCATAAACAACACAGCTCCCGCAATCATCCAAACAGCCATTCCCGGTAAAGAACCATCACTCAGCCAATGGGGCAACCATGATACGATACCTCCTACCCGATGGTATAACGTATAGCCGAACCACGCTCCGCACAAACCTGTAAAAGTTAAAATAGCCTTTCTCCACATCGAGTCTCTATACCTCCTTTGTTTTCTGTTCGTACACCCTGTATTTATTGGATATACATCACTTTCCTTACCAGTATGATCCAATTTTCACTCAACTAACCCTATGTATTTGATTTTTTATGCATAAAAAAAACATCTATCTCCCTAAAGTGATCCAAGGAAATAAATGCTTAATTGTTTTCTCGCTTAATACTAATGCTGTGAATGACGATATTGATCATCCTGTTCTTCCTGAGTGGAACGTCCTCGACCGCGTCCACGTCTACGTGACAGCTTACGGATATTGAGTTTCATGCCATACAATGCATACAGCACCAACGGCACGAAAATCAGCTTCGATAATTGATCCGGGAATTTAACCGCCAGTACAACGGCAGCAATTACAACCCATGGAGCGATCCAGATCGCTTTCTTCGGAAGGCCCACCTTTTTTAAGTTCGGATATTTCATCGAGCTGACCATCAAATAAGAGACAAGCAGCATCGCAATCGACATGTATAACAGAGAAATATCGTTATGGAATAAGGACAAAGTGGCTAACACACCACCTGCTGCCGGAATCGGCAAGCCTGTAAAATAACCCGGTACACCAGGACGTACATTAAAACGAGCCAAACGTAACGCTCCGCACATCGGAAAAATAGCCGTAACCGTCCAGGCCAAAGCCGAATTAGCATCATGAAAAGCAACCATGTACATAATAACTGCGGGAGCTACACCAAAAGATATCATATCTGATAAGGAGTCCAGTTCTTTACCGAATTCGCTCTGGGCATTTAGCGCCCGGGCCATTCGTCCATCCAGTCCGTCCAACAACATGGCGACAATAACCATAATAGCGGCAAGACTGTATTTTCCGTCTACGGCCAATAAAATGGCGATCATTCCGAGAAACAAGTTACCTAAGGTACACATGTTCGGAATTGATTTGGTAATCATCTCTTCACCTCAATGTATGAATTGTTCCATTATAATCCTTTCACTGTATTACATTTACATTTGCCTGTCAATGAAAACTTGTTCCTGCAATCGTTTGAGTCCCTCTTTAATGGTACGCGCACGGACTTCTCCAATGCCATCTACTTCATCCAGTTCTTCAATCGTCGCTGTCATAACATGCGGAAAACGTCCAAACCGCTCCACCAGATTGTGAATGATCACATTCGGTAGACGTGGTATCTTGTTCAGCACCCGATAACCGCGCGCCACGATATATTCTTCTGATGTCGCAGCCGAAGACGGGTATCCCAGCAAACGCACAATATGATTTGCATCCAGCAGCTCATCGTCCGTGGAACGCTTGAGGCCCAATATAATGCCACGAATTTTCTCATCGCTATCGTCTTTGGCATAATCCTTATACAGTAGCCAAGCCTCTTCCTCGATATTACTGACAAGCTCATCCATCTGCATGCTAATTAAACGGCCCTCATTCCCAAGCTCGTTAATAAATCGTTTGATTTCCATTTTGATGCGCAGCACCATTTCGATCCGTTGGATAACATTTACCACTTCGGGCATGGTCACTAATTCTTCAAATTCGGATGCCGTCAAATTCGTCGAGGCTTGCCCCAACACGGATCTATACTTTTCCAGCGTCTGAATGGCCTGATTGGCTTTGGTTAAAATAACTCCGATTTCCTTGAGCGCATATCTCAGCGTTCCCTGATACAATGTAATAATATTACGCCGCTGCGAAATAGATACGACTAACTTGCCAGTTTGCTTGGCGACCCGCTCCGCTGTCCGGTGACGAATACCCGTTTCAATCGATGAGATAGAAGAATCAGGAATCAATTGCGTATTTGCGTATAAAATCCGTTTCAAATCCTCACTCAGTATGATGGCACCGTCCATCTTAGCCAGTTCATACAAATAGTTCGGTGAAAAATCACAGTTAATCGAGAAGCCGCCATCCACGACCTCCATTACCTCCGGGCTATAGCCAACGACCAGAAGAGCGCCCGTTTTGGCGCGCAACACGTTTTCCAGTCCGTCGCGAAAGGGAGTTCCCGGTGCCACAAGCCGCAGCAAATCATTCATTTTATCCAGTTGGCTCGCTTCTTTCATTCTCATTGCCCCCTAATCTAATGCGGCTGCCAATGCATCTGCCACCGTTCCTACTCCTACAATTTGTATCCCTTTCGGATGCGTCCAGCCCTTCAGGCTCTTCTCTGGCATAATCACCCGTTTAAAACCTAGCTTCTCCGCTTCCCGCACACGCTGCTCCGCTCTGGATACAGCACGCACCTCACCCGTCAGCCCCACCTCGCCAAAAATCACATCGTATGGCTTGGTAGGCGCATCTCGAAAACTGGAAGCAATACTCACCGCTATTGCCAGGTCCACCGCTGGTTCATCCAGCTTTACGCCCCCGGCCACATTTAGATACGCATCCTGATTTTGCAAAAACATGCCCATCCGCTTTTCCAACACGGCTATAATCAATCCCATTCGATGATGGTCAACCCCTGTACCCATTCGGCGTGGAGAAGGAAAATGCGTGGTCGCAATCAGCGCCTGCAGCTCAACCAATACAGGTCGTGTTCCTTCCATACTGGCGACAACAGTCGAACCAGCCACCCCCAGCGGTCGTTCGGACAAAAACAGCTCGGAAGGATTCGACACCTCACGCAAGCCGCTTTCAGCCATTTCAAAAATACCAATTTCATTCGTAGAGCCAAAACGATTCTTAACCGCACGCAACAGCCGATACGTATGATGGCGCTCTCCTTCAAAATAAAGCACACAATCGACCATATGCTCCAACAGACGCGGGCCTGCAATGGCCCCTTCCTTGGTTACATGTCCTACCAGCACCGTTGCAATTCCTAATCCCTTGGCAATCCGCATAAAACGTGAAGTACATTCCCGTACCTGTGCTACACTCCCCGGCGCACTCGTCACCTCAGGCAAATATACAGTCTGGATAGAGTCAATCACCAGAAACTCCGGTTTCAAGCTGTCTACCGCTTCTTCAATCGTCTCCAAATTCGTCTCACATAATACGTATAAATTGGGGGACAGGGCACCGAGACGGTCTGCACGCAGCTTCGTCTGACGGACCGATTCCTCACCTGACACGTACAGCACCTTTAAACCGGTTAAAGCCAGCTCATTCGATGTCTGTAGCATAAGTGTAGATTTTCCAATCCCCGGATCACCGCCCACCAGAACGAGTGAACCTGGCACCACGCCTCCCCCGAGCACGCGATTCAATTCGCCTATTCCCGTCAAAATTCGTGCTTCTTTGCCGCTCTCCACTTCGATAATAGGGAGCGGTTTATCTTTTGTGCTATGAGTAAGAAGGGAAGAACCCATTCCTTGAGTTTTAACAACGCTTTCCGTTTCCTCCACCATGGAATTCCATGCCTGGCATCCGGGACATTTTCCATACCATTTGGGCGATTCATAACCGCACTCCGTACAGGAAAATTTAGTTTTCACTTTAGCCATACTTTGTTCCTTGGCTCCTTATATGACAACGATCAATGTCGGATTTATCTTCACACAGCCGGAAAGAGCTGTAACAATAAAAGTTTACCATTGAAGCTTGGCGGACGTAAAGCGATATCACAAACTTTTCCAAAGCTCTTATCCGACCGCTCCACAGTGCTTTATACACAAAAAGGGCGCCCTCGCCACAGCTTTTCAGCCTGCGAGACACCCTTTCTGACCACTTTTATTGTGCTAATCTATCGTACCTCTGTCCTTTTTGGGCAAAAGCCGATGATTATCGTTAACTTTTATTGCCTGCTCAGGACTTCGCGGATACGTTATCCTTTTTTGTAACGGTCAACGCACCGTTCTCTTCATCAATAAAGAGAGAATCACCTTTAGTGATATTACCCGACAGCAACTCCTCAGACAGACGGTCCTCGATATGCTTCTGGATCGCACGACGCAATGGACGCGCACCATACGCCGGATCAAAGCCTTCCTTCGCAAGGAATGCCTTAGCCTTGTCTGTCAACTCAAAGTCCACCTCGTACTCATTCAGACGCTTACGCAGCTCTTCGGACATAAGGGACACGATTTCGGCAATGTGTTTTTCTTCGAGAGAATGGAAAACGATAATTTCATCAATCCGGTTCAAGAACTCGGGACGGAAGCTTTTCTTCAGTTCATCCATCACTTTGCCCTTCATGTTATCATAATCCGCTCCAGCGTCCACAACAGCTGTAAAGCCGAGCGTGGAGTTACGTTTGATCGCCTGTGCACCCACATTGGATGTCAGGATGATGAGTGTGTTGCGGAAATCGACAACACGGCCTTTGGAATCCGTCAGACGTCCATCTTCCAGCACTTGCAGAAGAATGTTGAACACTTCTGGATGTGCTTTTTCAATCTCATCCAGCAGTACGACGGAGTAAGGTTTACGACGCACCTTCTCAGTCAATTGACCGCCTTCTTCATATCCAACATATCCTGGAGGCGCTCCTACCAGACGGGACGTGGAATGCTTCTCCATGTATTCGGACATATCGATTCGGATAACCGCATTTTCATCTCCGAACATGGATTCAGCCAACGCGCGTGCCAGCTCAGTTTTACCAACCCCGGTTGGACCGAGGAAAATAAAGGAGCCGATTGGACGTTTCGGATCTTTCAGTCCGGCACGTGCCCGGCGAATAGCCCGGCTAACTGCCTTAACTGCTTCATCCTGCCCAATTACCCGCTCATGCAGCAACTCTTCCATGTTCAACAAGCGATGCGTTTCTTCCTCTTTCAGCTTGCTAACCGGAACACCTGTCCAAATCGCAACGACCTGAGCAATATCCTCCGGTGTTACTTCGGAATCTGTACGTCCCTGTTGCTCTTTCCATTGGTTTTTCGTAACATCCAGCTCTTCACGAATTTTCTGCTCTGTATCACGCAATGCAGCCGCCTTTTCGAACTCTTGGCTTTGTACAGCCGAATCCTTTTCCTTACGAATATCTTCCAGACGGTTTTCCAGCTGTTTCAGGTTTGGCGGTACTGTATAGGAATTCAGCCTTACCTTGGAACCTGCTTCATCAATAAGGTCAATTGCTTTATCCGGCAGGAAGCGGTCGGTGATATAACGATCTGACAATTTTACTGCCGCTTCAATGGCTTCATCCGTAATTTTCACACGGTGATGCGCTTCATAACGGTCACGCAGGCCGTACAGAATTTGAACAGCTTCTTCTGGAGAAGGCTGATCTACCGTAATCGGCTGGAAGCGACGTTCCAAAGCAGCGTCCTTTTCAATATATTTGCGGTATTCGTCCAGCGTTGTCGCACCGATGCATTGCAGCTCGCCACGTGCCAGAGCAGGCTTTAAAATGTTGGAGGCATCAATGGCACCTTCAGCTCCACCAGCACCAATCAGCGTATGCAGCTCATCAATGAACAATACGATGTTTCCTGCTTGACGAATCTCGTCCATAATCTTTTTCAAACGATCCTCAAATTCACCACGATATTTGGTGCCTGCTACCACAGAGCCCATATCGAGTGTCATTACGCGCTTGTCGCGCAACGTTTCGGGAATCTCATTGGCAATAATTTTTTGCGCCAATCCTTCGGCAATTGCTGTTTTACCTACCCCTGGCTCACCGATCAGAACCGGATTGTTCTTTGTACGGCGGCTGAGCACCTGAATTACACGTTCAATTTCCTTACTGCGCCCAATGACAGGGTCCAGGTTGTTTTCCTTCGCAGATGCCGTCAAATCACGTGCCAAGCTGTCCAGCGTTGGTGTGCTGACATTAGCTGGAGCACCATGATGGCTGGAAACAGCCTCACTGCTGCCGAGCAATTGAAGCACTTGCTGACGTGCTTTATTCAGGCTGATACCCAGGTTATTCAGTACACGGGCTGCTACACCTTCGCCTTCACGGATAAGACCGAGCAAAATATGCTCCGTACCTACATAGGTATGGCCCAACTTACGAGCTTCATCCATAGACAGCTCGATGACCTTTTTGGCGCGTGGAGTATAGGCAATGTTCGTCGGTTGTTCTTGACCGCGTCCAATCAGCGTTTCCACTTCATCCTGAATTTTTTCCAGTCCCAGCCCTAAACCAATCAAGGCTTTCGCTGCAATTCCTTCACCTTCACGAATGAGGCCGAGCAAAATGTGCTCCGTGCCAATGTTGTTGTGTCCCAATCGAACAGCTTCTTCCTGAGCCAAGGCAAGCACTTTTTGTGCGCGTTCCGTAAATCTTCCAAACATCATATATCCTGCACCTCCACAGTGTGTATTTCAGATCATTCTATATATTAAAGGGTTGTGCCTAATTTTTGCCGGATCAGCTTCGCCCGGTACATATCGCGCTCACCGGTGTTCATTTTATCACCAAAGCTTTTTTGCAGAAATCCGGGTTGCGTCATCACATTCAGCTCATTCATCGCTGCTGTGGATGGACGCTCCAAAATCCCCAAGTCCACGCCAAGACGTACATCAGACAACCGCTGTGCGGCCTCCTTGGATTCCAGTACCGCTGCATATGACAAAATACCGAATGAACGCATCACCCGATCTGTAATCCGCAGCATGGACTCATTCATCAGTCGTTCCCTGGCGGAACGTTCATGCTCTATAATTTGCAGTACAACGCCATGCAGATTTTCGATAATTTCCGCTTCGGTCTGTCCCAGTGTAATCTGATTGGATACCTGAAACAGATTGCCGACCGCTTCGCTTCCTTCACCATAAATACCGCGAACGGTAAGACCTACCTGTGAAACAGCGGACAAAATTCGATTAATCTGATGAGTCATGACCAATGCGGGCAGATGCATCATCACCGAAGCTCTCATCCCTGTGCCGACATTCGTCGGACAACTGGTCAGAAAGCCTCTACGATCATCAAATGCATAATCGACATGCGCCTCAAATGCATCATCAATAACCGTAGCACGTTCCCAAGCTTCTCTAACCTGACATCCCGGATATAAGCACTGGATACGCAGATGATCCTCTTCGTTTATCATAACACTAACCGATTCATCATCGCTAATCAAAACAGCACCGTTACGAGATTCATTCGCCAAATTAGGGCTAATCAAATGCTTCTCAACCAGTACCTGCTTGTCGATCTCATCCAACTCGGATATTTTCAGGGTATGAAAGGTACCAAAGCGGCCTAAATCATCATACTGAAGGATATCCGTCAAACGTTGAAGTGCTTCTTCCGACTGCTGGTTGGTAGCAAGCATGGGAAAAGGCAGGTGCTGCAAGTTACGCGCAATTCTCACCCGGCTGCTAATGACAATCTCCGAATCCGCAGCTTCACCACGCATCCAATCACTTAGCGGCTTTTCCGTAAACCGGATATTGGGCATTACGCATCCCCTCCTACTCTTCACAAACTTTACTCTTCGGTCATTTCTTTTTCAAGCTTTCTGATTTGATCCCTAAGCTCAGCGGCTGATTCGAATTCTTCCTGTACAATATGCTGTTGCATCTCTTTTTTCAGATCATCAATTTGCCGTTTAACCTTCAATCGGCCTCCGGTGCGAACCGGAACCTTGCCCACATGGCTCGTACTGCCATGCACACGCTTGAACAAAGGGTCTAGACGGCTGTCAAAATATTGATAGCACGACGGACACCCAAAGCGCCCCAGCTTACTGAACTGTGCATAAGTCATGCCGCAATCCTTGCATTGCAGATTTTGCGGACCGCTATGGCCTGGTGACTGGCTCTTTGTGCTGGATTCAAAATCCAGCATACCCGACAACAAGCTATGAATTGAAAAGCCGTTAGGTGTACCAGGGATCATCTCCCCTTTTTCCTTCGCACACGTCTCACAAATATGAAACTCTGTCTTTTCGCCATTCACAATTTTGGTGAAATGCAAAGTTGCCGGCCGTTTATTACATTCTTGGCACAGCATAAAAGCACCTCCTTCAGCGTCAGGATTTTTGCAAATCCCTACTCCAAACCGTTAATCTTGAATCACACGCTATCTGGCCACCAGCAACGAAATCAGCATAGCCTTAAGCAGCCTTGCCCGTAGCTGGTCACGATAAGGAAGCTTCAGCAATAATGTGTCCCTTGATAAAGCAGCCTTCATTAAACCAGCTTCCCTTTTGCTTAAAAAAAGTGCTTCTTCCAGCTGATAAATCAGCCCTTCCGCTGCCGATTGGCTAATTTCCTCTCCAATGCTTTGATGGAGATGTGTATGAATCGCATGCTGTGCAGGCAGTTGAATTCGCTGAATGCGAATGTAACCCCCACCACCGCGTTTGCTTTCCACCACATAGCCTTTTTCCAGCGTAAAACGGGTACTGATTACATAATTAATTTGCGACGGCACGCAGGAAAAGCGGTCAGCCAAATCATTGCGCTGAATTTCCACTAAACCTTTGGGACTTTCCAGCAATATGCTCTTCAAATATTGTTCAATAATATCGGAAACATTGCGCATTTCATCATCCTCCACTAACGGAAACGCAAATATTCAGTACATTTCACGCTCCACAGAGTCCGCCGTATATTGAACTTAACCGAACGGTAAAGTCATGAATCTAAGCCAGTATCGAGGCTAATTAGCCCCCCTACCTCACTTAGAAACATCCCGTTTAGTTTCTAGTGTGACCTTTATTCGTAATAAATCATACACCTTCCCTCATGCTCATGAGATTACAGTGACGTTTATCTACAGATCAGGTCTGTCTTTTCATGCTGTGTTGGTGTCAATGTATTATATACGGCTAAAAACTCAGCGTATTCACACCATTCTAATGAAGCACTATAGACTCGATTGACTTTGACTTTCTTTGACTATAATCACATTATAGCACAAAATATATTTTTGCCAAGGGGTCAATATCATTTTTCGCAATCTAATTATGTTTTATACAATATAAGAAAAACTCTTCCCTTTACGGAAAGAGTTCTGAAAAATGTCGTTAAAATCATCCACACCTCATGCAAGGTATTTAAGCCAGACTCCCTAAAGAATGAAGACTCAAGAGCATTTAAGAGCATTATAATTAGAAAAAATCCAGCAAAAATGTTTGTTTTATCGGTATTACACGTTCTAATACAGACACAGACTCACCTCGCCCTGTAATACGACTCCACTTATACAGATCATCAGGCCGCTGATAGCCAAGCATCAGGGTGGTCAGCGACTGGATTCCCACGCTCAAGTCAGCTTCTACACCGTCCTCGGAAGAACTGCTTGGATCCACTCTGTCCAAATGTCCTTGCCCTTCCGCGTTGACCATCAATATCCATATACCTTCATTCCATGGAGCATAATGATCTGTCAGATGTAAGGTCAAACGTGTTTCCTCTCCAATTGCCTCAAAAGGATATTTCTCCACAAAAGCAGCTGCATCTACAATACGGCCCATAAAATAAGGCACTGTTTCCTGCTGAATTCGCGGATCTTCTAGCAGAAATGGCAGATTGTCATCAGCCGGAATGTAAATGAATTTACCCTGGGTTATCATCGAATCATGATTTGCAAAATACGTCCACAACGCCCGCCGTGCCGTCTCATTAAGATATACCAGTTCGTCGCAATTCAGCTGCTTATCTTCAATTTTGTAGAGTGCATATCCCTGAGGATCGCCTGCTTCAGAGTAATACACTGCGGTCCGGTAGTTCTTATTTAATGTCCGCTCTTCCCACCATTCCTTATCTCGTACCAGCGTACCATTATAACGCGAAGCATATGCTTGATACACTTGGTCCAGCTCAGAAATATCTTTGACATCCCGTTTGACCGTACCTTCGGTTTTAAGCTTGGCAGGGAACTTATCGATCGAAATAATATACTTTTTGTATTCAATATACGTTTCCCATCCAAATTTACGATAGAAGGCAAAAGAGAAAGGATGTAGAAAAGAAAGGCTCTGTCCCGCGACCTTCATCTCTTCAAGCACATGCGTTAAAAGGCGTGAAACCAGACCACCGCGTCGCTTTTCCGGCCATGTTGCCACACCAGCAATACCCCCCATGTCAAAAACCTGACCCTGTATGTATACCTGTAACGGTAGCAAAGTCAGCTTTGCATTCAAGTCATTTCCGTCGAAAATCCCCCAAGTTTGTTCTGGTTTGAATTTCTTTTTGGATTTCTCCAGATCCTCCGGGGACATTGTAAACTGAAAAGCATATTGAGACAACTCAATAGCAGCTTCAAATTCCTCACGTTGTAATTGTCTGATTTCCATAAGTTCGTCACCTCGCTCGTATACTTGGACTTCCGCAAAAAGATCACACCCTTAGAGTGTCGCAAAGCCTTCGTTCTCTGTCAACCTCAGGAACAGATGTTATAGCAAAAACACAAAAAAATAACCACAATCTCAAAGAGATCATGGTTATTTTTACTTTTGCTTGGCGACGTCCTACTCTCCCAGGACCCTGCGGTCCAAGTACCATCGGCGCTGGAGGGCTTAACGGTCGTGTTCGGGATGGGTAC
>NZ_JBIYCV010000019.1:0-62391 GCF_044908085.1 Paenibacillus sp. RC73
CCAGCGCCGATGGTACTTGGACCGCAGGGTCCTGGGAGAGTAGGACGTCGCCAAGCAAAAGAAAGAAGGACCATGATCTCCTTGAGATTGTGGTTTTTTTTTGTATATTACGTTCCAGAACCTTATATGTAATCTCTAATCTGCTATTTTCCAAGCGGGTTATTTTTTATAAAAGGGTCGACTTCATTTCTGGAAACGCTTAATTATAAAGGATGTCCTCCCTGCGAGTACACTTGTTTGTACAGGGGAATACTAAAAGTTATGGCTGCTGGGGAAGGCTTGACACCCCTATACCGCTTTGCTAAGATTGCAATAATATATTTTCAGAGAGCCTTGATTTGTCCATGTCGGACAGACAACAAGACCAATACAGACTAAACAATTTGAAGGAGGATCATCTTGGTGTGGGAAGATAAATTCGGTAAGGAAGGCCTTACCTTTGACGATGTTTTGCTGGTACCTCGCAAGTCGGTGGTTCTGCCGAAAGAAGTAAGTGTAGCGACCCGTTTGAGTGATAACATAAAGCTGAATATTCCTTTGATGAGTGCTGGTATGGATACTGTTACTGAGGCAGTTTTGGCAATTGCTATGGCTCGTGAAGGCGGTATCGGTATTATTCATAAGAATATGTCGATCGAACAGCAAGCAGTAGAGGTAGATAGAGTAAAACGTTCAGAGAGCGGTGTTATCACCAATCCATTTTCATTGACTCCAGATCACTTGGTATCCGATGCTGAAGCTGTTATGGGTAAATATCGTATTTCTGGCGTACCTGTTGTAAACGAGGAAAATAAGCTGGTGGGTATTATTACGAACCGCGATCTTCGTTTTATTCACGATTTTAATCTTAAAATTAGTGAAGTTATGACGAAGGAAAATCTGGTAACTGCACCTGTAGGTACGACCTTGCAGGAAGCTGAAGGCATTTTGCAAAAGCATAAAATTGAAAAGCTTCCTTTGGTCGATGATGAAAATTACCTCAAAGGGCTTATCACTATTAAAGATATTGAGAAGGCTATTCAATTTCCAAACGCAGCGAAAGATGCACAAGGGCGTCTTCTGGTCGGTGCGGCTGTAGGTATTTCCAAAGATACGTTTGATCGGACTGAAGCACTCGTAAATGCAGGTGTGGATCTGATTGTTGTGGATTCTGCTCACGGTCATCATATTAACATTATTGAAGCGGTTCGCAAATTGCGTGATGCTTATCCTGATCTGACAATTGTAGCAGGTAATGTGGCTACTGGTGACGGAACGCGTGAACTGATTGAAGCGGGGGCTTCGGTTGTAAAAGTCGGCATTGGTCCAGGCTCTATCTGTACAACGCGCGTGATCGCCGGAATCGGTGTTCCGCAAGTAACAGCTATTTATGATTGTGCGACAGTAGCACGGGAATATAATATTCCGATTATTGCAGACGGTGGCATTAAATATTCCGGTGAAATTACGAAGGCCATTGCGGCGGGAGCTTCTGCGGTAATGCTGGGTAGTCTTTTTGCTGGTACGGAAGAAAGTCCAGGCGAATCCGAGATTTATCAAGGACGTCGTTTTAAAGTATATCGTGGTATGGGTTCCATGGCTGCGATGAAGCAAGGAAGTAAGGATCGTTATTTCCAAGATGATGATAAGAAATTGGTACCGGAAGGCATTGAAGGACGTGTCGCTTATAAAGGGCCACTTTCCGATACAGTTCATCAGCTGTTGGGCGGTCTTCGTTCCGGTATGGGATATTGCGGTACTGCTAATATCGAGGAGCTTCGTAATGATACGAGCTTTATCCGTATTACGGGTGCAGGCCTACGTGAAAGCCATCCGCATGATGTGCAAATTACGAAAGAAGCACCAAACTATTCATTATAAAGTTCGACTGTAGCAGACTTGACGACAGGCAGGGCGTATTTCGCTCTGCCTGTCTTTTTTTAGAGATACCCCTGTGATAGAATAGACAAGTGTCTGCCTTTTACAAATGGGTTGATGAAGTAAGGACACCTTAGGACATAAGGCTTACTTAGTACCTGCTCATTCCAGGATAAGAGCAGAGAATGTTGATCATTGGCTCCAACTGACGAAACAAAGCGGAAATTCAATACATTAATTACATTGGCCTAGTAGAGGCTTTATCCACCGTTTCGTTATATATAGCGGATCGGGTTGAGGTACGAGAGGAGTTTGTATTCATTTGAAAGCGAACAATCATAAACAAAATAAGAAACGCAGCATGATGAAAAAGAGCGTAACAGCAGTCATGGTGCTTAATATGATGTACATGTCAGCATTGCCGGTTGTGGGCAATCTTGATCCGTCTGTAGCTACGTTTGCCGCCGGAGCGACAACAGAGGCGGTCAATATTACGGGGACAGGCTCTGTTAAGCCACCTAGTCTGGCGCTGCGCTCGGCTATCTTGATTGAGCCTTCCACAGGGCAGGTATTGCTGTCTATGAACCCGGATGAGCCGCTCCCACCAGCAAGTATGACCAAAATGATGACAGAGTACCTCGTAGCGGAGCAGGTCAAGCAAGGGAAACTCAAATGGACGGATAAGGTTACGGTTCAAGAGAATGCTGCCAAGAGCATCGGATCACGTATTTTTCTAGCTCAAGGTGATCAACATACGGTAGAAGAGCTGTATATTGCCATGGCGGTAGGCTCTGCTAATGATGCAACGGTAGCTCTTGCCGAGCGTGTGTCTGGAACCGAGCAGGACTTTGTAAAATTGATGAATGAAACAGCTCAGAAAATGGGCATGAAAAATACGTATTTCATCAACTCTACAGGGTTAGACCGTGGCGATATGCCTAAAGGGTTTCAACCGGATACCGATCGTGAAACCGTAATGACAGCGAGAGATGCGGCTACACTGGCTGGTAACATTATTAAGGATCACCCAGACTATACACGGTTTACGACAATTCAATCGTACAAGTTCCGCCCGACGGACAAGGCGCCGATTATTAACTACAACTGGATGTTAGAAGCAAACAAGAATATAACCAATTTTAAAAAGTTTGCTTATCCTGGTCTGGATGGAATGAAAACAGGTCATACGGCTAATGCAGGCAACTGCTTTACTGGAACAGCTGAACGCAACGGAATGCGTCTCATTAGTGTAGTTATGGGGGCTGACTCCGATGCGCACCGTTTTACAGAGACTGCTAAAGTATTGAACTATGGTTTTGATAATTTTGAAGTGAAGCAGGTTGTGGCTCCAAAGACGGTAGTTAAGGGTGCCGAAAATGTGCCTGTCTCCAAAGGCACAGAAACTGAAGTACCTGTTGTGACCAAAGATGCAGTAAGCTTTGTCGTACCTAAGGGTGCGGGCAATCCTAAAGTGACGTTTACAACCAATATTACACCGGAAAGCTCGCTCGTAGCGCCTTTGAAGCAAGGGGCAAAAGTCGGAACGATTAGCTATACGTACAAAACGGATGGTGTGGAAAAAGGTCAGGTGAAAACCGTTGACCTGGTAACTACGACGGCTGTAGAAGAGGCTGGCTGGTTCCGTATGCTTTTCCGGGCAATTGGTAACTTCTTCGGTGATTTGTTCCAGGGCATTAAAAACCTGTTCTAATCGTCTGATTACCAGACCGATAGAGCTGAGGATTCTTGCTCTGCCTTACGTATTTTGCTGATTGAAATGATTGTGTATTTGGCGTCTGTGCGGTAAAATATTAAGTTAGAATCTAAACGTAACCCTTACAGGAGGAAACGACATGGAAACGGGAACTTCACGTGTAAAAAGAGGTATGGCAGAGATGCAAAAAGGCGGCGTAATCATGGATGTCATGAACGCTGAACAGGCTAAAATTGCAGAGGCGGCAGGAGCTACAGCGGTAATGGCTCTTGAACGGGTGCCTTCAGATATCCGTGCAGCTGGCGGGGTTGCCCGTATGGCTGACCCAACGATTGTGGAAGAGGTCATGAAGGTGGTCTCTATTCCCGTTATGGCTAAGGCTCGTATCGGCCATTTTGTGGAGGCGAAGGTGCTGGAATCTCTGGGTGTTGACTATCTCGACGAGAGCGAAGTGCTGACGCCTGCGGATGAAGTTTTCCATATCGATAAGCGGGAGTTTACCGTTCCATTCGTTTGCGGAGCCAAGGATCTGGGAGAAGCACTGCGTCGCATCGGCGAAGGGGCGTCCATGATTCGTACAAAGGGTGAGCCTGGAACCGGAAATATTGTCGAAGCTGTTCGTCATATGCGTTTTATTAATGGCCAAATTCGCAAGGTGCAAAACCTGTCGAAGGACGAGCTGTATGCAGAAGCGAAAAACCTTGGCGTTGCTTACGAATTGTTGCTGGAAGTGCATGAGCACGGCAAGCTGCCAGTGGTCAACTTTGCTGCGGGCGGTGTAGCAACACCTGCCGATGCGGCATTGATGATGCATTTGGGCGCTGATGGTGTCTTCGTCGGTTCTGGTATCTTCAAATCCGATAGCCCTGAGAAATTTGCACGTGCCATCGTGGAAGCGACTACTCATTATACGGACTACAAGCTGATTGCAGAAGTGTCCAAGAATCTAGGCGCTCCAATGAAGGGCATTGAAATTTCCAAGCTGGCACCGCATGAACGCATGCAGGATCGTGGTTGGTAAGAAGGAAGGGACAGGCATGAAAATAGGAGTTCTGTCGCTGCAAGGCGCTGTGGCTGAGCATATACGAAGCGTTGAACGTGCGGGTGCAGAAGGTGTGGCGGTGAAAAAGATCGAGCAGCTCGATGAGCTGTCCGGTCTTATCATTCCCGGCGGTGAAAGTACGACGATAGGCAAGCTGATGCGCAAGTATGACTTTATTGATGCCATACGCCAGTTTTCCGATCAAGGCAAGCCTATATTCGGCACTTGTGCGGGATTGATCGTGCTGGCCAAAACGGTTCAAGGACAGGAAGAAGCGCATCTGGGACTGATGGATATTACGGTGTCACGTAATGCTTTTGGTCGCCAGCGGGAAAGCTTTGAAACAGACTTGGACATTAAAGGGATTGAGGAACCGGTTCGTGCTGTGTTTATACGCGCGCCATTAATACAGTCTGTTGGATCGGGAGTAGATGTGCTGTCTGAGTATAACGGCGAGATCGTGGCGGCCCGTCAGGGTCATTTGCTGGCGTCATCCTTCCATCCGGAATTAACGGACGATTACCGATTGCATCAGTATTTTGTGGATATGGTCCGCGAATAGCGGAAAGTCAGGTTTGTAGTGTAGGAGGGATTACCTGTGTTAGATATAAAGATTTTACGTAATGAGCTTGATCGGGTTGAAAAAGCTTTGCAAAATAGGGGCAAATCTCTGGATCTGATAAATGGTTTTACGGATCTGGATGTGCGTCGTCGTGAGCTGCTCCAGGAAAGTGAAGCGCTCAAAAATCGCCGAAATGTCGTATCCGGTGAAGTAGCCAAGTTGAAGAAGAATAAAGAAAATGCGGATGATCTTATTGCTGAAATGCGTCAGGTTTCCGACCGTATTAAAGAACTGGATGAGCAAGTGCGCGAGCTGGAGGCCCAGATCGACGAGTTGGTGATGTCCATTCCGAATATCCCCAATGAGTCGGTGCCTGTAGGTGCTTCGGAGGAGGATAATGTAGAGATTCGTCGCTGGTCGGAGCCACGCGAGTTTTCTTTTACGCCAAAAGCACATTGGGAGCTGGCACAGGAGCTGGATATTCTTGATTTTGAGGCGGCAGCAAAGGTGACGGGTTCCCGTTTTACGTTCTACAAAGGACTGGGGGCACGTCTGGAGCGTGCGCTGATTAACTTTATGATGGATCTGCATAGCAGTGAGCATGGTTATGAAGAAATGCTGCCTCCATACATTGTGAACCGGGATAGCCTGTATGGCACGGGACAGCTTCCGAAGTTTGAAGAGGATTTGTTCAAGCTGCGCGATACCGAGTATTATCTCATTCCTACGGCTGAAGTTCCGGTAACGAACTATCACCGCGAAGAGATTATGAACGCGGATCAGCTTCCCAAAAATTATGTGGCATACAGCTCTTGCTTCCGCTCTGAGGCAGGATCGGCAGGACGGGATACACGTGGTTTGATCCGTCAGCATCAATTCAATAAGGTAGAGATGCTCAAGCTGGTTCACCCGGAGACCTCCTATGAGGAACTGGAGAAAATGACGAATCATGCAGAGCGGGTTTTACAACTGCTGGGACTTCCATATCGTGTGCTGGCACTTTGCACAGGGGATATGGGCTTCACGTCTGCCAAAACGTATGATCTGGAAGTGTGGCTGCCTGAAAGTGGCATGTACCGCGAGATTTCTTCTTGTTCGAATACAGAAGATTTCCAGGCTCGTCGTGCAAACATCCGGTTTCGGCCAGAGCCGAAAGCAAAGCCTGAATTTGTACATACACTGAACGGTTCAGGATTGGCTGTAGGACGCACAGTAGCTGCTATTTTGGAGAACTATCAGCAAGAGGACGGAAGCGTTGTTATCCCGGAAGTGCTGCGTTCGTACATGCGAGGCGCTGAGGTTATCGCTCCCAAATAGTAACCGTTGCATTCGTTTAAAGTCTGTGGTAAAATAATTTTGTTGCGCCTGAGATTATTTTAAATGGGGAGCAACTTTATCCAATTACCACCTGGAGAGGTACCGAAGCGGTCATAACGGGGCGGTCTTGAAAACCGTTAGAGTGCAAGCTCACATGGGTTCGAATCCCATCCTCTCCGCCATTATAATAAATGAGCCAAGCCATTCGAATACGATAGCTGATTCATTAGCCTTTATGTGCTGATGTTTAGAGATCGTAAAGGATGGCTTTTTTGTTGTATAAAAAGCCTGTTTTTTTCACACGTTATCAGATGTGGAGGTGCTGGCATGAATCGAGAAATGACAGTAGATCAGCAAAAGCTGGTAGAAGCCTGGCAGGAACAACTGCCGAGCCTTTTGAATTCAGGGGATAAATCACAGGTACAAGCAGATGAAGCAGACAACCGGACTATACGAATCCATATTGAGGTAGAGGGCCGACAAATGTACTCCTTTGATTTTGCATGTACTTATGTAGATTCTCGGGAAGTGCAGGTTAGCTTGGTCGATGTAGAACGGGACGGACAGTCTGTGGATGAACGAACAGATATCATTCAGCAGCTGGTGTCCGATTACACTCGACATATTCACCAGTGTGCTCAGACGTTACAGTCATTGACGCATTCGTAGTCATGAAGGAATGAGGGGGGAAGCTACATGAAAAAAGCCAAAAACGGACTGGATAAAAACCTGTCTAACATTGTGGATGATTTGGAGCAGCGTCCGGTTAACAGTCATCAGGCACAGCAAGTGCAGCAGGATCGTAATGACCGCCGTCATCAGGATGCACTTAACCATGATAAAACAGAAGACCTGCACCATCAATAGTCCTACTTTAAATGGTAATAAACGGATTTACTGAAGTATTTAAATATAGTCTGAGAACGGAGGATGCATAAATGAGCAAGCCTAAAGCCATTCCTGTTCCCGAGGCACAGGACGCCGGTGAAGGAAACGAAAAGCGTGAGCGCAATCATCAACAGGAGCCACTATCTGGTTCCAAAAAGGTGAAGCAGCGGAATCACGTAGACCATCACAACAGAGAAGGATCATAAGCAGTTAGACTTTTTGCCTAAAAATATAGTGAAGTACAGGACACCCTGGTTAAAGAACCAGGGTGTCTTTGTGCTTATTGTAAGAAAATTTTCCAATAAGTGTTTCATTGAATGTGAGTATGCGGTAAAATAGGGGGTGTGTATTTTTTTATTAGTATTATAAAAGGGGTTAATTACGAGAGGAGAGAATCTACACAATGAGTAAAAAGTTATCCGTTTTGGTACTCACTATGGTGTTGCTTTTGACGGTAGCCCTGGTAGGCTGTAGCAAGAAGTTAGAACCGAAGGAAGCTGTTACGAACGGTACGGCTAATGCAAT
Organism: Paenibacillus sp. RC73; assembly: GCF_044908085.1. NCBI lineage: Bacteria > Bacillati > Bacillota > Bacilli > Caryophanales > Paenibacillaceae > Paenibacillus > Paenibacillus sp. RC73. The sequence goes on from NZ_JBIYCV010000019.1 coordinate 7,906, forward strand.
GAAATTGACTTCTTATGAATCCAAAAGTCAATTTACGGTTAAAGATCTGACGATCACATCTGCTTCTGTTCCAAGCGAGCAAAGTGCAATGGTAACCAGTATGCTGAAAAATGCAGACATTACGCTGGATGGTGTATATCAAAAAGAACCTTTACAATCTGAAATGACGCTGGGCATTCATTTGAAAGGTGATCTTTCCACCAGCTTCACCATTCCAATGGTTATGACCAAGGATAAATTGTACGTTAAAATTCCGAACGTTCCTTTTTACCCGCTTCCACAGGACGTTATAGGCAAATTCCTGATCATTGATCCGCAGGAACTGGCTAAACAGTCTGGACAAGAATTTAACCCTGCATCAATGGATCAGGAAAAATCGCAGAAATTTGCGAATGAAGTCATTGCTGCTATTCTGGGTGAGTATGATCAAGCAACGTACTTCTTTGATATTGATCCTAAGGATGCTAAATTGCCACAAGGCATTAAAGCTAAACAAGTGGTTCAGTTTAAAATAACGAACGACAATGTGAAGCAAGCGACGAATACATTTATCACTAAGGCGCTTCCTAAAGTCCTTGATGTGATGTCTAAAGATGAGTATGCTGGTATGCTGCAAGTGAAAAAAGAAGAGTTGGCTGAAGCGAAGAAAGAACTGCAATCCAACACCAGCGAAGTTAGCAAAAAGCTGGATGAGTTGAAAAACTATTTGACTGTGAAACAGTTTGACATTAACACAGCCTTGAACAAGGATGATATTCCTATGTATCAAGACCTGAATGCGAATGTAGAAATGAATGATCCGACCACAAAAGATAACGTAAAATTGTCTGTGACTGGCTACACGCAATACAGCAAAATCAATGAAAAAGCAACATTTAAAGTGGGTATTCCAACAGGGGACCAAGTCCTGACGATCGAACAATTTCAACAAAAAATGCAAACTGTTGCTCCTTAAGTAAAGGAATGACGTGATTGTAAAGGCATTATCCATATGATGCGATGTGAAAAAAACCGCTTGGCTTAGAGCCAGGCGGTTTTTTGTCATATATGGCTCTGAGCAGATGGTGTAGCGGTCCAGGTCTGCCACACGTTATCCTCGGCTAAAAGTCCGAACATTCGATGATCCTGCCATGTCCCTTGAATTTGTACCAGCTTGCGAGCAATACCTTCAGGCTGAAAGCCGCACTTTTGCAGTACACGCTGTGAGCGCTCGTTATGCAGTAGGGTACCGGCCTGAAGACGGTGAAGCGATAGGGCGCGGAAGGCAAATTGTATGGCCAGCTTCAAAGCTGCGGTCATATGCCCTTTGCCTTGTTCGTGCTGGTCTACCATGTAGCCGATATCGGCGAATTGTCCCACGCCGCGCACAAGATTAGAAATAGAGATATACCCGATGAGACGCTCGTCCTCCAAGAGAAAGATACCGAACGAATATCCCCGATCCTCCTCTGCTTGACGCAATTTCTGACGGATATATTCCTGCTGTTCTTCCAGCGTGAAAAATGAGTCGCCGTGAAGTGGCTCGTACGGCGCATGAGACTCCCTATTTGTAAGCCTGAGGGCAAGTAAGGCTTCACTATCCGTCAGGCTAAATGGTCGCAACAAGATACCTTGAGGCGTGTTGTACAGGCTCATAGGCATGAGCTGATCTCCTTCCATGGGAAATTAGCAATGAGACGTAAATAACGGCTGACCACTGATTGTGTATAAGTAAGCGATCTAGCTCCCCTCCTCAGGATGAAGACGGTGGAGAAGGTAGCTTGGCAGCGGCTCTTTTTTGCCGGAGCTGACGGAAAAAATCCGTCAGCAGCGAGGCGCATTCCTCTTGAAGAACGCCGCTGATCACCTCAGTGCAATGATTGAATCGAGGCTCCTGTAGGAGATTCATCAGCGTGCCCGCACAGCCTGCTTTCGGATCGGTGGTGCCGTAGATCAAATAGGGAACCCGTGATTGTACAATGGCTCCGGCGCACATGGGACACGGTTCCAGAGTGACATACAGCCTGCAATCCAGCAGGCGCCAGGCCCCCAGATGCTCGCTGGCCTGACGAATAGCGACCATTTCGGCATGTGCTGTCGGGTCAGTGTTCGTCTCACGCAAGTTGTAACCGCGTCCTATGATTTCATTATCTTTTACGATGACAGCTCCGATGGGCACTTCACCCAACGCTTCTGCCTTATACGCTTCTTGAATAGCTTCTTTCATCCAATAAGCGTGATCTATCGTGGTCACTGGTAAAAATGCTCCTTTCAAATGCGAATTATCCAACGAACAAATATTCCGTTGTTAACATGATGTGAATAATTTTGTGGATAACACGACACTTATCCACAGGCTTATCCACAGTTCATAATAAAAGCTGTGTATTTGTGGACGACTTGTGGATGATTATCTTATTATATTGTAGGCAAACGTTCGCATATTGACAACTGTATACAAGCTGTGTGTATTTATGTTTATCCGGGAAATGTAAATGCTGGTATCACAGGCGGTATTACGGTATCATTGAGTTAGCAATTGCCAGTAATCGCCAGCATACGGCAAGAGGTGAGAAATCAGTGTGTCGATAAAAATCAAAATTACGATCATTTTGTCGGGGTCCGTTCTGTTCATCCTTTTGTTAAATATTGCACTCAACTATTACACGACCCACGAAAATTTAAGAAGTGACAGCGAAACGAAAATGGTTCTGACGGCCAAGACTATTGGAGGTGCCATTGAACAAGCTCAACAAAGCTGGGAGGCTGTCGACAAGCAGCTTGGATATAATTTGTGGCTCTTTGCCACGCTGGCTGCCAGCAAGCTAGGTCCTGATATCGATCATATTACGCAGGAACAACTCGAACAGATGACCAAGCGCAGCGGGGATATTGATATTTCCTTGATGGTGCGTGATGGAAAGGGGTATAAGGTCGCCAAATCGTCGAATCCGAAAGAGATCATATCTGGCGATCCGTTGACTAGCTATTGGAAAAATGCAGTTGATCAATTATATGAGCATGGACAGGCTGGATTGGTGCATGGTCAACATCTGGAACATTTTTGGACTGGAGCATTTGACTATACAGGCTCAGATGCCACCCATATTAACAAGTGGGGATTTTATTATGACCAGAAGCGCAACTATATGATCCGAATCTCCTTTCAGGACAGTGAAGTGCAAAATTTTATACCGATTCTCAACCCCGATGAAATCGTAAAGCAAACCCAACAAGTGGATTACCGCATCATGGAGATAACAGGAATTAACCCCACAACCTTCGGTGGCGCTACGATGGACAATCATGGAAACGACCGAAAATATTATTACATGTACAATAAGCCTATCCGATTCGGCACTTATCAACTAGCGAGGGTGCAGGAGGATCGTTTGGCTGTTTCCAAGGCGATTTTCTCCGGGGAGAGTATTGTACAGGACTGCTATATTAAAGGCCAACGGGTCCTCGTCAGTTACATACCATTTTATCCGGCTAACCGTGATGCCTATGTCATTCGAATTGTTATGAATTATGATACGATCTCTTCCGTTATTTATAAGCAATTAATCAGTCTGGTTGCCATTTCTATTGTTTTACTAGAGGTTGTGATCATTGGTAGTTATGTGCTGGCAAGCCTGTTTGTCCGTCCAATTCAGTCGATATTGGGAAAAGTGAACGAGATGGCCGACGGCCATTTTGACACACGGCTACAGGTTAAGGGTGGTCATGAACTTGCACAACTAGGTGAGCGCATCAATGCGATGGCCTATAATCTCGGAATGTATACACGGAGACTCGAACAGATGTATGAGGAAAACCGTTCTGTAAAAGAGCATTTAGAGTCTGTCATTAATCAGACCGCTGATGCGATTCATGTGACCGATCAGGATGAGCGTATCATTCGGGTCAATCATGCCTTTGAAGCCCTGTACGGCTGGACCAAAAAGGAATTGGTCGGACGTAAACTCCAGTTCGTACCGCCACAGCAAGAGGAAGAGTACGAATTTCAGAAGGAAAGATTGCTTCAGGGAGAGAGTATGGTGTCTATTGAGTCCATTCGAATGCGTAAGGATGGAAGTACGGTAGAGATTAGTATGAGTACATCGCCCATTCTGGATGAAGAAGGCCAAATTCTGGGATTTATCAGCGTCTCGCGGGATATTACAGGCCGCAACCGGATGGAGGAATTGCTGCGCAGATCGGAGAAGCTGACGACGGTAGGACAACTGGCGGCAGGGGTGGCGCACGAAATTCGTAATCCGCTGACCACGCTGCGCGGGTTTCTCCAGTTACAGCAGCAAAATAAAGCGCTGAATCTGAAGCATAACGATATTATGCTGTCCGAGCTGGATCGTATTAATCTGATCGTTAGCGAATTTTTAATATTGGCGAAGCCGCAGGCTGTACATTTTCAGAAAAAAGATGTGCGCTATATTGTGAGTGATGTTATTTCCTTGCTCGATAGTCAGGCGCATCTGCTGGGCATTGTGTTCAATCTTGAAGTAACGGAAGAGCCTGCCTTCGTATATGCCGAAGAAAATCAGTTAAAGCAGGTATTCATTAATTTGCTTAAAAATAGTATGGAGGCCATGAGCAAGGGTGGTACGATAACGATTCATTTGTTCTTGGAGGGAGAAAGCGTTAAAATCTTCATACGGGACCAAGGGACGGGCATTCCAGCAGAGATGCTGTCCAAGCTGGGGGAACCTTTTTTCACAAACAAAGAAACAGGTACAGGACTCGGACTTATGGTCAGCCAGCGTATTATACAGAGTCATAAAGGCACACTGGATATTGAAAGCATAGAGGGAGAGGGAACGACAGCCCTTGTGCAGCTTCCAACTGCCGAGCCTGAGCAACTGGACGGGCAGCAGAAGGAAGCGTGACAGTAGAAATGGAGGGTACACAGGTTGCGCATTAACAAGTTTATCAGCGAAACCGGTTTTTGCTCACGCCGGGAGGCGGACAAGCTGGTAGAGAGCGGCCACGTGACGATTAACGGCGAGGTGGCGGTGCTGGGCAGTCAGGCGGAGGAGGGCGACGATGTCCGTGTGAACGGCAAGCCACTCCGCGAGAAGTCTGGTCACGTATATATTGCTTTGAACAAGCCGGTGGGGATTACAAGCACGACAGAGAGCCACATTCAAGGGAATGTTGTCGACTTTGTGGGGCACTCGCAGCGGATTTTTCCAATCGGACGTCTGGATAAAGATTCGGAGGGTCTTATTTTACTTACCAATGACGGAGATATTGTGAATAAGATTTTACGGGCGGAAGGCAAGCATGAGAAGGAATATATCGTAACGGTGGATCGACCCGTCACACCATCTTTTGTGCAGGGGATGTCCACAGGTGTAAAAATACTCGGTCAGCGGACGCTCCCCTGCGAAGTGACGCGTGTATCTGAGTACGTATTCCGCATCATATTGACGGAAGGGAAAAACCGTCAGATCCGGCGCATGTGTGCTGCCTTCAGCTATGAGGTGAAGAAGCTGCAACGTCTGCGGATTATGAATATTCGATTAGGGTCGCTTCAGAGAGGCGCCTGGCGTGACCTGACAGAGACGGAGAAGCAGGAGTTAGGTGAGATGCTGAATTATACACTCAGCTAAACCTGAGGGCTTCTCACGGCTGATAGATGGCAGGGCAATGGATAGGACAAGAGGCAGAGTGGAATATCACGATGAAAAGGCACCAGCTGCATAAAAAATGCGGCGGTGCCTTTGTCTATATAACATATACATAATCAACCTTCATTCGAGCTTGAGGTAGGACTGATAACTTGTGTGCCGTTCTGATATTTACGTAGTACGGAAATTTCGACACGGCGGTTTTTGGAGCGTCCTTGACCATCCTGATTACTTGCTAGTGGACGATACTCACCATAACCGATGGATACAAATTTGGTTGGATCAAGCTGCGGATTGAGTAGCAAAATGCGCAAGAAATTCAGAGATCGTTTGGCACTCAAATCAAAGTTGGACGGAAACTGACTATTGGAAATCGGCACATTATCTGTATGACCTGATACGATAACATCATAGCCAGGAAACTGCTGGAGCATGCTGGAGATGGACTTGGCCAGCTTTCTCGCTTCCGGCTTTACCTCAGCCTGACCCGATGAAAACAAGGCGTTATCACTAATAGTTATCATGAGCTGGGATTGGTTCAGTTTTGTATTGAGCAGCGGAGTCAGGCCATTATTTTCAATATACTGATCCATTTGCTTTTTGAGCTTTTTCAAATCCTCTTCTTCCCGCTGGGCGAGTTGCTTTTGCAGTTCAGCCGTAGAAGTTGCTTTAGACTTTATAGGTTGTGTTACCTGTTCTTTATTTTTGCCCATATCTGCGGATTGTGACGATGGATTGGCGGCAGAGTGATCCAGTATGCCAGTGCCGCCACTAAAAGCCGCACTCATGGATTGAGCCATAGTTTCAAATTTTTTGGCGTCGAGTGCACTCATCCCGAATAAGACGATGAAAAGAGCTAGCAGAAGGGTCATCAAGTCGGAATAGGGCAACAGCCAGCTTTCGTCGGCATGCTCCTCGTGCGGTTCATGTCTTTTTTTACTCACCGGAATCCCCATCCTTCTTGGTCAGGGTAGCCCGTTCGGTTGGAGTCAGGAATATCGTCAGCTTCTGGCTGATCGCAATGGTGGATATACCTGATTGAATTGAGAGCAGGCCTTCGACCATCATCAATTTAAGCTCCACTTCTTTTTTGGATAACCGTTTCAGCTTATTGGACATTGGATGCCACAGGACATAACCTGTAAAAATACCAAGCAACGTCGCAATAAAGGCTGCCGCGATGGCATGAGACAGCTTGGCCATGTCACTAAGATCGGCCAGAGCGGCAATCAGACCTACGACGGCACCGAGTACCCCGAGCGTTGGAGCGTACATACCAGCCTGAGAGAAAATCAGCGCGCCGGAGCGGTGTCGATCCTCGGTAGCGTTAATGTCCTCCATTAGAACATCTCGCACGAATTCCTGATCATTACCATCAATAATCATACGCATACCACCACGCATAAAGGGATCGTCGATCTCCTCTACCTTGGATTCCAGCGCAAGCAGACCTTCGCGACGGGTAATGGATGCCCATTCGGTAAACGTGCCGATGAGCTCTTTACGGTCCAAAAGCTTTTGTTCCGTGAAAATAACCTTGAACAGCTTCGGAATGCGTTTGATTTCTTCCATCGGGAAGGCCATAAAAATACTTGCTGCCGTTCCGACAAAAATAATCATGTAAGCAGCGGGGTTGTTGACCAAGTTGATCACTGGCGCGCCTTTGAGAATCATCCCGACGACCAATGACACAATCCCGAGTACAAGTCCGATAATGGTTGAAATTTGCATGATACACCTCATCCATGAGAATAGATTTTGAATCCTTTCATGCCGCCGGGGTCGTCCTTGCCCCAGGCACGTCATTACAAGACGGATTATAGTATTTATCGACAAAACTCTCTTTTTTGTTAAGTACGAATTTCCGGTATAATAAGGTGATTATGTAATGAATGGTGGAAGAATTGGAGGAAATGGCATGGGAGTGAAGCACGGACGGGAGTATGAACAAATTTTGAACGATTTGACAGAGGCTGTGGGACGCATTCCAGATAGCTATGAATTTTTCGAAATGGAAGCAGAAGATTGGGACAAACTGGACCCGGCAGGGCGTCAGGAAGTCAATGAAGCGCTGGCTGAAGACCTGTTTTATGCGCTGGGTACAGAGCCCGTTATCGCTGTGGGCAGCGGTGTTGTCATCTATGAACCGGAGCAGCACCGTATCTATGTGCTCATTGGAGATGAGGAGCTGACGTCGGTACCTTTGATTTGAGCAGGCCGTTTTATGGATTTATCAACGGGGCCGTGGTAATATGGACACCAATATATCGTAGTTTTGGTCGCATTCAAGCGGCTGAAAGGCTTCCGTATAAACAGGGAGGAGTCGTATCATGCCTTTTACACAAGAAGAGATTGAAGCACATCTGGAGAAGCTGGAGGGCTGGGAACTGGAGGAAGGACGATGGATTGTCCGGAAATATAATTTTTCCAGTTTTATGAAAGGGATTGCATTCGTGGATGAAGTTGCTGCTATATCGGAAGCATTTAATCATCATCCATTTATTACGATTGATTATAAGACCGTGACCCTGCGTTTAACCTCCTGGGATGACGGTGGCATTATGGCCGTGGATATTAAGGAAGCCCAACAATATAATGAAGCTTTTGAGAAAATGCGTAGCAGTCATTGAGCTAATCGTGGTCTGTCGTATGATAAAAGCGCCTTCGATATACAACAATGCAGTTGTATGCCGAAGGCGCTTTTATCATAGAACATGAGGCTGGTGGTCGGGATGATATACCATACAATGAAATGGCTTCTTGCCATCGGGAGTCTGACGTTCATAGGTATCCGTAAGCTCAAATCCGGCTGCCTTGTAAGCCCGGATGGCGCGCCCATTCCAAGTCAGGACCTCCAGATCAATTTCATTCTCAGGGTTGCGTCGTCTGGCTTCCTCGGCAATTGCACGGACAAATTCGGCGCCTCTGCCATGTCCACACAATCCGGGATGCATTCCCAGACCTAGCCGGGTCACGCCAATCATCGGGAAATATTGAGCAAATCCGGTTAGTATGTTCTCGTCATCCAGTACGGCTACATATTGCTCCTGGCGAAGCGAGGGGCTTCCAAATTCGACCTCAAGCGCCTTCATTTGTTCCCAAGGTAACCAGCCGTATATATTGTAGGGTGAATCATAGCGCCACTCACATATCGCAGCCGCCTGCTGCTCGTCCATCGGCACGATTCGGTAGTTAGATATTGAGGCCGGCATGTCTTCCCATCCTCCTTTTACAAGTACTTAAACCATTAACAACAGATTGTAGACAAGTTGAAGGGGATTGGCAAGCGTGTTTATTTCATACCCAAGTCGGGTATACATTCAATAAGAAGGCTTTACTGCTCATATGCTCCCCCCGCCGTGACGGTAAAACCGACGATGTTCGCAAAAACTGAAACCTTTTGAGGTGTCAGTTCGTCAGTAAAGTTAACGTTTCTGATGTTGCGGACATAAAAAACCGCAATTGGATTCCGGCCAGAATCCAATTGCGGCTCAGGTTAGCTTGCTGTTCGTTAGTTATTCTACGTTGTCGTCATCAGGAGTTTCAGAAGCTACAGCGTGGTAAGCATCTGTGCTCATAATTCTTTTGGCACCGACATATCGGTTAGCGTAATAATTTTCGTTCAGTGAGCTAACAACTACACCACGTGAAGATGAGGAGTGAGCAAATTTCCCTTCACCCATGAAGATACCTACATGGGAAATGCCTCTACCTGTGGTGTTGAAGAACACCAGGTCTCCAGGTCTCATTTCATCGCGGGATACGGAAGATCCCATTTTGAATTGTGATCCGGATTGATGCGGCAGTTTAATTCCCAGTTTTTGATATACATACATTGTGAAGCCGGAGCAATCGAATCCGTCGAGTGTAGTGCCTCCGCTTCTGTAGCTCGTTCCTTTGGTATCTTGGATGACCTGGTCCATCTTGGAGTCTGCAAATGCACTGCCGCCACCGAATGTAAAAGATGTAAAGGCAATGGCAAGACCCATGGCTGCGATTGTTAGTTTCTTCTTCAAAAAAAAATACCCCTTCCAATGCCTGCGAGGTTAGCTTAAGGATTCGGTAGAAGGTTCCCCTATGACCACTCTGTTGCGAGATCAATTCACCCAAACTGGTTCCCCCGCTTCCTAGGTGCCAGGAATTAGGCTTAACTTAAGATGTGCACCTTGGAGAGCAGTATTCACGATAACGATGTTTTTAAGGTAAAGGTTACAATAAAGATTACAAAGTTGTTACTATCAGTTCACTGCGATTATTGTAACAAAGTTGGCTGGCTTTGGCAAATGTTTCATCGCAAAAAATCACAAAAAAATCTGCTCCCTTTATCGCGGGAACAGATTTTGTTAAGAGTATTCAGTTATGTGCCGTTTACATGGATAGGAATGGATATAGATAGTCGCCTTTCGACAGCCAGAAATTGCTCAGGAGGAACGGAGTGGGGGTTCAACCTCTGTCGGAGATATCGGTATGCCATAGGCGGTACTGTGAACTGATGTGCCATAGCCTGACCAGACTGGTAACAAAATGATACGTTTGCTGGAGAATGAGTGCCAGCATGCCAGTCCAAATCATCGCCACCGTGCCGAATAGGCCAAGGACAAGCAGCACACCTGCGCCGAGCAGAAGCGAAATACCGATAGCCGGAAGGATTTGGCGAAAGAAGGCGAGCAGCGACGACAGTATGGCGTGACCACCTACGGTGCCTAGCTGCATGTACAGGATGCACTGGCGGATGAACCAGCCATAAGCGATCCAACCGATGGCATAGGGCAGCACATGCAGCAGATAGGCGGGAGATTGCAGCGCCCCGGCTACGATAGGGTAGAGCCTCGGCACCACCCAGAAAGCAGGGAGCAGCAAGAGCCCAAGCTCGATGACGTAATAGATCAGCGATGATAAACCATGACGTTTCATTCCACGGAAAAAAGACAGACTTTGCGGCTCGGTCGCATGGGTGTGCAGACTTTGGTATATTCCCGCCCGGATGAAGGGGGTAATCAGTATACGCAGCACCGTTGCCCCCAGTAGTATCCACAGATACATATGAACCTCCCGGTTGTCTGTCAGGGCAATCTGGCTCTCCATCCAAAACAAGGTCTGCCCCAGTTCATTTTGACCCTGATCAGGGTAGCGCAGTAGTAGGGGAATAACGGCGGATTGTACCACCCGATAGAGAAAAACGCCCCATAGCAGTCGATACAAAAATAGAATGATGACAATATAAAATTGTATGCGCACAAGCGCCCAGCCTTCTTTTATAACGGTACGCATCTATAGACACCTCACCATGACAGACTTCCAAGCAGTGTCTCCAGCAGCTTGGTTACACTTATGCTCCAACGGGTCTGGGTTTTTTCGTTCAGTTCGTCCTTCAGACTGTTATTGATATGCTTGTTCTCCAGCGCAATCGTGTACAGTGGATCAACAATCACATGGGAGACCGGAGATGCACTTTTGAGTCGATAGGTGGTGCTTTTGCCCATGCCGTCCCAAGCCTTGAATATCGTTGTACCGTCCTTGAAAGTAACTTGAACAGGGACCTTGGGATAATCTGCCCCTTTTTTGCTGAGTGTGATGGTTGCTTCGTATCCGTTGGCCAGCTTGCGGTTCGTAATGCGATCCACTGAAAAATCCGCCATCTGGCCGTCGTATACATATTGTTCAAAATAGTGGCTCCACGAACGTCCGGTGACTCTTTCGACGATACGCTGAAAATCCTGTGAGGATGGATGCTTGAATCGGTAGGTCTGGACGTAGGTACGCATAATTCGGTCCATTTTTTTTACGCCGACCTGGCGTTCAATGCCACGCAGCACCAGCTTACCCCGAGAATAGGCATTTTGTGCATATTTAATAGCTGAGCCGTACTTCCAGGACTCACGGTTTAACGGCTGCGGGGAAGATACCTGTCCAGACTGTAACGGCAAGTTGGGGATAAGTCCGTACTCTTGCTCCATGAGCCGTTCCTCTGCATAAGAGGTAAAGCCTTCATCCAGCCATGGTTCCTCGAATTCGTTGTTTGCCACCATTCCATAGAAATATTGATGCCCAATCTCATGAACGACTGTCCGCTCCAGACTATAGCCTGGATTCAGGTTATCAGCCGCTGCAGCCGTAATGAGTGTGGGATATTCCATGCCGCCCGCGCCGCTGCCTGCTTTGGGTGGTACAACGATGGACAGGGTCGAATATGGATAAGGCCCGTACCACTTGCTGTAATAGGAAAGAGCGGCCTTGGCTGCGCTCATATAGCGTCCCTTGAGCTCCTTGTGCGATGGGTCGAGATACAGTTTGATTTTGACACCCGGCACCTCGGCAGAGGAAAATGGCTCTTCTGCGGCTACAAAATTCGGTGAAGCGGCCCATGCAAAGTCGTGCACGTCATCGGCATAGAATTGATATATTTTTTGCCCATTTTGCCGGACTGCTCCACGGGTGGGGAATCCAGTTGCAGCCACGATGTATGTTTCAGGCACTCGAATCCGCACACTGTAAATTCCGAAATCGGCGTAAAATTCGGAGTTTCCATGATACTGATGCAGATTCCAGCCTTCCTCGGCGCGTCCACGCTGTCCTGCGGTTTCGTAGACGCTAAGTTTGGGAAACCATTGACCCGCCATGACAAAATCATCTGTTGCGCCCATACGTGCGAAGATGGCGGGTAGCTTTACCTCAAACTTCATATATAATGTAATGCTTTCACCACCTCGGACTGGCTTGGGGAGACGTACCTTCATGAGCGAGCGGTCGTTCACGTTACCGTCATCCGGCTGCACGTATTGAGTCCGGTGCAGGAGGGATAAACCGTCTTCCGTTTTAAGTTCAGTTAGTGTCATGGAGCCAAAGCCGTTCTTGGGCATGGTGTCGCCGCGCAGCTTGCCCCCGGATTCCTTCATGAAGGTGGTTTCCATGGAAGAGAAGGCATTGGGGTACAGATGCAGGTACAGATCGTTCACGGTTTTGGTGCCCGGATGCTTCCATGTAAGCGTCTCGGTGCCCCGCAAAACCTGTCCTTCTTCCAGAGACACGTCAATGTGGTATTCCACCACACGCTTGCTAAGAATCTCCGAAGCAGGCTGTGGAGGACTTTGGGGTACGTCAGGCAGGATGTTTGCCCCCAGAGGCTTGCCCATGTTTGGCGCAAGCGCAGACTCCGACTGGGAATCGTACGGCGGTTTGCCCAAGGATTGCGGATCGGACTTAGATTCAGGCTGCCAGGCAAACCATAACGTCCCTACGAGGAGACCGAGGGCTAGTGTAGACAATAAAACGATTTTGGTGCGTGCTGGGGTCATACAATGGATACCTCCCGTTGACAAGCATCTACAGTATGTATATGTTTGCTTTCGGGAGATTATTAGTTAAAATATTTATAGTGTAGAATGAGTGTCAAGACGGAAAATGGAGGCTTAGTGACGCATGAGTGAAAATCAGCCGGACGGCAAAAAACAGATTGCACTGAACATTGTCAGTGGCAAGAGTAAACATAAGGGCTTCGGCGCAGGTTCAATCGACCTGAACAGCATGTCCCCGGTCATTATTGACCGCGGCGAGGCCAAAATTGATGTCGGTGCTATGCATGCCAAAAGTAAAGTAGAACGCGGGATTAAGTTTTCTACCAATAAAGAGGATGTACCAAACGGACGCCAGGTTTGGCTGGTATGGGTAGCCGTGGACCGCACACCCGAAGGACGTGTGTACGGCGGCGCGACTGCCTGTGAGATGCTTATTGACGACGAAGCCAAACGCGGCTGGAAAATCCTCGCCGATCACGTCAACCGTATGGATTACGCGCTCAAGCGTCGTTTCATGCTGGAGGATCTCGGCAGTCAGGATAAAGCAGCACTCAAAAGCCTGCTGATTTCTCATAATGAGGAATGGTGGGACGCTTCGCCTGAGGAATTGAAGCAGGCGCTGGAAGGGTAAGAGAAAGATCAACCACAGAAGCAGTTTCTCCGTATTTGGAGGAACTGCTTTTTTAACGGAGCTGATGAGTTTATCGGGACTTAGCAGAAATTTAATCAATAAATTATATCGCGAGACAAATATAGAAACGACCCAATTGGAAACTTTGTTTAAGCTTTGTGATGCTTTCAATTGCAAGCTTTCATACCGATTAAGGCAGATAAATGATGCTATTGTATTTTGGGGATTAGGCCTTGTGGCTATTCTATTAGGTATGAAGTCAGATATGAATTAAGAAATCATAAAGATGATAAGAACAAAAACGATTAATTGTAAAAATAGCACCGAGTAAATAGTTCATCAAGCGATAGTAACTACATAGGAGCATAACATTTGCCTTCGGTGAAATTGGGTTACATGTTAAAATGTTTTGAATATAATCAAAGAAAATGAATTTCTTAAAAGGATCTAACCCATGATTTGTTGGAGCATATCAAAGTAACAAAATCATAATTGTTGATATATGTGGTTATTTGACTGATAGCGCCTTGACATCCTGGAAAGGCATTCACTATAATTCAAATAGAAATCGGTTCCAAAATCCGGTTTTTATTTATATCTTTTGTGGAACCGGTTCCTAAAAAAGTGTAGTTAAGTCCTGTTCACTGTTTATGAATGTAATCTGTAGATAAGGTGGCATCGTTATGTTTAAATGGTTGAAAAAGAAGGCGGCTCCTCGTATTGAAGAATTCGACATGATAGCACCAATTAAAGGACAAGTGGTTTCCCTTGAAGAGGTTCCAGATCCTGCGTTCTCTACGAAGGCTATGGGGGAAGGCATCGCTATTCATCCGTCTGAAGGCAGGGTCACGGCTCCTTTTACGGGGAAAGTCGCTCATGTGATGGAGAAAAGCAAGCACGCCCTGGTAATTGAACATGAATGTGGTGTACAAGTTTTGATACATGTCGGGATTAATACCGTCTCACTCAAAGGGCAGGGCTTTAACCCTCATGTCCAAACAGGAGATAACGTTAAAGCGGGGCAATTATTGATGGAGTTTAATCTGGACGCTATTCAACAGGATGGCTTGCCGGTAATTACTCCGGTAATTGTTCCAGACGGGCAAGAAATGATCAGTCATGTGGAAATATTGGAAGGCTCGTCTGCTTCTCCTGATGCACCTGTATTGAGAGTCTATTTGAAAGCCTAGTCAGCATTCAGCTTCCTACTGCGTAAGATCATTAGGTAAATTCTTGGGGTTTAACAGTAAAATATGTAGGATAAGACTAACTGGAATTTCAGGGTAGTCTTTTCTTTAGATAAGTAAGTCACAAACCGCATATTTCAGATATCCGCCGATTACAATTGCCTCCGTAAAGCCCTCCATGAAAGCAAATCACTTTTTTAATATCATAGGGGAGCAGATTTTTAAGAGAATCTTTCGCCATGTTAGAATCATGACAGTATTGTGGATCTGGCCCCTGTAGCTCGCCACTCACTACGTTCAGAGCATCTCCTGCAATCAAAGTTTGACTGGTCTTATGATAGAAGCTTAGGTGTCCCGGTGCATGACCAGCAGTATCTATAACTACGATCCCTCCACAAAAGGGCAATTCCTCCCCAGCAACGATCGTGGAGTTTACGGCAGCCTTCGGGGGATTTTCAAGTGTGCGCCGGAATGCATGTCTCCACTCTACCGGGACAGATTCGGGCATGGAGTTTACAGCTTGAGTTATCGCTTCTGGTGTCAGCTTTATAAGCTGCTTTTCTCCCTGTATATAGGGCTTTTCGATAGAACTGGAAAACACCTGAACTGGGGATGAACAAGTCCGAATTACATCTGCCAAACTGCCGATATGATCAAGGTCCTGGTGTGTAATGAATATGGAGGTAAGTTTATGTATGGTGAATCCGGTACTTAGAATAGCCTCTTGTAAAAGCGGTAATTGCCCGGGGTAAGTCGTGTCCACTAAAATCATATTATCTTCGTCCCACATTAAGGTGGGGTGAATGCTCTCTGTTCGTCCCATGATGGTAGAAGAAACCTGAAGTATCTGTATTCCCTTGTCCAATTGCATCGAATCCTCCTAAAAGAGTTGATGTAATACAAAGGAATCGTATCACGAAATTAAAATATGTAAACCTTAATTATAACATAAAAATAGTTATTTGTCAATATATAGAATTCTAAATTTGTGTGACAATGACTCTTGCAAAGAGTGCTTTTTTATTTTATTCAGGTTTAATCAGAGGTTCACGAAAGTAGAGAAGTGTAACTAACTTTACTGGTTAGGAGTGATTACGTGAAGAAGATTTACTTTGCGAGACATGCCAAAGCAACAGGACAGGAGCCAGATGCCCGACTCACCGATGAAGGTATCCAACAAGCTGAGCAATTGGCTGATTTTATGGAGAATGTAGGTGTGGAATATATCGTATCCAGCCCGTGGGAACGGGCCGTGCGAACCATTCAGCCTTTGGCTGAACGGAAACAGTTGCAGGTATATACTGATCTACGTCTTCAGGAACGGGTGCTTAGCCGTGTGCATTTAGATCATTGGATGGACGTGCTGAAACAGACCTATCTGGACGAGGATTTGAAGCTGGAGGGAGGGGAATCATCCCGTGAAGCGGCAGATCGAGGAATACAGCTTGTTCAGGAGCTTATAGAACGGACAGAAAAAACGATCATCATTGTAACTCATGGGGCTCTGTTGTCACTTCTCATTCGACATTACGATTCGCAGTTTGGGTTTGAGGAGTGGAAAACACTTTCGAATCCGGACGTATATTTGCTTGAAATCAAAGAAGCAGAAGCCCAGATTCGCAGAGTGTGGACTACGGAGTGAAATTAGTGAAGTGCGTTTACCATAGAAACAATAAGCCTGGCAATACCATAATCCGTTCATTGTATAAATACCGAGTGGCTGGATCATCCTTTCTCGACGCGTGGCTGCTTCATAAACAATTGTAATGACGCGTTGTTCCAGCGCACTCTCCAGTAGCTCTCTTAGGAAAGGCACTTCTATGTCATGCGGGGGTATCCAGAAGACAAACCGCTGCTGCAATTGTTCGATCTTTTGCTTAAGTTCACTGGATAGATAATGAAAGGACTTGTGCAATGCGGAATCCACTTCGTTTTTAAAGGGGAGAGATTTGTAATTCCGAATTTTGCGAATTGGTATATTAGCTTTAAGCATGTTACCCTTTTGCCAGATTCAATTGCCATGAAACTCCGTATCTGTCTTCAACCCACCCAAATAGTTGGCTTACGGGCGAGGCCTCAAGGGGCATTAGAACTTGACCTTCCTGCGATAGCTGATCAAACACTTGGTGAATTTCTTCTTCCGAATCACAGGTGACGAATAGCGATAGGGCCGGGGTAAAAGGGTGCTTGTCCTGATGATTTTGGTCAATAGCCATGAAGGTTTGTCCTTTGAGGGTGAATACAGCATGTAACACGGCTCCGTTCTCCTGATGAAGTACGCTGATGATGTCCGACGGCTTAAACACAGAGGTATAAAATTGTATGGCTTCTTCTGCTTGACCGGAGAACATAAAAAATGTTGTAATTTTTGGGTTGTAATTTTGCATCAGATCAGCTCCTTGGACTGGATGGTAGATGTTAATATTTTCCCGCTTTTCGAATAGAAATATTCAACCATAAAAGAAGCACTTCATGAGGATATACATATATGTGAAGGGAGGATAACAGAATGGTGGACACAACAGAGAGGCTTGTGGAAATGTTCGGTTCAGGCAAGAAGCTGGATGCCAGCATCATTTCCGCCTATACGGATGTGGTTGTCCAATATGGGACTGGTACATCTTCCATGCGAATCGTATCGTGAACAACTGGCGGCCGAATTGGATAAAGCGATGGATCAAAGCTTTTCAATGAATTTTTACCTTTATTAAGCTTTAAATGCACTCAGGCAGATATCATTCCGCGATTGGTACATTGGGGGGAGCAATATGCTTATCGGTTGCTGGATCAGTATCATGAGCTGAGAAAACGAGTTGAGATTAAGATGGTGCATGAAATCGAGCTGGCGCATGTTCGGACAGGGAGTTAATTGGGTCAGGATAGAACTTTTGATGAAAAGGGACGAAATAGCGGAATGCGGCGACGGTATGGGGATTCGCCCAGTCCACGGGCTGATGTCCCGCATAGGATACATCAGCCTAGAACACAAGGAGTGAAACACATGTCTTTAATGCCACAGGTCCCTTTCGGAACGCAACCGGGAACTCCGGGCCCATTCACACCGTCAGGTCCCTCGCTTCCACAATTTCCTGGCACACAGGGTTCGTTCCCGTCACCGATGGGACCACCACCCGGGGGAGGGTCTTTTTCGCCACCGCCGCAGGGGCCTTTTGGCCCACCATCAGGGCCAGGACCGCTTGGCCCTATAGGACCGGGATCCCAAGGTTCACTCGGACCCCAAGCTCAAGCGCCAACAGCCCCACCACCGCAATTTACGCCACCAAAGCCACTGGTCACGGCCTATGCTATTGACCCTTTAGCCATCTCCGGGTGTTTGTTCCGCAACACGTTTGTATGGCTGACGAATGGCGAGCGCTTCTGGCTGTATCCCGTCTTTGTAGGCAGAACATCCGTAGCGGGATTTCGGTGGAATGGTCGTTTCTGGACTTATTATGGTGTAGACACCAACCGTATCGAGTCGTTTAGCTGCTTTTGGTAAGCAAACCTTTGGGGGAAAAGCGTACCGGAAGGGGAAGCTGCGGATAATCGTGGCAAGAGAGATACATGGGACATATGAGGAAATAAAATGAAGTAAAAAAGGACTGAGAGAAGCGCTTATAGCGTTCCTTCAGTCTTTTTTGTTGTTACTCCATCCACCATCGCTTGAAATTGCTCCACCATGATTTCTTTTCTGCCTGCCGCTCCGATTGGTCAGTCTGTGTCGCTGTCGGTGGGTTATTCCGTCCTGACAGCGTTTCTTTCGGCTCCGTGCCGCTGACGAATACCTCCAGCCGCTTATCCGGACTGTCCGGCGCAGCCAGCTTGCCACTGGCTGGATCAATATAGGCGCTGACTACACCGTCAGGGATGGGAAAGATTTTGGGCGGCACATTCTCCAGCGCTTTCTCCGTATATTGCGCAAAAATCGGTGCCGCCCGCCGGGCATCCTGCGTGCTGATGGCCTTGCCCTTGTCATAGCCGACCCAGACGGCGGTGGACAGCTCGGGTGTGAAGCCAACCATCCACGCATCGGTGTTGGTCGTGCCGCTCTTCCCGGCAACCGGGCGCTTGATCAGCTTCGCGACCCGGTTGCCGGTGCCGCCTTCCTCGAACACGCCTTCCATAAGGCGTGTGAGGACGTAGGCAGAGGCGGGCTTCACTACCTGAACCGGAGCGGTCTGCGGTGCTTCATAGAGCGACCGCCCGGCCGCATCGGTGATGCGCAGCACCGCCACCGGTGCGACCTTTTGCCCGCCGCTGCCGATGACCGAGAAGGCCGAGGCCATCTCGAACGGGCTGACAGGCGATACGCCCAGCGCGAGGGAAGGCACGGGCTTCAGCTCGCTCGTAATACCCATTTTGCGGGCGAGGTCCATGATCTTGTCTGTCCCCACCTTCAAAATGGTGCTTACAGCATAAATATTATCGGACGCCGCAATCGCACGCCGCAGATCGATTTCTCCCAAATATTTGTCTCCAAAATTTTTGGGCTTGTAGGTTTTACGGTTGTTGTCGTAGTGGAACAACGTCGGTCGGCTTTCGAACTTGGACGTACTTGTCAATTCGCCAGAATCCAGTGCGCTCAGATACATAATCGGCTTAAAGGACGAGCCAGGCTGCCGGGTTGTGGCAAGCGCATGATTATACTGATTGCCGACATAGTTGGTCCCTCCAACCATGGCCTTCACATGCCCGTTGCGCGGGTCAATGGAGATCAACGCCGTTTCCAGTCCGTTGCTGTTCTTCATGCCCTCGTCTACAGCCGCCTCGGCTGCTTGCTGAATGTGCATGTCCAGCGTGGTATAAATGCTTAGGCCGCCATGCTCCAGCACACTTTCACTAATTCCCAGCTGGTTCGTTGCAAGCTGGCGGATGTAGTCGCGGAACCAGGGGGCTGTTTCTACCGTCCGGCGCTGGCTCTCGGGCCGCAGGGCAAGCATTTCCTCATAGGCCTTGGTAGCTTGGGCTGGAGTAATTTTGCCGGTGAGCGCCAAGGAATCCAACACAATTTTTTGCCGATCCTTGGCGTTTTTCATATGATTATACGGCGAATAATAGGTCGGTCCCTTCGGAATACCTGCCAGCAGGGCGCTTTCAGCCAAATCCAGATCTTTTGCGGACTTACCGAAATACATCTGCGAAGCCGCTTCAATGCCGTAGGCACCGTGACCATAATAGATTTCATTCAAATACATTTGCAGCAGCTCTTTCTTGGTGTACTTCATTTCAAGCTGCGCGGTATAGATGGCTTCCTTGGCCTTACGTGTCCATGTTTTCTCATGAGATAGATACAAATTGCGTGCAAGCTGCTGAGTCAGCGTGCTGGCTCCTTGCGACATATCCCAATGGGTCAGATTGACAAGCACGGCCCTGCCCAGGCCTTTGAAATCAAAGCCAAAATGATCGTAAAACTTCCGGTCTTCCACAGCCAGCGTAGCTGCAATCAGATCGGGTGAAATTTGATCCAGCTGGACAGGAATGGATTCCTTGCCTCCGGCAGAGAAGGTGGCAATGACTTGGCCCTGGCTATCGAGCAGACGCGAATTCCGGTCCGTATCCGCGAGCGGGAGACTGGTGGTATATAAATAGGCGAGCAGAATGCAGGCAGCGATGACCGTCAGAATGGTGAGTGACAGCAGTCCCTGAAACCATCGAAGCCAGAGCGGCTTGCGTTTGGGGAATTGCCCGGTTGTAGCGGCCATCTTGCCACCTCCTTCCATGGTTGATGTTCTCAGTATTGTCAATCCGAAAGCGTCTATTCATCAGATGCGTGTACGTGTGTATTTTATACGAGATCGAGTCTAAAAAGGCTTTTTCAGGTTATCCAAGTATCGCCTATAAGCAAAAAGTGTGAAAGTACAGTGTGTTTGGTACAATAAATATAGCAAATCCGGCGTGTGCGTATTGCAGATATTAAGGAAGTCAATGTTTATATTGCCACGACCAGAACCGCCAGGGCGCGGCCTGAACGATAAAAGGATTGTCGGACACATAATTTGATGAGAAAGAAGGTTGAAATGATGGATTTGTGGTTTACAGAGAAGCAAACTCCCTCTTTCGGCATTACAGCAAAAATCAAACAAACGTATGTCTCTGAGAAAACGGAGTTTCAGGATCTGGCGATGATCGAGACAGAGGAATTCGGCAACATGCTTGTACTGGATGGTATGGTAATGACTACCGTGAAGGATGAATTCGTATATCACGAAATGGTAGCACATCCCGCTTTGAATACCCATCCGAATCCGAAAAAGGTTCTGGTTGTGGGCGGCGGCGATGGCGGAGTTATTCGTGAGGTTATCAAGCATCCTGAGGTGGAAAAGGCTGTGCTGGTTGAGATCGATGGCAAGGTGATCGAATATTCCAAACAATATTTGCCCGAAATCGCCGGGAAGCTGGATGAGCCCAACGTAGAAGTAATGGTTAATGATGGATACATGCACATTATTGAACATAAAAATGAATACGACGTGATTATGGTCGATTCAACAGAGCCGGTCGGTCCGGCAGCACCGTTGTTCGAGCGCGGGTTTTACCAAGGTATTTTTGAAGCGCTGAAGGAAGATGGTATTTTCGTGGCGCAGACGGACAACCCTTGGTTCAAGGCTGACTTGATTCAGAAGGTCAACAAAGATGTGAAGGAGATTTTCCCGATTGTACGTGTGTACGGTGCGAATATTCCAACCTATCCGAGTGGTCTCTGGACATTCACGCTGGGGAGCAAGAAGTATGATCCGCTGGAAATAGACGAGGCTCAAATTCCAGAGATGGATACTCGGTATTACAGTCCCCGTTTACACAAAGCGGCGTTTGTATTGCCTAAATTTGTGGAGGATTTAACGAAGTAGAGAGCAAAACGAGCTAAATATACATCCCAATATCACCGTGTTATGACATAAAATAAATGTAACTGTATTTTAAGAAGCGTCGCAGTGCTCTTTTTCACCTATTTTTGGGTGGAAAAGAGCACTGTAGGCGCTTTTTTGTTCTGGATAAGGTTGGAAAATGGGCGTGAAAGCATATTGGACACCGAATTTCCTATAAAGATAAAAGAAGGAAATTTAAGGTTATGCGTAGAATATACAAAAAACTAGACATTTTACAGAATTGTAATATCAACAAGGGGAGGTCTGGTTATGGCAATACATAATTCGGTGATGTACCAAAGAGGGGGAAATTTTTTTGATCAGACGCTCTTTTTATTACCTGTGGGGGTCTCAGACGATCTCCAACGTAGCAGATATCATCTACATGTTGAGTGTAGTGGTATTGGTGTTCAGCTCAAGTAATTCTTTAATGACGACCATTTTGATTCCGCTCTTCCGATTGTCTGCCCAAGTGCTTAGCGGGCTCGTTGCACCGATAGTCCTCGGCCGATTTCGACTGACGCGTATTTTGCTATTTTCCCAATTTGGGCAGTTTGTCATCTTTACGCTGTTGCTGCTTTATTTGTGGATCACGCCTGATCAGAGGTCGTTTCTGTTCATTTTCGTGATGGTGTTTGGTATGTCATTTCTGGATGGCTGGACCAACCCGGCACGTAATGCGCTTGTACCCCGATTGGCAACCGGCGAAGGACTGATGCGTGCCAACGGCATGGTGGCGGTCAGTGATCAAGTGGTTAAATGTGCAGGCTGGGCGTTGAGTGGAATTATTGTGGCATGGCTCGGTTCCCTGAATACGCTTGTGATCGCATCCTGTTGTTATTTGGTGGCTGTAACTGTTACTTCATTCATTCGTGATCCGCTGGATCAAAAGGAATTAAGCCCCGAATCTTCAGAGTTTGCCACGAGCGGGTCAGAAACAGCAAAAGCAAAGGAAAAAGGCTCTCACTGGAAGGAGCTTGGGGAAGGCTGGCAGATCATTTGGCATAACCGCCGCATTCGTTCTTTGATGATCGTGGATAGTGTGGACACCATTGGAGGAACCTCCTGGCTTGGCGTATTTATTCTGGCGTATGTTACTCAGGTGCTGCATCAGGATGCAAGCTGGTGGGGCTTTATGAATGCCTCCTTTTTCTCTGGTACGATTCTGGGCGGACTGCTCGTCGTTGGCTTGGTCAAGCGGCTGCAAAGAAACAGCTTTCTGTACATGCTCGGAGCGTTGCTCGTATATGTGCTGATTACGGTGGTGTTTGCGCTCAATACGATCCCAGTCGCTGCGCTTGTTCTTTTTGCTGTATCCGGCTTACCGGTTCAAATGGCAGGAATTATTCGCCGTACCTTGTTGCAAACGAGTGCCCCGGCCGCTCAGCTCCCTAAAGTGATGGCGGGTATTGATGTGCTTACGAATCTCGCTTTCGGCCTATCCTTGTTATTCCTGGGCTGGTATGCAGACCGTTTCGGCATGGTGCAGGTGTATTTACTGGCTGCGGCTATGACAACCATTGCCGTTCTGATCGGTTGGTTCTATCGCCGTGATTTTCAGGAAAGTGAGCAAATTGATCATCCAACCGCTACGGGCGCTGGTATTTAAAATTGGCGTTCTCGTTAGACGTGACATCGTTCATTGGATGACTACATAGTTAAATGCAGGTGTATAACCTGTAATTTCTCTCAATTTCACAGGAACACCACTGGGATGATGTTGACGGTGGTGTTCCCTTCATATCATTTGGGACAGTATGTCTGTTGAGCCATATGTACCCTTCTAATGTCAGGTCCGTTTGCTCGTGATATATGTTTTGACGGCAGGAGGAGTGTAATTGGTAAATTGCCGCAGGATTCCTTGCGGAGTAGTATCCGTAAGTACCATCGCACGATATTTTTCCTGCATAAATTGTTCCTCAGCCATACGATCAAACAAGGAAATAAGAGGATCGTAATAATGGTTAATGTTTAAAAGACCACATGGCTTTTCGTGCAAGCCTAATTGTGCCCATGTAAAAATTTCAAAATATTCTTCCATCGTACCTGGGCCACCTGGTAAAGCAATAAACCCGTCCGCAATCTCTGCCATTTTAGATTTTCGTTCATGCATGGAATCAACAATGATTAGTTCGCTCAGGCTATTATGCGCGATTTCACGGCTTTGCAAAAAGTGAGGGAGCACACCGATGACGTGACCTCCTGCATGAAGTATCGCATCAGCTACTGCACCCATTAAACCAACGCTTGCTCCTCCATAAACCAAGCTTATCTCTTGTTCGGCAAGTGCCTTGCCCAGAGCAATAGCATGCTCTCGATAAATCGTAGACGCTCCATCACTGGAACCGCAGAAAACAGCAATGCTTTTCATATTAGATCCCCCTTATGAATATCTCTTTGCAAGTTTTTGCTGGTGTGTCCGAAATATGTCTTCCAAGGTGATGTCATACTTGTTGGCGATCACGATAAGATTACCCAGTACGTCTCCAAGTTCTTCAGTTAAATGTTTCTTGTTATCCTCGAATGAACCATCGATCTCATCAGGACGGTCTCTGCCGATTTCCAGGGCGCGAATGGCTCTCGCAACCTCTCCCGTTTCTTCTGCCAAGAAACCAATTCGGACGAATATATCTAAATCCGACCAGCTTCTCTCCTGGTAATACTGCTTTACCCATTGTTGAAATTCATTAATATCCATATCCAGCCTCCAAATATAAACCAATGTATAGGTGTCGGCTATACACAAAACCTCAAGGTTTAGATAAAACCGAAACGTTTGTTCGTATTTTTTATTATATAATATGAAAGGGTATTTTTCAAAGAAAAATATATTTTTGGAGCGACCGTGGAACTTATAAAGAGGTACTTCAAAATAAACTAACGAGGATTAGTTATTAAGGAGCCAAAAAGGAGACAAGCTTATTTGGCTCCTTTTTCGTTGTTTAACCATTGGGCAGAATAGTGGAATTGATCAGGAGAGGAACGGGTCTGTTCATCACAACTAGTCTCATACTTTTTGAAGAGGGAGTCCCCGTTCTATTCGAGCCAGGTTGACAATACGTTGGATAAGGGCAATTTTTGCTCGTGTGTAGCCCTCACGGCGTTCAGCCAACCTCGCGTTTAAGTTCACCTGGACCGCATCCGGTCAGTCTGCTAGGCCGTAGTGAACTGGCTGTTATAGAGCGAGGCATAATGCCCCCCGCTTGCAAGCAGGCCC
Source organism: Paenibacillus sp. RC73 (assembly GCF_044908085.1). Lineage (NCBI taxonomy): Bacteria > Bacillati > Bacillota > Bacilli > Caryophanales > Paenibacillaceae > Paenibacillus > Paenibacillus sp. RC73. Next base: position 32,711 of record NZ_JBIYCV010000019.1, read on the forward strand.
TCATGGGTTCCGCTTTCGACGACATCACCGTTTTTCATATATAAAATCAGATCCGCTTCGCGGATGGTCGATAGTCTGTGGGCGATCACAAAGCTGGTGCGTCCAGCAATCATTTTCATAAACGCCTTCTGAATACGCGCTTCTGTCAGGGTGTCTATACTGCTGGTCGCTTCATCCAGAATGAGCATAGGTGGATCGACGAGGATTACCCGAGCGATGGTGAGCAACTGCTTTTGACCTTGCGACAGGCTGTCGCCTGAACCGCTGATGACCGTATCGTAGCCATGTGGCAGCCGCTTGATGAAGCTATGTGCATTGGCAGCCGTCGCAGCCGCGATAATTTCTTCTTCGGTCGCTTCCGGCTTTCCGTAAGCGATATTGTCCCGAATCGTACCGCTGAACAGCCATGTATCCTGAAGCACCATGCCAAAATTAGTCCGCAGGCTGTCCCGGCTCATATCGTTGATATTCACCCCGTCGATGGATATCGAACCGCTGTCCACATCATAAAAGCGCATGAGCAGGTTAACGAGCGTTGTTTTACCAGCTCCGGTCTGCCCGACAATCGCAACACGGGTACCCGGCTTAACCTCCAGACTAAAGTTCGTAATGAGCGTACGCTCCGAGGTATAGGAGAATTTGACATGATCAAAAAGAATTGTGCCTTTGCTGCGTTCCAATTGTACGGCGTTCGATTTTTGCGGCTGCTCAGGGGGTGAGTCCAAAATAGCGAATATGCGCTGGGCAGAAGCCGTAGCCGCTTGGAATTGGGTCAGCACACCCGTAATTTCATTAAAAGGCTTGGCAAACAGATTCGTATAGATCAGAAAACTTGATAATCCCCCTACCGAAATCACACCCAAAATGATGGATATACAACCGATCATCGCCGTGACCGAGAAGGTCATGTTGTTCACCAGCCGGGTGGAGGGATTGGACAATGATCCATAAAACTGTGATTTCACCCCGGCTTGATACAATTGGTCATTTCTGGCGGCGAACTCCTCAAACGAACGGTTTTCATAATGAAAGGCTGTAACCACCCGCTGTCCGCCAATCATTTCCTCCACATAACCATTCAGACTCCCTAAAATTTGGGCCTGTTCGCGGAACATGCGTTGGGATCGTGTGGTAATAAACCGTGCCACGCCATACGTAACCGGGGCTGACACCAGCACGACCAGCGTCATGATCGGACTGATATACAGCATGAGCACAATCGAGCCTATAATCGTAATAACCCCGGTAATCAAAGTAGAGAAGCCTTGCAGCAATCCATCTGACACAGCGTCCATATCGTTCACAAAACGGCTGATGCTGTCACCTTGCGGGTGATTGTCGTGGAAGCTTAACGGCAGGATATTAAAATGATCAAATAACTCCCGCCGCATATCATTGACCGTCTGATAAGCAATACGGTTCGTTAAATAGGTGAGCAGCCAGCTAAACAAGCTGCCTACGGCATACACCATGCCTAATCCGGCAAGAATGTGCGCAATTCCTCTAAAATCCACCACTCCCTTATCTACCATATGGTCGATGGCCTGACCGATCATATAGGGACCGATCAGACTGGCAAGCACGCTGAGAATTGCGCTGACAATGACCCAAAATGCTGATTTTTTATATTGACCCACATAGGTTAACAATCTTCTCCAGGTTTCTTTACCGCTCATTGGTCTACCTCCTGCGTTGAGAGCTGGGAATGGTTAATTTCCTGATATACATCTGAGCTGCTCATCAACTGTTCGTGTGTGCCGACACCGACAATCCGCCCTTCATCAAACACAATAATTTTATCAGCATGCTGTACGCTGCTGACCCGTTGCGAGACAAGCAGGACGGTCATGCTGCTGCTATTTTCCCGTAACGATTTACGCAAGGCGGCATCGGTTGCAAAATCGAGTGCACTTGATGAATCATCCAAAATGAGGATTTGCGGATTCCCTGCAATAGCTCTGGCAATGGTTAGACGTTGCTTTTGACCTCCCGACAGATTAAGGCCCCCCCGGGCAATCGGAGCATCGTATTTTTCGGGCAGATTGGAAATGAACTCATCCGCTTGCGCGATGGCTGCGGCTCGGGCGACTTCCTCATCGGTGGCGTGTTCATGACCCCAACGAATATTATCCGCTATGGTGCCGGTAAACAGCAGCGCCTTCTGTGGAACAATCCCGATTTTCTGCCGCAATTGCTCAAGCTTATATTGGCGAACATCGATGCCATCGACCTGAACATGCCCCTTCACCGCATCATAGAACCGGGGAATGAGATTCCCAAATGTAGATTTCCCCGAACCCGTCGCTCCGATGATACCGACCGTTTCACCGGGGAAGATGTCTACGGTAACATCGCTCAGCGCCAATTGTCCCGTTTGGTTGTATCCGAAGGAGACGTGATCAAAAGCGATGGCCGGTACGGTGCCCTGCTCATCTGAACCAGCCCGGCCTGTAGCCGTAGTCACATCGGAGATCGAAGCTTGTGTATCCAGAACCTCCTGAATCCGTGCAGCCGAGGTTGCAGCCTTGGTGAACAGAATAATTAGATTGGTCACCACGATCAGAGCCAGCAAGATCTGCGTGATATAATTAATAAAAGCAATAATCTCCCCTTGAGTAAGAGATCCATATTGAATATGAATGCCGCCGACCCACAGAATCGCAATAATGGCTCCGTTGACCACCAGCAGTGTGGCGGGGCTGAGCAAAGCGGAAATGCGCCCAACACGGATGGCGGTTTGGGTCAGGTCATCCGAGGCTGTATTGAACTTGACCCGTTCGGTTCCTCTTTTGGCAAAGGCTCGTATGACTCTTACCCCTGTAAGATTTTCGCTTAGCACAAGAGCGATGTTGTCCAGCTTTTTCTGATACTGGCGGTACAGGGGCGAAGCCTTCGTGATCACCAGATACAGGATCAAAGCCAGAATTGGCGTAGCCGCTAACAGTACCAAAGCGAGGCGAAAGTCCAGGATCATCGACATGATAATAGCCCCAATGCAAATAAAAGGAGCGCGAATGACCAGACGAATCAGCATCGCCACAGCCGTCTGGAGCTGATTCACATCGTTCGTGATCCGATTGATGAGTGAGGGTGTACCAAACTTATCCAGATCGGCATAAGAGAACGATGAAATGTGCTTAAACATCGTATTGCGCAGCGTCGTTCCGAATCCTTGAGAGGCCCGGGCTGCGTAGAACTGGCACACCATTGAACTGCCAAAGCCCAGCACGGTCATAAGCAACATCAAAAGACCCATCTGCCAAACATAATGGGTATCTCCTTTGCCAACACCATGATTGATCATTAGGGCTACCATGGTGGGCAGCAATAATTCCAAAATCGCCTCAATCAGTTTAAACAGAGGTCCAAGAATACTTTCCTTCTTATAAGGCTTCAAAAAAACAGCAAATTTCAGCAAATAAACCATCACCTAACCTGAATATTGTATAAAGCCCGTTGACCCAATCTGATAACTGAATATGATTATGGCATATCCCAAACCATATGAATAATATTTAATATATATTAGAGGTATAGGTTTTACATATATCAGTACCGGAGGTCCATGATGGAATTGAGACATCTCAAGTATTTTTTGGCGATTGCAGAGGCGGGACAAATCACAGCGGCAGCTAAAAAGCTGCAAATCGCACAACCTCCCCTCAGTCAGCAGCTCATGCAGCTGGAGGAGGAGCTTGGTGTAAAGCTCATGCATCGAGGCTCGCGAAGCATTCATCTGACAGAGGCCGGAATCATTTTGCAGAACAGGGCCAAGCAGATTTTGGAGCTGACGGATGCCACGACGAGGGAAATAAACGATTTTGCTATGGGTATGAAGGGAACGCTCACGATTGGAACCGTCTCTTCTTCCGGCGCAGCTCTGATGAAAGACAGGCTTTCCGAATTTCACAAAACCTATGCGGGCGTAAAATTTGAAATTCATGAGGGAAACACGTTCATGATCCTCGATCTGTTGAACAAGGGGATTGTAGAGGTCGGTATCGTCAGAACGCCGTTCAACACCACCGATCTGGGGTGCAGATATGCAGCCTCCGAGCCGATGGTCGCGGTGATGACAGAAGAGCATGACTGGAACCCTGACCAGAAGACGATTCCACTGTCTGACTTGAAAAACAGACCGCTAATCATATACCGCCGCTTTGAGCAATTGATCCACGATGCCTGCATGAAGCATGGCTTTGAGCCGAATTTCTTTTGCAAAAACGATGATGCCCGCACTACGCTTCACTGGGCTAATGAAGGACTGGGTATCGGTATGATTTCGCGGTCCGCGCTGTCTCTAGGCAGCAATAACCAGTTAATTGTGAAGGAAATTATGTGTGAAGAATTGCATACTCGTGTGGCGGCTGTCTGGCTCAAGGATAAGTACATGTCTTCTCTGGCTTCCCGATTTATCGAAAGCTTTAGCCAAGCACCCGATGGAGTCACTCCACAGTAGCTGTTTTTTTGTGGATGAAAGCATCTTTTTGTAAAATCTCATTTGAATTGCAAACGGGAACTGGATATAGTAGTACAGTAGGATAGCGATAGAATGGAGTTTGAACACATGCCACACAATGCAAAGGTCCAAATCCGTCTTCATAGTCATCACGACGGAGAAGATGTGGTGCAGGAGCTTCCCGGAGAAGCCATCATGCGTGGGAAGCATCTATATATAAGGTACGATGAGCCCCAAGAGGGACCTGAGGGCGGAACGACACGGAACACGGTCAAAATCGGACCGGATGAGTTGAAGCTGATCCGTCACGGCGAAGTGCAATCAGAGCAGTCGTTTGCTCTGGGACGAAGATTGCCTGGATTTTACCGATCGCCTTATTTAAGCCTGAACATGTCTGCGCATACGCAGAAGCTCGATATTCGAATGGACGGGTTTACCGGACATGTGAGCTGGACTTATGATCTGTACGTATTTGAGGATTTCTCGGGGCATTTTGCCATCAGTTTGCATATACAGGAGGAGCAACAATCATGACAAGCAATCCACTGGAACTCATTAATCTAAAGGTGACCTCAGCTATCGAGGTAGCGGTACTGGCTGCCGGAATCGTGAGCCGCGAAGAGCTGCCGACGATTACGCTGGAGGTGCCGAAGGACAAGTCGCACGGTGATTTGGCTACAAACGCTGCGATGCAGCTCACCCGCATTGCGAAGAAAAACCCGCGTCAAATTGCAGAAGATTTGATCGCAAATATGGACTTGGCTGCCGCTTCAATTGAAAGCGCGGAAATTGCCGGACCGGGCTTTATTAACTTCCGCCTGAACAAGAGCTATCTGTATGATGTCATTAAACAGGTGCAGGAGCAGGGAGCAGATTACGGACGTGTGCAGGAAGGTGCAGGCAAAAAGGTACAAATCGAGTTCGTCAGTGCGAACCCGACAGGTAGCCTGCACTTGGGCCATGCGCGCGGTGCGGCAGTAGGGGATGCCCTCTGCAATGTGCTTGATTTTGCTGGATACAAAGTAACTCGTGAATACTACATTAATGATGCGGGTAACCAGATTTACAACATGAGCCGCTCAATTGAGGCGCGTTATTTGCAAGAGCTGGGACAGCCTGCGGAGATGCCGGAGGACGGGTATCACGGTGAGGACATCATCGGCTTTGCCAAGGAACTGGTGGCCGAGAAGGGCGATTCCCTGCTGTCTTTGACACCAGGCGACCGCGCAGCTTATTTCCGTGACTATGGTCTGGAAAAGGAACTGAACAAGATCAAGCGCGATCTGGAACTGTTCCGTGTACCTTTTGACTCCTGGTTCAGCGAAACATCGCTGTATGAGAACGGTGAAGTGCTTAAAGCGCTGAACGAGCTGCGTGACCGTGAGGAGATTTACGAGAAGGACGGAGCCACATGGCTGAACACAACCAAGTACGGCGACGATAAAGACCGTGTCTTAATCAAAAATGACGGTACATACACGTACCTGACCCCGGATATCGCTTACCATCGCGACAAATATGCCCGTGGGTATGACACAATCATCAACATTTGGGGAGCGGATCACCACGGCTACATTCCACGGATGAAAGCAGCTATGGAAGCACTGGGCAACGACCCGGATAAGCTCAAAGTGCTGATTGCCCAAATGGTCAGCCTGTTCCAAAACGGGGAAAAGGTAAAAATGTCCAAGCGTACCGGCAAGGCCGTGACGATGGAAGACCTGATGGAAGAAGTGGGCGTAGACGCGATCCGTTACTTCTTCACGATGCGCAGCATGGATTCACATTTGGATTTTGACATGGATTTGGCGATTTCCACTTCCAATGAAAATCCGGTATTCTACGTGCAATATGCCCACGCGCGGGCGTGCAGCGTATACCGTCAAGCCGAGGAGCAAGGAATTGCCGTACTGCCGTTGGCAGAGGTTGATCTGTCCAAACTGACGGCTGAGCATGAGTACGACCTGTTGCGCAAAATCGGCGAGCTGCCGGAGGAAGTATCGGTAGCGGCTGCGAGCTTTGCGCCACACCGTATGATTCGCTACGTCTACGAGCTGGCATCGTTGTTCCACAGCTACTATAAAGCAGAGCGCGTTATCACTGAGGATGCCGCTCAAACGCAGGCCCGCTTGGCGCTGTTTGGCGCGGTCCGCACCACCATTGCCAATGTGCTGAAGCTGGTAGGCGTGTCTGCACCGGAACGCATGTAAGCAAACCACTTTAACGATAAAAGGAACCGTCCGTACCATCCCCAGCAGGGTGGCACGTTCGGTTCCTTTTTTGGTTCGAGCAGCTTAGTAGCGTTCCAGCACCAAATTCGTTTTCAGGGAATCGGCAGGAACCAGCCATCCTTTGGATTGCAGCAGATTGATCAGCTTGGTACGATTGCTGGCGGCAACGCTGTAGTCCGAGGTTTTGAAGGAGATTTCAATGATGGTATCTGTACCTGATCCGTTCGCACTGCGGATAGGCCAGACTTCAACGTCGGTATCCAATCCTTGAAAGCTTCCTCCATATTTGCTGACCTGTACAGGACCGCGTACTCTGGAGTCTGCCAGGGTTTGTTTGCCCCAATTGCTGGTTTTCCAGTTTTGCAGCTTGCCCGGAAGATTGTCCAATAGTTGCTTTAACGCCTGGTCCGGGTAAGGAAGAGTTAATCCTTTGGAAGCGTTCGTTTTTTTATCATTGGAAAAGCTCAGCGTCTGCTTGCTATAACCCCAATCCACCTCAGCATCGTAGTTATCGTCGGATGCACTGAAGCCTTCTTTATTCGCTTGGTTGAGAGCCGCGTTGATATCTCCGTTCGTGACCGTGTACCGCTTCTTGTAGGTTAATTCATAATTCTTTTTATCTTCTTTTTTGCGAAATCTGACATTCCAGCCCTCGTTGTTCAATTGCAGTTGATCCGTGTCAAAATATTCGACGCTCAATCGTTGCGCAGCTTCGCTAATTTGAAATTCGTTGGCTACGCTGCTTTTCAAAGAGCCGTCCGCATTGAGCACCTGAGCTGTATCCAGCAGCAGCTTTACCTCATAGCTTGGTGTGGCATTGGCGGCAGCCTGTGCAGGCTCGGCACCTTTCCATCCCGTTACAAGCAGCACTGCACTTAAGGTGAATACCGACAAAGCCTTTGTGATACGAAGACCAGTTTTCATTCAATCATCTCCTGTTCGTCCGAATGGGGGGTACACGCTACACTTTACGGGTGTAATGTCAGTCGTATGTCAAGGCAAGCTGGTACTCCGGTTAAAAAATAACATAATTTCTATATGACAGGTAAGATTTATTCTTGGTTCCCTAACAAATATTCAGCAAATTGGCGGATTAGGGCCGAGCGGTGGCGGTCCTTATTGCTAACCATATAAATGTACCGCTCCCCACGTTGACCCGGAATGGGCCGTATGACCAGCATCCCGCGTTCAACCTCGGACTGCACAGCTATGCGGGAGACGAAAGAGACGTGCTCTCCCAGCATGACCGCCTGTTTGATCGCCTCCAGCGAATCCAGCTCCAAATAGGAGGGGAGGCGGCGTCCGCCATGCTCCAGCCATTTGTCGGTCATTTGGCGTGTGCTAGAATCCTTGCCGTGCAGCACGAAAGAGGAAGAAGCGATTCGCTCAGGTATTAAATCGGTTTCGCTTGCGAGCGGGTGATCAGGTGCGCAGATCAGTACCAGCTCATCCTCGCCCAAGGATTCCGATACCAGCGTGGGCACTTGAAACGGCTCTGTTGAAATAACGCCAAGGTCGATTTCGTGACGGGCAAGCATGTCCTTGATCACCGGAGCAGTTTTCACGGACAAGGCAATATGAATTCCCGGATGTTCACGGGCAAAACGGTGCAGCACCGCAGGAAGCACGTAGGTAGCTGGTACATAGCTTGCGCCGATTCGAATGCTCCCCCGCTGGAGTGTGTCGAACTCGCATACAACCCGCTCCGCCTCGGCGGCGAGCGCATTAATCTTGCCGGCATAGTGGAGCAGCGCGTGCCCGGCATCCGTCAGGATGATTTTGCCCATACGCGTGTCGAACAGCTTCACCCCCAAATCCTGCTCCAGATTTCTCATATGAAAGGTAATGGTCGGTTGTTTCAGGCCGAGAAGCTCGGCTACTGTGGTAATTTTATGGTGCTTGTCCAGCAACTCAACAATATGCAGCTTCAAAAGACTTAAATTCACTTGGAATACCTCGCTTTCAGGTTGATCGGAAACTCATGCCCGCTCCATGCGCGGCGGTATCAATCCCCTCTATATAGATTAAATCTATGAGTATTAACACAATTCATTGAAATAATTAATTTTGTTTTAACTTTCCAATAACACAGGCTGCGAATTCAAGCTTTACACTGGGGTCAGTCATAAGAACAGGCAGGTAATGCGATGAATCAGGATTTGTATATTCACGGGTTGAGTAAAACCTTCGGCCATATGACCGCATTGCACGAGACGAATCTGGTCGTACGGCGGGGACAATTCACGACACTGCTCGGTCCGTCCGGTTGCGGGAAAACAACGCTTCTGCGCATGATCGCAGGGCTGGAGACGCCCGATACCGGCACGATCACGATGGGAGAGGAAGTTCTTTTTTCGGCTGAACGCAAAAAGGATATTCCCGCGCATCTTCGTCATTTCGGCATGGTGTTTCAGGATTTCGCGCTGTGGCCGCATATGACGGTGTTTGAAAACGTGGCCTTCGGCCTGCGTGCGAACAAGCATGGAAAAGGCCCCGGTTCTGGTAGCGTGCGTGGCAAGGAGCTGCGAACAGCAGTATTGGAGGCGCTGGGCAAAGTCAGACTGTCGGGGATGGAGGATCGGTATCCTCATCAGCTGTCTGGTGGCCAGCAGCAGCGGGTCGCTTTTGCCCGCGCGGTCGCCATTCGGCCGAGGCTTGTCTTGTTTGACGAGCCGCTCAGTGCGCTGGACGCGGTGCTTCGCGAAGAGATGCGCATCGAAATGCTGTCGCTGGTGCGCGATCTGGGGCTGACTGCCCTGTACGTCACCCATGATCAGATCGAGGCCATGTCAATGTCCGATGAAGTGGTCGTCATGAGAAGCGGACATATTTTGCAGACCGGTACACCGGAGATGATCTACGGTCGCCCATCTCATCCAGAGGTGGCTAGGTTCATCGGTAAATCGAACTGGCTGGAGCCGGAACGGACGCTATTCCGTCCCGAGCATGTCCGCTGGGAACAGGATCAAGTGGATCAGCGCTCTTTTACAGTGGAGATTCGTCATATCAGCTATGTTGGGGACCGTTATGAAATCCGCATACTGGCAGAGAACGGCGAGCTATGGACTGCATATCATTCCACTCGCTTGCCTATCGGGGAACAAAAGCAAATTTGGGTATCACCGCAACACATCCACCAACTCGATTCATAGGGAAAAGGGGTATAACACAAGATGATGAACAAGCACGTTTTTCGTACAGGTTGGAAAAAGGGCGCGATGCTCGCATTAACATTGACCTTTGGACTGGCTGTCGCAGGCTGTGGAACGGCTACACCATCCAAGGATGGAGCGCAAGCCCCCGGATCAGCAGGACAAGCCGGGGCGGCATCAACCGATCAGAAGCTGGTTGTCTACAGCGCAGGTCCTGACGGACTGGCAAAAAAGCTGGTAGCGGGGTATGAGGCGCAAAACGGAGTGAAGGTCGAGCTGTTCCAGGGAACGACAGGTAAAATTTTGGCCCGCATGGAAGCTGAGAAGGCGAATCCGGTAGCAGACGTGGTGGTACTGGCATCTCTTCCGTCCGTGCAAGGCTTGAAAAAAGACGGCCTCACGCTCCCTTACCCGGATGCCAAAAACGCGGACAAGCTGAATCCCGATTGGTCTGACAAGGAAGGCAACTACTTCAGCACCAGTGCTTCCGCATTAGGTATCGCGTACAACACCAAGCTGGTGAAGACACCGCCGACTTCATGGGCCGATCTCGCGAAGCCGGAGTACAAGGACCAAATTAACATTCCTGATCCGTCGCTGTCTGGTTCGGCGCTGGATTTTATGACAGGCTACCTGAGTGCCAATGGCGATGGGGGCTGGACGTTGTTCGAGCAGTACAAGGCTAACGGCGTAGCGATGGCTGGAGCCAATCAGGAAGCGCTGGACCCGGTCATTACCGGAGCCAAAAGCATGGTCGCTGCTGCGGTTGATTACATGACCTACAAGGCCAAAGCCAAAGGCGAGCCGATCGACATTGTTTATCCGAAGGAAGGAACAGTCATCAGCCCGCGCCCTGCGGCGATTCTCAAATCGACGCAGCATGAGCAGAATGCCAAGGCATTCATTGACTATCTGCTGTCGGACGAGGCACAGAAGCTGGTAGCGGACGCTTCCTTGCTTCCGGGCCGCACGGATGTCAAAGCAGATAAGCGCGCCAATCTGGATGAGATTCCGTTGCTGAAAACCAATTGGGAATGGATGGGCGAGCATGGTCCTGACGTGACAGAGAAGTTCACGCAAATGTTCAAGTAAGCGGATGGGGGTCTCATCCGCCAAACAGATCAGAGCGTGGAGTCTAATACTTGCTCTGATCGCGCTTGCTTTACTGATCGTGCTGCCGTTACTACAAATTTTCATCCAAAGTGTGTATGTAGACGGACAATTACAATGGTCTGCGCCTTTCCAGACGTTGGCTGCATCCCGATTTGCGGGTGTGCTGTTCGGCTCGATCTGGCTAGGCATCTGTGTTATTGCCGGAACGACGGTGCTTGCACTTCCGCTCGCGTGGATCATGTCCAACACGCGTCTCGCTAGCTGGCGCTGGTTGGATGTGGTGCTATTGATTCCGTTTATGACCCCGCCCTATATCGGGTCCATGGGCTGGATTTTGTTTATGCAAAAAAACGGATATCTGGAGCAGTTGTTTCCGAGCCTGCATTTCTTGACCCCGTTCTTTTTCAGCTTTGGCGGCATGGTGATGATCATGAGTCTACATCTGTTTCCGTTCCTGTACCTGCTGCTGCGCGGTGCGCTGGTTAGGATTGGCGGCAGTCTGGAAGAGGCCGGAGCCGTTATGGGCGGCGGCTTTCTGTACAGGTTCCGCCGGATCATTTTACCGCTGCTGCTGTCGGCTTACGGGATGGGCGCACTGCTTATTTTCGTCAAAACGATTGCCGAGTTTGGAACCCCCGCCACCTTTGGACGACGTATCGGGTATGAAGTCATGACATCGGAAATTCACAAATACATTTCCAGTTGGCCGATTGATTTTGGCAAGGCCACGTCAATGGCCTCGGTGCTTTTAACTGCCTGTCTGCTCGTATGGTATGTGCAATCGGTGATCAACCGTAAGTACACATACAGGCTGATAGGTGGTAAAGGCTCTCGTCCTTCCCGTCTTCGTGTATCCGGCTGGACTACGGGACTGAGTATCGCATTCATTCTATTGTTGCTAATGGCGTCCATTGGTATCCCTTATTTTTCAATTATCGCCGCTTCCACCATGAAGCTGCGAGGGATCGGCTTGGCTTGGGATAATTTTACGCTCGATTATTACAAGGAACTGCTGTCTTGGGGCTCAGAGAGCATGGAGGCGCTGCTGAACAGCGTATTTCTCTCTTTGGGTGCATCGACGATTGCCGTTGTGCTGGGCACATGGTTTGCGCTCGTTATTGGCGGCTCACGTACGAAGCTCCAGCGGACAGTGGATGCATTCAGCTTGCTTCCGAACACGGTTCCGGGGATTGTTATGGTAGTCGGTCTTATTTTATGGTGGAACTCGCCGTGGATGCCGATTCCGTTGTATAACACGTACGGTATGGTCATTCTGACGTATGTTGTCTTGTTTGTTCCTTATACAGTCCAGTATGTCAAAAGCGCCTTTACGCAGGTAGACACCGCTCTTTTTCAGGCAGGACAGGTGTTTGGCGGTCGCCCGTCTTATGTATTCTGCCGGATTGTGCTGCCGCTGATTTTACCGGGGATGCTGGCAGGCTGGATGATGACCTTTACCATTGCTTCGCGCGAACTGGTCGGCTCATTGCTGATTTTGCCGCCATCCGTCCAGACGTCTGCAACCTACATATTTGCCCAGTTCGAACAGGGGCAGGTGTCGCTTGGTATGGCAATGGCGGTCATATCGGTCGGTTTGACCACGCTGCTGCTGATCTTAATGGAAAGCTTAAACTCGCAAAGAAAGTGGAAATGATGATGACCAAGCTTCGAATTTGGGGCGGAGCGGGCGAACATGGCCGTTCCTGCTATGTTTTTGAAGGAAAGCAGCGTCGCATCATGCTGGATTGTGGTGTGAAAAAGGAAGGAACCGGGCAGTATCCGGTTTTTCCGCCGCAGGAGGCGGAGAGGCTGACTGCTGTATTGCTGTCTCATGCACATGAAGATCATTCAATGGCGCTCCCCTTACTGTACAAAAATGGATACCGGGGAGAGGTCTGGACGACAAAGGCCACTGCGGAACAGTTAGGTTCCTATTTTCGCTCCTGGCATACTTATGTAGAATCAAGAGGCGGCAAATTGCCATACGACGAACGAGATATCGAATCTATTGCTTACCGTTATCTGGAGGATGAAGCGCCGTTAGGGGTGTGGCAGGAGGCTTGTCCGGATATACGGATCATGTGGGGACGCAGTGGGCATTTGGCTGGCGCAGTGTGGTACGTGGTAGAAATGGAAGGGAAGCGGTTATTCTTTTCGGGAGACTACAGCCGCGAATCCGAGCTGCTCGCTGCCGACGTACCGGGCTTGGCCGTTTGGGGAGGTGCGCATGACCTGCCTGAATGGATGCTGGAGTCCGAGTTAGTGGATATCTCTATTATGGATAATGCCTATGGCATGGATATAGACCCGCAACCTGTGAAGCTGGAGCGGCTGCGGGCCGGTATGGAACAGATATTGTCTTCTGGTGGTCATGTGCTGCTTCCGGTACCCGCCTTTGGCCGGGGACAGGATTTGATCGTGTGGGTCAGCGAGCAGTTCCCGGAACAAGCAATGATTGTAGAGCCGGACATATGGCAGGGATTACAGCGTTTGAGCCGTTTGAAAGAATGGCTGCGCCTGGAAGCACCTGTGCGGATAGAACAAGTGCTGCACAGTGGCAGGATCTTTGTGCCTCGTGATGCTGAGGAGCGAGTACGGCTGCTGGAACTGAATGCTGCGGCTGTGATCGTAACCGGGGATGGCATGATGGATTCGCCACGGGCGCGGTGGTACTATCAGTATTTATCAGATCATCCGCCGAGTGCAGGGGATGGCGAAGCTAGCGGAAAAAGTAATCTTAACGGTGTTATTTTGACGGGACATGCTTCAAGCGGTTCTTTTGGTAAACATCTGCTGGATTGTATGAACCAAAAAACAGGCCAGAATGACTGTTGTATAGTTCGGCATTTGATTTACAAGGTGCATCAGGGGGTATCGGATGTGAGGCAAATGTTGAAGGAGTTGCCTGGTAAACAGGTTGTGCTCGTTCATGCGCCCAAGCCGCAGACCGATCTTGTGCGTGACGAGCTGATAAGAGAAGGCTGGACCGAACAGGAAAGCTCTGTAAAAGCCATTCACTCTTTGGGACCGGGCGCAACGTTAAACGTTTAGAGGTAATTCATTTACTTCATCAGTTATTTCGTTCCCTCCTGCATCAGTCGGAAGGCATCGACTTCTCCAAGTTTCGTGGATATAGAGTTGCGCCCGGTGCTTTTACGAAGGCGCAGCGGCGTAGCGGTACGCTTGAGCAGTGCTTTGATTTCTCCAGGCTCCATTTCCGGTCTTAGTGAAAGGAGCAGGGCAATACTTCCAGTCACGTGGGAAGTAGCCATAGACGTGCCGCTCATTTCGTGATGCTTGCCGTGTATCCATGAGGAAATGATCTTTTCACCCGGTGCGTACACGTCTACAAATTGTCCCCGGTTGCTGAAAGGCGCGATGCGTCTGTATTTATCAGTAGCTCCGACCGAAATGGTCTGGGAATAACGGGCGGGGTAGTCAATACTCCGACGCTTACCCTCGTTTCCTGAGGAAGCTACGATCACGATACCGTTTTGGTACGCCTTGTTTACCATATCAAGCAGCGCTTTACTGCGTGATTTCATGCCGAAGCTCATATTGATGATATCGACACGATTCAATACACACCAGTCGATGCCAAGAATAATATCCGAGACGTAGGCGGCCCCGTTATGGTCAAACGCTTTTACAGGATGAATTAGCGCCTGTGGTGCTACACCAACCATACCCTCGTCATAGTTGGATGCCGCGATGGTACCGGCAATATGAGTGCCGTGACCGTTATCGTCATAGGGCAGCATGGTCCGATTAAGCAGATTGATGCCTCTGGCAAGAGAATGCCGTAAATCAGGATGTTGAAAATCCGCTCCTGTGTCGATCACACCAATCCTGATTCGGTTTCCTGTAGAGGAAGGCCAAGCCTTGTATGCGCGTACCTGTTTGACCCCCCACGGCATGGGCAGGTTTTTCTCCGTCCTCGGCATGTGGGCCGCTCCTCCATGTATCCTCATGCGCGTATCTTCTTCAACGGTAACACCGTTGTGATATTTGCCCAGCCTGTCTCCCCCTGAAAGCGGGGCGATCAGAGCGCGAATCAGACGCGCCGGTTGTACTTGCCGTAATCCCGCAAGCTCTGGTTTCAGCTTCCTGAGATAGGACAGGCATTCCCGGTATTGGTGAGGCTTATCGAACGTAATGATATGTTTGTGCCGTCCACTGCCGGACGGCTCCGAAATGCCCTCGTGCAAACGCTGCAAAAAACCCGGATAGTCCATTTGAGACAGTCCCCCTCCGATGAGCCATGCTGAGGTATTGTATGAGCAAGCGTCAGCAGCGGCATGGGAAACCTGCCCCTTTTTTATTGAAATAGGCCTGCTTGTCGTGTCAAAGTGATCGTGGACACATACGATACATGGAGGGCATAAGCTCTTGTGCAACAACTTTGGGGACTTCTCCCGGAGCGGGTACAGTCGAAAGACGGGGGGGACCCCGTCTTTTTAACGTGCGCCGCCTTGTTCAAGGCATACTACTGCAAATTGTACGGATACCCATGTTTAACTTGCAATTTGCTTCCAAATAGGTTTTACTTAGTTTTGATAATGGATATGTTAGTATTGCATGTATCGTGTATGCTCTGAAACATGTTCTTGTGAATTACGTGTGAGAGGAAGTGTCCCTAGGTGAGTACCCCACTCAACTTGAAGATTGACCCGGAGAAAGTCCACGAGACTCCAATGGTGGATTTGGCATTTATGGTATTGAAAGCGGCCAATACTCCATATTATTACCGTGACCTGATGAATGAAGTCGCCAAATTGCGCGGCATGTCCGACGAAGACATTAATGACGTTATCGCTCAGCTATATACTGAAATCAACATTGACGGGCGTTTCGCCTGTGTCGGTACGAATCTGTGGGGCTTGAAACGTTGGTATCCAGTGGATAAATCCGAAGATACTCTGACAGGCGCCAAACGTCCTCGTATCATTAATGACGAAGATGATGACGACGAAGAGGACTATCATGAGGAAGAAGAAACTTACAGCGCCGATGACGACTTCGATGCAGACAGTGAAGACGAGGATGGCGAAGAAGAGCTGTTCGACGGCGAAGATGATGATAGTGATGAAGACGTGGTTATAGACGATGAAGACCTCAGTGATGAGGAAGACACTGAAGATGAAAATGACGACGAGTCGACGGAAGAAGACGATGATTCGCTTCGTTAAGATCAGGCTGCAAGGGGAGATGTATTCTCCCCTTTTTCATGACCATTTTCTTGAAACTCCTTCTGATTTGAAGCTTTTATGTGGATTCCCTCCAATCTTGTTCAATGGGCAAATTAACACAGATAACTTCCTTGACAGCGGATTGGACACGGGGTAAACTATTGCTTGGGCTTATGATTGATTCACTTATATGTTTGCTTTTTGTATAAAAGTGCCCCGTACTACGGGAGTGCTTTTTTGTTTTTTTATAGGGTGTTTCCACTCATGAAAGAGGGCTAAGGGCGGCGGGCATGGAAAATGATTCCGCTGCCTTCTTCATGGATGATAATCCGTGTAAACGGGTTACGATAACATCATAATGTCGCCTGAATTTTGGACTTTATTTAGGAGGGTTTTAAACAGTGACAAAGTATATTTTTGTGACAGGCGGGGTTGTGTCTTCCTTGGGCAAAGGGATTACGGCAGCTTCACTGGGAAGGCTTCTGAAGAACAGGGGACTGAAGGTAACGATTCAAAAATTTGACCCTTACCTTAATGTCGATCCGGGGACCATGAGCCCTTACCAGCACGGTGAAGTGTTTGTAACGGATGACGGTGCGGAAACGGATCTCGACTTGGGACACTATGAGCGCTTTATTGATATTAATCTGTCCAAGAACAGCAATGTCACGACAGGCAAGGTATACTCCAGCGTAATCAGTAAAGAGCGTCGCGGAGAGTATTTGGGCGGTACGGTGCAGGTCATTCCTCATATTACGAATGAAATCAAGGAGCGCGTATATCGTGCAGGCCGTGAAGCGGGTTCGGACGTAATTATCACAGAAATCGGCGGTACCGTGGGCGATATCGAGAGCTTGCCATTTTTGGAAGCGATCCGTCAGCTCAAAAGTGAGGTTGGGCGCGAGAATGTAATGTACATTCACGTAACCCTCATTCCTTATATTAAGGCTGCTGGTGAGGTTAAAACCAAACCAACTCAGCACAGTGTAAAAGAACTGCGCAGCATCGGCATTCAACCGAATGTCATTGTTTGCCGTACAGAGCATGAACTTTCCTCCGATATGAAGGCCAAAATCGCGCTGTTCTGCGATATTGATGCTAACGCAGTAGTAGAATGCCGCGATGCGTCGACTTTGTACGAGGTTCCATTGAATCTGCGTGAAGAAGGCTTGGACGAGATCGTAGTCAATCACCTCAAGCTGACAACACCTGCACCGGATATGACGGAGTGGGAAGGGCTTGTTGAACGGATCAGAAAGCTGGATAAAAAGGTTGAAATTGCCATTGTTGGTAAATATGTTGCACTGCATGATGCTTATTTAAGTGTGGTCGAATCCCTTTCGCACGCCGGATTTGACGCCAATGCGGATGTGAAAATCCGTTGGGTGAACGCAGAAGAAGTAACGGACGAAAACGTAGCAGACATGCTGGGCGGCATTGGTGGTATTCTCGTACCGGGCGGCTTCGGCGATCGCGGAATTGAAGGTAAAATCAGCACCATCCGTTATGCTCGCGAACAGAAAATCCCGTTCTTTGGTATTTGCCTTGGTATGCAGGTATCTGTCATTGAGATTGCCCGTTCCCTGGCTGGTCTGGATGGAGCCAACAGCTCGGAGATCAATCCGGCTACGGATTACCCGGTCATCGACTTGCTGCCTGATCAAAAGGACATCGAAGATATGGGCGGCACCATGCGTCTCGGATTGTATCCGTGCAAGCTGACGGAAGGCTCGCTGGCTTCGGCTTGTTACAACGATGAGCTGGTATATGAAAGACACCGTCATCGGTATGAATTCAATAACGAATATCGTGAAGTTATTGAAAAGGCAGGTCTTCGCATTTCCGGTACTTCACCGGACGGACGTTTGGTGGAAATTGTGGAACTGCCTGAGCATCCATGGTTCCTGGCGGTACAATTCCATCCGGAATTCACTTCCCGTCCGAACCGTCCACAGCCGTTGTTCCGTGAATTTGTTAAGGCGGCATTGCAGCTTCAAGGCTAATGCTGTGGCCTGTAAGACCTCCTCAGGGAGGTCTTTTTTTATTCCACGCTTCCTGATTATGAAAGAATATTCCACAATTATGTATAAGAGAAGGATTTTCTTTTTGCAGGAGCGAATATAGTTTAGGGTATGGGACGGATATTGTACGTCATCGGACGCTGTTATGGCAATAGCTGCATGATCCTCGTTTTAAGATCTTAGGAGGTTAAAACATTGGAAAAGAAAAAAGTGTTAATCGTCGATGACCAGAATGGAATACGAATTTTGCTGATGGAAGTGTTCGGAAGTGAGGGTTACGAGACCTTTCAGGCAGCAAACGGAAAAATTGCACTTGAAATTGTTGAAAAGGAACCGCCTGATCTGGTTCTGCTCGATATGAAAATTCCGGGTATGGACGGACTTGAAATCTTGAAGCATCTAAAGACCATGAATCCCGATATCAAGGTTATTATGATGACAGCTTATGGAGAACTGGACATGATTAAAGAGGCGACGGAGCTGGGAGCACTCATGCACTTTACCAAGCCCTTTGATATTGATGAAATGCGAATCGCCGTAAACAAGCAACTCAGGAGTGACGAAGCGAATCACTTTAGTTGAAAACTCTGTTAACACAACAGGGTTTTTTGTTTGTGTTTATGGGAAATACTGAAAGTAAATCCTCTCCTTATACAATTCTATGAAAAAACGGCGTCCTGGGCGTGATTTTCGTATGTGTTGATGTGCAAAAGCTTGTTTAGTATTTAACATGGGTTGTGGTATAATAAGCCCGTATGTGATGTCGGCTAAAATATAGACAAACCCAAACACCCTTAGGAGGACTGTAACCATGCCATTGGTATCTATGACAGACATGTTGAACAAAGCACTTGAAGGAAAATACGCGGTAGGTCAATACAACATTAATAACCTGGAGTGGACTCAAGCTATTCTGGGCGCTGCTGAAGAAGAAAAATCCCCGGTAATCCTGGGCGTATCTGAAGGTGCAGCACGCCACATGGGCGGTTTCTACACTGTTGTTAAAATGGTAGAAGGTCTTATTCATGATATGAAAATTACGGTTCCGGTTGCGATCCATTTGGATCACGGTTCCAGCTTTGAAAAATGTAAAGAAGCTATCGATGCTGGTTTCACATCTGTTATGATCGATGATTCCCACAGCCCGATCGACACGAACATTGCAACAACGAAAAAAGTTGTTGATTATGCACATTCCAAAGGCGTTTCCGTTGAAGCTGAAGTTGGAATGGTTGGCGGTCAAGAGGATGATGTTGTAGGTGACGTAATGTACGCGAAGCTTGACGACTGTCTGCGTATCGTTAACGAAACAGGTATCGACACATTGGCTCCTGCACTGGGTTCCGTTCACGGACCTTACAAAGGCGAGCCAAACCTCGGATTCAAAGAAATGGAAGAGATCTGCGCTGCAATCAAACTTCCACTCGTTCTGCATGGTGGTACTGGTATCCCAACGCATGATATCAAAAAAGCAATCTCGCTGGGAACTTCCAAAATCAATGTAAACACAGAGAACCAAATCGTGTTCGCGAAAGTGGTTCGTGAAGTGCTTGCTGAGAAACCGGATGCTTATGACCCACGTACATTTATCGCTCCAGGTCGTGAAGCGATTAAACAAACCGTTATCGGTAAAATCCGTGAGTTCGGTTCCAACAACCAAGCATAAGAATAAGTTGATGTACCGTGCGTCTGCATGGTTCAATGTATCTCTTGATTGTAATAGTAGTTCTGCACAGAAGATTTGAATCTGTTCAGTTGAATAGTTTGACTTGGAAAGCACACCGCTTAGCCGGTGTCTTTCCATTTTAACCACCAAAAAGTTGAAAGTTTATTATTTGACCGACTGCAAAACAAGTAGGGGGACCCTCAAGCTTATGGAAAAATTGATGATCACCGGTGGACGGCCGCTTCAAGGTACAGTTTCCATCAGCGGTGCCAAAAACAGTGCCATCGCCTTGATTCCCGCCGCCATTCTGGCAGAGTCGGAAGTCATTTTGGACAATTTGCCGCTGTTGAGTGATGTGGCGGTGTATTCCGAAATACTGGAGGAGCTTGGTGCAACCGTTGCCTGGGAAGGCAGCCAGATGAGAATAGATCCATCCTCCATTAAATCCATTCCCATGCCGAATGGACCTGTTAAGAAATTACGAGCATCCTATTATATGATGGGAGCCATGCTAGGCCGCTTCAAGGAAGCGATCATCGGTTTGCCAGGAGGGTGTAATTTTGAACCTCGGCCCATTGATCAGCATATCAAAGGTTTTGAAGCACTGGGTGCTACGGTTACGAACGAGCACGGTGCTATTCATTTGCATGCCAAAGAGCTGCGTGGTACCAAGATTTATTTGGATGTCAGCAGTGTAGGAGCTACGATTAACATTATGCTGGCGGCCGCACGTGCCAAAGGCGCCACAATTATCGAAAATGCGGCTAAAGAGCCTGAGATTATAGATGTAGCAACCTTGTTAAACTCCATGGGGGCCATTATTAAGGGGGCCGGAACGGAAACGATCCGGATTGAAGGTGTGTCCGAGCTGCATGGCTGCCGTCACTCCATCATACCTGACCGCATACAAGCGGGCACATATATGATTGCTGCTGCGGCTACTCGTGGTAATGTTTTGATTGACAACGTAATTCCCAAGCATATGGAGGCCCTGACTGCAAAAATGCAGGAAATGGGTATTGGTATAGAGGAATATGACGAAAGTATTCGTGTTCTGGGTTCACCTTCATATGAGCATGTTGATGTTAAAGCCTTAATTTACCCCGGATTCGCCACAGACTTGCAATCTCCTATGACCAGTTTGCTTACTCAGGCGCAAGGGGTTAGTGTACTGAGCGATTTTGTTTATAGCAATCGTTTTAAACACGTCCCGGAACTTGTGCGAATGGGGGCTAAAATCCGCGTGGAAGGTCGTTCGGCTATTATTGAAGGTGGCAAGCTAAATGCGGCTAAAGTCAAAGCGGCCGATCTGCGTGCTGGTGCAGCGCTTGTCATTGCCGGACTTACAGTAAGTGAAGGCGTAACCGAGGTGTCAGGTGTCGAATACATCGACCGTGGTTATGACCATCTCGTCTCCAATCTGCGTCTTTTGGGCGCGGACGTATGGCGGCAGACAGAATAACAAACTTCGTACATTTTGGGACTCCCGGAACGGATGAACAATAGAATGGATAGGCTCTATGCAGCCGCTGCATGATACAAGATATAGGTCCATACCTAACAATCTTTTATCGGAAAACCGGAATAATTCGGTATAATCCAAGCAGATGGCTGCATAACTTTATTTGTTTTGGTTAAAATTATGTTGATGGCGTTTATGATATCATTGTCTATCATTTAGTTTTGAATGGACTTAATAATTGAATAGGTGGTTATTATATGGATCTGCAAATTTCCGATCTGGAAGAAATGAAGCTGACCGATCTGTACAAGCTGGCCAAGCAATACCAGATCCCGTACTACGGAACGCTCAAGAAAAAAGAATTAATTTTTGCCATCCTGCGTGCACAAGCCGAGAAGAGCGGATTGATGTTTATGCAGGGCGTTCTGGAAATACTTCCTGAAGGTTACGGCTTTCTGAGGCCGATCAATTACCTCCCGAGTACCGAAGATATTTACATCTCTGCTTCACAAATCCGCAAGTTTGACTTGAGAACAGGCGATCTAGTATCCGGTAAATGCCGGACTCCGAAAGAGAATGAACGATATTTTGGATTGCTTCAAGTTAACGCTGTCAATGGAAGAAGTCCTGAACAAGCTGCTGAGCGGCTACACTTTCCAGCACTGACTCCACTGTATCCGCAAACTAAATTAGTCCTTGAAACTACCCCCAATAATTTGTCTACGAGAATAATGGATATATTGGCCCCTGTCGGACTTGGACAGCGTGGACTCATTGTGGCACCTCCCAAAGCTGGTAAAACACTTCTCCTCAAAGAAATTGCCAATAGCATTTCTACCAACAATCCCGAGATTGAGCTGTTTGTCTTGCTGATTGATGAACGTCCGGAAGAAGTGACTGACATGCAGCGTTCTGTTAAAGGTGAAGTTGTTGCTTCCACTTTTGATGAACTGCCTGAGAACCATATCAAGGTAGTGGAATTGGTTCTAGAGCGTGCCCTTCGCCTTGTAGAGCATAAAAAAGACGTGGTTATTCTGCTGGATAGCATTACTCGTCTTGCACGTGCCTACAACTTGGTTATTCCAGCATCTGGTCGTACGCTTAGTGGGGGGATTGATCCAGGGGCCTTCCACCGTCCGAAACGCTTTTTTGGTGCGGCGCGGAATGTGGAAGAGGGCGGAAGTCTTACTATTTTGGCCACAGCGCTCATTGATACAGGATCGCGGATGGATGACATTATCTATGAAGAGTTTAAAAGTACAGGCAATATGGAGCTTCATTTGGACCGCAAGCTTGCGGAACGCCGCATATTCCCGGCTATTGATATTCGTCGCTCCGGTACCCGGCGTGAGGAAATGTTGTTAGGCAAGGAAGAATTGGATACCATTTGGGCTATTCGTAAAAATATGACGGAAAGCCACGATTTTGTGGAAGGCTTCCTAAAGAAATTGCGGAACAGCAGCAATAACGCAGAGTTTTTGGCCTCGTTTGATACAACGGCACCGTCCGGCGGGTCACAAAGCACTTCAAGCACTCCGCAACGGAGAACCACGCGTTCCACCGCAGCATCGGTTCCAGCTTCAACCAACTAAAAACAGCAGTATAGCTACCCTGAATAACAATGATCAGCCTATGGATAATCGTCATTTCCATGATAGGTATTTATCTGTTCCTCAAGCACGCAGCCGTCAAGGTTCGATTGGTTTAAGGTGTGCGCTTGACGGAACGAAAGGAGCTCCACAATGTATTTGGTGTATGCCGACGAAAAAGGCAATGTATACGATCATGCTTCTTTGTATGGGCTTGCCCGCAGTGCAGACATGATTGTCGAAATCATGGAAGATGAGCTTATTCCGCTACCGGAAGGAGCTACGCTGGTAAGTCTGCCCAACACACGCCCGGTCGGTATGAACCCTGAATCCGGAGAAATGGTTTCCTTGCCAGGCGATATGCAGGCAGTGGGGGCTTTGTTACCTCAAGGCTTTACACGTTTGTGCCTGCCAGGGTATGTGAAGACCGATAAGGAGTATAAGCTCCCCTTGTTCGGCTATTCGGCCGTGGTCTGGAAAGATGGAGCTTTCTATGTAACGGCAGAGCGGAGTGATAATCCGTCCAAATGGAATCCGGAAAACTGTGACCGCCACGAGGTAAAGCAGGGCGTGCAGCGGATGACAGAGCAGTACCCGGAAAATCGGCTGTACCAACATTTGTCCAACTGTGCATTAGGCTATGAGTGTCTTACTTCCTCGAACACGTTCCTGAATCGCTGGGAGGGTGGAGTTCCGGTATCTTATTCTTGTAATGCCGGATGCTTTGGTTGCATATCGGAACAGCCGGATGACAGTGGTTTTGTATCCCCTCAGACGAGAATGAACTTCCGTCCTCGTGTCGATGAGATTGTGGAAGTCATGTTGGAGCATTTGAAAACACCGGAGTCCATCATTAGTTTTGGTCAAGGGTGTGAAGGTGAGCCTTCTACTCAGGCCAAGTTGATTATAGATTCGATCAAAGAGGTCCGTTCCGTTACAGATATGGGATACATCAATATTAATACGAATGCAGGTTTGAACGATCATATCCGGGGAATCGTAGATGCTGGACTTGATCTGATGCGGGTCAGCACGATTAGCGCGCTGGACGACCATTACAATGCTTATTACAAGCCGCGTGGTTACACGTTAGCCAATGTGGAAAAATCACTTCGTTATGCTTCCGAGCAGGGAGTATATACGTCGATTAACTATTTGATTTTTCCGGGCGTGACAGACCGCGAGGAAGAAATCGAAGCGATGATTGAGTTTGCCAAACGCACAAAGCTCAAGCTTATTCAGATGCGCAACCTGAATATTGATCCTGAAAGCTATCTGGAGCTGATTCCACCTGCCCAAGGGGAGCTCCTTGGCATGAAGCAAATGCTTGAGATTTACCGTGAGGAACTGCCTGATGTCGTTATCGGGTCTTACACCCACGTACCGCCCCAAGGGCTGGCGCGTCCCAAATTTGCCAAGGCCTAGAACGGTCAATAGTGGGTTGAACTGCACCTGTTTTACACCATTTTTGGATACACAAAAGAGTTGTTGAAACGCTCATATCCAGGTGCTATAATGTGAACATGTGTTCATACAACTCTGGGCTGATAGGATGTTCAGGGCGGAAAGAGGTGAAAGTTCAATGCAACAAGCTATTCAACCGAAATTTAACGTAACTAATGTCACTTGTGCTTGCGGAAATACGTTCGAAACCGGTTCTGTGAAAGGTTCTCTGCGCGTGGAGATTTGCTCCGCTTGCCACCCATTCTTCACAGGGAAGCAGAAATTCCTTGATGTTGGCGGCCGTGTAGATCGTTTCAAGAAGAAATACGGTATCTAATCGATTACCGCAGGTTATAAAGTTATTAGAGCCTTCTGCTATTGCAGAGGGCTCTTTTTGTTGTGGATGTTTGCTTTTTGTGCGGCCTTGAGATATACTTATTTTCACCGTGCTAGATGGGGAGGTAGCGGTGCCCTGTAACTCGCAATCCGCTATAGCGAGGTTGAATTCCTGTTAGAGGTGTTGTTGATGTGAGGCTGGTCCCTGCGCACAATGTTGACGGTTGGGTCCTCCGCAATGAGTACTTGTGAACCTGGTCAGGTCCGGAAGGAAGCAGCCATAAGCAAGAGCACTCTTGTGCCGGAGGGTAGCCTAGCCCGAGTTGTTGTTCAGGATTGCCGCTCGGATCACAACGATCAATAACAGGTGCACGGTTTATATTTAGAGAATTAGAACATCTTGGCAGTCATTGCGAAGATGTTTTTTTGTGTTTGGCGATGTTTAATTACATTCATGTTTTTCCTCCTAAACTAACTGGCGTGCAGATTCACAAATGATGGATTAGTTGTTAATATGACATAAAGGAGGATAAAGATGAGAATTGTTTTTGCAACTGATTCAGACTATGGATACATACGAGACCATGACCATCATATTTCAGAGAGTTTAATACAGGTAAAAATAAAGGGAAATGAAATATACATACTGCGGAATCAAGATGAAAGTAATATCGGATGGATGAGGTATGGATACTTTTGGGACAACACACCTTTCCTGAATATGATTTGGGTCGATGAACAATATCGAGACAAGGGTGTAGGTAAGCAAGTTGTCCTCTTTTGGGAAGATCAAATGAAACAAAAGGGCTTCAAATTGGTTATGACATCTACTCTGGCAAATGAAAAGGCTCAGCACTTCTATAGAAAATTAGGATATTGGGACGCAGGGTGTTTATTACTCGAAAATGAGCCGTTGGAAATAATTCTGACCAAAAAATTATTTTAATTGATTTATTATCCCCTTAAAAAGGATTAGTTTAACCGCTTTTCATAAGGCGGTTTTCTTTTGCTCTTAAATTGAAAGGTGTCCGGTTTAGATTCGGACGGGAGTATAGTATAATGAAGTGAACATAATGTTCATGAAAGTGAATGGGAAAGAGGGTAACGCGCATTGGAACATATAGCGTTGTACCGTGCTTGGCGGCCTCAGTCGTTCAAGGACATGGTAGGACAACAGCATATTATCCAGACATTGCAGAATGCCATCCGCGAAAATCGCACGTCCCATGCCTACCTGTTCAGCGGTCCGCGAGGAACGGGTAAGACGAGTGCGGCCAAAATTTTGGCCAAGGCAATTAACTGTGAGCATGGACCGGCGCCGGAGCCTTGCAACGAATGCGAAGCCTGTAAACGGATCACGGCCGGAGCGGTCATGGATGTACAGGAGATTGACGCAGCCTCCAACCGGGGCGTTGAAGAGATTCGTGATTTGCGCGATAAAGTCAAATATGCGCCGACGGAAGTACGGCACAAGGTTTATATCATTGATGAAGTGCACATGCTGACGACGGAAGCGTTCAATGCGTTGCTTAAGACGCTGGAAGAACCGCCGCCACACGTGATGTTCATATTGGCTACCACAGAACCGCACCGGATTCCGGCGACGATCATTTCGCGTTGTCAGCGTTTTGACTTTCGGCGGGTATCGCTGGAGGAGCAGACGGAGCGGCTTGACCTTATATGTCGACAGGAGAACATAGAGGCTGATTCGGACGCATTGCAGTACATTGCGCGTCTGTCAGATGGCGGAATGCGTGATGCACTTAGCGTTCTGGATCAAATATCTTCGTTTACAGACGGTCGGGTTACTTATCAGCAGGTGCTGGATATGACGGGAGGTATTGCGTCTGAACAATTCGGCAAGCTTGCCTTGGCATTGCTGAAAGAAGATGTCGGCACAGTACTGCAAATGATTGAGAACTTTATGCAAGAAGGTAAAAGCGCAGATAAATGCATGGAAAATCTGCTGTACTATTTCAGGGATCTGCTTATGATTAAGATGGTGCCGCAGGCGACTAAAATGACAGAGCGCGTGCTGGAGCCGGAGCGGTTCAAGGAAGTGGCAGAAGCTTTTACCAAGGAGCAGCTTTTTAGCATGATCGACACGCTTAATCGCTATCAGAGCGAGATGAAGTATGCCGTTCAGCCGCAGACCTTGTTTGAGGTGGCTCTATTGAAGCTATGCAGCATTCCTGGGGCAGTTGGAGCCGCTGCTCAGCCAACCGCACAGCATTCCGGTGCTGCTGCCAATCAGGAGGATGTAGCCGTTTTGAAGCGCCAGCTTGCCGAGCTGGAGAAGAAGTTGGAACGCGCGTTGCAAGGCGGATTGGCTGCCGGGGCAGGGCAGGATGTATCGTCGGGGAACCGTCAGGCTCCCGGGGGACGCGCTCCCGCTCCGCGGATTTCTGCGCCAGTCAAGCTTCCTTCGCAGCTAGATCGCTATATCGCCGAGAAGTCGGGAGAGGCATTTGCGGCAGCGGGGCGTAAGTGGAGCCAAATTTTGCAGGGAGTCAAAGAAGCGAAAGTCACAGTTCATGCATGGTTTATGGACGGCGAGCCAGTGTCTGTATTAGAGGATAGTGTACTCGTGGCGTTTAAGAACAACATTCACCGTGAAACTACTGAAAAGCCTGCTAACAAGCAGGTCATTGAGAAGGTTCTGCATGAACAGTTGGGCCATCCCTATCGTCTGGTGACAATGATGCAAAAGGATTGGAATGCTGCGATTGAAGGAGTTCCCGACCAGCCTGCCGAAGAATTCCAACTGGAGCAGGAGCATGACGCGCCGGGAAAGTCCAAGGAACCCTGGATTGATGAAGCTATTGAACTTTTCGGGGAAGATCTGGTAGTTATAAAGGATTAAAATCAAAGTGTCTGGATGTATACTTCATTAAAGGAGATGATTGAAATGAACAATATGAACCAAATGATGAAGCAAGTGAAAAAAATGCAGGAGCAAATGCTGAAAGCCCAGGAGGAGCTTGGCGGAAAAGTAATTGAAGGTACTTCCGGCGGCGGTGTTGTGACTGTAGAGGTAAACGGACATAAAAAAGTGCTTTCCATCACAATCAAACCGGAGGCTGTAGATCCTGATGATGTGGAAATGCTGCAAGATCTCGTGTTGACTGCTGTCAACGATGCTTTGTCCAAAGCAGATGAACTGGCTAATGATGATATGGGTAAATTTACAGGCGGGATGAAAATTCCAGGCCTGTTCTAGACTGCGCATAAAGGAGAAGCACACTATTGTATTATCCGGAGCCGATTGCAAAGCTGATTGATGCATTTACGCGCCTGCCGGGGGTGGGGCCTAAGACGGCCGCCCGGTTGGCTTTTCACGTTCTGAAAATGAAGGAAGACGATGTGATTGATTTTGCCAAAGCACTGGTCAATGTGAAACGCAATCTTCACTTCTGTTCCGTCTGTGGCAATATTACGGACACGGACCCTTGTCGGATCTGTCAGGATAAGACAAGGGATGCTTCCGTCATTTGTGTTGTTCAGGATTCCAAGGATCTGGTAGCTATGGAGCGCACCAAGGAGTTTAACGGCTTTTATCATGTGCTTCATGGAGCAATCTCTCCTATGGAGGGAATTGGTCCTGAAGATATCAAGCTCAAGGAATTATTGAACAGGCTTAGTGATGAACGCATCAAAGAGCTGATTTTGGCTACGAATCCGAACATTGAAGGAGAAGCGACGGCCATGTACATTTCTAGGCTGGTGCGTCCTTTTGGAATCAAGGTTACTCGTATTGCTCACGGATTGCCGGTAGGCGGGGATTTGGAGTATGCCGATGAGGTTACGCTGTCCAAAGCGCTGGAAGGCCGCAGAGAGCTGAACTAATAAGTACAACTATACGTTATAGATATTTTTAGTGCCGATAAATCTTATGGATTTTCTCGACAATCTGGGGGCCTTTATGGCTCCTTTTTATTTTGTGATGATATGACTGGTATAGATGGTTCCTGTTCTAAGTTTGTCCTCTGTTAAATAAGTATGAATAAGGTAGTCTTACAGACTGTGCACATAATTCAGCTTGTGAGGAGGATGAATGGATGTGGGAACGGGTGAAGCAAAATTTTCGTCGACAGGAACACGGCAAATCGGAAGCAGAGCATCGTCAGGAGTTGTTTGCCCAGATTCGGGCTTCGCATGCGGAATGGCTAAGAGCGCATCGGTTATTTCATGAAGCTACAGGCGAGGACGAAATCGACTATGCCATTTTTGTTCTGGAAGCTGCGGAGCGTAAATATCAGATACATTTAAAATGTGCCAAAAAGCAAGGGTTGCATCGTTTCCACCTGCCTGCAGATGAACCGGGGTATGCCAATGACGCGGGCCGTGTTCATAAACGGAGAGCCGAATGAGAGGTGCTGTCTGGCTTGTTCTGATTGCTTGCGTTGTGGTACTGTCATGTCTAATCCTCAAAAAACGTCTGGGTATCGGCTGGCTTACTGTGTTTGGGGCGCATATGGCTCTGGTGGCAATTGCGCTGTATGTCATTAATTATTCGGGGTGGATCACGCAGGTGTATATCCCTATTAATCCGGTTACGATGGGGGCTGTAACGGTTTTGGGATTGCCCGGAATTGCACTTTTACTGGGATTGAAAATGATATTGTTTGGACAGGCTATGTGAGTGTGTATAGAGTTTAATCAAGGAACGAGGATTGTTTAATATGCGGAGCTTTTTGGCAAGGGCAAGCGAAAAGTGCTTTTGTTTTAAAATATAGTTGACGGGGAATTCGATTATATGATACATTAATTCTCGGCCCTTAAAGCCCGGGAATTTTTTTTGAGAATAACGCTGAAATGAAATTGAAAAATAATTTTAAAAAAGTGTTGACTTAAATCCCGAATGTATGTTATATTAATCAAGTCGCCGCTGAGATGCGGTGATGAAACAAAGTAAGAGAATATGAAGGTTTGATCTTTGAAAACTGAACAACGAGTGAGTACGGATTTTGCTTGCAAAATCCAACGCTGAGATTTTGGTACATGCCGTCAGGCTGTATAA
>NZ_JBIYCV010000020.1:0-54774 GCF_044908085.1 Paenibacillus sp. RC73
TCTATATGCCTTAGGCTTTCGCCATCCAAATCCATGATCGGTCCGTGATAGGTGAGCTTGTCCCGGAGATGCTTTTGCGTCAGTAAAATGGACGCTCCGCTGTCCTCCAGCATATAGTGAATCCGTTCCTCCGGATAATTCGGATCTATCGGCAGGTAGGCTCCGCCCGCTTTGAGTGTTCCCAGGATGCCGATGACCATTTCCATGGAACGCTCCGCCATGATGGCGATGATATCATCTGGCTTCACTCCCCGCTCTCTCAAGACTGTAGCCAGCTGATTCGCCTGCTCGTTCAGCTCCCAGTAGGTCAGCGTTTGCTCTCCCCAGACTAAAGCCGGGTGATCTGCTCTTTGCTCCGCTCGTTTCTCAAACAACCCGTGGATCGTTTGATCCTTCGGATATTCCGCCTCCGTATGGTTAAAACCGCGAACTAGCGTACTCCTTTCTTCCTCTGGCACGATTTCGATTTGCGAAATAAGAGTTTCACTTTGCTCCATGACTTGAGCAAATAAATATTCAAAGTGGGAGATAACGTTCTCAATGGGGATGAATCTTTCAAAAGCCTGTATCTGATAGTCAAAATTAACGGCTACATCCGCTTCACCTTCTTGTCCCCATATCAGGAGATTGAGTGCATTTCTTTCATGATGATGCGGCATACTTACAATCCGGCTTGCTGCGCCGATCAATGCTTCTCTCGTTTCCTGTTCTTCGAAAGAAAGCGATATATCAAACAGTTTGCCTTTCTCATTGCTATTCTCGTAAACCGCCCGGTAAATTTCACCGAAAGACATTTTCTGATGTCGATAGCATTGCATAAGCTCACGTTTGATGCTCTTAATCAGTTCTTTGAAGCTTATATCTTTCTCGGGGCTGATCCGCAGCGGCAGCACGTTGGCGAAATGTCCCATAGTCTGCTTATATTTCGCTTTGCTCCGATTAAAAACCGGGACGCCGATCACCATTTCGGTCCGATTGCAAATCTTGCTGAAATACAGGAACAGTATGCCTAAAAAATAGTGGAACGACGAGCATCCTTCCTCTTTGCAAAATTCAATCATTTGATTGTATAACGCCTTGTTTATAGTTAAGGTTCGCCGAGCACTCCAAACGGAATCACCGTCACCATCATCGATATCCATGCCTCTGCTAAACAGAGGCTCGGGAATGGTCAGATATTTGTTCTGCCAGAACGCCCTGTCTTTTAAAAAGGCCGGAGAATTCAGATAATTCTGATTATCGGAAATAAAATCAGCATAGGAATAGAGCGTTCTGTTCATTTCGCCAATTCCTTGCACCAATTTATTGTAATTGTCAAACATTTGACTGATTAAGAGAGCAAATCCCCATCCGTCGATCACCAAATGATGAACTTTAAGTAAAATGAAGTATGTGTTCGGGGCACCTTTCAACAAAACAAATTGAAAATAGCAGTCCTCTGGTTGAAAAGGTTTTAAAAACTCATTTTTCATCCAGTTGATGCAAAAAGAGTTTGGGTTTTCCTTCACCGAGAAATCATGAAACGGAACTTCATAGTCAGCTTCCGGCAGAAATGTTAAATAAGGCTCTCCCTTTTTATCAATAAAACGGGCACTCAGAGAATCATTTTGTCTGATTAACAACTGCATGGACTGGCTAATGATAGCGGTATTCAGGTTTCCTTTAACCTCAACATACCCACCAATATTGTAAATGGGCTTCCCAGGGTACATGCACTGTTCGAACCATATATCTTTCTGATAGGAACTTAACGGATACTCCTTGACACTTATTACGCTCGTTTGCATAAAATTCCCTCCTGTTGTTAATCATTTCATGCGTTCTACTCCGTATGCCCAGTCATTTCCCGCTACAAATAAAAGAAGCCTGTTCCCATATAAAAGCACAGGAACAGACAGCAGACTTCACCCGGTTGTGCCAAAAAAAGTAAGTATGATCTGTCGCTGTATCCACACCTTTAGGTTCCTTAGCACCAAAATGCAGCAAGCTTTGTTATCAGTTCGGTTGAATTTTCGAAACGTTTTATTTTTATAAATATTCACAATACGTTGTTAGATGCTGATTAAAACATTATATCGAGCCACTAAATTCCTCTCATCCCCCCCCTCCCAAGATTCAGAGATACCAACCTGCACAACTTTAGCGGCTTAGCTTTTCTAAATGATGGATATGTGATCCGCCTAGTATACACCCTAATATTGATACATATATCAAATTAATTGTATAATATGAAAAATATCTCATTTTGTCAATTAGTTCTAAGTTTTTAATATCTGTGTTTTCACAAGCGACATTCTATGAGGTTACGACAAAATGACGTTCCAAAGCTTCTCTCGCATTCGACGTTTCGCCGAAAATAGCGACGTGAGTGTACACGGGGAGTGACTGACAGTTGGAGTGTAACTTCGGAAGAGTAAAACGTGCTTTTTCCAACGTTTTTAGGAGAAAGCCAAAATCAAACCAGGAAAACAAGAGGGAACCCCCCTCCGCCTGTGAACGAAGCATTCGTGTCAACCAGGCGTCTAGGAGCGCACATGGACGATATCACCCTAGTCATGGTGGTGTTAGACAGCGTATCGGCGAAGTTCATTACCCAACGAAATATTCCAGTGTTTTAGCGACGATTACTTCGATCTCAGCACCTGGTTGGAAACGTGGCTGACCATCTCAATCTCACCGGCTGTCAAGGTAAACTGCATCGCCTTCACATTTTCCTCGGCATGATGTACTTTTGAAGCCCCAGGTATCGCAAATACGTCCTCTCCATGAGCGTTAATCAGCCAATTCAGGGCAATCTGCGTTGGCGTCACATTATATTGTTGAGCCAGCTGTTCCAATGTTTCAATCAGCGGCTTCGATCTCCGCAGCCCCGAATCCCGGAATGCCGCCGTCCACTTGCGCGGGCCCTTGATCGACTTGACCAGAGAAGGATTTTTATGGAATTTTCCACTTAAGATCCCCTGCATTAACGGAGAGTATGCGATGATTGCCACGCCGAGCTCTTTGGCCGTATCCAGAATTCCGTTCTGTTCGATTCTCCGGTCGAGTAGGCTGTATTTCACTTGATTCGAAACTAGGCGAAGGCCGTGCTCACGCAGCACACGATCGGATTCACGTATTTGTTGCGCGGAAAAGTTGCTTACGCCCACATATTTAATCTTTCCTTGCCCAACCAGTTTAGCCATCGCATTCATCACGGCGCCAACCGAAGCAAAGGAGTAAGGCGAATGCACCTGGTAGAGGTGAATTGTCCGTTGATCCAAATGGCGAATACGTTCATCAATCGTTGCTGTGATACTGCCTGCGGTGCGAAAGGCCGGCCACCATTTCGTAGCGATATTCGCCTGTTCTGCGAGCGGTCCTCCGATCTCATTCAGCGTGCCCGCCAGTAGCTGTTCAGACTGTCCGCCACCGTATGCTTCAGCGGTATCAAACCAATTAATTCCACCTTCTAAACTGGTCTGTACGATTTGCCGTATATCCTCCCGCCGCAGCACCGGCCAGAATTTCCCGACTATCCCTTTTCCATTGCTGAACTGCCAGCACCCAAGCCCAAGCGGTGACAGCTTTAAATCCGAGTTGCCCAGCTTGCGTAATTGCAGTGAGCCTGCTACATTTACCGTTTTCTCTTCCACGATCCTTCCATCATCTCCTTTAAAAAAGTTTTCATGTGAAGCGATCGCGTTCACGTTTTAAACACATAACACAACTTTACTTCCTGATTTGCACAGTCCGCTAAGGGAAGTTTTTTGAACGCTATGCATAGAGTTCGCTTTATAAACTACCTAGAAAAAATACTTTTGCATAACCCTTATTTGTTTTATCGGTTGGAAGCTTACAAATGTTTAATAAAATGTTATACAAGCATCTGTTATGGGTAATTTTGGGGTACGGAACATAAAAAAAGATGACTCCTGATGAATTCAGAAATCATCTGATGACAGCTAAAAAGGCCTTCTTTTTCAATCTGTCGAAAATCATACTCTGTACCTGTATCAGTTTTCCTCACGAACGCTAAGCTGCCCTGTACCTGGTTCATTCAGAACAATTCTTGCTTTGACGGTCGATTCATCTTTACGCTTAAAAGATAGCAGCTGTGTCTGCCCCTTCGTCAACAGAGACTTGAGCATCGTTTCCGTAATCTGCTTGCCAGCATATTCCTTCCAGACGACAAAGCCGCAGCCCTGCTTGTAGTTGCTGCATCCATATCCTTTGCGGCCTTCGATAATGCTCCCGCCACAATTCGACCGCGGGCAGCTGCCTAAAGCCTGCCTTTGGCCCGGCGAAGTGCCCGACGGCTCGGCGGACGAAGCTCGCGCTGCTCTCGCGCTTGAACTACTCCCAGCTGAACCCGATGCAGCCGCAGTACGCCCTCCTGCGCCCGATGGCACTTGCTCCAGTGACGATGCTCCGCCCGAGTTGTTGGTACGCCGTGACGGAGCGCGTGCAGCCCTTTGGGTGGTGATGCTTCCGCTTGCGCCTCCACTACGGGTGGCTCCCTTACTACCCGTACGCTTGCCCCTCGCTTCCTCGCCAAAAGCGTTTGCTGGAGCCGGTGGTTGCTGCCTCACCTTGTCAATAATGGATAACGTAAACTTTTTAACGTTATCCATAAACTTTTCCTGGGCAGCTTCTCCCTTTGAAATTTGATGCAGACGGCGTTCCCATTGTCCTGTCATCTCCGGCGAAGCTAGCAGGTCGACCCCCGCGTTGCGGATCAGGTCAATTGCCATTTTCCCCTTATCCGTAATGAGAATCTTTTTGCCTTTCATTTCAATATAGCCGACCTTCTTCAAACGTTCAATGGTGGCGGCACGTGTCGCAGGTGTACCTAATCCAGCATCCTTCATGACCTCACGTAATTCCTCGTTCTCCATCTGCTTGCCTGCGCTCTCCATTGCTTTTAGCAATGTGCCCTCTGTGTAGCTTTTAGGCGGCTGTGTCACCTTTTCTTTCATCTCGGCGCGAATACAATCCACCGGACGGCCTGCATCAATCTCAAACTTTTTGTCCGTCCATTCGTCTGTTTCCTCTTCTTCCTCTTTCTTCGGTGCTTTGCTCTTTTTGCCTTTATCCTGATCAGCCTTGCTCAAAACTACTTTCCAGCCCAAGGACAGAAGCTCCTTAATGCTTGTTTTGAACAAATGCTTGTCCACTTGGGTCATCACAGTATGCATTTTATATTCGGCAGGCGGGAAGAAATGTGACAAAAACCTGCGGATGATCAGGTCATATACATTTTGTTCCTCCTTGCTGAGCGTTCCCGGTCTTTTCAGCGTAGGCAATATAGCATGGTGATCCTCAACACGGGCTGGATTGCAGACAGCTTTATTCTGTTTATGGACCAAATTGGGGTTCGCTTGCTGTACCAGATCAGAATAAGGACCTGTGCCCAGCATACGAAGCGCCTTGTGCATGCCGTCTATATTTTGCTCCGTTACATAGTTGGAATTGGTACGCGGATAGGAAATGACCTTATGCCGCTCATAGAGCGCTTGTGCAACATCCAGCGTTTTTTTGGCTGAATAACTATACTTGGCATTCGCCTCACGTTGAAGCAGTGTCAAATCGTACAGCTTGAAAGGATATTCCTTCGTCTGCTTCACATCATATTTTGTGATTTCACCTGTTTTTCCGCGAACTGCCGCTGCTATCGCCTCAGCTTCTTCCGGCTTGGTCAACCGATCTCCTTGCCACGCACCTTTATACTTGGTTTGATCTTGCTTAAACTCTGCCCACACGTCATAAAAGGTTTGAGACTGAAACGCCTCAATTTCCTTTTCCCGGTCATGAATCAATGCCAGTACAGGAGTCTGCACCCGTCCGACCGACAGTAACGCGTTATGCCGTGTTGTAAAGGCTCTGGAAGCATTCATACCGATCAACCAGTCTGCTTCACTTCGTGCCCGCGCAGCCTGAGTTAGAAACTCAAACTCCGATGCATCTCGCAAGCGTTCAAAGCCTACTGCAATACTCTCCGCCGTTAAATCTGAGATCCATAGTCGCTTGACCGGCTGACGCAGCTTTAACTGCTGTTGAATCAAGGCAAAAATATATTGCCCCTCTCGCCCCGCATCACAAGCATTCACGATTGCATTACAGCGTTTGGCCAGCTCACCAATTATTTTCAGCTGATCTTTTGTTTTCGGATTCGGTACAATTTTAAACTGCTCGGGGATAATGGGAAGATCTTTAATATTCCAGCGTTTGTATTTGGCATCGTATGCATCCGGCTCAGCGAGACCCAGCAAATGACCGATCGCCCAAGTTACAATGTATTTCTCCCCCTCCAGATAGGTACGGTTATTTTTGGCCCTCGGCTCCATAACAGCCGCAATAGTGCGTCCCATATCCGGTTTTTCAGCAATAATTAACGTCTTCATTCATATTCCATTCCTTCCTGACGGCCTTCTGCTTCCCTTCCCTGACTCACACGTAATAAACGAAAGGTAAATGAAATACAGGCAGGGCCTCATGCAAAAGGAGCCTTCTCCCGGCGAAAGCTCCTTTGTCCATTCACTTGGTCTAGCGCTCCAACAATATACGTGTATTATACCATAGATACCATCATTCTCTCAGGTGATGATTTACGAAACCTTGTAACGTTAATAGTTACTGTCATTATCTATAAGGTCTATGTAAGAGCTATAAAGGATGATGTTTTAAATGAATTTTCATCTAAAATCACTCCCCACATAACCACGAGAGTTATATTTATGTGATTATATATAACACATAAAACGTTTTTTTGATTATTTCCGCAAAATAATTTCATTGTTCAATAAAAAAGCTACACTTCATTCCTGTTATATGTTATGATCGCTGTATAAAACAGACTTAGAGATTTGGAAAATATTTTATAAGTCATATTATATAACATTAAATTCACAATCCTTTACATACAATGATAACAAATAATGTTTTAGAAAAATCTCGTAATTCAATGGTTATCCATTCGCATTTTACAAACCTGAGCACGCTAGTCCTTTAAACGCAACAAAGCCCCATCCGAGGATGGAGCTTTGACTGGATAACTTATATTTACACCAAAACGGTAGCGCCCATCAGGTATTTATCGACCTCACGTGCGGCTTCCCGACCTTCATTAATGGCCCACACAACAAGGCTTTGCCCGCGGCGCATATCACCAGCAGCAAAAACCTTATCTACATTCGTAACATATTTCCCGTAACGTGCTTTAACATTGGAACGACGATCAGTTTCCAAACCAATTTGCTCAACAATCGTTTGCTCAGGACCGTCGAATCCAATAGCAATGAGAGCAATCTGTGCCGGGAATACACGCTCCGTACCCGGAACCGGCTGATAGATTTTACGCCCCGTTTCATCGACAATACGCTGAATTTGAATCGTGTGTAGCTCTTTCAAATTACCGTTCTCATCACCTACAAACTTCGTTGTCATGATGGAGAACTCACGCGGATCTTCCCCGAATATCGCCTTCGCTTCCTGCTGTGCATAATCGAGAGAGTACACGTTTGGAAATTGTGGCCAAGGATTGGCAATTGGGTCACGTTCCAAAGGAGCTTTGGCATGTGTGCCAAATTGAGTGACGCTTCGACAGCCATGACGTAAAGAAGTAGCTACACAATCCGAACCTGTGTCACCACCACCGATCACAATAACATCCTTACCTTGAGAGGACAAATAGTTGCCATCTTCCAGATTGGAATCCAGGTAGCTCTTGATGGTACCATTCAAATAATCCATCGCATAATGAACGCCATTCAAATCGCTACCTTCAATATTGAATTCTCTCGGCTTCGTAGAGCCACCGCACAGTACAACCGCATCATACTCAGCAATCAGCTGATCGGTAGGAATATCCTTTCCGATCTCTGTATTCGTAATGAACTGAATGCCCTCCGCCTCCAGTAAATCCACACGACGCTGAACAACCTTTTTGTCCAGCTTCATGGAAGGGATGCCATACATCAGCAGCCCGCCAACACGATCCGCACGCTCATACACGGTTACGCTGTGTCCTGCTTTGTTAAGCTGCGCAGCAGCAGCCAGTCCTGCGGGACCCGAGCCGACAATAGCTACCCGTCTGCCTGTACGCTTTTCAGGCGGATTAGGGACAATCCAGCCTTCCTCAAAGCCTTTTTCGATAATAGCTTCCTCAATCGTCTTAATCGTAACAGATTGCCCGATCAGGCCGACCGTACAGGAGCCTTCACAAGGAGCAGGACAGACACGCCCAGTAAATTCCGGGAAATTATTTGTTTTGTGTAGCCGATCCAGTGCTTCCTTCCACAAACCGCGATATACGAGATTGTTCCATTCTGGAATAAGATTATGAACCGGGCAGCCCAAAGTCGCCCCCATAATGTCCATTCCCGTATGACAATAAGGAGTTCCGCAGTCCATACAACGTGCCCCTTGGGTACGCAGCTCTTCTTCGGACATATGCTTATGGAATTCTTCCCAATCCTTAATACGCTCTGCCGGATCCCGATCTGTAGGAAGCTGTCGTGTGTATTCCATAAATCCAGTTGGTGTAGACATGTTACGTTCCCCCATCTCTTCGCTTATGAACCCCGTTCATCCATTCAGAATTTGAGCTAAATTCGAATTTGTCTGTTTGTATCATGAAAGGGTCTATTCTCGTTGAATTTGATTTATTGTATCACAATACAGCACAAAAGTAATGAAAACTTATGCAACTTTCTGCATCAACAGCCAAAAGGATTTTTTATATGGTTCATTAATTTTTCAAATGAGCGAGGTCAAATGTATCCAATCTTACTTCGTCCTCTCGTAAACGACAAAACGGTAGTCGTACGGGTTTCTTTCATCCTTGACACCGGGAGTTTCACTGACTACATTCCAGCCGTTCCAATCCAGCTCAGGAAAAGTCGTATCTCCCTCGAAATTCTCATCAATTCTGGTAACGATTAGCCGATCAGCATGTGTCCAGAACAGTGAATAAATCTCTGCGCCGCCGATGATCATCAGTTCTCCCTGCGCCGCCAATTGGAGACCTGCTTCCAGAGAATGGATCACTTCTGCGCCCTCCGCCAGATAGCTCTGATCGCGGGTCAAAATAACGTTACGCCGTATAGGCAGGCTTTTTCCACCAAAGGATTCCCATGTCTTGCGCCCCATGAGTACGGTTTTACCGATGGTCTGCTCCTTGAAAAATGTCATATCTCTCGGCAGGCGCCAAGGAAGACTGTTATCCCGGCCAATGACGCCGTTTTGTGCCATAGCCCATATCATCGAAATGCTCATAACTCACAGCTCCCCCAAATCAGATAGCGACAGGCGCCTTGATACCCGGATGATATTCATAGTTCTCAAAAGCAAAGTCCTCGTACGTATAATCAAATATCGAATCCGGTTTACGAAGGATTTTGAGCTGAGGCAATGGATAAGGATCACGCTCTAGCTGCGTATGCACTTGTTGCATATGATTTGAATAAATATGCACATCGCCGCCTGACCAAATGAATTCGCCTGGCTCCAAACCACACTGCTGTGCAACCATATGCGTTAGCAATGCATAACTGGCGATATTGAAAGGAAGGCCAAGGAAGGTATCGACTGAGCGCATGGTCAGCATGCAGGAAAGCTTCCCTCCGGCCACATAAAACTGAAATACGAAATGGCATGGCGGGAGCTTCATTGAATCGATTTCAGCCACATTCCAGGCACTGACGATATGTCGTCGGGAATCCGGGTTGTTTTTAATCGCTTCAATGACATTTGTAATCTGGTCGATATGTTGTCCGTCTGTTGTTTCCCACGCACGCCATTGTGAGCCATACACAGGGCCCAGATTCCCCTGCTCATCTGCCCATTCGTCCCAAATGGTAACCCCGTTCTCTTTGAGGTAAGAAATGTTAGTATCTCCCCGCAAGAACCACAGCAACTCATGGATAACGGATTTCAAATGTACTCTTTTAGTTGTCATCAAGGGAAAGCCCTTGGCCAGATCAAAGCGGAGCTGTCTTCCGAAAACAGAAAGTGTTCCCGTCCCTGTACGGTCCTCTTTTTTCACTCCATTCTCCAATATATCCTCCAGCAGTTCCAAGTAATTGCGCACTTTATTTCTCTCCTTTAAGCATGAATAAACACCAGTATTCATAAAATCTGGACGTAACTGAACGTAAAACCGTTTCACGTTAACGAACAGCATCCAGTATTCCAAAGCCCGCAGCGTCAAATTCTAATCTAGAAAAGACCTGCTATTCTGCACCCATATCTATATTTAGTTTATCATGGACTACGCATTATTGACTATCCACTGTGTGAATTTTCATCGTCGTCCTGAAAATCCTAAAATATGAAAAAAAGAGGCAAAGAACGCAGATATAGCGCTCCTTGCCTCTCTTTCCATGTATGAAAATCAAAAACAAGATAATGAATTGGGATTAGCGACGTGGTGCCAATGCATGGATCGGATGACCCAGCACGACTTCCGCTGCTTCCATAACGATTTCGCCCAATGTAGGGTGAGCATGAATAGTCAAGGAGATATCTTCGAGTGTAGCACCCATTTCAATCGCCAGACCCAGCTCAGCAATAAGGTTGGAAGCTTCCAGACCTACGATTTGCGTACCCAGTACCAGACCTGTGTCTGCGTCAGCTACGATTTTAACAAAGCCTTCAGTAGCGTTCAGGGAAACGGCACGACCGTTTGCTCCATAAGAGAACTTGCCAACTTTGACATTGTGGCCTTTTTCTTTGGCTTGTGTCTCAGTGTAGCCTACGCTGGAGCATTCTGGATCTGTGAAAACAACAGCCGGAATACATTTGTAGTCTACTACAGACGGTTCGCCTGCGATCGCTTCAGCAGCCACTTTACCTTCGTAAGAAGCTTTGTGAGCCAGAGCAAGACCAGCAACGATATCGCCGATTGCAAAGATATGAGGAATGCTAGTGCGTCCTTGGTGGTCAACTTTCACCAGTCCGCGCTCATCCAGTTCTACACCGATCATATCCAGACCCAGTTCACCGTCCGTGTTTGGACGACGTCCAACGGTCACAAGCAGGTAATCAGCAGTTACTTCTTTGCTTTCGCCGTTAACGGAGAATTTCACCGTTACGTCTTTATCTGTTTGCTCTGCACTTTCCGCTTTAGCGCCAGTGAAGATTTCAATACCAGTTTTCTTCATGCTCTTCGCTACGATCGAAGTCATATCCTTGTCGAAGCCAGGAAGAACGGTATCCATACCTTCAATGATTGTTACTTTGGAACCGAATTTGGAGTACATTTGTCCAAGCTCTGCACCAATGTATCCACCGCCAATTACGATCAGGCTTTTTGGAATTTCAGGCAGGTTCAACGCTTCTGTAGAAGACAGAATACGTCCGCCGAATGGGAATGGTTTCAATTCGATTGGACGGGAACCTGTTGCGATAATCGCATTTTTAAAACGGTAGCGTGGTGATTCATGTTCGTTGAATACACGCGCTTCGTTTTCGTTGATGAACATGCACTCACCATTGAAAACTTCAACTTTGTTGCCTTTGAGCAGACCGCTTACGCCGCCAGTCATTTTCTTAACAACACTGTTTTTGAATTCTTGTGTTTTAGCAAAGTCAACTTTTACGTTCTCAGCAGTAATACCAAAAGACTCGCCGTGTTGGGCAGCTTCGTATTGATGAGCTGCAGAGATCAAAGCTTTGGAAGGAATACATCCACGGTTCAAACAGACACCGCCCAACTCCGATTGGTCAACGATCAATACGCTTTGTCCCAATTGTGCAGCACGGATAGCAGCTACATAGCCGCCAGGACCCGCACCGATAACCAATGTGTCAATATCCAGAGAAGCGTCTCCTACTACCATTGATTACACCTCCATAACAAGCAACTCAGGGTTAGCGAGCAGCTGTTTGATATAGTTCATGAAGTTTTGAGCAGTTGCACCGTCAATAATACGGTGGTCAAAGCTCAAGGAAAGAGCCATTACAGGAGCAGCAACAATTTCACCGTTTTTCACGACTGCTTTTTCACTGATACGGCCAGTTCCCAAGATCGCAACTTCAGGGAAGTTGATGATTGGAGTAAAGAACATACCGCCTGCGGAACCGATGTTAGAGATAGAAATTGTGCTTCCTCTCATCTCATTGGCAGCCAGTTTACCATCACGACCGCGTACAGCCAGATCACGAATGGAATCAGCGATCATCCAGATGCTCTTACGGTCAGCATCTTTAATTACAGGAACGATCAGACCGTTGTCTGTATCTGTAGCAATACCGATGTTGTAGTATTTTTTGTAGACGATTTCGTTTGCTTCTTCGTCGATCGAGGCATTCAGAGCCGGGAATTGACGGGAAGCTGCAACCAATGCTTTTACGATGAATGGCAGGTATGTTACTTTCGTGCCTTTCTTCTCAGCGATTGGTTTCATACGAGTACGGAAAGCAACCAGCTCGGTTACGTCCACTTCGTCCATAATCGTAACGTGTGGAGCTGTGTAAGCCGATTTAACCATAGCGTTGGAAATCGCTTTGCGGATACCTTTAAATGGTACGCGATCTTCCTCAGCACGCGGATCTGCTGCTGGTGCAGATGGCGCTGCAGCTTTCGCTTCTTTTTTAGCTGGCTCTTGTGCTTTTGCAGTTTCTTTCGCTGCTGGTGCAGCCGCTTGGCCTCCACCATTTTTGAAGGCTTCTACATCTTCTTTAGTGATTTTACCATTTTTTCCAGATCCACTCACTTGAGCGATGTTTACACCTTGCTCACGTGCAAATTTGCGTACGCTAGGAGTAGCCAGCACGTCTTTGTTTGTTGCAGCAGGAGTTGCAGCTGGTTTTGTGTTAGCTCCGCCTTGTGCAGCATCCTGTTCTTGTTTAGCGGCAG
This sequence comes from Paenibacillus sp. RC73, assembly GCF_044908085.1. NCBI lineage: Bacteria > Bacillati > Bacillota > Bacilli > Caryophanales > Paenibacillaceae > Paenibacillus > Paenibacillus sp. RC73. The sequence goes on from NZ_JBIYCV010000020.1 coordinate 12,839, forward strand.
CCGGTGCTTCTTCTTGTTCAGGAAGCTCACCCTCTGCAGCAATTACTGCCACAACTTGACCTACGTTAAAGATGTCCCCGTCTTTGGCAAATACTTCTTGAACCGTACCATTGACCGGACATGGAACTTCAACTACAGCCTTGTCGTTTTGTACTTCCATAATGATATCTTCATCTGTTACTTTATCGCCGGGCTTGATGTGCATCTTGATGATTTCGCCTTCGTGAAGACCTTCGCCCAGCTCCGGGAATTTATATTCAAATCTAGCTGTACCTGCAGCCCCGCCTTGTGCAGCAGCACTCGGCTCAGAGCTAGCAGCTGGTGCTTCCGGTGCTTCTTCCTGTTCAGGAAGTTCACCTTCTGCATCAATTACAGCTACGATTTGACCTATGTTAAAGACGTCTCCGTCTTTGGCAAATACTTCTTGAACCGTACCATTGACCGGACATGGAACTTCAACTACAGCCTTGTCATTTTGTACTTCCATGATGATATCTTCATCTGTTACTTTGTCGCCGGGCTTGATGTGCATCTTGATGATTTCGCCTTCGTGAAGACCTTCACCCAGCTCCGGGAATTTATATTCAAATTTAGCCACGTTTAAAACCTCCCAAATTTACGGTGTGCTTTAATTAAAATTCCAGTACTTTATTAACCGCATCAATGATACGTGTTGGCGTTGGCAACCAAGTATCTTCAATTTGAGCAAAAGGATAAACGGTATCTGGACCTGCCACACGCAGAACTGGTGCTTCCAGATGCAGAATTGCTTTTTCGTTAATTTGTGCAATCACTTCAGCAGCTACGCCAGAGCTCTTTTGCGCTTCTTGAACAACGATGGCACGATTTGTTTTTTGAATGGAAGCCACGATTGTATCAATGTCAATTGGGCTAACGGTACGCAGGTCAATAATTTCGACTTTAATACCTTTTGTTTTTTCCAGTTCATCAGCAGCTTTGACAGAAGTGTGTACCATCAAACCATAAGTGATGATTGTAACATCGGAACCTTCACGAACTACGTTCGCTTTACCCAGCTCAACTGTGTAATCATCCTCAGGAACTTCAGCGCGGAATGCATGGTACAAGTTCAAATGCTCCATGAAAAATACTGGATCGTTATCGCGAATAGCCGCGATCATCAGACCTTTTGCATCGTAAGGATTGGAAGGGACAACAACCTTGATACCCGGTGTTTGAGCCAGAAGTCCTTCCAGGGAATCTGTATGCAGCTCAGCCGCTTTAACCCCGCCGCCAAAAGGCGTACGGAATACGATTGGAGAATTGTAACGTCCACCGGAACGATAGCGCATACGGGATGCTTGAATCGCCATTTGGTCGAGTGCTTCAAAGATAAAGCCTACGAACTGGATTTCAGCTACAGGGCGGAATCCTTGGACACCCAGACCCACAGCAAGACCCCCGATTGCGGATTCCGCCAACGGAGTATCAAATACACGTTCTTCGCCAAACTCTTTTTGCAGACCTTCTGTTGCGCGGAATACACCGCCTACATGACCTACATCTTCACCGAAAAGCAGGACGTTAGGGTCGCGTTTCAACTCTACGCGCAGTGCGTCACGAATCGCTTCTTTCATGTTCATTTGTGCCATTTGCTTCATTTCCTCCTTAAACATTGACAGATCAGTTTCAGTTCAGGTCCAATTGAAAGAGAGACCGGATCGGGATCCCACCCGGTCTCTCTGATTTATTTCAAGCTCAATTATTTAAAATCAGCTTTTTGTTCTTCCAGATGCTTAGGCGTAGATTCGAACATGCTGTCGATCAGGCCAGAAATGGTCATTTTTTCTGTTTTCTCGGCTTTTTTGATCTCTTCGTTCACTTTCGCTTTAGCTTCTTCTTTTACGCGTGCTGTATCTTCTTCAGTCCAAAGACCTTTTTTCTCAAGATATTTCGCAAAACGGGCAATCGGATCTTTCGCATTCCATTCGCCTTCTTCTTCTTTCGAACGATACTTACTTGCATCGTCAGACAGGGAATGTGGACGGAAACGGTAAGTTACAGCTTCGATCAACGTCGCGCCTTCGCCGTTACGTCCGCGTTCAGCAGCTTCTTGAACAGCCTTGATAACTGCGAGTACGTCCATTCCGTCGATTTTCACGCCTTTGATACCGGCAGCAATCGCTTTGTGAGCGATCGAAAGAGCAGCCGTTTGCTTCGCAAATGGAGTTGTGATTGCGTAGCCATTGTTTTGCACAAAGAAAATAACTGGCAGCTTATATACACCAGCATAGTTCAGGCCTTCGTAGAAGTCACCTTCGGAAGAACCGCCGTCACCTGTATATGTAATGGCGACTTGTTTTTGTTTTTTCAGTTTGTATCCCATTGCAATACCCATAGCGTGCAAAATTTGCGCGCCGATGATGATTTGCGGCATCAATACATTAACACCGTCCGGCACTTGGCCACCATGTTGATGACCACGGGAATACAGGAATGCTTGATATAATGGCAGGCCATGCCAAACGATTTGCGGAATATCGCGGTAGCCTGGGGCAATAAAGTCTTCTTTTTGGAGTGCATATTCACTACCAATCATTGTTGCTTCTTGTCCGGATACCGGAGCGTAGAAGCCGAGACGTCCTTGACGACCCAAGTTAACGGCACGATCATCCCAAGTACGTGTAAATACCATGCGATACATAATTTCTTTCAACTGATCATCTGTAAGTTCAGGCAATTTATCTTTATTGATAATTTCACCATCCGGAGAAAGCACGGACAGAGCCTCAACTTCCTCTGTGTACACTTCATAAGGAACCTTGCTCATTTTCTTCACCTCAACAAAAAAATTTGAATATCAAGTTCCGCTGTTATAGGATTATTATACACCTGTTATATCGCTTGCGTCAAAGATTTAGTTATTTTTTTTGAGTTCGCCACATTTTTGTGTATGTAACAGGTAACACTTTTTACTATAACAGCTTAGTACATGATTGAAATTTTAAACATCTATTGCAATCAGGGTAATCTTAACTTATTGTGATCCCGAATGCAAAATTATACCCCAGAAAGGTGACAAATAATGACGGATTCCCGGTATTTGAAACGAACCATCCTAAAAGACGAAATAAACAGCCGCTTTCTTGGCGAAACCAGAACACTCCGTATTTATTTACCGCCCGGCTATAATGAAATTTTGAGCTATCCGGTTGTGTACTGTCAGGACGGAGAGGAATTTTTCAATTTTGGCCGTATAGCAACACAGGCAAACCGTCTCATTCTGGACGAAGGCGTTGAGCCTTTCATCATCGTCGGCGTTGAAGTCAACACGAAAATCAGAACTCAGGAGTATGCTCCCTTCGGCAATCGCTTTGAGGCGTATACCGCCTGTTTTGCAGAAGAGATTATTCCCTATGTGGAACAGAAGTATCCTATAAGAAGAGATGCATCGTCCCGGATTCTGGCTGGAGATTCACTAGGGGGCAGTGTGTCTCTGCATTTAGCCTTGCTATATCCCCAACTGTTCAATCGTATTATCAGCCTGTCCGGTGCTTACTATGAAGCTTCACAAGAAATTATCGCTCGTGAGCGTGATCTGTCCCATCTGCGGGTGTGGATGACGGTTGGTCTTCAAGAAGATGCGTTTGAGAGCGACACCGGCATTTACAATTTTGTAGAGCTTAACCGCCAATGCGCTGATTTGCTGCGCGAGCGGAACGCCGAGGTTTCCTATCGAGAAAAGGACGGCAAGCATTTGTGGGGCTTTTGGCAAAATGAGCTGCCTGACGCGCTAATGTATTTTTTAGATCGCGCCTGAGTGAAGCTTTTCCAAAGCTACAGAGATTACCGGGGATTGGGCATTTGTTGACCAGATTAGGTCATTATGCTCTTTCCTCTTTTTTCTCCGCATGTTGGATACGCTTTCAAAATTGTAACGAAAAACGGCATTTTTTGCCGTCTTCTGTCGTTCACATTATAGCTTTTCTTCTATGATTTTGTCCAGCAAGGCATTGCAACCCGCGTCCATTAATCGGTATGTTTCTTCAAAATTCCCGGTAAAATACGGGTCCGGTACTTCTCTCAGCTTTTCTTGTGGCAGCAGGTCCATGAATTTTAAAATGTCAGCCTCCGCTCCGCCCGCGAGTTTGCGTATGTTTCGTTCATTGGAATCATCCATACACACAATATAATCAAACGCTTCAAAATCATGGCCTTTCATCTGTCGCGCCTGTATACCTTGTTCACTAATTCCGTGCAGCTTGAGTTGCTTTAGCGTTCCCTCATGCGGGGGATTTCCGATATGCCAGTCTCCTGTTCCTGCCGAGTCTACCCGAATTTTCGCATCTAGTCCCCGTTCCTGCGCTTTATGTCTCAGTACCGCCTCCCCCATAGGGGAACGGCAAATATTACCCAAACACACAAACAAAACGTTAATCATTTCGCTCTCCTTCCTAATTACACATTACAATTCCTTTTTCCTGTTCCATTGTAGCTATGCCCTCCAAAATTGTGCAAGCCATATTTAACGCGTTATACTTAAAAGCTGATGAGCTATGTAGACGTATGGCAGAAGAAAGGATGTTGGATATGACGAAGAAGCGCGCAATTGTATTTTCCGGCGGTCGTCTTGGCGAGGAAGAGCTACAACAAATACAACCCGGGGATTTCATTATTGGTGCAGATAAAGGCGCCCTTTTCCTGATCGAACACGGCATTACGCCACACGTATCTGTAGGAGACTTTGATTCAGTAACACCTGAGGAAAAGTCACGGGTTGAATCTGCAAGTAAACGTATGCTTTCGTGCGATCCGGTACTCAAGGACCTGACAGATACAGAGCTTGCTCTGGAAATTGCCATGGATGAGCAGGCAGAGCATGTGCTTATGCTTGGCGTTACGGGTACGCGGATGGATCATACTCTGGCTAATGTTCAAATATTGGTACGTGCGATGCAACATCATATAGGCTGTGCCATTATGGACGCCCATAACTATATTGAACTCACTGGATCAACGCTGGAGATTGAGCCTATGGGCTATACATATACATCGCTAATTCCTATGACTGCCGAAGTAACCGGTATAGAACTGGATGGATTCATGTACCCACTGCATAATGCCACACTTAAAATGGGACAATCGCGCGGTGTCAGCAACCAGCTGATCGCTCCAAAAGGAACGATTTCCATCGAAAGTGGACTGCTGCTTGTGATCCAAAGCAAAGATTAATTATTACATTATTGTAACCTTTGAAAAAGAACTTTTTTCGTTTGAAACCCTTGATAATCAAGAGTTTTTATCATGTATTCCGATTTTTGAGATTCGATATTTTTTACAAATTGTAATTTTTAATCGTTTTTTAATAATTGGCTTGTAAGCCTTGTCCCTCAAGCATTTGAGCGTGCTTTTCCAACTATTAGGCGACTTTAAAGCTGTTATACTCAACGCTGTAAGTTAGTTAGCAACTCAGCAAAATATTGCACAAATCAATTTCTGGAGGTACTTACAACATGAACATGCATAAAATCATAAAAAAGGCAATTATCACAGGAATGGCAGCTACTATCGGCTTTGGAACGTTTGCATTAGAGGGAACAAATACGGCTCAAGCTGCCACCGCTACTACTTCTGTAGGTCAAAAAATAATTAACTACGGTGAAAACTATATGGGGACTCCTTACAAATTTGGAGCTTCCACAAGCACTACACGCAATTTTGATTGCTCTTCCTTCATGAAGCACATATTTCAGAAATACGGCGTTGACTTGCCTCGCACCTCTGTTGCACAATCGAATGTTGGACATGCCGTATCCAAGTCCAATCTGAAAAAGGGTGACCTTGTGTTCTTTTCGAGCGGTAGTCGCGCCACAGGTCGCAACATTACACATGTAGCGGTCTATGCAGGCGGAGGTAAAATTTTACACACATACGGTAAACCGGGCGTTACACTCTCCGATTTGAATTCCGGCAACTGGAAAAGAACATACATCAAAGCACGCCGCGTGCTGTAGCATTCATTTGATTAACGTATTCAAGCCGGGACACAGGGTCTCGGCTTTTTTATATTTTCCAATACTATACTACTCTGCTTCCGGGGGTGTTCTGAGTGAATAGCCGATACCTCGTTGCGTGCGAATCATTTTGAATCTTTGCCCTTTGTCTACCTTGACTCTCAAATGCCTGATATACACGTCCACTACGTTCGTATCTACAATATAATCATGCTTCCAAACATCCTTCAAAATTTGCTGCCTGCTGCAAACCTGATTAAGATGTATAGCCAGGTGAAGCAAAAGATCAAATTCCTTCGGAGTTAATTCCAGCTTCTGCCCGCCTCTGTTTACCAGTCTGCTTCCACTATCAATATGTAAATCACCCGCCTGTATCGGCCTTTTCACAACACGTGCAGCACCAAAAATCCGCAATAAATTAGCCACTCTGGCTTGAAACACTCTAGGGGAAAAGGGTTGGACAATCACATCGTGTGCCCCCTGCTCAAAACAGGAAACAATATGGTTCTCATCATCTGATGAGGTCATTATGAATATTGGAACAGTGGGATCATTTTGTTGCATGGTACGGATCAAGCCTTGTGTATCAGGCTGCTCATTATCCATATTCAGAAGCAGCAAATTCACAGAATTCTCGTCTAAATAAGACTTTCCCTCCGCTATATTGCGGGCGTTAACCACCTGATAGCTTTCCTGCTCCAACTGACGTGTATACGTAGTAGCAGATGCTTCATTCCCATCCACGAGTAAAATTAACGGGTTCATTCTTCTCACCCACCTGTGTTTGGACATAGGACTGCAATATGGATACAGACGTATTTGATACAAACGATTCGAACCTATTTATTATATTGTAACAAAAAAGCAGTGAAATCATTCCACGAAGGAAGACTTCCTGCTTTTACGGTTTAGCCTAAATAGCGGTGATAGATTTTCCTTGCTTCTGTGACGTCTTTTGTTCCGTGTATTAATGCTCTCCCATCTTCAAAAATAACCAAACGGTGCGTCCCTACACTAAAAGAAACCAGAAACGGATTGTGCTCCACTGTTCCCTCTTCCAAAGAAGCCAGCCTGTCTGCTGTTTCTTTAAGATTCACCTGTATCGACTCTGCTGGTCTAATTTGAACGGTATCCCTGCCGCACAGCACATCTGTTTTCTGGCGATGAGCTGCCGACAAATACGGATACGTCGGGTGGCTACCGCAAGAAGGACAATCCGTTTTTTTGGCGCTATCCACTGTTATCGCTACATACTCATTTTTCCACAGATCAAACGAAAGCAGCTTTCCCCTGAGATCATCAGGATATCCGCCGAGTAGCTTGAAAGCTTCCGTGGTCTGGTTGGCCGTAACCATCTGCACCGCCTGTGGAATGATCCCTACGGTATCACAGGTTTCACCGCCGAACGGTACAGCTCCAAGCAGACAATGAAGACAAGGTGTTTTCCCTGGTAAAATAGTATACGTTACCCCATAGCTGCCAACACATCCCCCATAAATCCAGGGAATGCGATGCTTTTGTGCCATATCGTTCATAAGTAGCCGGGTATCAAAGTTGTCGGTGGCATCCATAATGAGGTCTACTCCCTGAATCAGCTCCTCCAATTCCTCTACTCCAACATCCAGTACATGTGCGTGTATGATCGTTTCCGAACTGATTTCCTTTAGTCTTCGCTGGGCAGCTACTGCTTTGGGACACCTCTCTGCGGCGTCACTCTCCTGAAAAAGCTGCTGGCGCTGCAAGTTACTCCACTCCACATAATCCCGGTCTGCGATGGTCACAGTGCCTACGCCTCCGCGAACGAGCGTTTCCGCAATTCCGGTACCCAGCGCTCCAGCGCCTATGATCAGTACGTGGGACGAAGCTAGTCGGCGTTGTCCTTCCGGCCCGAAAGGGGCGAATCTTTCCTGTCTGGAATAGCGATCACTTGGTTGTACTTGTACACCAGCTTTTTCAGTCGCCTTCATGCCTGAACCAAGCCTTCTGTCGGGCTACTTGCAGATGCATAACGTTTTACAGGAATCAGGCCCGCCTCAAAGCCGTATCTGCCCGCGCGAACAGCCAGCTTCATCGCCTCAGCCATTTTCACAGGGTCCTGAGCTCCTGATACAGCTGTATTCAACAGCACGGCATCTGCCCCCAGTTGCATCGCCATTGCTGCATCTCCAGGTGAGCGAATGCCGGCATCGACGATAACCGGAACCTCCGCTTGTTCAATAATAAGTTCCAATGAGAATGGGTTTAGCAGGCCGCGTCCTGTACCAATGGGTGAAGCTCCAGGCATAACAGCATGTACGCCAAGCTTTTGCAGCCTTTTGGCTAGAATCACATCATCCGATATGTAGGGCAGCACGATAAAACCTTCCTCCAGCAGTTTTTCACTGGCCTTGAGTGTTTCAAAAGGATCAGGCAGCAATGTCTTGCTATCCCCAATGACCTCCACCTTAATCATGTCGCACAGACCTGAGGCTCTCGCCAGCTTAGCGATACGCACTGCCTCATCCGCCGTTGTCGCTCCTGCCGTATTGGGAAGCAGCGCATAACGACTCAAATCCAGTGTATCCAGAAAATGTTGCTTATCCCGTTCCTCCAAATTTAATCTTCGCACGGCAAATGTTAATATTTCGGTCTCCGCAGCTTCCACAGCTTTGGATTGAATATCCAGATCAGGGAATTTTCCTGTACCCAATAACAGCCTTGACGTAAAAGATGCTTTACCAATCGTTAACATGATTAACCGCCTCCCACAAAATGTACAATTTCCAAGCTGTCTCCATCCTTCAGTACCGCTTCATCATGATCTTCACGAGTCAATATATGATGATTCAGCTCCACCACTACAGTTTTCACTTTCAAATCCAGCTCTTTCAGCAGTTGATCCACATGAATGATCCGATTGGAAAAGGTCATGTTCTGACCGTTAATCGTCAGCTTCATTCGCTCGCCTCCTTTATACGTTCAGGAGAAAAGCCGCTTATTCCAAGCTCAGCCACACTAGCCCCTTTTAACAGAGCTGCTATCGCACGCCCGGTAGCTTCACTCAGCAACACACCGTTCCGGTAATGCCCGACCGCGGCATATACTCCTTCTACGCCGGGAACAGGCCCAATACAAGGACGCCCCGCCACTGCCTGCGGACGCAAGCCCGCCCAAGTGCATATAAAAGAAGCTTCACGGACGCGAGGCAACCAGGCAGAAGCACGGGCCAGCAGCCCCTCCAGGCTTCCAATGCTCACCTCTTTGTCAAACTGATGCGGCAGACTCGTCGCTCCAATCCAAAGCTCGTTGTTCCGCTTGGGCACTAAGTAAATATCATCGGCGTAAAGGGTATATTCCAACGGATGTTCCTTCAAGGAGACTGAAACAGCCTCACCCTTGACCGGATAAAGCGGATATTCAAAACCGACCTGCTCCAGCAGTCTCATACTATCCAAGCCTCCAGCAATAATGACCTGATCACAGGAAAAAAAGCCACTGTCTGTTTGTACGCCGCAAACTCGCCCATGCTGTACTACAAGTTGCTCCGCCTGTGTACCAGAGCATATTGTTGCTCCCAGTACGACAGCTGCCCCCGTATAAGCACGACAAAGCTGGGCAGGAGAAATCTGTGTCTCCTTTGATCGGTATATAGCCCCGATCACTTGACCATCCAAACCTGGAATTCGGCGAGCCAATTCTCTGGCATCCCACCACACAGGATGATCAACCTCTTGCGCAATAGCCGCATTCCAGCGTTTTTGCCCCTCTGCTTCCGAACGGAAGGGAGTCACAAATCCTTCTGTACGGAATTCCACCGAAACACCAGACAAACGCTCTAGGTCACGAACCAGCTCGGGAAATGCATCCCGGCTTGTGCGAGCGAACTGTGCCAATTCAGGGTCGGTGAATTCTTCACTCTCTGCTGCCAGCATCCCAACCGCAGCCCCTGAGGCTCCCCCGCCCGGAATGAATCGTTCCACCAATATCGTACTGCGACCCTCCTTGGCCACATGATAAGCAATGGAACTACCGATGACACCTCCACCAATCACCAAGCATTCAGCGTGTCCAATAGCTTGTACCTCTGTTTTTATCTCTGGCATATGTTCCATCTCTCCTCTCCACTAACGATTCTGCTTGCAGCGATCTCCTACTTTCATTTCACCACTACATGCTGTGCACTACCCGATCCACCATTCGCTTGTACGCCATCGCAGCCGCAACGGGGGACTCAGCCTCCCAGATGCCGGACATCACCGCAATTCCGCTTGCACCCGCAGTATACAGCTCGTGAATATGGCGTGGTTGTATGCCGCCTAGAGCAATCACAGGAATGTTCAGCAGCCTGCATATGCGCTCAAGCTGTGCTATACCTCGCGGAGTAACACCAGGCTTGCAGTGAGTCTCATACACATGGCCATAGAGTACATAATGCGCTCCTGCCCGTTCGGCAGCCTGTGCCTCCTCCAAGGAATGCACCGACACCCCACAGCGCATATCCTCTGAAAGTAAGCTTTTGACAGCTGCAACAGGTAATCCGTTAGCCGGTAGCTGGATAGCTCCAACGGAGGTAAGCAAAGCAACATCCACCCGGTCATTTACTGCAATTTGCTGTAAAGGAACTCCTCGATTCACCATACTGCGGGTTAAAGCAAGCAATTCAGATGCGCCCTTCTGCTTCAAGCGCACGTGTACATAATGAACATACGGATGAATAGCAGCAGCCACTTGGGCAGTATGTGCATGTGCACTAAAATCGCCTTCCATCGTAATTACGTGCAATTCGATCTTATTCTCACCTCACAATGGACTAAATGGTTGTAAGCTGACCCTGTATCTTTACAGTCTCATATCGTGCTATACGTTATGGACTAACCACGTTTACCAGCAAAAAAATGAAGGGGTACGGTATATGAATACGAATATATGAACAAGAACGAAAACGCAAAAAAACCACTTCCCGAAGGAAGTGGTTTAACGTACGTCCAATAACCAAACGGATCATTATATCCGTATACGTATATCGTCCCACATACAAACAAAGTAATAAATTCGTTACCTCGTTTGTACGGCGCTCACTTCCCTACGCTGGCATAACCCAGATCAGGTGCAAAGGGTCCGAAATCCGTTTATTCCGTCTCAGCCGCATGGGCGGCTCCCCTAGTGTAACTATTTTATTGTATCAGCTAAAGATAGCTTAGCATAATTTCCTAATCCTGCAAACCCTGCTTCTTGTGAAGCTTGGTACAGAACTGGATATTTAGTTGACTTTACTTGTCCATTCTTCCACATTCCACGTTTTGGTTACCCAATCCTCATAAAAGTCCGGTTCGTGAGATACGAGCAGCACCGTTCCTTTGTATTCCTTCAAGGCACGTTTCAACTCATCCTTTGCTTTGATGTCCAAGTGATTGGTAGGCTCATCGAAAAGCACCCAATTGCTTTCCCGCATTAGCAGTTTGCATAGGCGGACTTTGGCCTGCTCACCACCACTGAGCGCGGATAGCGGACGGGTGATATGCTCATTTTTCAAACCGCAACGCGCCAAATGCGCCCGTACTTCATGCTGGTTCAAGTGCGGGAATTCATTCCACACATCCTCAATCGGTGTAACTTTCTCTGCTCGTACCTCTTGCTCAAAATAAGCTGGCTGCAAGAAATCCCCTTGATAGGTCTTGCCGCTGATCGGCGGAATTTTTCCCAGAATGGTTTTGAGCAATGTCGATTTACCGACACCATTGTAGCCCACAATCGCAATTTTATCGCCGCGTTCAATCGTCATGGACATTTTAGGCAACAGGGCATGGGTGTAGCCAATTTCAAAATCAATACCCTCAAACACCGTTTTCCCACTCGCACGTGCTTCTTTAAATTGGAATGTTGGCTTAGCCGCTTCTTCCGGTTTATCGATGCGCTCGATTCGATCAAGCTGCTTCTCACGACTCTTCGCCCGACCTGACGTAGAGGCGCGCGCCTTATTGCGTTGAATGAAATCTTCCTGTTTCTTAATAAAATCCTGCTGCTTCTCATAAGCTTCAATATGCTGGCTTTTGTTCAGGTCTGCCATTTCAAGGAACTTTTCATAGTTGGCTGAATAACGGGTCAGCTTGGCAAATTCAAGATGATAGATGACATTAACGACCTGATTCATAAACTCAGTATCATGAGAAATAAGAATAAACGCATATGGATAATCCTTCAGATAACGTGTAAGCCATTCAATATGCTCTACATCCAAATAGTTGGTAGGCTCATCCAGTAGCAACACATTCGGCTTTTCCAATAGCAGCTTGGCAAGTAGGACCTTCGTCCGTTGTCCACCGCTAAGTGCGGAAACATCCCGCTCCAGTCCTATTGCGGAAAGGCCCAATCCATTCGCCATTTCTTCAACCTTCACATCGATGAGATAAAAATCCCCCATATCCAGTTGTTCCTGAATTTCACCCATCTGTTCCAGCAGCACTTCCAGTTCTTCAGGAGAAGCTTCCCCCATCTTGTCAGTGATCTGCATCATTTCCTTTTCCAATTCCAACAATGGGAGAAAGGCGTCCTTCAGTACATCCCGCACCGTTTTACCAGGTGTCAGCTTGGTGTGCTGATCCAAATACCCATAACGTACACGTGGAGTCCATTCCACTTTGCCTTCATCCTTAAGCAATTTTCCGGTCAGGATGTTCATCAGTGTCGATTTACCAACACCATTGGCTCCCACCAAACCTACACGTTCCCCTCCAAGCAATCGGAAGGATACATTTTTAAACAATGCGCGGTCCCCAAAGTTATGGGATACATTTTCTACAGTCAATAAACTCATAAGCTGTTTTTGGCTCCTTATTGTCATCGGCAATGCCGACTGTTCTTATTTCATATGCATTTCTTTCAAAGCCTTATTGTAGCACATCCAGTAGCCTTATCGGAATATTGAAAATGGGTGAATTTGAAGGATTTTGATATTGCCTGCTTATAAAAAAAGAAAAACCACTCATGGGAGTGATTTATTTAAAGATTGTTTAAAGATTTATTTATAAACATTATAACATTTATATTCAAAATACCCTGCGGCCGCCGCAGATTTTTCATCCGTAAAACGCTCTGTCGCTTTAAAGGGAGCTGGACAAGAATCTCTGTAAAAATATTTCATTCCGGTATCCGGCTCTACGCCGCCGATCATGGCTTGCTTCCTCACAACTCTTCCGCCACCAAACCCATAGTTATTATAGTACCTGTCTCCAACCGGGATTCCCTGGATAAACGCCATCAGCCCCACATCATCTACCGTGTTATACCATTCCTCTTGTGAGATAAGCGGTAGCGTGAATGTATAGGATATACCATTATGTGCTGCCTTTTCGTTATGGAGATTAATGAGTCGGCCCAGATCCTCCTGAATGCTGTGGACAATAGTGGAACGTCGTACTTGCTCAAAAGCTTCCGGGTCATTAAGCAACGAGATCGTTGTCTGTCCCTGAAGCTCCTTCTGAAAGCCTTCTATCCACCTGTGATTCCTCGCATCATAGGCATGTACATAATTATCCAAAGTAAACCCTACACTGTTACCTGCTGAATCAACGTAGGCATAAGGTTTTTTTTCACTCCATTTGGGTCCTTGGACAGCTTGTCCATGCTTATCTGTGTAAGTTACGGAAGCGAACACATAATAGCCGTCATAGTCCAGAATCATAAGTGCAGGCATATAATCCAATAATGCGCGTTGTGCCACTGTATCCCCATCAATTCCCATATTAAGAAAAAGGGTATGCAGGAACGTGTGCAGCGCTTCTTCTTTATCTACACGAAAAAACTTGTCCGATCCATACCCAGCCTCTCGTTCCTGACGCTCATTCTGTGAAAGCACGACACCTGCATCCTGAACTGCGGTACGGAGGGCCGAGGTATATTTCATTTCCAATTGCTGTACTTCGCGCTGATTCTGCACCCGCAGGTCACTAACTACGCCAAAGGGCAAAAACAGCAGGATAAATATAATTGCAAAATCAGTAATCTTCATTCAGAACCATGCCCCCGTAAGAAGCTGTAACCGCCGGTTTGCCGCTATCTGCCCCACCAAGAAGCCATGATTTGTACAAGTCCGCAGGAGTGCGATTCGTATTGTGCACCCGCACTGTAAAATAATCTCCTGACATTATGGTATACCGACGTGTTTGATCTGACTTTGGCTGCTGATTGTCTGGAAACAGTACAGGCAAGATTTGCGGGTTATAGTAACCGTCATATACGGAGGAATAGTAGCCGAGAAAGCTATCCGGCCTCGCCGCATCTGCATAGTCCGGTACATATTTTTTGTGCATATGCTCCAATTCAACCTCATACGTATTACCCGTCAGCTCTAGCTCACGCATAAAATCGTTATACATCGTCGGTGTAATATATCCCTTGGTTCTCACCATATCAACAAAACGTACGGTTGAATGATACGTATTTAACCCGGATATATCGTCCTGTCGTTCAGCGGCTTGAGCTGCGGGCACTATGTACAAGAGCAATACAGCGAGCAGTGCCCCCAACAGCTTGGATATAGATTGAACCACTTCAGTCCTCCCCCAATTTCTCAAAACGTATGGATTGTATATCTCCATACTGATCACGCTGTGGATGCATGGAATATAAAGAGGAAGCATCGAGGGCTGATACATCGGGCTCGAACGGTTCAGAATACATATCGTACACTGTACCATCGACTTGAACAGGAATGCCTTCCTGCAAGTTCATACGAATTGCCTGCATAACTTGAGTTCCTTTGACCCGTTCTGGCATACTCACCTCTAAAGTACGATTGATACGCCCCTCGGAATGCTCCTCCTGCTGCGATCTTAATTCCAGTGCAGTACCCATCTGACTGGACAGTTCTGCTGCCGCTGCACATGCGGTTATAAACAGCGTAACTGACACACCAAGCCGCAGCATACTTGAAGCGTGATCAGACATGCTACCCATCTCCCTTACAATTGATATCCTTATTCTTCTTCCTAGGATTGGGTGAACAACAGCCCCCGTACAACGTTTGATTTATCTTTGACGATTTCCGCCTTGAATTTACCACTTGGATTTACATATTCGTTTTCTTTCTCATTCAGTGTATTCGTTATTTTTCCTGTCTTATCACTTCCACCATTCACCGCTCCATACTGTTCACTGTCTGGGCTAATGTTCAGAGCATTACCATACCACTGACCCGTCATGTTTTTTCCGGTTTTAATCTGAATTCCGAATTGGTCCTTACCTTGAAACTTCCGCAGCGCATTGGTCACTTGGGACCCACTGATCGTTGTACCGTCATATACCGTAAAAGAGGCTTGAGACAACTCGGTCTGGATATCGGCAAAATTGTTTTGTGCCGTTTTGGTTGCCTCCTGTGCCGAAATAAACAAAATAACTACAATTGTGATCAGTGCAATGGTCAA
Organism: Paenibacillus sp. RC73; assembly: GCF_044908085.1. NCBI lineage: Bacteria > Bacillati > Bacillota > Bacilli > Caryophanales > Paenibacillaceae > Paenibacillus > Paenibacillus sp. RC73. The sequence goes on from NZ_JBIYCV010000020.1 coordinate 28,215, forward strand.
AAATATGCCAGCAGCTACTTTTAAGGCTGTTGATGCGTTATTCATTATTTTTCTCTCCTTAGCTGTGATATCGTAATAGTCGAAATAGAACTACTTACTGAATTTTTTGTATTTGCTCGTAATAGCTATCCATTTGGACAAAGCTCATACCGATCAAAGGGATGACCAAATATAAAAAGATAAGACCGTACATCGGAGCAAAACCGATCATCCTTCCCCAGATGGCCTTGCTGTCTATAATTTTTTCATACTCCTGTTTTCTTTGTTCAAAATAGTAAGACATATGGGAATCCAAATCGTCGAAGGCCTCTCGAATCGTAATTTTGCCCAAAGACAGATGCAGCTTGTCCACCAAGCGTTGAAATTCGGGGAGTGGCGCTTCTTCTTTCAACAAGTCAAGTGCTGCCTCAGGCCCGTGCTCATAATGAAGCAAGCATTTTTGTAAAGGTCTTTTGAAAATAACCGAAAATCGGTTCAGCCATTCCAATATTTCCTCAACAGACATTCGTTCCATGGCTCGCAAAATTGAAATGACCGTCTGAAACTGGTAAACCTCATGCCTCATATCCAAGCGCCGCATTTTTCGCTGCAAATACAACAAGAGCATAGGCATCTGATAGGCTACATACCCGGCAACCAAACTAATCAGCACTTCCCACCACTTGATGTATTCCGCGTTCCACGCTCCCAGCTTTTGCAGAATACGACGCGTATTTTCTGAAAGCTGCTCCGGAGTTTTTCTGCCACCATAAACGTGCTCCAGCGCTGCGTACGTCTGCTCATAGGTGCTGTCCGCCTTCATATTTAGCGCATGCATCATTTTGCGGTCAATCTCACTCTGCTTTAAAGCTTCTTTTTCCTCCACCGGACTCAAACGTCCAAACATTTGGCCCGATTGAACCGGAGCGTGGAGAATATGTGTTTTCTCAGCTTCATGTAAAATAAATACCATGCTAATGCTGAGCACCAATCCTGCGATAAAAAGAGTGATTCTGCGTATGTACAGCCACTCCAGCTTGACCTCTGCACCGCTTTCCTTTAGCAGCTGGGTCAGTTGGAAATAAGAGGGCATATGCTGCTGCGGAATTAAAGCATCCACCACATTACGAATAATGGGCAAACGGTACAGCTTTTGCTCCCAGACCCGCCGTCCTTTGCCCGCACGATATCCAGTCTCGTCAGTCTGTTGCAGCTTTTGTAGCAGGAAGTAAGATACAATAATTACAATATAGACGGACAATTTTGTGATAAAGCCCCATTTCCCCTGATAAAACTCATCCATAGATGGAAAGCTGGACCTTGCCCATCTTTCGATTGGCATTGTAAAAAAAACAGGTGCAAGTGCGATCACATTTAAACTTTTGAGCAGGTAGTCCAGTTTATTTCTCCGCAGCAGTTCCAGTTGGATTTCGCGCGCAAGACTGCCAAGTCCCTTTAAATAAATGGAGCCTCCCTCTTCAATCCGGTCACCAAACTCCATTACCATATATGAAATACCGGCAAATGCTTTTAAAAACCGATTAGGAGCGGACTCATAGTATCTTTCCAGCGCTTCGTGCGGATCAGCGTCCGTCAGCGCCTCATGAATAAGTCGCGCATGCCTTCCAGCCTCAGCCCCTGCCAAATCGGCCGCCTCGGATATTGCCTCTTCCACCATGCCGTGCTGATGATAATGATGGCGTACATTGGCGAACAATTCGATCATCTGTGCAAGCAGTCTTTTTTCCATCCGGCTAATCGCCATATCCAAAATGAGACTGTTAATCACCACTCCGCATAACAGAGCCAGTACGGCAAACTCTAGCCCCGGTTTCATCATAAGCAACACAACGCCGCTACAAGCAAAAGCCACCCAGATGAACAGCGTCATTTTCATCGTCTCAAGGCGAAGCTTATATTCATCGTAAGCGTGCAAACCGGATAATCGCTTGCGTACACTCGTGATATACCCGGATGTAACAGGGAATCTCATGCCTAGTGTATACAACTTGTGCATTCCAGATTGCATTTGCCGTTGCAGCACTGCTTTTCCCTTCCGTCCCTCTCGCACAGAATGAATTCGCCCTCCGCGGATTGCATGACCATTGCGCTTACGCAGCCACCACAAAGCCACATAGAGGAGCGCAAAGCATCCACCCGAAATGAGCAAAACCCACAGTAACATTACTTTAAGACTCATAGGCTTCCTCCCAATAGCGAGTCAGGAATCTGCGAAAATCTCCGGCATCCTTGACGTTCATCTGCTCACACATTTCTTCTGCACTTTTGACTGTTAGAGGCTCGATCGCGATGTATCTCCCATTCCGATATTCCATAACATGACGATAGCTATAACTCGACGCAGAGTTGGAGCCTGAATCTATATGATCGGAATCGTGCGGCACACATTCCGTAATCCGTTCAATATATCGCCGTCCCTCAGCATCACGCTTGAGATGCACATCAAAGTTAATGACATGAACGACCTGTTCCTCAGCAATACCTTCATGCTGAAACACTCCTGTTTTAAGCAGTGAATTACGAAGAGAGAACACAAGATCGCGAAAGGTTTTGGCATGATGGGTAAAAATGGTGAACAGACTGGCAACCTGCGACATTTGAATCATCCATGCGGCTACCTCGTCACTCGCTACTTCACCAAGGATATTGACGGTTCCATCTGTCTTTTTCTGCAAATCGAGCCCTTGTTGCCCTGAAATATGATCCGTTTCCCGAAAGGTCAGAATGTTACGGCGGCTGTAAATGCTACGCAGATGCAGCTCAAAGGCCATTTCCTGCACACGAAGCGTATACGAAGCGTAAATATGCTTGACCATCGCCATCAGCAACGTCGTTTTACCTGAACCTTGCGCTCCGGTGATTGCTGTGATGCGGCTGCCTTTCATTAAATAAGAAAGTAACTGTATTGGAAACTCGGCATTTTCTCCCTTAATTAATTGCTCAAGCGATGCGCTTTGAATATCGAATTTACGGACAAAGAAAGCCCACGATTCTGAAAAAGGAGGTCGTACCACAACAACCCGTGACCCATCCTTCATTTCGTTCACCTTATAACCATTGGCTTCGGAAAGCTGCCCCGGGTAGTTGTATTTGTAAATATTTTGGCACACCCTTTTAAGCTCCCGCTCTGAACCGAAGGAAAGGAACGAAAGGTGGATGGTCTTACCTTTATAAAAAATCCACACACTCTCATAACCATTCGCTATCGGTTCAGATGTTGGTTCAAATGCATATTGATCCTGAGGCCAATCGGCCGATACAGGGATTCCGCCTTCCGGCACACCGCTAACGCCCCCGCTGACACCGTCGATCCGCTGGTCACGAATATCATCAATGACGGAAAAGCCTTTATAGTGCTGATAAATCCGCTGCACAATAATATCTACCTTCTCCAGAAAGGAGAGAGGGCGATGCTCACAGTCATAGATATAGCGGATATCCTCTGCTGTGATATGATAGCTTCCATCCTCTTCATCTTGCTGCGAATATCTCATTTCCGCCAAATCATAAGTATCCAGTAAGCGTGAAAGAGCATCGACACCAAACTTTTGCTGATATTGGTAAAATACAATTTCGAATTGGTCCTGTACGCTAAACAGCTCTGGTCTGGAGAATGGCATAACGGTATCAACGATCTTTTCATTCAAGCCATAACCGTTAATCAGCAGCTCAGCCATCAAATTTTTAACAAAACGTTTGTCTCCACTGCTGCCATTGGCACAGTCCTTTAACGCCCTGCGCAGTTCGGCCCTTTGATGGATACGCCGCCTGTATTCCTCCTCATGTAATCCGGCATCCGCCATCTGACTATGACTTAGCTCGTGCAGCGCATTTTTGATATACTCCATCAGCACCTCCAATGTGGCATCTTCACTCTCTGGAGCTACTCGAATAGTTGAATGCCGCAAGCGAAGGCTCCCTCGGTATTTAACGATAACCAGTATGATACACAACAGAATGATGCATGTAAGAATTAGCCCGTTGATCATTTGAGGGGACAGCATTTAAGCGCCCCTCTCCAAAGCTTTGAGCCGAAGATCGGACTCTGCCGCCTCCAGAATAGCCTTGCTAATCTGCCGTATGCTCTGTGCCCATCCCACTGGCATAAAAAGCTTACGGTCCTTCTCTTTCCCGCTTCGTACATCCCGCTGCACATGACCTATCACGTCTCTGCGGTTCCACGCATCCATAAATTCGGTGCTATAAGGAACAGTATGGAGTGCTCCCTTGTAGCCATACCTCCTGCGAATATTCGTCACATTTGCTTGAGAATGCACATCATATTTCCCAAGCACGATCAATAGCGGCAATTCCGAGTAAGTAGATAATGGAGACACAGATTCAAAGTAGGCATCCAGCTCCCTCATATTTTGAGTTAGCGAAAGAACCGCCAGCTTGGATCGCACACATGCTTCATGCTGTACAGCTCCCCATCCTGCTCCACTCCCTGCATCAACCAGCGTCAAATCATAATATTGATCCGCCGTATCCATCACTGCTCTTACAAGAGCAGAGGATAACAGGGGCGGAGCGGCTCCAAAGCTTGAGGTTCCCTCAAGCACATCGAGAGTCTGCTCCAGTACAGGCGTCGTATAATTACGAATATTTTCTCTGGATAATGTCCCTCGCAGAGCTAATCGTGCAAGAGCATCCCAACCTCCCTCCTGAAGCTGTAAGCTTGGATCGTCCATCCGATGTTCTTGTATGGGAAATCCTGACTCAATCCCGCTCTGTCTGCGCCCCAGATGGGTCAGCAGCAGTCGCCCTCTATATAGATTACCTATGGTAACAGCGATGGATGCCGCCAAAGAACTGCTTCCACTCGCTCCCTTAACCGGGCTCCAAAACAAAATGGTACTCATGCTTTCCTCCTTTCCGCACGCTTTAACGCATGACGGCTCTCTTTGGGTTCCCAACCCATTAATTCTCCAATACAACGACTCAGTTCTTTCTTATACATTCTGGACAATGGCTTAAGCTTGAGCTGTTGTTTGTGCTCATTTTCCAGCTTCAGGGCAAGATGCCCTTCATCCCATGGCAGTATATACGGCTCCTGCTGCCAAGAGGCCGGAAAGCGGTTCATGTATTCCCACAAATACGGCTCCTCCACGCCACAATCTACAGCCTGTATAAATAACTTGTGAAATACAAGATTCTTCGGAAATTCAGGTTGACTAAACAAATGCTCAAGCCACACCTGTCCGTTGTCCATTAACATCCGGCTATAGTCACTGACCCAAACCCGCTGTTCTGCCTCTTGCCAAACAGATACGGGGCAGAAATCCGGCGACTCTACATCCAGAATAACGATGTCATAAGTCAAACCTGCTTTCCGATCAGCCATCATACCGATATGCAGATCCTCCCAAGATGTAAAACCCATGGCCACATCAAAATCGCCAAACTGCACAATGGGGAGGGGTTTGTCGAGCATCCCTATGCTATATCGATACTGTCCCCGCAGCGTAGCATCCACAAGCAACACTTGTTGACCGGATGCTGCCAATATACTGCTGATGTATAACAAGGTATCGCTTTTATCACATAGCCCGGCAAATATCCAAGTTTTCATACGTTTGTCCCTTTTCTCTGATTTATTTACCATATGGATCAGAGCTACCGCTCTGCGTTAAGATATCTGCTTGTTCTTTGGCATCCTGCCCGTTTCCATATCCGTCCCCTGTATTTGTACGCTCGCTCGAAGATCCATCTGCATTCGCTCCCGCATGCTGTGCTGCAACTTCCTCACTCAGGCTTCTCTCTATAGGTGTCGATATTACATTGTTTGATGCACTAATTGCATTTTCAAGAGACTCCCGCAACTGCTTGGACAGCTTTTGTTCAGCAACGCGGATCAAATTAGGATCACTGTTCATTAACTCTAACACCTTCAAATTGGGTGGATAGGTCGGGATCGCCTTCGGCTGGAACTGCGGATCGACATACGTTAATGCATAGATAGATGCTTTATGCAGATAGGCATCAACAATTCCGCTCGAAAGCGATAATATCTCCTGCTCATTCAAAGTAACCCAGATGATCGGACCTTCCAGTTTGGAAATTCGCTTTTTGGATAGCAAAATATAATCCTGACCCGTTGGAAATTGAATGCGGATATCCACTTCGTCTCCTGCTTTCAGGCTATTTGGGAGGACCACCACCTTCAGCTCCCGGTTACGCAGGTCTTTAGGAGTGGGTTCATCGGCGGTAATCATAGCTGATGTAAGTACGGACCCTTTTTTCAGTTCAATTTTAGCCGTGGCGCCGGAAGCTTCATTCTTACCCGCAACCAAATTGGCTGGAGCCTGAGAGCCAGGAACCGTGATTCCCTTCAGATCACTAGGTGTAATCTGTTCACCCGGAGAAATGTCACGAACAACAACCCAGCCCTTTTTCGCGGTTCGTTGTTCTTGCTCATAACCTTTCCATTTTTGTGCTGCCTCTGCTTCGGCCTGTTTCCTGACATCATTTAATTGATGGGTGTTAATTATAAGGTAGCTCGCGAAGACAACGCCAACAATACCCGCACCAATACAACCGGCGTAAAGCTTTTGCTTACTGCTTTTTCTTAGTTTGGACACACAACTTCTCCCCTGCCTTTTTGATATATACCTTTTATCTAGCGGTGACTGCGTTTGAGGAATCCGAAGCGTTTCTTTCGGGTATCGGGAATGGCTCCACGAAACATCTCATCCAGCACCTGATCCATCTCTTCTTCCTGCTCAAATGGATCGGAATGGAACGGTAAAGCAAATACTTGATCGTGATCTAATTCCTTACGTAGCCTGCGCACAGCCTCCGATGCTGCCAGCGGCAAGCAGTAATTCCATTTATGCTGTGGGTGGCGCTGAAGTGAGCGGGACAGCCCGACTATATCCTGAATTCTCCACTCGGCTCCAGAACCGACCACTAGCGGGTAATCCGCTCTCAAAAATTCTTCCAGCCGCTCATTGTCCTGCCCACTCCCCAAATCAAGCACGATAAATTGGTAAGAGCCACCCAGTAACGCAATGACATCCGCACGGGATGTTTGCCGCCAATAATGTACTCCATCTACCTCAAAGCGCCGTCTTGAACTCGCTCGCCCAACGGGTACTCCGTCTACCACTTCTTGAAGCCGGGCAAATGCTTTGGCTGTACTATGCAGTTCGACCAAAGCCACTGAACGGGACCTTCGTGCCAGATAGTGGCTCACCGCAATCGCCGTGTGCGTTGCACCGGAACCAGAAGACACGCCCAGCACAGCTACAACCCTTGTACCTCCATATTCGATAGAAGCATCGCCAACGGACACTCCTTGTTGAGCAGACTGAAAATCTGCACTGCGTCGAAGCTCCCCAATCACCTCTCCGGCAGACTGAAATCGCTCCCCTGGATGATGACGCAGCAGCTTACGAATCACCGGGATCAAATGACGAGGTAATTCTCCACGAATATATCCTTCTACTCCGGCCGTCCACTCGCTATATTTGCCACCTGTACAGAGATACAACAACAACGCTCCCAAACTGTACAAGTCCGAACGGGCATCCGTTTGGCCTGCTCCATATTGCTCCGGGGCTGCGAAGCCCACTGTGCCCAGCTTTACCGTATCCTGATCCAGTTCAGCCTTATAGCTCCGCGCTATGCCAAAATCAATCAGCTTAAATTCCATTTCCGGTGTCAGCATAATATTCGTTGGTTTCAGATCCCGGTAGATGACAGGGGACTGGCGAGTGTGCAAGTAATCCAGCACATCCAGCAACTGCAAAGCTAATGGAACAATTTGCTCCTGCGGAATATGGCCTTGATAACCCTTCATATACGCTTCCAGCGTAATTCCTTCAATATAGTCCATAACCAGATATACCGCCCCGGATGGCGGATACTCGAAGAAGTCAACAATTCTCGGTAATCGTGGATGGCTCAGCGAAATCAGCATCTCTGCCTCCGCGCGTACAAGGTTCATCAGTTGCGGGTCGGCAACGGACTCCTTCACAGCCCATTGCTTGCCTGGCAGCTTCAAATCCTCTGCCATAAACACGCTGCTCATACCTCCCGTACCCAACGTGCGGACAATCCGGTAACGCTCACCCACAATCGAACCGTATTCCAAATTCGATTGTTTTTTCATTTCTCTCCTACCTCCCTTCTACAAGCAAACAACGCAAAAAAGGGAAAGTCTACCGCAAAAACACAATCTTCATGTAACCATGAAAACGATGTTCGCGGGATGCTTTCCCTTTATTTAAACGTGATTATTATACTTTAAGGAACAATTTGGATTTATTATATAGCACACCTATACCGATTGTAAAGCATTATTTTCCATACTTGATCATATACAGTGTAATCTCATCCCGGTTATGGAATAGCTGCTTGGCCCGCTGAATCTGCATGCCGGACTGCTCGAACGAAGCGATCACATCATGAATAAGCGCCAGAGGCTTTTTATGCATTAGCTTGACCGTTACGATGGCAGTACCTCCACTGCGTAAACTATACAGCAAATCAGTGACAAGCCTTGCCATCTGCTTTGGACTCCAACTCATATCACAGACCAGCAGATCAAATGTATTTTCTTTGAATTTGACCTCACTCGCATTTTTACGCAAAAAAGTCAGATTGGCATACTTCATCAACGAAGGCTCCATCTTTGCCGGATCAACCGCCGTTACTTTGAGTCCACGCTCCAGCAAAAAGGAAGTCCATCCACCCGGCGCCGCCCCGATATCCAGTCCTTGATGAAAAGCGCTAAAATCAATGCCAAACGTCGCTTCTGCTTCCAGCAGCTTGAATTTGGCACGAGAGATTTGCCCGTCCTCTTTTTGAAAACGAACTGCGCCTCCGCTCCAATCCGATAGATTATCCTGAGGATGCGACACACCTGCATACCATGTATCCGTATCCGCAAAAATGGACACAATAACCTCTGCTCCCTGCACCGTAAGCTCCATAGGAAGATCACTTAATTGCTCACTTAAAGCCTGCTTGAGCGCACCTGCGCTTTCAGCCCAACTACTGTCAGCTCCTTTGCGCACCTGCAAAGAAACGCGCTGATCTATCAGTTCTCGGCGGTTACGGATAAAAGAAACCAAACGTTCCAGCACCTGAGCCAAGTTCGTTCCTTCCTCCTGAAAATGCACAGGAAATAAGTGACGCAAAAACATTGGCGGCTGACCCGTAATCGTTCCCACAGCCTCACTTGCATCCGCAGGTAATGTAGCCAGAAAAATTTCACCAGGTAAAAGTATTGTGCTTTTCACCGAGCCAAACATTCTTCTAAGCTCTTCCTGGGCATAAGGTGCAAACCCATGGTTAGCCGTGCAAACAAATCTTGATGATGACAAAGCGGTTCCACCCTGTTCATCTGTACTCATATATATTTCCTCCAAAATAACGTTACCCTCCAGTGCACACCCGAATCCAGGGACGTTCGCCATCCCAATCCAGCTCAACTGGAACTTCATAGGTATGCATAATCAATTCTTTCGTTAAAACCTCTTTTTTCGGTCCGGCTGCTGCCACCTTGCCATCACGGATAAGTGCCACATGGGTAAAGAGGGGAACTATCTCCTCAATATGGTGGGTTACATAGACCACTGACAAATCCCGCTTGCGAAGCCGATCAATTTCAACCAGCATTTTTTCCCGCTCAAATAGATCCAGCCCGGCGCAAGGCTCATCCATAATCAGCAAACGAGGCTCCGCCATCAACGAACGAGCGAGCATTACCTTTTTGCGTTCCCCCTGAGATAAAGTACCCAACGGATGATTCATCAGCGCACCTAAATTCATCCCCTCCAGCAGAGATACGGCTTTTTCCTTTGTCTCTGTCGGAATCTCCTGATAAAAACGTAAAAAAGCATACGCTCCAGTAGCAACTACTTCCCATACCGGATCTTTTAAAGCCAATTTTTCCATTAACGTCTGGCTGATATATCCAATCTGCTTGCGTACTTCCCGTATGTCACATTGACCATATGTTTGCCCAAGCACTTTGACCATTCCACGACTCGGAAACATATACCCGGTCATCATTTCCAGCAATGTTGTTTTACCAGAGCCGTTACGCCCCAGGATGACCCAGTGCTCATTTTCCCGTATTTCAAGATTCACATCGTCTAATATTCGTCTATCTTCCCGCTGCAATGTGATGTTCTTCATAGATATCATTCCACCACGCTCCTTATCCTGCTCAGCAAGTGTTCCACAGATTCCATTTTGTAGATGATTTCAGGACTTCCGTTCTCACCGTTATATAAAAGAAGCGCAGGAACACTGGAAATCCGGTGCTCCTGTACCAGTTCTTGAATATAGTTAATGTTGCTTTGCACCACGACTCCTTCGGGGAGCAAATGCTCTGCCACTTCCAGCATCCGCCGGGCAGCCGCGCAGGTTCCACACATGGGAGTGTACACAAACAATGCCAGCTTGCATCCCTCCCATATGGCGCGACGCACCTCCTTTTGTCCCAACTCCTTCATCGTTCCGACTCTTTTTGGATCTCGCGCATGCGTTCCTCCGGCATCGGCCCGTTATGCACGGTGACTCCTTCCGGCTTATTGGCATACAGCAGCTCATACATGGCTCGTCGGCCCTCCGCACTAGAGGAATGCAAATAAATTTCACGCGGATACAACTGCTTCCCTGCAATGGCAGCAGCCACATCTTTCCCCGTTGGCTGACCCGGCCCCAAATCATAATCCAGCGATAACACCGAAATCGGGTATTCATGAAGCAATAACAAACACTCCTCCGCATCCCTTGCCAGCTTAAAGCCCGGAGGACAAGGCCGATAATCGTCCATAAACAAATGCATTAACGTCTCCTCCTTTTTCCCAAGGATGCAAGCTTCCTAAGCCTTAAAGATGAAGAACATCCGCCAAACTGTATTACTGCCAGCTTAGGATTAATTGAATATCTTCGCGATGGGTCCCATCATGTCCCGTTTCACTTTCCAAAACGACTGGAATGCCCCTTACAGGCTCCTGTTCCGTCATCCAACGCATACCCTCCAGACCAATACATCCCTGCGCAACACGCGCATGTCTGTCTTTTCTTGAGCCATACGGGTATTTGGAATCGTTCAAATGAACTCCGCACAGGGCTGGCCAATAGCCCAGACGATCCCCTTTTTCGATCAACGCCTCATCACGTCCACCGTTCCACAATCCTGCTGCATACGCATGACAGGTATCCAGACAAAAGCCAATGCTATCAGGATATTGACACAACTGGCGAATTTGCACCATTTCCTCCAACGTGGTTCCCATCGGGCCGTGATCCCCTGCCTGATTTTCAATCAGTATTTTAGCCTTTCCCAGCCATCCTTCCAGCACATCATCAAGACAACCAATGATATTTCGATAGCCCTCCAGCGGATCAGACGCATGGGTATGCCCAAAATGAACGACAGTCCCCTTTGAGCCACAGGCTTCAGCGATATCCAGATCGTTTCGCAATGAAGCAACTGTCAGCTCATAAAGCTCCTGCCCGCGTTCGCGCCCGTGAGCTGGATTAACAGGATATGGCGAGTGGCCAATAGATTGGATTTCATGCTTTTCACAGTAAGCTTTGCAAACAGCCGCATCAGCAGCATTCCATTCCTTCAGCCTAAGACTACGCGGGTTTTTCGGAAAATATTGAAAAGAACGTCCACCCTGCTCTCGTGCACGTACAGCGGCTTTGGAAAAACCACCTCGCGTACTAACATGAGAGCCGATCAGCAGTTTAGGCATCATGCTGCTGTACCGGGCAATAAAATGCTTTTTTTCCCGCCAGCTCAACCCTCACAATTTTCCCGCCATTTGGAGATTCTTCTCCCTCACGGTCATACACCCGACACTGATGATCAAAGCCGCCCGTTAGCGTATCCCCCTCCATCAGAGGCATTTCCATATAACCGCCTTCCGCAGTAGCTTCACGAAGCACGGATTGCGTAGCATGATACAGCTTTTCCACTTTTTCTGGCGATTGTACGATGTTTTGTACTTTGGAACCTGGTGTAAATCCGGCGATATAAGCAATTTCGTCCGAATAACAATTGCCGATACCGGAAAAAACATGCTGATTCACCAGCGTTGTTTTCAAAATACCCCGACGTCCCTTTAGACGTGCTGTGAACTTTTCTAATGTCATACGACGATCCAGCGGATCAGGTCCGAGGTCAGACATCGCCTCTTCTGTTTCTTTAGCCGTCAGCAAGTGCAGGTAACCCAAGCGCAGACCGATAAAATAAAGCTTTACTCCACTAAAATCCAGTTCAATTTGAACCGTGCGATCAGGACGCTGCTCCTCCGTTCCCAGATACAACAGTCCTCCCAGCATCAGATGCAGCACTAGCCGCCCGCCCGTGTTCAGATGAAAAATCAAGTGCTTGCCTCGACGCTCCATATATACAACGGTAGTTCCCAGCAATTGCTTCTCAAACGTTTCCACATCGGTATTAATGGATTTCACACGGTTAACCGTCACTCCGGTAATCGGAATGTCCAAAATTTGTTTTGACAATAGCGTTCTGTAGTTCTCCATCTCAGGAAGTTCCGGCATGTCAACATCTTTCCTTTCGTAGCTGCAAATCACTTTTGATTCTTGCAGATTTTTTTAAAATGTATATTTACTATTACTTAAACTCTTCCTGGAGCCAATCCTGCAATTCATCCAGATTGTCGAAAATCAGGTCAGGTTTTACTCCAACGGCACGCATATGTCCGTCCATATTAGCGCGGGTCGAAACACCCGATAGAATCAGAGCTGTTTTGCAACCTGCCGCCGCACCTGCCGCAATATCGGTAAGCATATTATCGCCCACAACCAGAGCTTCATCCGCTCTAATGTTCAAGCGATCCAGCGCATAGTTCATTAACACGCTTGAAGGCTTGCCGATGACGACGGGCTTTACCTGTGATGCCGCCTCAATCGCAGCTCCAATCGTTCCTGCCCCCGGCGTAAGTCCATCTTGTGAAGGTAATTGGAGATCCGGGTTTGTCAAAATAAAAGTGGCTCCTTCCTGAATCCATCGCATGGCAGCAACCAGCTTATCATATGTAAATTGGCGATCTATCCCCTGCACCACATAATCAGGGTGATCCTCCACAAGCTGCAATCCGGCATCCGTAAGCGCCTGACGTAATCCCGTTTCACCAATACAGTATACTCGTGCTCCAGGACCTTGCTGTGCAACATATTGTGCAGCTGCCAGCGCCGAAGTACATACTTCATCACTAACCGCTTCAATTCCCATACTTACCAAATGCTCAGCCACCGACTCGGGTGTGCGTGAAGCATTGTTCGTAACATAAGCGTAAGGTATCTGGTTCGTGCGCAATTGGGATATGAGCAGATCCGCACCCTTGATCATCCGGTCCCCATGATACAATGTTCCATCCAGATCAATCAGTAACGATTTTATCGTAATTCCCTCCCGCACTTCAAATCAATTCATCATAACATTGAAATTATAATTCATCCCATGAATGATGTTCACCTTCTTATTTAACCACCTTAATCATTCAGGTCATAAAATAAGTCGGCCCTTCCATTCCATCTTATCTATCTTAAGTCAAAAATACATATGAAGTCCATGAATTGCTGGTAAACCGTGCAAAATAGTGCCATTCCTCGCTAAAAGCCGTCGCTTTCCCATTGAATAAGCTTACATCTCCGTCGAAATCCATCGAAGATGCCTAGTCTTCAAAAGAAATTTCCTGTATCTCCTGAGCCTGCTCAAAATACAAACCCCTTAAAATTCGATATATAGAAAACCGAATATGACATGTCTCCACATGTGGTATTACAAATTCATTCGGTCCCACCCATATGTCGTCCTCATCTCTTGTCACATCCTGCGCTTTCCCGGAAAATAATTTCACAGGAAAAACAAAGGCGCCGGAGCAAGCCCCGGCACCCATACACGTCTATCTTCTATAACTACCGTTTAAGAACCGATATCGGCACCGGTAACAACACATGCTGTTCCGCCAGCAATGAATTAGGGAATACACTCCGTGCTTCCTCCAACAACGGCTGGAGCTGCTCCTGATCTTTATATCTGGAACTAAAATGCGTCATGATCAACTGACCCGCACCTGCAGCTTTTGCTGCTTCCGCTGCCTGGAGCGCTGTACTGTGATGATATTCATACGCCGTATCTGCCAGCTCATGCAGAAAAGTGGCTTCATGAACGACAACCGTTGCATCCTGAGCTAGTACTACGGTATTCAGGCAAGGTCGAGTGTCACCGAGAATGGTGATGATACGTCCTTTTTTCGGTGCACCCAATACATCCTGGGGATGAAGCATGACTCCCCCCTCCACCTCTACGCTTTCTCCACGTTTCAGCTTACCATACACCGGGCCGGGCTTGATTCCGTATCGCTCCAGCAGCTCCTGATTGAGCTTGCCGGGCTTATCCATCTCTACAATACGATAACCGTAGCTGTCAATACGATGATCCAGCAGAGCCGACTCCACACGGAATTGCCCGTCATCAAACAACAGTCCTCCCGTATGCTCCACAATATGTAGTTGGTAGTTGATGCGGGATTGGCTGATTCCCAGCGATAATTCGATGTACTGCTTGAGGCCAGGCGGCCCGTATACCGTTAACGGTGTCGTACCTCCCTGATACGCCCTGCTCGACAGCAGGCCTGGCAGACCAAAGAGATGGTCTCCATGCAAATGGGTAATGAATATTTTTTCAAGCCTGCTTAGCTTAAGCGGCGAACGTAGTACCTCCTGCTGAGTTCCTTCGCCGCAATCAAACAACCACATGCTTCTTCGTTCCTCCAGCAAACGGAGTGCGATGGACGTCACGTTTCGCTGGATCGTAGGCACACCTGCATTCGTGCCGAGAAAATAAAATTCCATGACTTTAACCTTCTTCCTGCTGACCAGCAAAAAACCTCCGAAGCTCGGAGGGTCTTTGCTATCCCATCTGATAAGGGTGTTATACCTTTTCGACGTTAAAATACTGCGCCTGAGGGTGACTGAACACCATGGCTGATACAGAAGCCTCCGGTTCCATCATAAACCCTTCCGTCAGCTCAACGCCAATATCCTCAGGTTTCAACAGCTGGAACAATGGCCCCTGATCCTCCAGATCAGGACATGCCGGATAGCCAAAAGATACCCGTATGCCCTGATATCTAGCCCCATGCCGCTGTTTCATCGTCATGTCTGCCGAGTCCGGGAAGCCCCAACTGTCCCTTATAATATGATGAAGTCGCTCGGCGAGTCCTTCTGCCACTTCCAGCGCTACCGACTGAAGTGCATGAGAGCGTAAGTAATCCCCTTTTTCTTTCCATTGCGTGGAAAGCTGCTGAATACCATGACCCGCCGTAACGACCATAAAACCTACATAATCCATAACTCCAGATTCCACCGATTTCAAGTAGTCAGCCAGACATAAATAAGGCTCTACTTGTTGACGCGGAAACGTAAATGTGTGCAGTACCTTGCTCACATCTGATGGATCATAAACCAAAATCTGATCTCCCTGTGACTGCGCCGGGAAGAAACGATATACAGCATGTGCCTGAATAATTCCATCCGTAACGGCTTCAAACATAATGCTATCTACGGTTTCCTTCAACTGAGTCGCTTTCGGATTCCCCGAAGCCAGCAATTGCTCTACATTTCCTTTTAATCCAAGATGGTGCCCCATCAGCATCTGCATATTCACATAAGGCAAAATATAATTGAGCGGATAGTTACGCAGTACATGACGATCCGTATCCGGCGGAATATAGACGGGCAAATCCTGAGCGATTTTAGAGCGAACAGCCCGGGTAAGTTTAGGCAACGGCTTGGCTTCCACGACCGTCGCGGCTTCCGCTTCCCGTTCAGCCTCCATTTCCTCAGCCATTTTCTTGCGGGACTCAGGATTCATCAGCTTGTTAGCTATGTCCAAACCATCCATTGCATCCTTCGCATAGACAACCATTCCGTCATACTCGGGACGGATACGGTTTTTCGTAAACTTACGCGTCAAAGCAGCTCCGCCAACCATAATCGGGATATCAATATTCGCATTTTTTAAATCCTGTGCAGTCAACACCATCTGTTGAGCCGATTTAACAAGCAAACCGGATAAGCCAATCGCGTCGGCCTTTTCTTCACGGTAAGCCTCAATAATGCGTTCTGGTGGTACTTTTATACCCAGATTTACAATATGGTAACCATTGTTGGATAGAATAATCTCCACCAGGTTTTTACCGATGTCATGCACATCACCTTTGACCGTAGCCAGCAAAATCTTTCCTTTTACCGAGGATTCATTTTTTTCCATATACGGTTCCAAGAAAGCGACCGACGCCTTCATGACTTCAGCGCTTTGCAGCACCTCTGCAACGATCAATTCGTTGTTGTTAAAGAGACGTCCTACCTCTTCCATCCCCTTCATCAGCGGTCCATTAATAATCTCCAGCGAAGAATATTTGGCAAGCGCTTGCTCCAGATCCGGAATCAGTCCCTCCTTACTACCCTCTACTACATAGGAAGCCAGCCGCTCTTCGAGCGAGAGATTGGACACCTTCTCTTTTTTCTCCACTTTCTTATTACGGAAAGCAGCCACAAAAGCGGATAAAGTATCGTCGTTCGTTTTATAAATCAGGTCTTCGGCGAGCTTCCGTTCATGCTCGGGTATCGAAGCATAACGTTCGAGCTTCTCCGTATTTACAATCGCATAGTCCAAGCCTGCTTTGGTACATTCGTATAGATAAACGGAATTGAGCACTTCACGCCCCGCCTCCGGCAAACCAAAGGACACGTTACTGATACCCAAAATGGTGTGAACTCCTGGAAGTGCTTCTTTAATAATCCGAATACCCTCAATCGTTTCCTTGGCCGAACCGATGTATTGCTCATCACCTGTTCCTACGGGAAATACGAGCGTATCAAAAATAAGATCCTCGGGTGCCAGACCGTAACGGTTCACCAGCAGATCATAAGAGCGTTTGGCCACTTCAAGCTTATCCTCACGTGAAATAGCCTGACCACGTTCATCAATGGTTCCAACAACAACAGCCGCGCCGTATTTATGAATAAGAGGTGCCATTTTCTCAAATTTCTCTTCGCCATCCTCCAAATTAATGGAGTTAATGATCGCCTTCCCTTGCGAATATTGCAAGGCGGTATCAATGACCTGAATATCCGTGGTATCAATCACGAGAGGAACCTTTACCTTATTCACGACCAGCTTCAAAAAGGCTTCCATATCCGTCATTTCATCGCGGTCCGGGTCCTGTACACAAATATCAATGACATGTGCCCCACTCTTTACCTGAGCACGGGCAATTTCAGATGCCTCTTCATATTTGCCTTCCACGATCAAACGCTTGAATTTGCGGGAGCCGAGAACATTTGTTCGTTCACCAACCATATAGGGACGATTTTCCTGTTCAATATATACAGGCTCAATACCCGATACAGCCGGTGGGTGATGGCCTTCCAGCGGGCGCGGCTCAAACTGCGCCATACGTTCACTCATAACCCGGATATGCTCAGGTGTAGTACCACAGCAACCTCCTGCAATATTCAGCCAACCTTTTTCGGCGAAAGCGGCCATTTTACGGGCTAATGAATCAGGTGATTCATGATATTGACCGTTTTCATCAGGCAAACCTGCATTCGGATAACAGCTAATTGCTGCTGAGGACATATCAGAGAGAGAGCGAATGTGATCCCGCATAAACTCCGGTCCTGTAGCACAGTTCAGCCCAATCGACACCGGATGCAAATGTTCCAGCGATATGCAGAAAGACTCAATATTCTGACCTGCCAGAGTCGTTCCCATTGGTTCAATCGTTCCCGAAATCATTATGGGAAGCTCCGTACCCGTCTTCTCAAAAGCCTGCCGAATTCCAATACTTCCGGCTTTGACGTTAAGCGTATCCTGCGAGGTCTCCAAAAGCAAGGCATCCACGCCGCCTTCAATTAGCGCCAAGGCTTGCTCTTCATAGCTCTCGATCAGCTCCGCAAACGTAACACCACCTGTCACGGATAATGTTTTCGTCGTCGGTCCCATAGCTCCTACAACAAAACGAGGCTTGTCCGCAGTACTATACTTATCTGCCGCGCTACGCGCCAGTTTAGCTGCAACCAGATTAATTTCACGGGCGCGCTCCGGTATATCGTAATCCGCCAAAACGACGGATGTCGCTCCAAAAGTGTTCGTTTCAATCAGGTCTGATCCGGCCTCCAAGTATGCTTCATGTATCCCTTGAATGACATCCGGTCTGGTTAAGACCAACATCTCGTTGCAGCCCTCCAGCTCTTCCCCGCCAAAATCGTCGGGGGAAAGATCCTCTTGCTGGATCATGGTGCCCATGGCCCCGTCAAGAATGAGTATTCTTCGTTGTAATGCATTCTGTAAGCTAACTTTATCCAAAATCTCTTCACCCCCGCAAAACGTTAAATCCTAGTTTAGCAGAAACCGTATCATTTAGATAGATTGAAGTAAAAACATACGTTTTATACGGCTTCTTCTGCACAAAAACAACTCTCGATATTCATTTTTACAGTTTGCTGCATAATGAGACGCACTTAGGCCAGGGTTCTTTTTATATTGGAATAGGACGAACCGTCATTTGCAACATAAAATGTTTCAGACCTATATTGTACAACGATTCAAGACATGATATTCTGTATACAACATTAAACCAAGTGGAAAAGAGGGATAATCTATGGCTGAAATCTTAATACGCAATACGAATGTACGAATTAGCGATGAAGACAAGGTACGTGAATTTTTGGAGAGTCAAGAGGTATTGTACGAGCATTGGGATGATTCCAAGCTGTCCGGGGAGCTGCAAGAAAACTTCACCCTGACAGATGAGCAAAAAGTGGCTGTTCTAAGCACTTTTGAAGCCGAAATCAAGGACTTAGCCGCCCGCCGTGGGTATAAAATATGGGACGTTATCACCTTGTCCGAAGCAACGCCGAATTTGGACGAGCTACTTGCCAAGTTTGAGCAAATTCATACCCATACCGAAGATGAAATCCGTGCTATTGTAGCAGGCAAAGGCATTTTCATCATTAAAGGTCCTGAAGAAATCGGATATTTTAATGTTGAGCTTTCACCTGGTGACGTTATTTCCGTACCAGAAAATATTCCTCACTTCTTTACCTTAATGGAAAATCAGAAGATCGTCGCAGTACGTTTGTTCATCGAAGAAAATGGGTGGATTGCCGAACCGTTTGAAGATCCATCGTTTATTAAGGCATAATACTATAATACGAATCCATCCTAATGTGGATAAAGCAACTCCCTCTGCTCTGAGATGCCTGAGCGGAGGGAGTATTTTGGGCTTGTTACTATAATAAGAGCCGAAAAGCACTTACTTAAACGATTGAATAATTCCATCCAATTCGGACAGATGCTTAATTTCGAACTTTGGCTTGATTTCTGTAGTATTGGTTTTGGCGTTGCGGTTCACCCACACGGAGTGCACACCTGCCGCCAGAGCCCCTTGAATATCAGTCGTCAGCTTATCCCCCACCATTAAAGCATGTTCAGGCTCAATACCGAGAAGCCCCAAAGCATGCTGAAAAATAGACGGGTCCGGCTTACCTTTACCAAACGAACCTGAAATAACAACGTGATCAAAAAATGGAGCTAACTGCGGAACCCCATCCAACTTCTCCTGCTGTAGATCAGGGGAGCCGTTTGTCAACAAAAGAAGCTTATACTGCCCTTTCAACTGCTCCAGAATCTCAAACGTTTCTTCATAAACATGGGGACGGGTGCGTCTTTCCAAGGCAAATTGGGTTGCCAGCTTTTGCGCTAACTCTTCATTATCTATCCCCAACTGTTGGAGACCTCTACGCCAAGATTCCTTTCGATAAGCAGGGGCCAGCTGTTCCAATTGCCGGAACTCTGGCTGCTCTCCTGCCGTAAAATTCGCCCACAATCCCTCAAACGGATTAATGCCAATCAATTGAGTAAAACTAAAGGTTTCATAAGACTCATACAAAGCACGCGCTTCCTTGCGGACTGCTTCTTCCAAAGCTTTCGGATCAACGCCTGCTTCCAGGGAACCTGTCTGGCACGTTGCGTCAAATGCCTCTTCTACACTGCGCTCATCCCACAGAAGTGTATCATCAAGATCGAACATTACCGCTTGAATCGTCATCTGTATTATCCACTCTCTTTCCACTTTATATGTACGCTTGTTCTGCCTTGTTGCGTCTACAAGCATTCCAATCGTTATGTGCCCATATTAATCAAGAGGCCGCAATGTGTTATATGAAATAACATCATGCGACCTTATTTACAGAGGCTACAGGCCCACGGACAATTTAAACGATTCGAACCAACAGAAGTCGTTATTTTTTGTCTACTTGAACCTGATTAGATAGCGCAAACTTCTCAAGCCGCTCTGCAATGGCATCCGTATCATAACGGCCCAGTGATTTTGTAAAAATAAAGTTGCCACCCTTACCTTTTCTTTCAACCGTTACGTAACCCTTTTCAATCTTGATGGCTTTCATATCCTCTGCCGTCATTGGACGCTCTCTGCCACCCTTCAACATATACAGCGTGCTCTTTCCAACCTTCAAATAAGGACGGCGGATGAAAAAGATAACAGCCAGCATCAAATACAAGCCGAATACAAGCCAGTCCATGCCGCGCATACCAGTCTTAGTCAAAAAATAACTCATGAGCATATACAGAACTGCAAGTCCAGCCAACATGATTGGCACGGTAATATTACGTCCACGGAAAATATCCATTGCAGAACCGGCGCCACTAATGGTTTGGATGCCTTGCTTTTTGCGCGATTTATTCAAATGCGCTGTGTTTTTGCGAACTTTTCTTTCAAATGACCGGGCCATCTCTCAATTCCCTTCCCAAATATATTGCTTAAAACAATTGCTACCAATCCTAATCTATATAGATACCAAAAATAGATACCTTAAAAAACGAAAAGCAAATTACGCGGGCTAAGCCGCTTTAGCGACATTAATGCGTCAGCCCACCATTTCCCTTCGACGTATCTTCGTCCACAATTTCAATCGTATCAAGTTGCTGCCGGAAATTACGGCGAATGTTATCCAAATAAATTTCCCGAAGATTGGCGCGCTCTGTTGTTTCCTCTTCCGTCAATCCTTCGGCTTTTGCTTTGCGAGCCAATTCATTGATGCGCTGTACCAAGCTGTCTATATCCAAATTCTGTCCCCTCCATATAAGCAAAGATATAATACACTTTGACATGTAGAAAAGAGCTTGTCAAGGTTCCCGTATCACGTTCCCTGACAGCTCTAATGTGACTGATCAGAAGTGCGGAAGCTTTAAAAGCTGGCCTGCCTGCACTCCTCGATCTTCCATTCCGTTAATCCGAACAATTCCTTCTATATATACCCGTGTATCCATTCGTTCCGGTTTATGAGTGGAGGCAATCCGCCACAATGTATCCCCAGGTTGCACAATAAGTTTGGTCACCTCTTCATTCGAAACCGAAGGAGCCGCGAATACCGTCAGTACACCTGCACCCGCAATCCAGGCAACGATAACCAGAATAAGAAGTTTGGGCAGGAGACTGTTGGAAATGGTCCGTACAAGCTGCGCCCTTCTCTCATTCCGGACATTTTGCATCTTTTCTAAATTCATTGGAAAAATACTTTGATATGTGCTATATTTCATCATTTGTCGCGTCCTCCAAACGTTTGTTCCTATGTTTTTTCACAATATAACACGAACATTTGTTTTGTTCAATAGAAAAGAGAACAAAAGTTCGTGATTATTTTTTAGGATTATTTAGAACTTACGTTTGTACGAACGGAGGTTCTATGCTATAATTTTCCCAAACGTTACTAAATGGGGTTGATACGGTATGTCTAAGATTTCAAGCCGCCAGCAGGCCATTCTTGAATTTATCCGCAATGAAGTGCGTCTAAAGGGTTATCCCCCTTCTGTACGCGAAATAGGTGAGGCTGTCGGATTGGCCTCCAGTTCTACGGTTCACGGTCATTTGGATCGTCTGGAGAAAAAGGGACTGATTCGTCGTGATCCAACGAAACCGCGGGCCATCGAGTTACTCGGCCAAGACGAATCGGATAACAGCAACTTGATTAATTACTCAATTAGTCGTGTTCCGGTCGTCGGCAAAGTTACAGCTGGTCTGCCTATTACAGCAACAGAAAATATTGAAGATTACTTTCCTCTTCCCCAACATTTTGTTGGTGAGGATAAAATATTCATGTTATCTGTTGTAGGAGAAAGCATGATTGAAGCTGGTATTGCCAACGGAGATTATGTCATCGTACGTCAACAGCAGACAGCCGATAACGGCGATATTGTCGTGGCCATGACAGACGAGGACGAGGCTACTGTTAAAACTTTTTACAAGGAAAAAGATCATATTCGACTTCAACCGGAAAATCCGGCCTTTGAACCGCTTCGTCTGACGCACGTCAGTATTTTGGGCAAGGTTGTAGGACTCTTCCGGGACTTCCACTGATTTTTCATTTTTCAGCCCCGTTATTCTTCCCGCTACAACAAAACCGGCTGCCCATGGCAAGCCGGTTTTGTGTTGATTTTATGTACACAAAATGTTCCTCACAGCTATTCTTTTTCCTTTGATAGCCCATAGATTAAACGGTTTATACCTGCAATTACTGTTCTGTATATTGGTGGATCAAAAGAATTATATCATTATTTTAGATAAATATGGTATATTATCTGAACAACTGAATAATCGTATTCTTAACCAGGAAGCGTATTACGAGAAAAAACTTAAAACCCTTTATAATAAGTAATATTTCTTTTACCAGCTTCTTATCTTCATTCTTTACTATTCTACTTATGCTAATCTGCTGTAACTTTCTCCTACAACGTAAAGTGGGAAAGGATACGGCAGGTAAGCATAAGTTTTTTTACGTTCCGTATCTCCATACTTTATTAGTTTCTGAATATTAGGATCATAGGTGATAGCTTCTTTTTGCTTTTAATAGATTTATGCTGATACATTGCTAGCGCTACTGACATATGAATAAAGTAGACCTTAGCAAAGGAGATAAGAAGATGATCAAAAATCGAGTCAAAACGTATAAGCACCGTATCGGCAAGAACAAATTTCTGGTCGTAAAAGTCTTTCAGGCCGCAGCCGCCGAAACAAGAAGCGGTAACGCACTAGCCACCAATGCATTGAACATCAAAATTTCCAAACGTAACCGTAAGCATAAACACTTCTAAAATTCATCCGTACCTTCATTTCTTGTGAAGGGAGGTGATATCATGTGTAAAAGACATTTCAAACGTCACGTGAGAAGAAGAGGATTATCGATCCGTTCAAATCAGAGAGCGATTGCACGTGCTAGAGGTAACGCACTGGCTGTTAATCTGTTTAGTGTAAATGATAGACAACGCAGACGTTAATGATTGTTTTTAAGCGAAAAGCGGGAAGGATTTCTTCCCGCTTTTTTGTGCCGCATTATAGTGTAAAACGGATATTGAACCAATATTAAGGGGCCCTTTAGCAGTCGGTAGGACTTTATCATTTTCAACAGAATTTTAACATTTGAAGTAAGTGAATACTGATAAAAATTTCGTATTCTCTTCATCTAAATCCCAGTCCTGAGAAAATTCAAAAAAATGCTTTTTCATGTCTATTCTCCCCTGTGAACTATTGTGTCTTTATCTTTACTGTATGATCATTTATCCTATGTACTCTGAACGAAATGCTTTTCCTCGTTTCATAAACATAAGGAGCGAAAATGTTAACTCAACACAACCCATTACCTTCTCCCATTCTTTTTCCCTTGATTATGAAATTCGAAACTCTTACCTATATCAATTCCTAAAATTAGGGACATATGAACAAAAATCAGGGTGCTGAATGTCTCTTATGATTCGACAATATAAGCCGAGTATTTTTGACAAAAAAAGAGCCGCTATCTAGTAGCAACTCCAGTGAAGATTATGTTCGAATTAATGAAACCCATTTCCTCTATAACCTCGTCAAATCGGTGATAAGAGATCGGACACCTCTTCGATGTTTTTGTTATCTCACATTCAAAGTAAGCGTCTTTGAAAATGCCATTAACAATTTTCACCTTTTCCACATTCAGAGTATTGCTTCTGTCTACATTCAAGAAATGGAACCCATTATTATTTAGGAAGCTTTCCCAATGCCTTAGGGTGCCGATCATGTAATATGTTTTTTCGAATGTGTGAACTAGAATCTGATCCCTCTTACGTCCTTTAGATATGAAAAGAACCTTGTCCACTGGTATGTTTTCGCCCTTGTTAATACCTCGAGAATCATCAGCTGAGACGGTTAAGTTTAGCATTTCATATATCTCCCACTTTATTTCAACAGTTCTTCAGGTGGTTCGGGACTGTGAATCCAAGACAAACTCGCTGTACTCACTGATACAACTGCAAGTGAAGTTAGTAATATGGCAGCATTGTAGTACATACCAATCTTAAATTTACTAAATTTAGGACTTTTCATTTTTCGCACCTCCTCTCTATTAACGTTAAGCTTTGAACAAAAAAACTAGCAGCTACCACCGGAAAAGCCAGCCACAAATTAAGTGTTATTATTGCAACCCCGCAAATTTTTAACAATGGGTAGTGCCGTTTAGGTATACGAGTCTTCCCGTCTATTCTAGACGGAGCATAAACCAAGACAAGTATTATACTTAATATCGAAGTAATAACTATCCAATTATAGTTTAAATTCACAAAGGACAGGGCGGTAAGTAAAGCTGTAGATACAACAATGCATACTATATTGCTCTTTAAATGTATTCCTCCTACAACTTGACGCAGTATAGAAAAAGATATCATCGCCAGTACAGTTTCCTGCACCTTACCCGTAATAAATGAAATACCAATAGTTAACAAAATGATTGAAACTGTATTAATCACAACGGCTATTCCATGTTTTAAAACCGCAATAGAAGCTGGATGATCCGGTACAACTGTTTTGATATGAGTTGCAATATCAAGAGCGATAGAATCAAGATTTTTTATAATAATCACGCTCCGTTTTTAGCGCATAGTACAGAAACATTCCAGATGCCAAAGCTATAAATAAAATACTCAAAGGAAAATTATTGACGTAGAACATAAATGTACTAGCTGCTAGTACCCCAATTATTAAAATAACAACAAGTACATGTTCCCACCTAAAACGCAAGCTTTCATAATCTGCTGTAAAGCCTATTTTGAATTTAAATAGTAACCATGATATAGCTAACACCCATGCACTGGTTACAGCTTGAGCTAACGATCCCTCTGGAGAGGTCTGCATGTCTGATGTCAATGTACCAAAGAGCATTACTATGATTATTGCTTGAAACAGCGTATACAAAAACGTACCTGTAATGGATATGATAGCTGCCCAAATAATGGGCATCCTTACAACAGTAGTTATCAATAATGTGAATAATATAATGTTTATAGTCGGAGCAAAAAAAGACAACGACATTTCTTCTCTCAACACCATACTTTGCAAGTTCATGATCAGGCCGATAAACAAGGCAGGCCAGACAAAATCTAAAGCTCGGATTCTAAAAATAGTAAGCATTAAAACAAACGCCGCAAATGTTTCAACATTAGAAAATAGCAAGAACCGTATAGGCTCCCACATAACACATATCCCCTTCACTCAGTTGTAACCAACACTATAATTCTATATTTGCTATAACAGCGTGGCAATACAATTATCTGTTTATTTGGAATATTTTATGTATTATTTTAGGTAAATATTTTTCGATCGTTTCCTTATAATGTGTTTATTGCTCTAAGAGCCATATTTCAAAAAAGCTCATTTCACGAGCTGGGAAATACCATTTACCACCAATTTTTCCTTTCGAAAACCTGGGATCATGGAACGTGTCCAATATCGTGCCCCAACTCATACAAGTTCTCTTCTTTGATTATTTAGGATGATACAAACGATCCAAAAAATCATCAAATACAATCAGCCAAAAGAGACAAGACAACATGGCATTAATACACCGATGTTCTTGCTTACGGACTTCGATCCAATTCACAAACTCTTCCTTTGCAATTCTTTTCCCTTAATGTAATTCTTTCATTGGCTAGCATGAAGAAATATGAGTCTTTTACTGAAAAGTATTTTGAAAATAAAAAGTTTGGGGGCATTTTGAGGGCAACTATATATCGGATTTATAATTTTTACTCACTGTCCCCAAACTAAAAATCCCTCAACGCTCAGAGCGCCAAGGGATTCCACATTTTAGTAAAGCGTCAGATATTGATCACGTTCCCATTGATGCACTTGGGTCCGGTTTAAGTTCCATGGATTTCTAAATTATCATGTGGTACTTAAACACCGATAATTAAATAATAAAAGATAATTAATTTTTCCAAAGTAGCATAACGTATATACTATTTGTGGGTAATTTGTGGGTGTTTTTGTGGGCAGACTCAATGCGATTTATAGGCGCATTGAGTCTTTTTTATTCATTAATAACAAATGTGAAGTGAACTGAACCTCCGAATATATCTGTTTGGATTGTCAACAGTAAATCAAACAACTTTTTTAAGGGCTGCAAGGCGATACTGAATAGGCGTCATATAGCCTAAAGTTCCATGAATGCGATG
>NZ_JBIYCV010000021.1:0-48775 GCF_044908085.1 Paenibacillus sp. RC73
TTAACCACAGGGATTACTCTGGTAATTCACGACGTGTAGAAAAAGTGTCAAATTGATTTTTCAATTTGACACTTTTTTATATTGGATAAGATAATAAGTTTGTGTAGATAGCAAAACTCTTTAGCCCCCTAGTGAACTTGGACACTAAGAGTGTATATGGATTACACTACTAGTGATAAGTGGCTGAGGAAATGACACGAAATAAACATTCTAGAGAATTTAAACGCCAAATCGTCAAGGAAGCCATCGAAACCGGGAATAAGGCGGCTGTAGCCCGGAGATATGAAATTGCCGTCAATATGCTTCAACGTTGGGTAAAGGAATTTGAAGAAGGTAAATATGGTGAAACTTCACTGGAAACCATACATGGACTGGATTCCAAAGTGCTTTCCCAAGAAAATGATCAATTGAAGAAACCATCCATGAAGGATATGCCGTCACGCTTGTGCTACGATTGGCCAACATCCCGAGATCTAGCTACTACTACCATAAAAATGGAAAAGTGATCGAGAAAACAGCAAGTGAGGGACGACAAAAGCCAGGATATTCGCTGCGTTCGGACGGCGTAAAAGTACCGGATGCTCAGATTATGGAACGGATTATGGAGCTGGTTTCTGCAGACGGCAATGCGTATGGATACCGAAAATTAACCGTCGTTTTACGCCGAGATTATGGCCTAATCATTAACAAAAAGAAGGTTTACCGATTGTTCAGAGAACTGAACATCCTGCGACCACAGCGAAAAGTGAACTCGTCTTACCCACGGAAACTGGCACGAAATCGGATCATTACGAATTCGAACCAACTGTTTGAGACGGACATTAAGTACGGTTATATTGCAGGAGAAGACCGATTCTTCTTCATTCAGTCCTGCCTCGATGTTTACGACCGTTCTGTGGTCGCTTACCACATAGGATTGCGGTGCGAGGCCAAAGATGTGATCTGAACGCTACAAACGGCCTTGCTTAAGAGACAATTATTTAAGGTGCAAACCAACCTGTGATTCGTTCAGACAATGGCCCTCAGTTTATTTCTCATGGGTTTGTAACTGCCTGTGAAAGCTTTGGAGTGGAGCATGAACGCATTCCTCCACGAACACCGAATATGAACGCACATATTGAATCTTTTCATAGGTTATTGCAGGATGAATGCTTAGTTCGCTACGACTTTGAAACGTACAGCGAAGCTTATGAAGCCGTCACTGAATTCATTCCGGCATTCGCGATTTGTCGCCGTCTCAGTTTTATGAGAAAAACCAGACAAAACCGATTCCGATCCGAGAAGTTCGTGTATAATTTCAAAAACGAAATCTCGATGAGCAAGAGAGAGTTAGTGTCCAAACTTAGGGGGTTAATCCGAGAACTACGTATTCCTTGGTTGTATTAGGATTCCTAATCATTAGCGGAGTTAACACATTAAAGGGACCTTTAAGCCAAATGGCTGGATCATAGTTTTTGTCTATTTACCGCTGTTATTGGCGGGGCTGGGACTCTGAATGGATTTTGTACCTTTCCGAGGGTTGAGAAAAACCTTTCCCGGCCAGACTAACTGGCCCGCTGTGCTGGGGTTCATCCTGATTCATAAATTTGGGCCTGTTTATATCGTTCGCTGGATGGTTTGTAACATTGAGGGCTTGCGTGCTTATGTGGTTTTCTCCATCCCGCCGGACCAGTAGGAGAGATCAGGAATTTTCATTGATTTTAGTGTGAGCACGTCTCGTACCTGCTAATATAGATTAGAGGTGTTATACTCGACTGGTGCGTTAATGAAGGAATATATTCTTTAGCAGAACGAATTGAGAATATTTAAAGCTTATTATCAGTTCCAATTCAGTTTAAATAACCAATAATAACTAAACAGAGAAAAGGTGTGTTCATATGAGTACAGCAAATCGTGGAATCCACATTGGTCCTCCCCGTTTTAAAATAGCCGTTCATTCTGTCGTATGGCTAGCAAAAAGTAACAGCGTTTTATCTAGTGCAATGATTGCGAGTCAAGTTAAATCGCATGCTACATTCATGAGAAGAGTCATGCAGTCTTTAACCATTGCAGGTATCGTGGAGTCAAAAGGTGGACGTGAGGGGGGCTACATTTTACGAAAAGCTCCCGGTCTAATTACTTTAGGTGATATTTATTATGCAGTAAATACGGATATATCAGAATCTGATTTTGATATTGATTGTGGAGATGCCGCTAAACAGCTTGATCTTGAATTGGAAAAAATTCTGTATGAAACTGAACAGCACACTATAAAATATTTGAGTCAGTTTACAATCGATGATGTCGCTAATCGTATAGATTTCTTTTAATTGGTAAAAATTTAAAAAAAATTATAATGTGCTGATTCAAAGATGCATCTCAAAAGCTTTAACCAATGATGCTGCCTTAGTGGTTAAAAGTTATAAGATGTCGCCATATTGGCGACTTTTTATTTTCTTGCTGAATTTTGTTATAACAGTACACTGATCGCTCATCCCCCCAATTGCGCATACTTGTAACTAATGTATATAGAGAACAGCACTGGTATGGTAATACCGGTTAAAGTATTAAAGGATACTACCAGAATAGACCCGTTCCAAATATCTTTTAGATAATCATATAAATTTTGATGGTAAGTTCAATCAATAGACGAAAGTAAGCTTTTTAAAACCCTAGTTGTAAGAAAAGTGATTAAAAGTATACCTCTTCATCGATCATAGTTAGTCGTCTATTGTTGTATTCAGAAGAAAGCATATTTTGTAACCTAACATTCGTACAGAAATAAAACTTGAGATTAAGGAATAAACGAATTATAATGTGCTTATAACAGTTGCATTTAAAAGTTTTAAGTGTGCTTTAAAAAGGCGCAATATGAAATGGACTGAGATAAATATCTTACTATAAGGGAGAAATTACTATGTCCAATGTACTTTTTATTAAAGCGAATGATCGTCCAGCAGATCAAGCAGTAAGTGTTCAGATGTATGAGACTTTTCTCAAGACTTATAAAGATACCCATTCTTCTGATGTAATTACTGAACTTGATTTGTTCGTAGAGAACCTTCCTACTTATGGGAATACTGTGATCACAGGCATCTATAAATTAAGTCAAGGTTATGAAATTACGGCAGAAGAGTTGGAAGCCACAACAACGTCCAATCGTTATCTGGATCAATTCCTTGCCGCAGATAAAGTAATCATTGCCTTTCCACTCTGGAACACCATGGCACCTGCACCGTTGGTCAACTACATCGCTCATATCTCCCAGGTTGGCAAAACATTTAAATTTACTGCTGAAGGTCCTGTTGGTCTTGCCGGTGATAAAAAAGTCGCATTGCTAAGCGCACGTGGAGGAATGTACTCCATAGAGCCGATGGTGTCCTTCGAATCAGCGGTTAAACCAGTGAAGATGAATCTTGGCCTTTTCGGAATTCAAACTATCGATGTTATTATTGAAGGACATAATCAGTACAAGGATCGTGCAGAGGTGATTGTAAAAGAAGGACTTCAAGAAGTGGCCAAAGTAGCATCAACGTTCTAAGACACTTTCCAGGAGGGCTTCACCTGTTTGGCGCCAGCGGCTCTATTGGGCAGATGTTGATACGGCAAGCACTTGAGAAATGTGCTCTTGTAAGGCCTATGTACGCAAATCTGCAAGCCTATTCTAGAAAATAAGAATTATAATTTTGCAAACACTATTTAAACGTAAAGGCAGCTGATTATCGGCTGCCTTTACAAATTTAACGTGATCTCTGAGGAAATTTGGGATTAACCACTAAAACAAGAAAGATAGAGATGAATATGAACAGATGTAGAGGACAAGGACGTATATCTAATGGAATCCGCGCTGGCGCTTCAGCCTGACAGGGAAGATAAAAAGCTTTTATAAAGGCCGTGGGCATTTGTGGTCATGAACGTTTATAAGGCTGCACGCTTACTTACGGAACGATAGAACACGAAAAGAACGCCACATACCAAGACCCCTCAACCAATTAGTAAAACGTTTGTCGAAAAAATAAAGTAACAACAAAAACACTTTCCATTGATGAATAATCTGAAAATATGAATAAGTATTATTGAAGCTGGAGGCACAAAATTCATATGCAGGGTTGGCATGAAAAGGGCAAGATCGAGGAGCAAATCATTTTTCTGACGGATGTACTGGAGAGAACGCTTGAGCAAGCGTAGGGATATTTCCGGAACAAAAATTGATACAGATTATAACCGTTCTCTCTAATGATAATTTTCATCACAAGCCTTGTTTTTTCAAGATCCGCATACAACTGACAATAGAGCTTCATTAAAGCGACGACATTCTTTAGGAAGCATGAAAACGGTCAGCGAAAAAAGAGCATCAAAAAAATTGAAACGTTTCCATCTCAGTGTTATTATAATTTTCATAAAGAGAGATAGGGGGAGTGAGATGCCAAGTATTAAAGATGTAGCTAACTTAGCTGGCGTAGCTGTAGGAACTGTATCCCGAGTTATTAACAACTCGGGCTCTGTAAAACCAGATACACGCAGAAAAGTGGAGGAAGCTATACAAGAACTGAATTATTTTCCTAATGAAGTCGCTCGAAATTTCAAGATGAGGAAATCCAAGATGGTAGCCTTGCTGCTTCCAAGTATCTGGCATCCTTTTTTTTCTGAACTGGCTTATTACATTGAGGATGAGTTGGATCGGGAAGGCTTTAAGCTCATGTTATGTAATAGCGGCGGCAAGCCCGAAAAGGAACTGTATTATCTGGATATGCTACGGCAAAACAAAGTGGCTGGTATTGTCGGCATTACTTACAATGATATAGAGAATAGCGTAAGCAATGACATTCCGATTCTAAGTATTGATAGGCACTTCAACAAAAAAATTACCTGTGTGACCTCAGATAATTATGAGGGAGGCCGTCTAGCTTTGAGGGAACTTGTTAAAGCAGGGGCCCAGAAACCGGCTTTTATGGGAAGTGTAACTTCTGTTTTTAGTGAAACCATGAATCGAAGAAAAGGTTTCATTGATGAGGCGAAAAAATTAGGTGTAGACTATGTTGTATACGAGAAACCAGATCCTATTGTGGACGACGAAGCCTATTTTGGCGAATTTCTATCTAAGCATCAGGATGTGGACGGCATTTTCGCTATTACCGATATGTTTGCCGCCAAATACATAGAAAGAGCAGGTAGGCAGGGTATTCGTGTTCCAAAAGATGTAAAGGTTATCGGCTACGACGGCATTCAGGATCATCCTTATTTTCATCCGATATTGTCTACAATCAGGCAGCCACTGGAGGAGATGGCACGTATGACAATCAGACTGCTTTATAAGAAAATCGAAGGTGAAACTTTAGATCAGCAAGTGTATCGTCTCCCCGTTGTCTTCAAGCAAGGCGAAACTACATGATTTTATTGTAAAAATATCAGCTCATTCGGTCGATTCATAGTATGGATCTAATGAATGACGTTTTTCTTACAGCAAATTGGAAACGTTTCAAAAGTGAAAACATCCTAGTTCAAGAAAGGGGGTGTAATGGTGAATTCAAGAACTAGCGAGTCGGATCATTCTGGATCAAGCCAAATCGAAAAATATGGAACCGGATCAAACGCGACTATTAACTGTATCTGTTTTTGCTATCGCTGGATGAAATGAACACCAACATTCCAGCCTGATTTCAAAGGAGTGAACAGCGGAGCGGAACAGACCGCTGCCAAGAACATGGTTATGGGAACTCCCAATCGAACCACTATTTGTCGGTCGCTTACTGGTATCAGCGGGAGTTGCATAAAAGCTTTCCTGAGACGTTGCCTGTCTTGCTGCACCTACCACTATCTGTGAAAGAGAGCGCCCGGCTTTTTAACGTACGTTTAAACTGATTAAAAGAGGAAGGCGGCCGAAATGAGCACCAAAAGATTGGCTACCTATAATTTTTTTCGATATGTGAGCGCTGCCCTTAGACATTTAAACTTCAAACTTTTTTCTTTTGGCAGAAGAAAGATATCTCAGTTCTTCCCGATATTTCGCCACGGTTCTGCGTGATAGATGCAGACCTTCCTTTCCCAGCAGGGTGGTAATAGCCAGATCCGATAACGGCTTTCGCTTGTCCTCATCATCTATCAACTTTTTAACTCGCTTTTTTGCACTCTCCGATGAAGCAGCTTCTCCGTCCGCTGACGTCAAGGAGGAAGTGAAGAAGAATTTGAGTTCGAACAATCCGCGAGGCGTCTGTATAAATTTATTACTGACCGCTCTGCTGACCGTGGATTCGTGTAAGCCCGTCTTTTCGGCAATCTCCTTTTGGGTGATTGGTTTGAGGAAATACACGCCATGCTCAAAAAAATCCTGCTGCTTTTCCACAATGGCCTTGGCAACCCGTAGAAGGGTCAGCCGACGTTGCTTCAGGCTATTGATCAGCCATTTTGCCGTATTCATCTTCTCATGGATAAAACGTTTGGTTTCACTATTCGGTAGATCCTGCATCATTTGTCGGTAAAAAGGGTTGATCTCAACCCGCGACGCACTAATGTCATTAATCAGGACAAGATATTCACCGTTGGCTTTTTCGACCGTTATATCTGCTATGATGTATTGCTGCTCTTTATGAGCAAATGCTGCGCCCGGGCATGGATTTAGCTTGCGAATTCGATCGGCCATCTGTATAACCTCTCGCCTACCAATTTCAAGAGCATCCGCAATTTTTTGTATCCGATTGTTCGCCAGATCGGCCAGATGGTTGCTCACCATTCTGACTATGCATTCATCATCCATGCCAGCAAGCTGGAGCTGGAGAAGAAGACACTCTTCCAAGCTGTAAGAGGCGATCCCCGGTGGATCAAAACTCTGTATCACCAAGAGCATATCCTCAATTTCGGCTAAGGGAACGTCCAATAGTGATGCGACTGTTGGAACATCAAGTTCTAAATATCCCATTTCGTTCAAATTGCCAATGAGGTACCATGCCACCATACGCTGTGAATTTGTAAGCCCACTTACCAGTCCAAGCTGCCTGTTCAGATGTTCAAACAGGGTATCATTTGGATTGGCAACAAAATCCAGAAAAGTAACGGGGTTTGCACGCTGGACCGATGGATATTTTTCTCCGCCACGATAATGTTCAAGCAGCTCACCTCGATCTTTCTGTGAAAACCGCTCTGCTGCTTCTTTGATACTGCCTATGGACATATTAAACTCCGGCAAATCAATGACTGGATTATCGTTCGCCTGTTCATGCAGATAGGATATTAAATCAGCCGAAGAATATTGCAAGATCGTGATTGCTTGTCGCAATTCGGGCGTCATAACCAGCTTGAATCCTTGTTCCTGTTGTAATCCATATCGTATCATTGACTTATTCAAACTCCTTTCCCGTACATTTCCGGTACAACTTCACAGTCTGTCATTTATGAAAGATCTACTTCTCTAAGCCTATGCAATTCTCCTGCCTAGATGTTAACGTTACCGAGTAATTTTCTCTGATAAGAAACGATTCATACACAAGGTCAAAGCTTGTAGTAATGAGTAACAGTTATTATGTGTGTTACATTTTTGGTTATATACACTATCTTTCTTGTATATTCATTCATTGAATAACAAAATTACACTGGGGTTGGAGGAATCATTTATGGAAACTTATAAAATTGTCTGCATTGACATTGACGGGACGCTGCTTAACTCGGCGCATCAAATCACGGAAGCGACCAAAGAAACCATTCTCCAGGTTATAAATGATAAGCAGATTCCAGTGGTTCTTGTCTCTGCGCGAATGCCAAAAGGAATTATTCCATTGCAGAAGCATCTTGGTATTTCTGAGCCTCTCATATGCTACAGTGGGGCACTTGTTATAGATAGGCACGGGAACAAGCTGAACACCCGTTATATAGATACGAAAATGACACAGTGTTTGCTTGACAGCCTGGCTGCATATGATCTTCATGTAAGCCTGTATAAGGATGATGAGTGGTATATTGAGCAATTGGATGCATGGGCGCTTCAAGAACGTGACATCACCAATATCGAGCCTCGCATTTATAGTTTTTCTAAACTTACCAATGGTTGGAGGGAAGAGACTGATGGAACCAGTAAAATTTTGTGCATGGGTGATCCCGAAGAGATCAGCCGCGTCCTTCAAGTATTGCGACCCGTATACGGCGAAGAAGTAAATCTCTACTTATCCAAGCCTACGTATCTGGAAATCATGTCAAAAAAGGCTTCCAAAACCGCAGCCATTCAAATTCTGCTAAAAGAGTACCAACTGAAACAAAGCGCTTGTCTGGCTATTGGTGACAACTACAATGATATGGACATGCTGGCCTTTGCGGGACTTGGCATTGCCATGGAAAATGCTCCCCTTGAGGTCAAAGCTGCTGCCAACACCGTTACTCTTTCGAATGACGAGGATGGAGTAGCTTATGCGCTGAAAAACAATATTCTGTTCCCTAAA
Source organism: Paenibacillus sp. RC73 (assembly GCF_044908085.1). Lineage (NCBI taxonomy): Bacteria > Bacillati > Bacillota > Bacilli > Caryophanales > Paenibacillaceae > Paenibacillus > Paenibacillus sp. RC73. Next base: position 8,406 of record NZ_JBIYCV010000021.1, read on the forward strand.
TAAGCAGGTTGAAATCAATTTCCAATGACTGATTCTGGCTGGAGGAATACAGATGAAACGAATAGATAAGATTTTAGAGTATATTGCCGAAAGCACCAAGAAAATTTCCAAAGAGGCTTTACTTGGGGGGAAAGGGATTACGGTTGCGGAAATTGCTGATGATCAAAAGATGCTGAGAAACAATGTGAGCAAAGAGTTGAATAATCTGCTGCGTGACGATCTAATCCTTAAAATCAAAGGAAGACCGGTCAGGTTTCTGCACAAGCAGATTATCGAGGACACCTTTCGGGTTCGGCTGAAAGAGAAACAAATTGAGGTCAAAAGCATCAAAGAGGTACTGCTGCCTGACGAACAGGTCGATCCGTTCCATGCCTTGATCGGTTTCAGGGGCAGCATGCGTAACCAGGTTGAGCAGGGGAAGGCAGCGATTCTGTATCCTCCTAGAGGTCTGCATACACTGATAGTCGGGCAGACTGGTGTTGGAAAAACTATGTTTGCCAGGTTGATGTACCATTATGGCAAGTATATGAAGCGGTTTTCAGAGCATGCGCCATTTATCGTTTTTAACTGCGCTGATTATTTCAATAACCCCCACTTGCTACTTTCCCACATCTTTGGTCACGTTAAAGGGGCGTTTACAGGCGCTGATCATGAAAAAGCAGGGCTGGTGGAGAAAGCTGACGGAGGCATCCTGTTTTTGGATGAGATTCACCGTTTACCCCCGGAAGGCCAGGAAATGATTTTCTATTTCATGGATACTCACACCTATAACAAATTGGGCGAAACGGATCGAAAAAGAGACGCGAGTGTGTTATTGATTGGAGCTACGACGGAGGATCCCGGATCATCCATGCTGAAAACCTTCATTAGGCGCATACCCATCACGATCAATATCCCTTCCCTTCAGGAACGTGCTATTGAGGAGCAAATGCTGATTTTGAAGCATTTGTTTGCTAACGAGGCCAATAGGGTAAACAAGCCGATTAGGATTGAACCAGAGGTAGTAAGAGCACTGATCGGCAGCGTCACTTACGGCAATATCGGCCAGTTAAAGTCGAACATCCAGCTGGTATGCGCTAAAGGGTTTTTAAACAGCATACATGAAAACAAAGAAGAAATAGGACTTGATTTTAAAAACCTGCCGGGAAATATCCGAGATGGTTTGTTTAATATTGATAAAACGCAATATAAGATGAAGGAAATGGGATGTATTTCCTCGTGCCTATACATTACTCCAGAAGGAAGAAAAGCTTTGGATGAAGAGGTTGTTTCCGAGCTGCCGTTTAACCTTTACAAACTAATTGAAGACAAGATTGGCATGCTGAAGGAAGAAGGGCTCGACGACGTCTACATCCACAGATTTATTGCTACGGATGTCAATATCCATATTAAAAGCTTTTATAACCGTTTTTATAACACCAAGGGGAGCAGGGAACGAATTCTGAAAATTGTGGACAAAGACATCCTTGAATTCTCCGAGCAGATTAAGGAAATGGCCAAAAAAGAACTAAACCGAATTTACAGCGAGAGATTCGTGTATGCTTTCAGTCTTCATTTAAGCGCCTTTTTCAAGCGCACCAGAGAGAAAAAATACGGTGATGCACGAATCTATGAACCGATGAATGACCATGATGAAGAGTACAGACTGGCCCAGACTATCAAAAGTTTGATCGAGTCTAAGTTCGGTGTACATGTACCAGAGGCCGAAATAACTTATATGGCGATTCTTCTGAAATCTGTTGAGGAGGAACGACAGGGTAGTGTGGGAATTATCGTGGCAGCACACGGCACCAGTACAGCGAGCAGCATCGTCGGCGTCGTAGACAGCTTGCTGGGCAGTTCTAATCTTTGCGCTGTTGATATGCCTCTCGATGTCAGTCCTAGGGAAATTTTGGAGCTTATTATCGATAAAGTAAAGAGCATTGACCGTGGTAGAGGCGTGCTGCTGCTGGTTGATATGGGCTCTTTGCTCAATCTTGAAGAAACTATTATGGAACGTGTTGGAATCAATGTAAAGACCATTGATATGGTTTCAACTCCGCTCACGCTGGAGGCTGTCCGAAAGGCCAGTGTTTTTGACATGGGGATAGAGGAGATATACCAATCGCTAAAGGATTTCAGGGGATATAACAATAGCAGCGCCGCAGTGAAAGTAGTTCATAAGGCAATTGTGACGGTTTGCTCCTCCGGCAAAGGTGCAGCGGTCAAATTGAAAGAGTTTGTGGAGAAAATTGTCTGCGATTTGACGGATGAGAAAATACTGGTTGTCCCGGTAAACGTAAGAGAGTTGGATAAAGTGGTCCAGGATATGCGGTCTAAGCGAACAATTCTTGCCGTGATTGGAGTAAAACGGCCAAGCGAGCCGGAAATCCCGTTTATTCCCTTGGAAAAGCTGATTGAAGCAAGCGGTGAGCAGACATTGAGAGAGCTACTGCTGAATAACAAACAGATCCCTGCTGTGGATCAAAGCGTAGTCGTCAGGGAGTTATGCGAGGAAAGTCTGAAAGAATTTATGACTTATTTGAATCCCCACAAAATTCTGGGAATGGTGATGAGATTTGTGCAAGAGCTGGAACTTGGATTGGAAGTCAAATTTGATTATGCAACAAAAGTCCAAATTTCTACTCACACAGCTTATGCGCTGGAACGCATGGTTATTCGCGATGGACTTGTTTATCAGGGGGAAGTGAAACAGCTCGACCAGCGCATATTCGAGGTGGTAAACCGTTCATGCAGCATATTTGTTTCTGGTATGAATCTTATACTTTCTGATGACGAAAAATATTATATTTGCGAAATGTTGAGCGAAGTATATAACTTTATTCCACAGTAATGGCCAAAGAGTATAAAACGCTTTCATATGTGTATGAAAGTAGCGAGGATTGATAAATAATGATCTGTTCAGACTGGAAAAAACCTCCGACGCAACGGGGGTTTTTTGTTGTTTACAAAATTTCCTCTGATCTATACAGATGTTTGGCACAGAACTTGCATTATAGATATATGTGGAGAGAAACAAAGGGGGTGAGACAGATGATCGGTGTAATTGTTGGGACACATGGGAAATTTTCTGAAGAAATACTGAGGTCAACGGAAATGGTTTTCGGCCAATTGGATAATGTGGCAGGTGTTACGTTTGAACCAGGTGAAAGTGTCAGCGGACTTGTAGAGAAATATAAGGCTGCGTTGGCATCGCTGGATTGGACGGACGGTGTTATCTTCCTTGTTGATCTATTCGGTGGCAGTCCTTATAATGCTGCCAGCCGAATTGTGGTTAACCATGAAAAAATGGATATTGTGACAGGAGTCAACCTGCCAATGATCGTTGACCTTCTTGCAAACAGAGGGACTGAACAAGTGGAGAATTTGGTAAATCTAGCGATCCATGCGGGGCACGATTCCATGATGTCTTTTCGTGCTATTCGAAACAGTCAATCAGAGGAGGAATTATAGAATGCAAATTGCATTAGTTCGTGTTGATGACCGTCTGATTCACGGTCAGGTGGCGACCGTTTGGGTGAAAGAAGCGAAGTGCAACAAGATCATCGCCGTTAGCGATGAAGTCGCAGCGGATACACTACGCAAAACCTTATTGCTTCAGGTGTCGCCGCCTGGAATTAAGGCGTATGTCGTAACGATTAACAAAGCGATAGAGGCTTATAATAACCCCAAATACAGTGATTTTAAAACATTGTTCCTCTTTACCAACCCTACGGATGTACTGCGGGTTGTGGAAGGGGGAGTACCCATCCGCTCGGTGAATGTAGGCGGAATGTGTTTTAAGGAAGGGAAGACACAGATTACCGGGGCGGTCTCCGTAAACCAACAGGATGTACACGCATTTCGTAAGCTGCATGAAAAAGGCATTGAGCTGGAAATCAGAAAAGTAGCCAGTGATCCGAAAATCAACTTAATTACCAAACTGCAGGATCTATGATCGTAAATACCAGGCGGCAACAAGAGAGGAGTTATAGAAATGACTGTTTTTCAAATTGTGATGGTAACACTGGTAGCGGCCATATGTGGCATGGGCAGCGTTCTGGATGAAGGGCAAACCCATCGTCCTCTGATTGCGTGTACGTTGATTGGCCTTGTCCTTGGCGATCTCAAAACTGGCATTATACTTGGCGGTACTCTGGAATTAATGGCTTTGGGATGGATGAATGTAGGAGCATCCATAGCACCAGACGCTGCTCTAGCCAGCGTAGTTTCCACCATTTTGGTCATCGTCGGCCATCAATCGATCGGCGCCGGAATTGCCGTTGCGATTCCAATTGCAGCCGCCGGACAAGTGCTTACCATTTTTGTCAGGACGATTACTGTCTTCTTCCAGCATTTAGCTGATAAGTATGCGGAATCTGCAAATTTCAAAGGAATTGAGCTATGTCACTTTACTGCCTTACTTTTGCAAGGTCTGCGCGTCGCTCTGCCCGCTGTTCTGGTGGCAGTTGCTGCAGAAACGGGTCTGGTGACTGCAATGCTTGACGCAATTCCGGAGGTTATCACAAGAGGACTACAAATTGCGGGCGGCTTTATCGTAGTCGTAGGGTATGCGATGGTCATTAATATGATGGCAGCCAAATACCTGATGCCATTCTTCTTTCTGGGCTTTGTCATTGCAGCTTTTACAAACATTAATCTGGTTGGTTTTGGGGTCATTGGCGCGGTTCTGGCTCTGCTTTACATCCAGTTGAGTCCAAAATACAACCAACGTAATGAGAATATGGAAGAAATTGAAGAGTTATAGTAAATACCTGACGGAAGAGGAGAGCATTATGAAAGAAAAGAAGCTGACTAAAAGTGATTTAAATAAAATGTTTGTACGTTCATGCTTCCTGTTAGGCTCGTTCAATTTTGAGCGAATGCAGTCGATTGGTTTCTGTGTCACCTTGATCCCGGCGATTAAGCGGCTGTACAGCAAGAAAGAAGATCAAAAAGAGGCATTGAAAAGACATCTGGAATTTTTCAATACTCAACCGTTTATCTCGGCGCCTATTATGGGTGTAACGGCTGCGATGGAAGAACAGAAAGCGAGCGGCCAGCCGATTGACAATGCTACCATCAGTGGAGTCAAAGTCGGTCTAATGGGACCTCTTGCGGGAGTGGGTGACCCAATTTACTGGGGGACTTTACGTCCGGTTCTGGCTGCGCTGGGAGCCTCAATCGCCTTATCCGGCAGCCTTATCGGACCGTTTATTTTCTTCCTGCTCTTTAACATTGTACGCTTGGCAACGAAATGGTACGGTCTGAAATACGGTTATCACAAAGGTACGGAGATTGTCTCCGATATGTCGGGAAACCGGTTGCAAAAACTCACGGAGTCAGCCTCCATACTGGGGCTTTTCGTTATGGGCGCACTTGTTTCCAAATGGACCACCCTGAATGTGCCGCTGGTGGTATCAAGATATGTGGGGACGGATGGAAAAGAGGTTATTACGACCGTTCAGATGATTTTGGATCAATTGATGCCCGGACTTTTACCACTATTATTGACCTTTTTATGTATGAGGCTACTGAAAAAGAAAGTGAACGCAATCGCTCTGATTTTTGCTTTATTCGCAGTAGGCATTATTGGGTACGCATTTGGTGTTTTGGCCTAAAACGTGCCGGTCAGGGAGTCATCCTTGGCCGGACTTTGTCGGATTTTTGTGACCAAAACAGCGTAAACATATTGAGCTAAAGAGATAAATGTAAACGCTTTATTTGTAATGTTAAGAAATAACACTTGGTGTTCAAAATATTAAAAGAGGATGTGAAAGATGGTGAAGAGGAAGTTAAGTATGCTGCTTATTTGCTTTATGGTATTTAGTTTACCGTTAACTCCCGCCTTTGCAGCGGATCTTGGTTATTACGATGAAACTTACCGTAATCAGATTCATTTTTCGCCTGAGGCTAACTGGATGAACGACCCGAATGGAATGGTTTATTATAAGGGTGAATATCATCTTTTTTACCAGTATCATCCTTATGGAACGAAATGGGGACCGATTCATTGGGGGCATGCGGTGAGCAAAGATCTTATTCACTGGGAACATTTACCGATTGCATTATATCCAGATGAAAACGGTCAGATTTTCTCGGGAAGTGCCGTGATCGATTGGAACAATACAGCAGGGTTCGGAAAAGAAGCGATGGTTGCGATCTTTACTCATTCCGGGGATAACGGCCAGGTTCAAAGCATTGCGTACAGCTTAGATAGAGGCAGAACCTGGACTAAGTATGAAGGAAATCCGGTAATGCCGGATCCCCCGATATCGGATTGGCGAGACCCTAAAGTATTCTGGCATGAAGACTCCAGACAATGGGTGATGTCTTTGGCCGCAGCGAATAAAGTAATGTTTTATACTTCCCCCAATTTAAAACAGTGGACCTATGCAAGTGAATTTGGTGAAGATAACGGAATACAGGCCAACAGTCTGGATACCACTTCGTACGCTATGTCTTCACAGGAAGGCGGTTCATTCACCTATGAGGGAGATATTACCCTTAATAAAAAGAATGGCAGGGAAGGCTCAGGAGGTCTGGTTTTTCGTGCTGACAAGAATGCGAAAAACGGTTATGTCGTCAGCCTGGACGCCAAAAATGATGTCGTTACTTTAAATAAGAATGTCGATGGATCGATAACAGAAATTGCAAGCAAGTCTTTAACCCTGAGAACCTCATCAACTTACAACGTGCAGGTGGACGTATATGGTCATGACATTCATGTGTTTGTAGATAATCAGTCTGTAATTAAAGAAACGGATACTGAATTTGATTATGGTTATTACGGTCTGACCGCCTGGAATTCAACAGCTTCCTTCCGAAATGTAAATTTCAAGAACACCTCTAACTTTGCAACCAACCTATCTAATTGGGCGGCTGTAACCGGCCGGTGGGAAGATACCTTGGAGGGGAAAAGCGGTACATCAGCAGATGATGCTTTTATCATAAGTGGTAAGACTGGGGATAACTTTATATATAATGCGATTATTGATTTGTCAGAGGGAGGAGATGAAACAGGATCACTTATTTTCCGAGCGGATGCTGATGCGGAAAATGGATATATGGCGAATATCGATGCTTTAAACGATAAAGTGAAAATCGTGAAAATGGAAGACGGGAATAGAACGGTTCTGGCCGAAACCACAGTAACGCTGGATACTTATCAAAGCCATGATTTAAAAGTGAGCACATTAGGAACAAATATAAAGATGTATCTGGACGGAAATCTCATTCATGATATCGATGATGCAACCTTCCTGTCCGGCCATTTTGGATTACATCTTTTGCACTCTTCTGCGATATTTCAGGATGTTCAATTGGGTAGAAATATCATGACCGATGAGAAAGAAATCACCAATCATGATTTTGAAACAGGCGATTTAACCGGATGGACTGTGACCCAGGGTGATACTTTTTCGGATGATCATGTATCCAGTGAAGCGACTTATTGGGGGGGATCCTTCGGACATGAAGGGAATTATCACTTGTGGGGATATTCCAAGCTTCACGAGGGAGATGAAGCAACGGGTAAACTGCATTCCTCCTATTTTAAACTAGGCGGTTCCGGTGAAATCAATCTATTATTAGGAGCAGGCGATGATGGCGACAATACCTATGTATCATTGGTCAGAGCAGCCGACGATCAAGAATTGATCCGCCAGGCCAATACAAGATTTAATGAGGAAAAATATTCAAAATACGTATGGGACGCGTCCAAATATATTGGTGAAGTGTTATATATCAAGGTAGTAGACCATGCAAAAGATGGTTACGGTCATATAAATGTTGATGATGTTAATGTTTATAATGAAGGGATCATATCGGATAAAGTTGACCAGGTTGCAAAAGAGCCGGAGAAAACAGATATGAAACAAAGCGGACTCCTCACAGATTGGTCCGCTGTTTCTGGACAGTGGGTTCCTTCCACAAACGGCAGCATCGGAGGAGTATGGGAATGTCCTACGTTAGTCGAATTGCCGGTTGATGGCGACCCTTCAAAAAGAAAGTGGGTCCTACAGGTAAGTATAAATGATGGTGCTCCGGCAGGCGGATCGGGCATGCAGTATTTTGTAGGCAGTTTTGACGGTAAAACGTTTAAAAATGAAAATACTTCCGATAAAGTATTATGGACTGACTATGGAGCTGATTTTTATGCTGCTGTGGATTGGGGTGGAGTAGAAGGGAAGAAGGGTGAGAAATATTGGCTCGGCTGGATGAGTAATTGGCAGTATGCCAACGATACACCCACCTCAACGTGGAGAAGTTCAACAACACTGCCGCGGAAGATGGAGCTCACTCAAACCGCAAAGGGTCTACGTTTAAAACAAACCCCTATTTCGCTAAAAAGCATTCGTGACAGAGGGGATCGTATATCGTATACCAATAAAATGATATCGGGTAACAGCCATCTTCTTTCTAATTTATCAGAAGATACATTTGAACTGATCGCTTTGTTTGATGTATCAAATACGGAAGCAACAGAATTTGGCTTTGAAATCCGTAAAGGAAGTGAGGGAAATACAACTGTCGGTTATGATGTCTACAACGAACAATTATTCGTAGACCGGACTCATTCAGGAGATTTCGATTACGGAAGTAGTGTAGTTGGTAAGCATGAGGGACCATTACATGCTAAAAACGGCACGGTTAAATTGCAGGTTATTGTTGATAGATCAGCTGTAGAGGTGTTCGGCAATGATGGTACGACAGTGATTACCGATCAGATATTCGCGGATTCTGCAAGCAAAGGACTAAAGATCTATAGTAAGGGCGGAAATGTAAAGCTGAAATCTTTGGACCTATATCCTCTAAAGAGTGTATGGAAAGAAAAGAACTCTTCTTTTAAATCCAACTTATCAGGTTGGACCACCGTTAACGGGAAATGGGCGGACACCATTCATGGAAAACAGGGACAGAGTAAGGGAGATGCTTTTATAGTATCAAAAGTGACCGGCAGGAATTTTGTATATGAAGCCAATATAAACGTGCCAGATACAGATTCCCACCCTGGTAATTCTGAAAAAGATTTGATAGATAACTCCATTGGAGCGGGTTCATTGGTTTTTCGTTCTGACTTAACAGCAAAGAATTCGTATGCAGCAAATGTTGATATAAAAAATAATATTGTAAAATTAATTAAATTTGTTGATGGGACCGGATATGAAATTGCGACATATAACAATGATGGAAAACTGGATTTACAGCCAAATACAGATTATCATCTCAAAGTAGAAGCGCAAGGCAATATCACTAAGGTTTATTTGAACAATAAATTAGTTATCGACACAAAAGATCAAACTTATAAAGAAGGATACTTTGGTCTCAATGTATGGGATACAACGGCTTTTTTTAATGAAGTTAAAGTGAAACTAAAACATAAAGATGAATGATTAAGAAAAGTTAAATAATGATATTTGTATCTCTATGGATTTAGTTTGTGTCGCCGCACAGCGATACAAACTTTTTTTAATTATTTGGTCCATTTTCAGAGACAGAATACTTAATCCTGTTTGGTTCAATGTACATCGACACAAAGTTTCCAATCAAAACTACCCTATGTTTGGTTTGTTCAATTCGATTAAATACGAACAAAAATTGCTCTTCCAACTTTATGCCTTTCCCACTTGATATTTTGCTTACAATGTATTCTTCAACCCATATATAGAAGGTATCGTCTTCAATCATAACCGCTTCTGCAAATTTCCTGCTTAAGCTTGGATTTTATAACTTAATGATGGGGGCATTATCAATGAATAAGGATGATGAGAAATTACTGCAATATTATCTGGAACTCAAAGGTCCGAATGCGGGAGAATGGAACTCCTCTCCACAGTGCATTCACACACAGTTGGTGACAAGGGATTTCGTAGAGAAGACATTCGATATTTTTGTCACGACCAGCGGCTCCAATTCACCCAACCGGTCCCGAGGGACGCTGAGCTCCTGTTCGCCGTATTCACTCACCACCGTTTTCTTGCTTTTTCCGTTACGGCTGTTGCGGTCGTTTTGGCTTGGACTTCATGTTTCTCATAGCCCAGATGGGTATCCAGCTCGGCCTCCAACATCTCTTGCAAAGTTTCAGCAAATAACTCTTTTAAAGCCTTCTGTGCATCTTGAGCCGTCACCAGCTTATTCTCTTTGATGAACGCTCTCAGTTGCTGTTTCGTCCAAAGTCCCATGTGCGCTCCCCAACCTTTCTTGATTACCAGTTTAATGGTTTGGGGAGTTTACACAATCTATTTTACAGACTCAATTTTTCATACTCGTTGAGAACATCGTGTAATACATGATGTTCTCAAATAACTTGTTTTCGCTAATCTATAAGTTAAAGAACGGGTTATCTCGCTTATGAAGGGGATACCTGATTCCTTTTAAACAATCCCCATACCTGTTCGGCCATGTATTTCGGTGAATGTGGCATGTTATTTATAATCCACCATTCGATTACCCCAATGAATGCAAAGGCCATAAAGTGCGTGATCAATAGCTTGTCATACCCCTTATTAAGGTCCTCCATATTGACTTGGTCTTTTATGTTCCCTGTCACGATCTCTAACATATGCTCCCGAAATGCAGGGATTCCTTTATTCGAAAGCATGGAAGCGAAAAACGTATGGTTCTGCTCAAAGTATTGAAAAACAGGTAACAAAGAATGAATAAAATCAACCTTTCCCTGATTTGGATCGATGCAAACGGAGATCATTCTGCTCAAATGCTCATCGATGCATTTGTTAAGAAGATCGTATTTATCGGTGTAGTGAAAATAAATGGTTCCCCTGTTAACATTCGCCCGATCCGCAATCTCATTAATAGTTATTTCTTCAAAATCCTTCTCCGAGATCAAACCTATAAATGCATTAAATATGGCTGCCTTTGTTTTTAGGATTCTACGATCAATTTTAACTCCCATAATGTATAGCCTCCAGAAGATATTTAACAAATTATTTGAATCCGTTGAATATAAAACAAAAATCACTTTTTTAGCGATTGAAGAAATCAACATAATCCATATAATAATAACCAACGAACGTTATATATTCAACGAAAGTTCGATTAAGTTTTGTTATAACCTAAATGCTCATTGAGTTATCAGCACATTCTTGCAATATAATATCGAGGTGATCGACTAATGAACATAACGCTTTTTGGTGGTAGTGGTGCAATTGGGAAAATTTTGACTGAGGTAGCAATTCAAAACGGGGATAACGTTACCCTTTATGCTAGAAATGCGGGGAAAATTGGACAGAAACATGAGAAGCTAAATGTTGTCGAGGGTCAATTATCTAATCAAGACTTGGTGGAACAAGCAATATCGAATGCTGATGTCGTCATTAGCACATTGGGACCCGCACTCGATACGTCCAGAAAATTAAAAGGTACCCCTGTTGCAGATGGTCATGAGGTTATTGTAAATGCGATGAGGAAGTTAAATAAGAAACGACTCATTACACTTGCTACTCCAACCTTGAAATCTGATAAGGATCGGAATTCGATTGCCACAGTTGTACCAGGAATTATGGCCAAGGTGATGTTTCCGAATGGTTATCACGAAATGAAAAAGCTTGAGAAAATCATCAAGCGATCTTCTTTAGACTGGACAGTAGTTCGGATTATTAATCCAAATGTAAGGCATAAGGAAAACGTTCATTATGCTTACTCGCTAGGCGATCAGCCAGCCAAGATGGGGGTATCCCGAGAAAATATCGCTAAATTTATGTATCATGCAGCTTCCGAGCCATCCTTAATTCATCAAATGCCGATTGTATACAACAGTTGAGAAATGATTCGATCTGTTTATCAAGTGAAGGGAGAGGAACGAAATGAAAGTAGAGATTTGGTCGGACATTGGCTGCCCATTTTGTTATATCGGAAAACAGCGTTTCGAGGATGGGCTGGGGCGGTTTGCATCCAAAGATAAAGTGAATGTGGAGTACCGGAGCTTCCAGCTAGATCCTTATGCCGAGAAATACCCTGCTTACGATGTACATGACTTGTACGTTTCAAAGCATGGTGGCAGCAGAGAAGAAGCCAAGGCCATGCATAAACAATTTGCCCAACAAGCGAAGAGCGATGGAGTGGATTTTCGATTTGACCGAATAATCCCTACTAATTCGCTCGATGCGCATCGATTGATCAAGTTTGCGGGTACCTATGGCAAGAGTGCGGAAGTGTTGGAGCTTTTGTATAAAGCGTATTTCACAGATTCCAAGCATATCGGCGACGCGGACACACTGGCCGACATAGCGGCGGAAGCCGGTATGGATCGCGAGAAAACGATCAACGTGCTGGAAAGCACGCAATATGCGGATGAAGTTCGTGCAGATGGGCGCGAAGCAAGCAACCTTGGAGCTAAAGGTGTACCTTTCTTTGTCATCAACCGCAAATATACGATTTCAGGCGCAGCACAATCAAGCGAAGTATTTCTGGAGGCGCTGCAAAAAGCATGGGACGAGGAACATCCGCTGATGACGTTAGATACGACTCTAAACCAAGAATCAGGCAATGTTTGCGAGGATGGTTATTGTACGCCAAAAAACAGTTGACGGAGGCGCCATTAAAGTAATCGTAAAACAGCGGCAGTCCAGGACTTTATTTTCTCGTCCATAGCTGCCGCTGTTTCTTTTATTGGAACTCTTTGGGTTTTAATGCTTGGCGAATCAGTTGATTGAATTGACTCATATGGTGATCAAAACTGAATTGTTCGTCAGTGGCTGTACGTGCAATAAGGCCGTCAATCAGCGCATACAACCAGAGAGAAAGGGTCTCCACATCATAATCTGGATCTACTTGTTTTTCATGAATAGCACTTGTAAGCAGATTTTTGAATGATTCACGCATGATGATATCACTTTGATTGAAGACATGTCGCACACCCTTATTGCGTGAAGCTTCAGCCAAAATTTCGATCCATAATCTCTGGTCCATAGGATATACGGGATTACTGACACAACTAGTTATAATCGTCAGAATCTGTCCGAGAGGATCTTTTTCGGTTTCTTTAAATTCCATTTTGGACAAGGCATGGCGCTGTTCTTCTTCCACCAGTGCAATAATAAATGCATCTTTACTTGGAAAGTGGCGGTACAGATTCCCTGCACTCATTCCTGCTTCTTTTGCAATTTCGACAATGCCTGTTTTGTGAAATCCATTGCGTGAAAAACATCGAACAGCAGCCTCGATGAGCAAGCGTCTGCTATCGTCTTTTTGTTTCATTCGTTTCGATTTAGGCGGTTCAGAGTTATTCATTGTATTTCAAATGTACAGGGATACCTTCTTGGCTCTTATCCCTGCAACCTCCTTGTTTCGCGAAATAATGTACATCCATCATACCATGTACATTACCATAGTCTGCATTTGGATTAAAGTGTATTAAAGACTGGACGCTCTTTGTTATCAATATCTCCAAGCAGAGGTAAACGAGACAGCATGTTCGCCAAGAAATAAGAGTCCCAAGGGAAATGTTCAGTGATCCCTAGACCGACTACATCATAGGATTTGGCTACATCTTGCAAAACTCGGATAATGGTTTCCATACTTGGTCCTTGTGGGAAGCTCTTGGTGTATTCTTCGTATGTTCCCGGATAAGCAACCAGAAGAGAACGGAATTCTTTCATATCCAGTACATCCAGATCAAAATGAATAATAATCTTGGACGGTTTTTTCTCAGCTAGCCATTGGAGCACTTTAGAACTATCCTGCTTAATTTCATCGGGACCTACAATATCTAATTTCATGTTTTTCATGGGCTCTGAGTGAAGAGCATCGATCATGTCGTTCAATCCTACATATAGGATTTGTTCAGGTTTAAAAAGATGAGGAACCTCTGCAACAAATTCCTGATCACCTACACCAAGCAAATTGGCAAGAACATGAGCATGATGATTTTCAAAGTCTTCAGGGATCGAGACATCAGGGTGAGCATCTACCCATAACAGAGCAACATCTCCATCATATTTCTCATTCAAATAAGAAAAAGGAGCAAGTTCTACACTGCAATCCCCTCCAAGGACAACGATACGTTCAGGGTTATGTTTATGAATTAGACTTTTGGCTGATCTAGCTTGTTGCAATACGGTACTTTTGGCAATTATACCTTGTTCTTTTTCTACATTAGGGTTCAGATCGACGGGTACTTCTTCAAAAGGACCATTAGACTTGGGAGCAAGCCAGTTTAACAAGTGAGCTCCCAGAACGTAAGGAGGGTTGTTCCCTCCTTGCCATTGAGGGAATAACAAACGCAGTGTACGGCTTGTATCCATTTCATTCATAAGAAATTTCTCCTTTTATTTAAGTTAGTGAACGTTCATTCACTTAAAATGATACAAGATTACTTTTTATATTGCAAACCCTAAATAACAGGGAATGCCTATTTGAAATTATGCTGATTATACAATGAAAATCATGAAATTCTAAAGGAAGCTTTTTATCTTTTATTATTTTTGACACTCTTGGTCAATACTATAAAGATAACAAAAAGAAGTGTATAGCAAATGAGAAAAATTCTTTTTGATAAAGAAGGAGCAAGCCGATGGCAGTTAAGACAAAGAGTAAAGGAAAGATAGAAACACTCATATACTAAAGGCAATTTGACACTTTTTTATATTGGATAAGATAATAAGTTTGTGTAATTTATATAAGTTGAACTAAAGATTAGAAAACTAGGATCAGGAATTTCAACCCTGCTTGTCGAATAGTTAAGAAACCATATTTGGATAGGTAGGGAATGAGGATGAACAAATCATTAGAGTGGAATGAAGTCATGCAAGCGATGAAAAATACGAAAGATCGCCGCATGTATGATCGATTTTTAATTAAAATTTCATGCTTTTGAGTAAAGGAAAATAAGTAAAGACTTGATGTAAACATGATGAACTAAAACACATGAGAGAATACTTTGTTTTGTTTCCTTCCATTATCGTATATTTCATCTGGCAGCATTATTTCATCGAAGGAATTATACTAACTGATTTGATCGTTATCTAACCACAGTAGAATGTGGGAAAATGTGGGATAATCATGATTGCTTTCAGCAGCGATATACATAGGACGGGAAGTGGGAAATCCGAGTGAGACTTTTCCTAAGAATTTTAGTAACGAGGTTTTACTGATATAGAGCATCAAGTACGGGTACGCAACGAACGCGGACAATTCTCAGCACATTTTCAGTTATTTCGCAAGGAGCTGCAGAGAGGGGATATCCAGCAAGCGGATATACTCGTACTGCCCACATTAGCATGGAGATTCCCCCCCCAATGGATACGATTCCAATACCAGAACTGGCGAGGTACAGAAATCCTAGCGTGGACGGACAGGAATTAATGAAGAAAAGAAAAACCGAGGTAGTTCAGCAAACCTGGAGCTGTCATATATACGAGTGAGACAAAATGGAATCAACCCGGGCAATACCAAATCTGCGCTGCTAAGTGTCATTTCCTCCGTTGTGGCAGATGTGGGTTCCTCTCCATAGGACGTCATGTACCAGGATTCATCATCTCTCACGTCTACATGTTGCAGCTCAGCCTCATCTACCGTTGTACCCGTACCGGAACTCGTTGATACGATTGAATTCATTGGAATAGATGGATTTTAACCTGAAAAATATCGAGGGGAAATCATTTTTTTCATCACTATATTGTACAACCGGTTGTCTATAAAGTGGGATGTAAACGAATACAACAATTGAATTCATCATGTTATTATGAATCCACAGCAAGAAAGAAGTTAATCCTGCTGAGTAAAAGGAAATATAAAACAATTTGCAAGGAGGATTTTTTCAACCCTATGGGATTGGAAATGGATTTAAACCTAGCTTCGAAAACTAACATACCAGGAGGAATTAACATGTCAAATTCAAAAATTAAAATCGCCGTAGCTTGTGGAAGCGGAGTAGCAACTTCTACTATCGCAGCAGATGGAGTGAAAGAGGTATTAAAAGAAGCAGGAATTGAACATTACGATATCATTAAAACGAGTATGGCGGAATTACCGAATATTATTGACAACGTCGATATTGTTCTGACAACTAATAATTTTAAAACCGATGAAAAGCCATATATGAACATCATGGGATTTGTAACAGGGCTTAATGAAGAAAAATTGAAAAATCAATTGGCTGAAAAACTGCTAGATTTAAAAAATAGTTAAGGTGGTAGATCATAATGGATACTGTGCATAATATTATTAAATCTATTACTGATATGGGAGCAACAGCGATTTTACCAATAATAATCACCGTATTAGGTCTAGTTTTTCGAATGAAAATTGGAAACGCTATCAAATCCGGTCTTTTAGTTGGGGTAGGCTTCTTAGGTTTAACATTAGTTGTTGGCTTGCTCAATTCCTCCCTAAAACCGGCAGTTGATTATTATGCAAAAATCGGTTCTGGATTTACAATTGCAGATATTGGATGGCCAGCTGTAGGGGCGGCATCTTGGGTGCCTCCTTTTGCAGCATTAGCAATCCCTCTTGGTTTAATTATTAATCTAGTATTAGTTCGACTTAGATGGACAAAAACGTTAAATGTGGATATATGGAATTACATGCATTTTCTAATCCCAGGAGCTTTGGCTTACTTTCTTTTTGACAGTTTCTGGTTAGGGTTGGTAGTAACATTGGTGATGTCTGTTATTGCTCTATTCGTTGGTGATTTAATTGCTTCAAAATGGCAAGAATACTTTGGTTTAGAAGGTACAACCTGCACAACTATTATTTATTCAGCTTGGGGTTATCCGATTGCCTGGCTGGTAAATAGAATCATTGATTTCATTCCTGGTTTAAATAAATTGGAGTTTTCTCTGAGTAAAATTAATAAAAAAATAGGCGTTCTCGGGGACCCAGTTATTATTGGATTTATTGTTGGGTTAGTTTTAGGGGCAATTACTAAAAGACCTGTTACAGAGATAGTGACTATGGCCACAGGGATAGCTGGAGTTATGGTATTAATGCCTAAAGTTGTTGGAGTGATGATGGATGGGCTATCTCCAATTGGGAAATCGGCAAAAGACTTTATGATTAAACGCATGGGGAATAACTCCAATCTAAATGTGGGGATGGATATTGCGCTAGGCTTAGGCGATCCGACTACTATTACAACTACAGTCGTTTCTATTCCAATTGTTATGTTATTGGCACTCATTTTACCTGGAGTTCAGTTCTTTCCAATAGGACTGTTAATGTCTGTTACCTATATTTCTGTAATGTGTACGTTAACAAGTAAAGGAAATCTATTCCGTTCTATTGTGTCGACAGTAGTATTTTGTATTATCACATTTTATTTGGCAGGATTTGTTGCACCAGGTGCAACACAGATGCTTAACAGTGCAGGTGTCGAGTTAAAAGGTTTAGGGACAGATGTTACTTTTTCTGAGATATGGAACTTATTAATTTATTGGGCAAGCACTTTAGTTAAATAAAGACTAGAGAAGAGGAAAAATAATGAATCTGATTTTACCTTCAATATTTGCAGCAGATTTAATGAACTTAAAAAGTGAATGCGATGTTTTATATGAAGAAGGATTTCAAGTACTTCATGTAGATATGATGGACGGAAACTTCGTCCCTCATATCGCATTTGGACCAGAACAAATTAAAAATATAAAAAAACAAGTGAATATGAAATTAGATGTTCACATGATGGTATCAGCCCCAGAGCAGCATATAGCGAGTGTGTTGGACACTGGAGCAGAAATGATATCAGTTCACTATGAATCAACTCCTCATATTCGTTTTGTCATTGATCAGATTAAGCAACATGGAAGGAAAGCAGGGATCGTCATTAATCCTGGGACGGACACCTTTATATTGAAACCTTTTCTAAACATCATTGACTATGTTCTAGTTATGTCGATCAATCCAGGAAGACCTAATCAAGTTTTTATGGAAGAAACGATTGATAGAATAAGAGAACTGAAAGTAATGATAGGTCAACGAGATATTCAGATCGAAGTTGATGGTGGAGTCGATGAGAGTATAGCTAGTCAATGTATCGAAGCTGGAGCATCTTTGGTTGTCATCGGATCATATTTATTTTCGAATAACAAAGCACATGTGAAGAATTTGAAAAGTCTAGAACATGGAGAGAGAAAGGATGAGAGAAAATGAAATCATTAAAACTGTATGGTGCCAGAGACATACGTTTTGGAGGAGCGGAAAAACCTCAAATACTGGATGGAAAAGATGTCATTGTAAAAATAAAAGCATGTGGCATTTGTGGATCTGATATCTCTCGATATAAAAAATTGGGTGCAGTCACACCTGGTCAGGTATGGGGACATGAATTTGCAGGTGTTGTAGAACAAGTTGGCGATCAAGTAACAGATCTAAAAGTTGGAGACCATGTTGCTGGATGTCCAGCACTAATTGAAGAAGATGATTATTATTATCGAGCAGGTCAACCAGCTAGAGCGAATTCATTGCATGCAATAGGTGCTAAGGAACCTGGTGGATTCGCCGAATACATTAAACTCCCAGAGAAGAATTTAGTTAAAGTACCTGATGATTTGGATTTCGAATCAGCTTCTATGGTAGAACCTTCTACTGTAGTTTTACATGGGTATTATCGAACCAATCTATCGGTGGGCGACGATGTGGTCATTGTTGGAGCAGGGGGAACCATTGGGTTGTTTGCTGTTCAATGGGCAAAAATATTTGGCGCGAAAAAAGTAATTGCGGTTGATATTGATGATGAAAAACTTCAAATTGCGAAGGAATTAGGCGCCGATTATACGATAAATTCTCTGAATGAAGATGTTCTGACAAAGGTCGCTGAATATACGGATGGCATGAATGCAGATATTGTAGTTGAAGCAGCTGGAACGCCCCATACAGCAGCAACTGTGTTTGGTTACGCCAAAAAAGGCGGCGGAGTTGTGTTCCTAGGTATCCCTTATGCAGACGTTGCGATGGAAAGATTTTATTTTGAAAAAATCCTAAGAAGTGAGTTAACCGTGTGGGGATCATGGAGTTGTGTATCCGCACCATTCCCAGGTAAGGAATGGGCAACGACTGTTCACTTTATGCACAATAACAGATTAAATACTAAAAAAATGATTACACATCGTATACCGCTTGAAGAAGGTTCAGAAATGTTTGAACGATTAATGGAAAGAAAAGAACTTATCGGCAAGGTAATCATGTATCCAGAAAGCTGAAGGTGAACTTATGGACAAATTAATTAAACAAATGGAAGTCATTATGAAAGAATTAGAAAGAAGTATTTCCTTAATGAATGTTGGTGAAAGTGAACAAATTCTGCAAGTCTTGTATAATACAAAGCGGATTTTCCTTGCTGGTTCAGGGAGATCAGGTTTAGCGATCCGTGCTTTCGCTAATCGACTGTTGCACTTAGGTAAAACGGTTTATATTGTTGGTGATATTACTACTCCAAGCATTCAAGCAGAGGATATTTTATTTATTGGTTCTGGTTCAGGAGAAACCGCTGGTCTAATAGTAAATGCAAAAAAAGCAAAGCAATCAGGAGCAAAGGTAATTCTTAATACAACGAATTCGCAGTCGACTTTGGGGAAACTAGCTGATTACATGCTTTTAATTAATGTTGACAATAAAGAAACGGATACTGATTTAATGGAATCTTCTATTCAACCCATGGGATCGGCATTTGAGCAATTAAGTCTTCTCTTGTATGATGCGATTGTTTTGGAATGGGTAGCTAATTTTAATGAAACCTATGATGACATGAAATTAAGACATGCTAATTTGGAATAAACGTTTGATTTGGAGGCAGAACAAAATTTCGATTCTTCACAGAGCGCCTCCAAGAGCAAAGATTAAATTGAGTAATTTGAATATGACCTAAACTTGAAGCCTCTTATATAATCCTCTGGAGCTGTCAATATTATTATTAACAAGGAAGGAGGAGAGAGAGCCATGCAGCTTGATGATAGAAGCAGCAGCTTGCTGCAAGAATTGTTATCAAATCCAAGTGTGAAGAGTAAGAACTTGGAACATAAGTATGGTTTAAGCCGTAGGCAAATCAGTTACAGCCTTGAAAAAATCAATGACTGGTTAGAGGGCCAACGCCTACCAAAAATTGAACGGAATAAACAGGGTGTTTTTATTGTTGATGCTACTCTCTTCTCTGCTGTGCCTAATGAAGTAAACAAGCCTTCGACAAAAAAGTATACTTTTTCTGAAGCAGAGCGAGTGGAACTTATTATTCTGATCCTACTGAGTCGTAGTGAAGAATTATCTTTATTTCATTTTACCAGTTCCATTTATGTAAGCAAGAATACCATACTAAATGATCTAAAAGCAGCACAAGAATTAGTCGAACCTTATGATCTTAGTATCCGTTATTCTCGGTTATCTGGTTACTCAATTGAGGGTGTTGAATTTCAAAAAAGAAAGTTATTGATTGATGTCGTTAACAAAATTCATCACATGTACAATGGGGAAAAATGGGTTCAACAGTTAGCAGAGATCACTGAAAAAGAAGTGCAACAGATTCATGAACGTCTTGAAAAGATTGAAAGCCATCTGAGCTTGAAATTTACAGACGATAAGATGAAAACTTTGCCGCATATCCTACTGATCTTGCTGCGAAGAATCAAACTTGGGAAAACAATAAATTCCTTTCATATTAGCTATGAAGAATTATCGGATACCAAGGAGTACCAAGCGGTTCAAGAACTACTATCGGATTTGGAGCATATACCGACCGAGGAAAGATTATTCATAACATTGCAAATTCTTACGACGAATGTTTCCTCATCTGAGCTCCTTGGGGAAGATATCGTATCAGATTTAAATCAGGCATTGAAAAAGATGCTGGAGCGATTCGAGAAAATGTCCTGCATCCTCTTACAAGACAAAAAGCAGTTGTTGCATATGATCATGCTGCATATAAAACCTGCATATTATCGCATTAAATATAAACTTACTATTACTAATCCACTACAAGAAACAATTAACAGTGAATTCATAGAACTGCACCACCTTGTAAAAAAGTCAGCAAAACCTTTAGCTGATTACATTGGCTGTGATATTCCAGATAGTGAATGCACTTATTTAACGATGCTGATAGGCGGTTGGTTAACAAAGCAAGGAGACAGCATTCTGAGTAAAACAAAAGCAGTAGTGGTTTGCGCTAACGGAGTATCCGTTTCTAAGCTTTTACTCATTACCTTGAATGATTTATTTCCTGAATTCATTTTTCTGGATTCCTTATCTGTGAGAGAATTCAAGATGTATGATTTGGAATATGACATTGTTTTTTCTTCCGTATATCTGCAAACGAACAAACGACTATTTATAGTCAAGCCAATATTACAAAAGGAAGAAAAAATCTCTCTACGAAAACAAGTGATGGAATTATTGCATGGATTCACTCCATCTGAATTAAGTTTGAAAAATATTCTAGAGATCGTTGAGAAATATGCAACCGTTCAGAACAGGCAACTTCTTGCAAAGGAATTACAACAATACTTTACAAGCCATCACTCGTTGTCTTTCAAAACACAACCCGAATTACAAAAGACAAATTTGCATGACCTGATAACGCCGGAGAATATTACATTGCTTCCTTCAGTATCATCTTGGGAAGAGGCTATACGATTAGGGGCGCTACCGCTGCTGCTTCAAGGGAGTATCCAACCTTCTTATGTAGAAGCTATGATCCAACATTACGATGTGGAAGATCCGTATATCATTATTAGCCCAAATGTGGCAATTCCTCATGATAGTCCCGAAAGTGGCGTAAACGAAGTAGCTATGAGCTTGCTCCGTTTAGAGCAAGGCGTTGAATTTGCAAGAAATAGGCCGATAAACATCGTTATTATTATAGCCGCTGTCGATAAACAACAGCACTTAAGGGCATTGGTTCAGTTAATGAAACTTGTTGAAAGTAAAGACGATTGTGAAGCTATCATTCAAGCCCAAAGTGCAATGGATATCCATAGTATCATCAAAAAATATGGTACGGATTAATAAAAAGATATCTATGTTTTCCGATTTTTATAAAAGGGAGTAATTATTATGAGCGCAAAAACGATAAATGGACTCGTGTTTGATCAGGATTTAATTCAACTGCACGCACGTTACGATTCGAGGGAAGAGCTTATCAAAAGCTTTGGAAAAATGATAGAAGAGAAAAATTATGCCAAAAAAGGATATACAGAATCATTGCTTCAACGTGAAATCGAATATCCGACCGGAATCAACATGGGGACAATTGGTATAGCAATTCCACATACAAATAAAGAATTCGTTAACGAAACTGCTATTGCCGTTGCAGTTTTAGATAATAGCATAGAGTTCGAGGATATGGGGGGATCAGATGAAACTGTCAACGCAGAAATCGTGATGGTACTTGTAGTGAAAAATCCTAAGATGCACATCTCATTTTTAAAGAACTTAACAAGTTTGTTTCAAGAAGAAAAATTCGTTAAACGTTTTCAAAATGCAACTAATCCTGACGAGATCGAGGAAATACTCTTGAAGTTGCTTTAATAGAGACACATAAAATAATGTTGTAAAATTAATTAAATTTGTTGATGGGACCGGATATGAAATTGCAACATGTAACAATGATGGAAAACTGGATTTACAGCCAAATAGTTTGAACAATAAATTAGTTATTGACACAAAAGATAAACTTATAAAGAAGGATACTTTGGGCTCAATGTATGGGATACAACGGCTTTTTTTAATTATTTGGTCCATTTTCAGAGACAGAATACTTAATCCTGTTTGGTTCAATGTACATCGACACAAAGTTTCCAATCAAAACTACCTTTATAAAATCCAAGCTTAAGCAGGAAATTTGCAGAGGCGGTTATGATTGAAGACGATACCTTCTATATATGGGGTGAAGAATACATTATAAGCAAAATATCAAGTGGGAAAGGCATAAAGTTGGAAGAGCAATTTTTGTTTGTATTTAATCGAATTGAACAAACCAAACATACCTTAATGATGGGGGCATTATCAATGAATAAGGATGAGGAGAAATTACTGCAATATTATCTGGAACTCAAAGGTCCGAATGCGAGGGATGGAACTCCTCTTCACAGTGCATTCACACACAGTTGGTGACAAGAGATTACGATTCGATATTTTTATGAAATCCAAGTATGTAATGTGGGTATCGGAACTGGAGATTGGGACGATTACCTTGGATATTGGCTTAAGGGAAGAGGCATTTTAACAAAAGACCATGACGATAAAACTCCGTGCAGTGCATGAATAAACAACAAGCACTGCACGGAGTTATTGTTCTGAGGTGGGTGTCAGCTCACTTTATAAATTAGGTTTTTAAAAAATTCCGCACTTTCTCATCCTATCCATTTAAGGTATTAACGTTATCTCAACTTGGTGCAGCAGCCCGTCATCAAATAACGGCAGTATGTTACCAGAAATCAAGCGACCATCTACATGGATTTCTACATTTCCTTTGGATAGATGGGAAGGGTTATTAATGGAAATCTGATATTGATTGCCGCGGAATTCGCGGTACACTTCAGCTGAATCCCATTCCGGAGGGAAACAAGGATCTATTCGCAATCCAGCGTAATCCCGCTTAATACCCAGTATGCCTTCGTACAGGCTCATGAGTCCCCAGGCAGAAGTTCCGGTTGTCCAGGATTGATAGGATTTTCCGTAAAACTTAGGATGTATGGAATAACAATTGGTAAAGACATACGGCTCTGCCCCAGATCGAGTGGAAGGGTTTGCTTCACTGTCAGGGATGATTTTCTTCAACGTACGAATCGCTGATTCTCCACGTCCCACCTTACAATCTGCAATTATCTTGAAGCCTGTGGCATGACAGTAAACCCCACCATTCTCAAATAACCCCGGTAGCATACCAGACATTCTCCCAACATTAGGGGAGTATTCCGGATAAGGAGGCATGTTGATTGGGAAACCAAATTCATGCTCCATACTGTCAATCGACTCCAACACTTTTGGAAGCTTTTCCTCATTCGGAATGTCCGCAAGAATAGCCCATGATTGGGCATTGATATAAATTTTGCTGCCTTCACTGTCTTTGGAACCGATATTTTCTATTTTGCTCAGCGCACGCATATACCAGTTTCCATCCCAGGCTGACTCATTAATCGCCCGACGGAGCAGATCGTACTGTTCTGTTAAGTAACTGGCATAGTCACTATCTCCGACAATTTGCATCAGTTGGCTCAATTCTCGCAGGCCGTAGCAGAACTGCTCTGAGAGCATGACTGACTCTGCTTCAGGGTCAGTTGTAATATTCAGAGCATCATTCCAATCTGCAAACATGATACGTACCAAGCCATTTGTCCCTTTATCCTCAATCAAGCGATTGACAGCTGCCTTCATATGCTCAAGTATCGTTCCAGAGCCACCATCCTGATATTCGATCTCTAGATCAAGGAGCGAATAATCTCCAGTTTCCTTAATCAGCTCAATTACCGCCCATATAATCCAGAAGGGTTGGTCCGAGTAGCGAGTGTCGTCATAGGGGAACCAAGTAAGTACTGCATGGCCTTCCTTGAACTGATGTCTCAAGCATTCGATAATTTCTTCTTTGGCCCGATCCTGTCGATAATTCAGCAGAGCAACAGCTATTTGAAGATTATCCCGAACTCCTTTCTTGCCGACTATGCAAAAATCAATCTGCTTCTTTACCCATTCGTTCATAATGATGTTGAGCTTATCATCAGGTGTATTTACACTCAAGCTTTTATACTTGGATTTATAATGTGCCTGGGTCTCAAGCAATGATTTCGCGAGTCGGTTCTTATCGAAATATTTGTCCGCAGTCTGAACAGCTTCCTTCAGGGTCTCACTGACTCCCATAACAAAATAGAGCTCTTTCTCCTCACCAGGTGCCAAAGATAGTTTATTCTGCAGCACGCCTCCCAAATTGGAAAGTGTAGTTGTGGAATTTGTACAGTCCCGGCCTTTGATAACAACATCAGGCCGCTGGAATAAGGGAGCAGGTATGGAGTCGAGCTTGGTGATGGATCCCAATGGACCCAAAAATTCTCCAAGGTCACCATCGTAGGCATGTACGGTTTCTGAACAGGAGATATAGCCGTTATAACGGGCATGTGGTGCAAAAGGATGCTTGGACTGACAGTAAACACCGTTGAGATCGGAATCAAATATTGTTTCGCAGCTTCTATACATTTCATAATAGCGGGGGTATTTAAAACCTTCGAGTTCAAAGCTCACTGCGGAAAAAAGACTGATATTTTTCACGCGATTTGTGGAGTTTTTGACTTTTACCACCCATACCTCATTATAGCCCTGATGCGGTACAAACAGTTTCCAGGAAGCGTGAATACCATTCTTCTGGGACTGAACAACAGAATAGCCAATACTGTGTTCACAAGTAAAGTCATCTATAGCCTCATTGAGCGGCCCTTCACCGATGTTCCAGTATGTGTTCGTGTCATCATCTCTCAGATAAATATATTTTGCATCCTGGTTATTAATCATACACATATCTGCTTTGGAGTTGATGTAGTAGCTGCGGCCGTGTCCAATTTGAGACACCTGTGTACAATATCCTTGTTCACTCCACAAATAATTGTACCAGTACCGCGGGGGCCGAGGGTCTGTGATAACGCATGAGTTTCCTTGATCTTTGAAATAATGAATTTTGCCTGTTTCCATGATTAATCCCTCCATTATAAATTAATGTCCTTTATGAGATGAGTTCTAGCCGTCACCTGCTGAAAATGCAACGTTCATCTTGATGTACATTTTTTACAGAATAATATTAACTTCATTTGTTAGGAGATGATACCAGTCAATCTTTCGATTTTGTAGGATAATCTTCTATGCTCTTTCTTCATTTTAGGTGCTGCTTGCTTATTGAAAGAATAACTTGAAGTATAAGGTATACCACAATCACAAACTTTCAAAGAAAAATCACAAGTTTCTCTGGTAGGTCTGGGAAAGGGAATGCTCTATGATATAAGAGGGGGATTCATACCAGTGGATTCTTAATTGAATATTATTTATTATGAAACCGTTATCAATACATGTTGATGAACTGCCTCCTGCAGTTTATTATGTAGCTTAAAGTCACCTGTACAATTACTGTATATTGAAGATTAATCGTAGTCCGATTAAACGGTCTGCTTTTGTTGTTTTCAAGAAGATCCCAGCACTAAACATCTCAAAGGGGGGGCATCATGAAATTGCTGATCGTAGATGATGAAGAGAGAACCAGAGAAATGCTTCGCAAGCATATTGCTTGGGAGGAAATAGGTATTCATGAGGTTGAAACAGCACGTAATGGCATAATTGCCCTGGAACTTTGCCGGAGCTTTCGTCCCGATGTTGTGCTCTGTGATATCCGGATGCCGAAGATGGACGGTATAGAATTTGCACAACGACTACGTGAAAGCGAAGTTTCATGCAAGCTGTTGTTTCTGAGCGGATTCTCAGACAAAGAATATCTGATGTCAGCGATCCGGTTGAACGCTTTGGACTATATCGAGAAACCGATCAATCCAGATCAGGTCCGAAAGGCCGTTCAAGCTGCAGTGGAGTCCAGAAAGCATGATGAGAAGAAACGTATGGAGGAACGCCAACTGCAGGATGCCTATGATGAAGGTCTGCCTTACCTGAGACAAGAGATGATCCGCAAGCTGATCTCGCTTCCCGGTTCTCCCAATGTGACAAAAGCTCTAGAGAGCAGGGAAACTTTTCTTCTGCCTTTAGAAGGACCCTTCACCGTAATCGCATCTTCCTTGTACTGGTATCCGACGCAATATCCGGAGAATCCGAAGGTCGTGCAGGAAGAAGTGCTTCAGAAGATAAATATGAGCAGCAGACTGGCTTCACTACAGGGCATTTGCGGTTTTGATTACCATCAGTTTTTGATCTTCATTCTGCCAGGAGCCTTCGGCAGCAGCTACCGGGAACATCGCAACGTGCTGGAAGAACTGTATTCGGAGTTAGCTAAGACCATAGGAGATGATATCCGTTTTCGCATGGGGGTCGGTGAGCCAGTGGTAGAAAGGATGCAGATTCCTGATTCGTACAGATCTGCCTTGGATGCGTGCAATCTGCATTATTACAGCGAAGGTAGCCAATTGATCTTTGCTGGTGCCATTGGCGGTAACCGGGAGCTTGCTACTGATTGGAACGTGGTTCGCAGTCTGCGCGGACTGCTAAAGCAGGGCGAACTGGAGGATGCTCGCAGTCTTATTGTGAATTGGACGGAAGAGGCCAGGGCAGCACGCGATCTGGATATTTCCCGGCTCAAGAATTGCTATTTCCAGTTTTTGTTTGTGATTCTGGATGTAGCGGTACAACTTGGATTCACAGATACGGATGAAGACACGGAGAGACGCTATATTTTGAAGGAGATTGACCGTATTCAAGATCTGGCAAGTATAGAGAAATATATTCTTTCCTTTCTTGAATTGTTTCAGATTTCGCAGGATCCAAGCGGAATAACACCCAAGATGAGGGATATTATTCATTATATTCACAAAAACTATCGAGAAAAGGGGTTCACAATTCTAGACATTGCGAATCATGTGTCGCTGAGTGAGACCTATCTCTGTTCCCTGTTTAAGAAGCAAAGTGGAGGCACGATTAAGGAATATATTTCTTCGCTGCGAGTGGAAAAGGCCAAGGAGCTGCTGCTAGACAAGGAACTGAAACTGTACGAGGTTGCGGATCGGACAGGCTTTACGGACGCCAATTACTTCACTACCTTTTTCAAAAAATATGCGGGCTGTACGCCTTCGGAGTATCGGGAGAAGATGGCCAAATGAGATTAAAACCCCCAAAGCCGTTCGCTGATTTCAGCATCCGCCACAAGCTGTTTGCTTCCTATATGATGGTAATAATTATTCCCTTTGTCGTGCTGCTCTTTCTGCATTTACATCTAACCGCTAATGAAAATGAGAAGCAGGCATTGTATACGGCCCAAAAGATGCTGGAGGAAACGAAATCCTACTTGCAGTACCGTGCAGAAACAGTCAGAGAGGTACTGAACTTTATTGCCTTCAATGATACAGTGCAGACGATGGTAGCAGAAGACCCAAGTAGATATGAAGATGTCAATCTTTGGGGAACCGACGCTAATAGACTGGCCAAGGTACTGGGGAAATTTCGTTACAATTCAGATATTGAAACTGTTCAGCTCTACATGAAGAAGGGTCTTGCTTCAGCTACAGAAAATTTCGACTATTTAAACATGGGCAAGGTAGAGCAGAGCCACTGGTTCAAGGAGTTTATCGCTTCCCATTCTGTTCTCACCTGGCTACCCTCTTCCGCCTTTGGAGAGAAAGAAGAGGGCGACGAGGTATCGGTTCTGCGCCTCATTCCAAATGCTCACAATATACAGGAGAACGATGGTATTGTTCGCGCCCAGATCTCCCAGAGCACAATGCGCTCCGTGCTGGACCATGCCATTGCTACTCCATATACCTCTGTGGTCTTGTTCAATGACCACGGAGATATTCTCAGCACTGCAGGCAGATTTCAACATAACTCCAGAGAGTTTCTAGATATGTTGTCACAGGCTTCAACTGGTAGAGAGCAGGATAACTACTGGGCGGATAATTTGGAGTTCAATGGAAAACGAATTCTGCTCGGACTGCAGGCTATCCCTGACACAGATATGAATATAGCGATGATTGTACCCTACTCCGACATTCAGAAATCCAGCAATAAGATGCGTAACCGGCTGATCCTTATTTTTTCACTTATCATCCCGCTCACCTTCATTCTGTCCTATATCGTTGCCGGTTCCGCAACCAAACGTCTGCGTCAGCTCATTCAGCATGTGAGTAAGGTGAAAAACGGAAATTTTCAAATCTCCCCTCTTCCGAGTAACCAGGATGAAATCGGTGAACTGACCACGAACTTTAATGTGATGGTAGAGAATATATCAAGGTTAATTGAGGAGACGTATACTCTTGGGCGGGAAGTGAAAAACAAGGAACTAAAGGCGTTGCAGGCTCAAATCAACCCGCATTTTCTGTACAACACGCTGGATCTGATCAATATTATGGCTATTGAATCCGGTAATGGGGAAATATCCAAAGTAGTAGGTCAGTTGGCGTTATTCTACCGCTTGAGCTTGTCGAACGGGAGTGAGATTGTCACCCTGGAGAGTGAACTGCGGCATATTGAATCCTATGTGTCAATTCAGAATATGCGTTTCAGCAATGTGATTACATTAATCCTCGAAGTATCGCCAATTCTGCTGAGCTGCGAGGTGCCGAAAATTATGCTGCAACCCCTGATTGAGAACGCGATTCTGCATGGCATTATGGAGAAGGAAGTGGAGACGGGGATAATTCATGTATCTGCTATGGAGGAAAAGGGTGATCTGGTCGTGGATATTAGCGATGACGGTATCGGCATGGAGGAAGAGGTGTTGTCGACTTTACTGACTAAGGCCATAAGCAAACGGACGGGCGGCTTCGGCATCCGGAATATTCAAGAGCGGTTACAGCTGAATTATGGACTGAAGTATGGATTGTCTTTTACAAGTCGCCCAGGTGAAGGGACCAGTGTCCGGATACGTCTTCCCAAATCAGTAAAAATGTAAGCGTTATCACAAACTTTCAAAGAAGAACGAAACTTTGCCCCGTAGGTATAGGCTTTAAAGCCAATTACAATAAATGAGGAGAAAGAGAAAAGATACTGAAGGAGGCTACTTATGGGTACCAAGGTAGAGCAAGTCGCGGATCACAAGCATAAACCGGCCAAAAGTCTGTCGCTGCTGCGGGAGCTTAGGAGGAACTGGGTGCTGTATGCGATGTTTGTGCCGATTGCTATTTATTTCATCATCTTTGCCTATATTCCGATGACGGGTGTCGTTATGGCATTTAAAGAGTTTAACTACAGAGATGGTATTTTTATGAGTCCATGGAACGGTATTGAAAATTTTGAATATTTTTTTCAGTCTGGGAAGGCATGGCTTGTGACGAAGAATACCATCCTGTACAATCTGGTGTTTCTGGGAGCATATACTTTTTTCTCGATACTGGCTGCGGTGCTGATCTCGGAAACGTATAACAAATTTTTCAAAAAAACCGCTCAGACGTTTATGTTCCTGCCTTACTTCATTTCCTGGGTTACAGTGTCCGCGTTCGTCTACAATTTTCTGAATTATGAGTTCGGAATTGTAAACGTGTTCCTACGGAATATGGGGCTTGAGGCCATTGATATCTACTCGACCAGCAGCTACTGGTATCTTCTGCTTCCGCTGCTCTATGTGTGGAAGTGGGTCGGGTTTGGCTGTGTCCTTTATCTGGCGGCGATTGTCGGGATCGACCAGGAAATTTATGAAGCGGCGACGATTGACGGTGCTACCCGTTTTCAAAAGATCATGAGAATCACCCTGCCCTTACTCAAGCCGACAGTAGTGGTACTGATTTTGTTGGGGCTGGGAAGAATCATGCGCGGCGAATTCGATATGTTCTACCAATTGATTGGCAACAACGGCGCGCTGATGAATGCCACGGATATCATTGATACACTAGTGTTCCGCTCGCTAGTTGGTACACAGGACTTTGGCATGGCTTCCTCAGTGGGACTTTATCAATCCGTTTTGACGCTGATAATCGTCTTGTTCGCAAACTATTTAGTCCGCCGTTATGACAAGGGCAACGCGCTGTTCTAACTTGATTGCATGAAAGGGGAATTTAACCATGGAGAAAAATAAGTTGAACTCAGCGCCTGTCTTTCAGGCTTTCTCGTATATTGTGGTATCGCTGATTGCTATTTTATGTCTGCTTCCTTTTATTTTCCTGATATCCGGCTCTGTCTCGGATGAAGGGCAGGTTCTGGCGAAGGGTTATTCCTTTCTGCCACGAGGATTCTCGTTGGATGCCTACACCTTTATTTTTCGAAATCCCGGCGATATTCTCTCTGGCTATCGCGTGTCGGTGATTGTGGCAGCGGTTGGAACGGTACTCTCACTGCTGATTTCCACGATGGCTGCTTATGTCATGTACCGTAAGGAAGTGAAATACCGTAACCAATTGGCATTCTTCCTGTTCTTTACCACATTGTTCAACGGTGGACTTGCCCCGTATTTCATTTGGATTACCAGCTATTTGCATCTGAAGAACACGCTTGCGGTGCTGATTCTGCTCCCCATGTTCAATGTGATGTACGTGCTGATTCTGCGCAGCTTCATACAGGGCTCCGTGCCTGAGCCGCTGGTGGAATCCGCCAAAATTGATGGAGCAGGGGATTTCCGGATCTTCTGGCAGATGGTTTTGCCACTCTGCAAGCCCGCGCTCGCTTCCATCGGTTTGTTCACTATTTTGGCCTATTGGAATGACTGGTGGACCCCGATGATGTTCACCGACAAGGAGCAGTATGTACCGCTGCAGTACTTGCTCTATAAAATGCTGTCCTCGATGAACATGTCTGCGGCAATGGCCCAGCATATGACGTCTCTCGACACACCGAAGGAAACATTCAAACTCGCTATGACAGTGATTGCCACCGGACCCATTGTAATTCTGTTTCCATTTCTCCAGCAGTACTTCGTCAAAGGCATCACTATTGGTGCAGTAAAGGGTTAAACCCTTCTGTGCAGATGTAGAACCGTTTCGTTATAAATCCTGCAAGATGGAGGATTTATATAAAATTTCCATTACCAAAGGGGGAAAAAGAGTGAGAAAACCAAAGGAAAAATCTATGTTCATCTTGACGCTGCTTCTGTCTCTGGCCATGCTATTGTCTGCCTGTGCCGGCAGCAACAACCAAACGGATAACGCAAACGGAAACAAGCCGGATGGAGGCAACACCAGTTCGCCGGCCAATCAGAAAGAGGTTGTGTTGAAGGGATATCTGCTTGGCGAAGCGCCGAAAGGGATGCCGGAGGTGCTTGCGGCACTCAATAAAAAGCTAAAAAAGGACATCAATACCACCATTGAGTTGAATTACATCGGCTGGGGCGACGTGCAGTCAAAATACCCGCTTTTGTTGGCTGCAGGCGAAGATGTGGATTTTATCTTTTCTGCTGAATGGAATTATTATGCTGAACAGGCGAATAAAGGGGCGTTTTATGAGCTGAAAGCTGAGGATATTGCCAAAAATATGCCGAAGAAATCGGCTATCCTCGATCCAACTGCCTGGGATGCCGTCAAGATTGAGGATAAAATCTTTATGATCCCGGGCTCCTCCGCGGATCGTTCGGTTTTTGTAGCTGTGCTCCGCAAGGATATTATGGCGGAAGCGGGCCTGACCGAGGTGAAACGGTTCTCCGAGCTTGGCCCTTATCTGGAAGCCGTGAAGAAAAACCATCCGGATATGATCGGCCTGAACTTGGACTCACAGGTTGACCTGCCGACGCCTTATCAACAACTGATGCGCGATAAAATTGGCTACACGGGCACTCCTTTTGGCGGTGGTCCTCTGGCCCAGGGCGTAGCTTACGATTTCGGAGATCCGACCGGCAAGATCTACAGTATGGTGGATGAGCCTTACCTCAGCGCGCAGAAATATGCTGCAGGTATTATGAAGGATTGGTACGACAAAGGTTATATCAATAAAAATCCGTATTCGAATAAAATCCGCTCCAAGGATAATTTTGTGGAAGGCAAATCTGCGGTAGCATTTGGTAACACCATAGATATTGCTGCCACCATGGAAGCTGCTGAATCGAAAGGGATTGAAACCTATTTGGTCCCATCATTGATGACAAACGGTAAAGCACCTTTTAGCCCCTGGGTTACTCAAGGGATCTCCATCGCGGCTAATTCAAAAAATCCCGATCGTGTCATGCAGGCCTTCGACCTTATCATGGAAGATCCATCTTATGCGTATCTAGCTTATTATGGTATTGAAGGACAAAACTACATCATCACTGGAGATGGTAAAATCGGCCTGCCGAAAGGTGTAACGGCTGCTAACAATACCTATCCGCCGGATGCTGCGGGCTTCTGGTTCCTGAACAAGGATTTGTTCAAGCCAATGAGCACCTGGCCGCAGTCTTATATTGACCACCGGGAGAAGGTGAAGGATTATGTAACTGATGACTTTGTATACAACGGGTTCACTTTCGACTCAGACAAAGTCAAGACACAGATCGCCAATCTGGCTAATGCTTCAACGCAATATGCCAATCCAATCTATATCGGTGCAGTCAAGAATGTCGACAAAGCATTTGAAGAATTAGCTGAAAACTTGAAAAGCGCTGGTCTTGATAAGGTGAAAGGGGAAGTGCAGGCCCAGGCTGAGGCGTTCTTAGCAAAGAAAAAATAAGATACTTCCGATCAAAATAGTTGGACTGACCGTTAAAGCTGTAAAGGATAAAGCACCCAGAAGCTCAGCAGCATATGCTGCTGAGCATTCTATTTATTCCGAGTTGACGTATGGTAGACAACCCAACTCCCACCAATCTGCTGGGCATTATTAAGAGGAGCTTCATCATTAGGTTCCAAAGCTATAATGATTGGATGGGATAAAGAAACTTCTTTCAAGTCTTCAAATTCTAAGTAAATGATAAGTTGGTCCGATGCGCTTACAAGGACCATACGTAATGTAAAGGATTAAACAAATAGTAATGAAAGTGAGATGAAGAGTAATGATAGGCACTTGGCATTTCCTACTGCAAACGCCTGAATCCACGATTAAATTGCAGTTCATCATTGAAAAAATGGAAGCTTATGCATTGTCCGTCATTGCGGAGCCTTTTCCATTTCCTATTGAGATTCACACCGTGACAGTGGACGGGGATATGCTGCAAGCCAAAGGCTCATCCCGTTACGTAGCGGATGAACCGATTGAATTTGATTTGACCTTCGAAGACGATGAATTCCACGGCAGAGTGAAGCTGCCCTATCAGGAAGCCTTCTTCGTGCAAGGTGCCAAAGGGCCTGGCCCTTCCCTTCAGGATATGCTGATTACCGAGCTTCAACCCTACCGCAAGCATGAGGTGAGGCAGCGAAACGAGGAAGAAATCCGTCAAGCGGTGGAGATACTTCTGGCGAAGATGTCCGTTGCCGATAAGATCGGCCAAATGAGCCAGTGTATGTCGACTAACATTTCTCTCGGATCAGAGGTGGCGTCTGACTCGCCGGAGAAGTTAATTGCAGCAGGCCGGGTAGGCTCGGTCCTCTCGGCTATTACCAGTCGGCGTGTGTTCGAATTGCAAAAAATTGCGGTCGAGCAGTCTCCACACGGGATTCCCTTACTTTTTAACTTTGACGTCATTCACGGGTTTCAAACGGTGTTTCCGGTACCGCTTGCGGGGTCCTGTAGCTGGGATATAGCGGCCATTCGAGAAGCCAGTGCGATCGCGGCGAAAGAAGCTAGTGCCTCTGGCAATACGTATAACCATGGCCCGATGGTCGATATTACGCGAGACCCGCGTTGGGGCCGGGTTGTGGAAGGCGCCGGCGAAGACCCATATTTGGGAAGTCTGATCGCCAAAGCCCAGGTCGAAGGCTTGCAGGGGGACAACTTATTTGATCCAGAGACGCTTATTGCTTGCTTGAAGCATTTCGTCGCTTATGGAGCCGCTGAAGCCGGCCGGGATTACAATACGGTGGACATTTCAGAAGGCACGCTTCGCAATGTGTACTTGCCGCCGTTCCAGGCGGGGATTGAAGCTGGCGCAGGGTCGGTCATGAATGCTTTTAATACTTATCAGGGTGTGCCGGTGGCAGGAAATCGTTACCTCCTTAATGATGTACTGCGGATGGAACTGGGCTTCGACGGGGTCCTGATTTCTGATTATGGTTCCATAGATGAAATTGTTGCACATGGGAATGCCAAGGACAGTAAGGAAGCGGCGAGAAAGGCTCTGGATGCCACGATGGATATTGAGATGGTAACCCGATCTTACGATCAGCTGCAGGAATTGATTGAAGAAGGTCTGGTGGCGGAGAAACAACTCGATGAATCCGTGCGGCGCATCCTGACTCTAAAATACAAGATCGGCATTATGGACGACCCGTTCCGTTATGTGCGTCCAGAGAAAGAAAAGGAGTATCATTTCCATACGCAGCATCTGGAAGTCAGCCGGAGTTTGGCACGGAAATCGATTGTGCTGCTGAAGAATAACGGTGTTCTCCCGCTGGCAAGCAAGGCACAGAAGATAGCCATTATCGGACCTTTTGGTGACAGCAAAGATCTTCTAGGACCATGGCAGTGGTCCCGGTTCACAAAGGAGACCGTTACGCTCAGAGAAGGTATGGAAGAAAAAGGGGTTTCAGAAACACATCTATTGCTTGAAGAAGGTTGTAAGGTTGAAGAAGCAGTGGATGGGGGAGTAGAGCGGGCGGTTGCCGCAGCGGAGCAAGCGGATATCGTTCTTCTGGCGCTAGGAGAGAGCAGTGAAATGTCCGGAGAAGCGGCTTCCCGCTTGGACATTCATTTACCTAAGGTACAGCAGGAGCTTGCAGAGGCCGTTGTTCGGGTAGGGAAACCGACCATTCTGGTATTAACCAATGGCCGCCCACTGGTACTGGACGGGTTCGCACGCCAGGTTGATGCGATCATTGAAACCTGGTTCTTGGGATCTGAGGCCGGGCATGCCATCGCCGATGTACTCTTCGGCGATTATAATCCGTCCGGCAAGCTGACGATGAGTTTCCCGGCCCATTCTGGGCAAGTGCCGGTATATTATAATCATTTCCACACCGGAAGACCTGTAACAGAGAACAATCAAGGACAGAAATTCTTCTCGCGGTATATCGATGGGCCAAATGAGCCGCTGTATCCGTTCGGTTACGGATTAAGCTATACAACGTTTGAGTATTCGGATATCCAGTTGTCTCACACCCAAATGACGGCTTCGGAAACGCTCATTGCCAGCGTCACGGTAACCAATACAGGAAAGGTTTCGGGAGAGGAGACCGTTCAGCTGTACATTCAGGATCTGTATGGCCGTGTGGTTCGTCCAGTAAAAGAACTGAAAGGATTTCAAAAGGTGATTCTGGCTGCAGGCGAAGCACAGGACGTTCATTTCAGCATTACTGAAGCTGATTTGGAGTATTGGAACCTGGAGAAGAAGAACGAAGCAGAGCCGGGGGAGTTCAAGGTATATATCGGATCGAGCTCCTGTGATGTGAAGGAAGCATCTTTCGAGCTTAGCCCAAACTCAAATATAAATTGGCAGGAGGCAGAAAAATGACTTATAAAGATGCAAGCAAATCTATTCCGGAAAGAGTCGAGGATTTACTTGGAAGAATGACCCTCAAGGAAAAGGTAGCCCAGTTATATTGTGCTTCCGTTTCAGATGCCGACGATAGTGTAGCACCGCTGAAAGAAGCGATGAAAGACGGTATCGGGACGTTGAGTTGTCTGAACTCTTCGTTAACCGGGGACAACAAGAAGGATATCGAAAAATTAAAAAGCCTTCAGAAATATCTTTTGGAGGAAACCAGATTAGGGATTCCGGTAATTATTCATAACGAAGGGATCGCTGGAGCGCAGATCCCGGGAGCGACGACTTTTCCGCAGTCGCTGAACCTTGCGTCCACCTGGGAGCCCGAATTAGCGCTAAAAATGGGTGAAGCTGTAAAAAAACAACTAATTGCCTATGGATTCAGGGCAGTACATTCTCCACTGTTTGACTTGGGCAGAGATCCAAGGTGGGGAAGAATTGGCGAAACCTATGGTGAAGATCCTTATTTAGTTGCGCAGATGGGCGTAGCATACGTCAAGGGGATACAGGGTGACCATGAAGTAATGGCGGCCGCCAAGCACTTTGTCGGGTATGGCAACGCCGAAGGAGGAAGAAACGGTGGAGAACAGCAAATCGCGGACAGAAAATTATTCGATACCTATTGTTTTCCTTTTGAGGCGGCCATCCATGATGCCCGGTTGCTGGCTGTGATGAACAGCTACGGCATCTTGAATGAGCAGGCCGTGTCCACTTCAAAATGGCTGCTGACAGACGTACTAAGAGACAAAATGGGTTTCGATGGCTTGGTGGTCGCGGATTATGGCAGCATAAACCATGCGTTTTCACGATATCGGGTGGCCAAGGATCAGAAAGAAACTGCAGTTCTGGCCCTTCGTGCCGGCATGGATGTGGAGCAGCCAAATAACAATTGTTATAAGTACTTAGTGGAAGCGGTCGAATCCGGAGAATTGGAAGAGTTCTATATTGACCGTTCTGTCAGACGGGTGCTGGAAACCAAGTTCAAAATGGGTCTATTTGAGAATCCTTTTGAAATCGGTGATTTCTTTGCGGAAATTTCCAAAGTTGAACCTGCGGAATTATCACAGGAAATTGCTGAGAAATCCATCGTACTGGTTAAAAATGAAGACAACTTTTTACCGCTCCAAAAGAAGCTGAAAATCGCGCTTATCGGCCCTACCGCAGACGAAAGAACGAACTTTTTCGGAGGATATTCCTCTGTGAATTCGGCGAGTACTCAAAGCAGTGACTTCGACAAATCCGAAGAGGATAATTTTTTGAAAATGATTTATGCCGGCGCGATTTCCGAACACAAGGAGACCTATAAAGCTTTAGGACTAGAATTTGATGATAAGCCCACTCCAGAGCAAAAAGTGAAAATTATCAATATGATCAAGCAAAGCTTGAGCTCAGGCAGCAACGCCAACAAAGTATATGACACGACAGAAGAATTTGCCCGGAAATACTATCCGGATTGCAAATCGATAAAGGAAGTCATGGAAGAAGAGTTTGGGTTGGATCAGATCCTGTATGCCAAAGGCTGCACTATTTTTGAGGCTATAGATGGGGGAATCGAAGCCGTAAAGGCAGCTGTTCAGGAAGCAGATATTGTGATTGCTGTATTAGGCGGCAAGGAAAGCATGATTGATCCTCAGGCGACCTGCGGAGAAAACAGGGATAATATCAATATCCAGCTTGAGCAACCGCAATTGGAAATGATGGACGAAGTATTTAAGCTGAACAAACCTGTTATCTCAATTATCGTAGATGGTCGGCCTCTGGCCACGCCTTCGATTAGCGAGCACAGTAAGGCGGTGCTATATTCCTGGCTGCCGGCACAGTTCGGTGCGAAAGCCATTGTGAATATCCTTGCCGGTCGAAGGAACCCGAGTGGAAAGCTGCCGGTGACCATTGTAAGAGAGGTCGGGCAGATTCCGATGTACAACAGCAGATTGCCGCTCTATGTCGACATTAATGATTGGGCGGAATATATCGGGCACGATAAGACTACCCCGCTATATCCGTTTGGACACGGTTTGAGTTATACGAAATTTGAATACAGTGAATTGAATTGGAACCGCACCGTTCAGCCCAATGGAGAATTGAATCTGAGTTTCAAGCTGCAGAATACAGGTTCATATGCGGGAGACGAGGTGGTTCAAGTCTATATAAGAGATAGTGTTGGCAGTGTCGCCCGACCCGTTAAGCAGCTTGTTGGATTTGTAAAAGTAACCCTAGATCCTAATGAAACGAAGGATATTACCTTCAAGGTAAATATGAAACAACTGGCATTCCATGACCTGAACATGGAGCAAGTGGTTGAACCAGGGATGATGGAAGTGTTTATCGGGGCTTCCTCCCAGGATATTCGCTTACAAGGATCCTTTGAAATTGCCGGAGAAAAACTTATTGTAGACAGAAAGGCATTTGCCTCGCAAGTAATTATTAATTAATACGTCTGAAGATAATGGAGGCCGGCGATTGCACGAATGCTTCCTATTACGACCGATATCTTATAGATCAAGGCTGAAACAGATATTCAGAGGAGAGTTGATACCATTAAAGACATGTACCTAACGGACGACAGTAGCAGCAGAAAAGGATCACGAAACAGTTATTATAGGGAGACATACAGGCCTCAATTCCATTATTCACCTGAGAAAAATTGGATGAACGATCCCAACGGCTTGGTTTAATATGAAGGAGAGTACCACCTGTTCTACCAGCATACGCCCCATGATACGCAGCCTGACTTTGGCCGCATGCATTGGGGGCATGCGGTAAGCAAGGATCTAGTACATTGGGACGAACTCCCACCGACAATTCCGCCTGGAGAGGACGGAGCGATCTTCTCGGGAAGTGCGGTGGTGGGTAAGAACAATACAAGCGGATTTTTCAACGAAGAAGGATCAGGATTGGTTGCAATTTATACGAATGAGGGCAACAGGGCTCAACCCGGCAAGCCATTGCTTATAGCAAGGACAAAGGTCGAACCTGGATAAAATATGAAGGTAATCCGGTCTTATTCCCAACGGAAACGCTAGATTTTCGTGATCCGAAGGTGTTTTGGCATGATGAATCGTCGATGTGGATCATGGTCCTTGCTGTAAGAGAACGTGTAGAATTTTACACATCTCCAAACCTGAAAGAATGGTCGTTTGCAAGCGAGTTCGGTTCCGACATTCCGTGTATACACCGAGGGATATTTGAATGTCCTGATGTATTTCGAATCCGAGTAGATGGGGATGAGAATACCACGAAGTGGATACTAATGCTAAGCGTGGGGGATAGAAATGGTGTGAATCCAGACGATCCGGAACCACCGGCAGGGGGTTCTGGCATGATGTATTTCATTGGCAACTTTGACGGTAAGACATTTACTCTGGATGAAGCGCTGGAAACTTTCGATGCTATTAAATGGGTAGACTACGGATCAGACTTTTACGCGGCTGTGACCTGGAATGGCATTCCGAACGAGGACGGACGAAAGATTTGGATCGGCTGGATGAACAATTGGCGTTATGGTACCACGCTACCTTCAGAGGAATGGCGTGGCAAGATGTCAATTCCTCGTGAGCTACAGCTTAGGACTTATCCAGAGGGACTTCAATTAATCCAAACACCCATAAATGAATTAAGTCAGCTAAGAAAACCGATTTTGTCTCTGCAAGATTTGATGATTAAGCCAGGTATGAACGTGTTGTCTGATATTTCCGCAGCCAAGGCAGAAATTATTGTAGAATTTGAAATCGGTACTGCTGTGGAATTCGGGTTTAAAGTACGGAAGTCCGCCAATCAGGAGACGATTATCGGATATAATATCTCGAATGAGGAATTGTTCGTCGATCGGACGAAGTCGAGCGCCACTGATTTTCATTCCGATTTCACAGCAATACACAAGGCCACTATGAAGCCAGAGCATGAGAGGATACAGTTGAGCATTTATCTGGATTGGTCAAGTGTTGAAGTCTTCGGAAATCATGGAAAAACAATCATTTCAGACATGATTTTCCCGGATTTCGAAAGTAAGGGTCTAGAACTCTACGCCATTGGTGGAGAACTAAGGGTCGAGTCGCTTCAGATCAATGATCTAGTAAGCATTTGGGGAAATGAGACTGTTTAGACTTTAGTTACCGTTATCATTCAAATTAAAATTATCTCACGACAGAACTCGTTAAGCAGCGGCTTGATTTGACGAAGTGTTACAGCCCGGCTGCGTGCATCAATATCTGAACTTGGTCCCCAAAACTAATTAAAGTAACATTTTTCTGCCTTGACACGTAACACCCGATCGGTTCACACC
>NZ_JBIYCV010000022.1:0-31283 GCF_044908085.1 Paenibacillus sp. RC73
TTGTTTTGGCATTGTAGAGATTCGCTCCTTAACATGATAGGTTTATTCTACAAGCCCTTATTTTTTCTGTCCAACTTAGTGTATCTGATCCACTTTTCCAGCAGATGTGACCCAAGGTGCTCCTGCCATAGCACCTTGAATACTTCCAACTTCATTTTCAAAATACCAATTATTTCGCAAAAATGAGTAGGGGATACCTGTTTTCAATATAACTTCTTCTCTAGCGTAGTGTGGTATGGCTAAGAAAAAGTCACTTTCACTTGCTTTGCTTACACTGGTATAGACGATAAATTTAACTTGAGCACGTTGAGCCCCCTCTATAGCATTGGTATGTTGTCTCATGATTGTTTCGTGATCACCAAAGGTAGAAATAATGAGGAGGCGATCAATTCCTGCAAATGCAGATTTTAATGTCTCGGGCTTATCAAAATCCCCGTATCGAACCTCAATTCCACGAGATTGGAACCATTCTGCCTTTTCTGCATTTCGAATACTAACCACTATATTGTTTGCTGGTACAGTTTCTATTAAGGATTCCACAACTTTAGATCCTAAATTTCCCGTTGCACCTGTAACTAGAATTTTCATGGATTTTCCTCCGTGTAATTTGTCTTGTTAATTATCATTCGTGTTGCTTGGGTATATAATATAATCATAGTCAGCATAATAGAAGTAGGCACAATTTAATGACTTAGTCACAAAAATAATACCGTTATGAAATGAGAGGGGAAATTACGATAGCTCGTTTTAATTTCCAAGGAGAACCGCCTCCTGAAGATCAAGAAGTATTGTGTCATTTGACACTTACACAAAACGTAATCGCCGGAAGATGGAAAATTATTATTTTATGGCACCTAAGCCAGCGAACAAGAAGATTTAGCGAGCTTCAAAAGTTGTTAACGGGAATATCAAAAGGAATATTAACAAGACAATTGAGAGAACTGGAGGAGGATGGTATGGTACACCGCGAAGTGTATAAAGAGGTTCCTCCTAAAGTAGAGTACTCGCTAACAGAGCAGGGAATAAGATTTATTACGGTACTGGATACTATGAAAGAGTGGGGAAAAGAATTTATGAAGAAAAAAATAGAGGAACACAACTATTTCTCACAAAATGATTAGTTGTAGTGTGATGTAAAGCCCTGTTAAGTATCCACTAAGTAATGCTACTTATTACTGTTAGTTTATTTTCATGAGTCGTAGCGGAGTGGATCAAGCAAGAGTTTCACGTCACTATGAGTGTGCGCGGAATCAGCGCGATGCTCAAACGGATGAACTTCAGCTTCACCAAAGCAACCTATACGCTGGCCAATGCCGAGGAGGCGCGGGCTTATTTTCGCAAGCATACCTTCGCACAACTCAAGAAGCAGGTGCCAAGTTGTTTGGAGCGATCCACTACGAAACCGGACAGGTGCATCACCGTGAAGAAGAAAAGGCTGATGTGGAGGCCTTTATTCGCTTCCTGCAAGATCTTCTGTCGGCGTACCCTATCGGGAAGATGGCTATGATTCTGGACAACAGCCGGATTCATCATGCCACGGGGTTGCAGCCTTTTTTAAAGGAGCATCCACGTTTGCAACTCGTCTTTCTGCCGCCTTACAGTCCAAACCTGAATCCGGTCGAAGGATTATGGTTGTGGCTCAAATCCGATGTGGTCAACAACGTCTTTTTTGAGAAGTTTTATAAGTTTAAGCTTCACGTCAGCCAGTTTATGAAGCGAATCAATAAGCAACCGATGGAAACGATTGATCGCCTGTTGATTAGGTTTTAATCTTAATTGCGGTTTATATAGCTGCACTTTTTTACAACATAGCCCTTTACCAACTCAATACTCCTCGACCGCTACCGGGGAAAACTTGTTTTCCCTTATTAGGTTTCGACAATCCAACGATACTACGTGTTCACGGAAATTCCAAGTTCTCAGGTGACTTGAGCAACCGATTTACCTTCATCACAGCTTTCAGGGATACCCTCGCTTTGTAATGATACATTCCACTTCATGCACGCTAATCGCTGTTACGGCCATTCCCCTTGAAGAACCGTATCCAAAAATTTTTTCCGACTACTATAATATCTCCGGTTTTAACTTCAGACGAAAATTCAGGAAGAAGTGTTTCCAGACGGTGTGAATCCATTTCTTTTTTATCTAAGTTTTGGTCAGTAACTTATGTAAAAAGGCCATCAATTAGCCTGATGACCTAATTTAAATCATTTTTAATAATGTATTTCAATATAACTGTTGTGCCCTACGCCTACAAATAACGTTTGCTGGGCAGTTTTGTATGCCA
This sequence comes from Paenibacillus sp. RC73, assembly GCF_044908085.1. NCBI lineage: Bacteria > Bacillati > Bacillota > Bacilli > Caryophanales > Paenibacillaceae > Paenibacillus > Paenibacillus sp. RC73. Next base: position 2,288 of record NZ_JBIYCV010000022.1, read on the forward strand.
AGCCGTCAGCCACATTTCAATTGTGATGTCAACCTTCTCTCCAAGCTGGTAAGATTGAGCTCATGCTGGATTCTTCATTGAGGGCTTCCATTATACTAAATGATGTTTTTTCTTTAGAATAGTTCGCATCACAAGTGCCGTTTTTACAACACCGACACCTAACAATAAAATAAGAATAAAGTAAATGACATGTCCCAGACCAGGTAAGAACAGTTTAATAACAGGCCAAGGAACCAGCAATTTGGGGAGTGTCATTAATAACAGAAATGGAATCAGCACATGGAAGAAAAGGATACTTACAATGTGAAGCAAACGCCCTAAAGTCGTTCGGGAACGGGTTTTCCAATTAAACAAACCGAATACAGACTGAGCAAGAATGGCGAGAATTGTAAGACATACCCAATTTACAAGCAAAAAAATAGTTCTCTCTAAGTCTGACATCCCAATTTGAGGTGTTTCTCCTCCATTCAATATGGCGTTGATGCCGGTCATGATCTTGTCATACGATTGTAAGTCCAAATAATCCAGTGAATTGACAAGCAGGATGACTCCATAGTTTTCATTAATTATCATTTTTGAGTACGTATTTTCGGTAGCGCCATTATGAGAAATACCATTCTTATCCACGACCCAGCCCATAGCATAATAGCTTCCTCCACCCATATAAGCAACGGGTTTGTGTAAAGTTCTAATGCCTTTTACCGACAAAACGGGGGGATTCCCATTCTGCCCTTCATTCATCTGTGCCGTCAAATAATGTGCCATATCTTCGGCACTAGAGATTAAATACCCTGAGGCTACAGTACCTTCATGATTAAGCTGCTTTGTCGGGAGCATAAAACCAAATACAGGCTGATACCCGGTTGCCAGTCCGTCTTTTTGGGCTTCGTCAGGCGAAGTATAGCTATGTTTCATATGGAGCGGCTTGAAAATGTGTTGTTGTACATATTCCGTATACGATTGACCGGAAGCAGCCTGAATGACACCGCTCAAAATGTTATAGTTCAAATTCGAGTATTGAAATACAGAACCCACCGGCGCGGTCAACTGGACATGCTTTAGACTCCGGATATGCTGCTCGATGGATTCATCGCCCGTTGTTAATGTACTCTCCCCTGCATAAGTAGACAATCCACTGGTTTGATTTAGCAGTTCCCGGATTGTAATCTTTCTGGAAGCTTCTAGATCTGCTACGCGAAACCATGGCAAATAATATTGAACTGGGTCATCAAGTCGAATTTTACCCTTTTCTACTAGCTGTATTACAGCCATGGCTGTAATGGATTTGCTCGTTGAACCGAGGACGAAAGGTGTCTGCGGCGTCACCGGAGAGCTATCCGGCCCTGATACCCCATATCCTTCCATATAAACAATGCGACCCTCTTTGACGATTGCGAGTGAAGCCCCTGGAATATTTAATTCATTCATCGCCGAATTCACAAATTGATCAATCTGAGCGGTATCCACACTGTCCTCTGCAGGTTGAGCATGTACCGAAAGCGGAATAAGCAAGCAGACAATCGTAAATGGAATTATAATTACAGCTTTCCACAAGTGTAAAAGCACCAAAGTTTTCATGGTAACGTCCTTACTGTTTAATTTTATGATCATGCTACTGCAATGTAGCTCCTTGCATCATACTTTTCATGTAATCGTGGCAGGTAAGCAGAAAATAGATGGTTTGCATAATAAGGTATACACCAATAACAACAAAGGAATAACTCCAATTGGAGTATGTCAAAATGTTTTCTAAAGCTTTCATAGCGAACAGAGCATGAAAAATACCCACAATACAAGGGACAAAAAAGATAATCGCTAATTGTGTCACCACGATTTTACGAATTTCCTGCTCTGTCATTCCGATACGCAACAATGCTCTGAATTGAGCCTGATCTTCCTGAAGTTCTGTGAAAAGCTTGAAGTAAATCATACTTCCTGAGGCGATAAAAAACAGTAGACTGATAAACATACCGATAAACATAGTCAGTGAAGCGATTTCCTTTAAATATTCATATTGAACGGATTTGACCAGAATGTAGAAAGCACCGGAAGCCGTTAAAATGACTGCACTGAGAATTGACACCATAAACAGCATCCGTGCATTGTCTTTGATCTTGTAACCAAGCTGTGCAACAATGACCATATTCGTTCGATGATAATAAATCTGATGGCGTTTTCGAATAAAGCTAAGCAGCAAAACACTAAACTGGGAAAAAAATAAATACGTTCCTAATGTGACAGGAATCAAAATTAGCAGTGTCATCAAGATGAATGCTTGAGCATCCAACAAATAAAAATTGGATCCGTTGAACGTCATAGCGATACCATATCCAGTTGCCAGGCAAACAATTGAGAGCGCCACCAGCCACGGAGAATAGATCAGTTCGCCCGTAGAGCGGCGTGAGGCTTTGAATAAATCAACAATCTCGGTTCTTCCTATTCTGAACACTGTGCTCAAAGATGTTATAGTGAATAAAATTAGAAATCCCCCAACTGTGAACCACACCGCCTCCAAAGGTACAGCGAACTTAATCGGCTCCTTCATATCGAGCAACGCAGCGAGAGCCATAAAAAATAGTTTGCTGAACAGCATACCAAGTACGATTCCGCACCCGATGGCCAAAACGGAAATCATCATATTTTCATAAATGACCATTTTGCGAAGTTGCATACGTGTCATTCCGAACAGCGAATAAAGACCAAACTCCTGCTTTCTTGTTTTCAGATAGGCTGAGTTGGCATACAACACAAACAGGAAGGAAAAACCAACGATAATATACTCACAAAAAATCATGCCCTGCCTTACCTTATCTGCTGCAATAATATGACCGTTGACGACGTCGGGATGAGCAAGAAATGAAGCGTAAATGTAAAAAATCATAACAGAAAATACACTGCTCATAAAAAATGCACTGTAAGAGCGCCAGTTTCCCCGAATGCCACTAAATGCGAGCGAACGGAACGTCATCAAAATTCCCTCCCAAGACGCTGAGCGCATCCAAAATTTGTTGAAAGAAAGCCTGACGGTTCGCACCGCGGCGTATTTCGGAAAACAGCCTTCCGTCTTTAATAAAGACAATTCGCTGGCAATAGCTTGCAGAAAAAGGATCATGTGTAACCATAAGTACTGTAGCGTGCAATCGCTCGTTCATATCTTTGAGAGCATCCATGACGTCTTTGGCTGCTTTAGAATCCAGATTACCTGTCAATTCATCAGCCAACACCAGTGAGGGCTCATGAATGAAGGCCCGTGCAATGGCTGCTCTTTGCTTTTGACCACCAGACACTTCATGTGTACGTTTGGACAAAATACTGTCGATTTGCAGCCATTCCGCGAGTGGCTTGAGACGCTGTTCAATAAGTTGCGTAGAAGTGCCGTCCAGCACCAAGGGCAAAATAATATTTTCCTTTAAAGACAAAGTATCCAAAAGGTTAAAATCCTGAAAGACAAAACCGAGCTTGCGGCGACGGAATAAAGCCAATTTCCGGTCACTCAGTCGATTCGGATTAATACCTCCAATTTCAATTTGTCCTGACGTAGGACTGTCTATCGTAGCCAGTAGATTGAGCAGAGTTGTCTTTCCGCTGCCTGAGGGTCCCATAACGCCGACGAATTCTCCGGATTCAATATGCAAATTAATATCTTCCAGTGCTTTATAAGCTATATTTCCTTTAGAACTATAGGTTTTCCCAAGCCCTTCAGCACGTAGTACACTCATTCAGTTATCCTCCCGCTTTAAAAAAATATTAAATGTCATTTGTAGCTTTAGTATAGCTGTACACTCACGTGTGGCCCCATCGATTTCTCTTACAATTTGCATAAAGCTACCTTACATTATTGTCACTTTGCTCAGTAATCTAATTGTGAATCATATGAATTCCACTGTTCTCAAAAGTGATCGTGAACGTTGTCCCTTTGCCTAACACAGACGTAACTGACAAACCATGTCCAAGCCGGGTACATACCTCTTTAGCCAAATACAAACCCATGCCCGTTGACTCACCCGCCATCCGTCCGTTCTCGCCGGTGAAAAAAGCGTCAAAAATTCTGGGAAGATCGTAGTCTGCTATACCAATCCCTTCATCTGTGACCCTAAGGATTCCTCCCCCCATTCCATTATCTTTAAGCCAAAACTTGAGCGTCTTGTTCCCTGATTTACTTTTACTGTACTTAATCGCGTTGCTGACAAACTGGTTTAGCACGAAAGTCATCCACTTCTCATCCGTCTCAATCCACATTTCACCATCAATACTGGGAAAAATGGAATTCCTTATACAAAGACGCTTGTGTGCGTTTATCACCGAGCGGATTAACTCGTGGAGAGCCGTGGTACGAAGATGCAAATCGATTTCAAACTTGTTCAGGCGGGCTGTATACAGCATCATTTCCAGTCCGCTGGTCATACGCTCGGTTTCCTCTTGGACACTCAGCGAGAGCTGCTTCATGTCCACTGGTTTCGAGTATTTTTGCCGTATCATCTCTTGAGCTAGCAAGTCGATTACGGATAATGGTGTTTTCATCTGATGCACCCATTGCATGACAAAATGATTGTGCATCTCTTGCTGACGACGGTAATTGTGAAGCTCGTTCATATAAGCGTTGTATTGTTGTTCCAGCAGGAATGTAATCATCCGTTGTTCACTGGTAATCGAGGATTGAACGATGATTGTCGCCTGCAATTCATCAGAGCGTTCAAGAGCACCTCGCAGCTGCGCATAGTAACGACGTTGGCGTATGTAATCAAATATTAAGCAGCTGATCAGCAAAAATGAAGATAAAATAATAAAATAAGGAATTGAACCCATGTCATCACGCCCAGGCTGATGTGCCTTTTCCAGTAGCATAAAGCCTACTCCCAATGCAATAACAATCAAATACAGACCGATATATATGAAACGGTCCCGAATAAAATTAATTTTAGGCCCTTTCCTCATAATTCCTCCCGCATTTCAGCAGCTACATCCAGCTTGTACCCTTGTCCGCGAACCGTTTCAATGGCTTTGGGCAGGCCCAACTCCTCTAGCTTTTTCCGTAATCGTGTCACATTTACCGTCAAAGTGTTGTCGTCAACAAACTGTACATCATCCCATAACGCTTCAAGCAATTGCTCACGGGTAACAACCTGACCCGAATGTTGGAGAAAACATTCCGAAAGCAATTGTTCATTTTTGGTCAGTTGCATCCGTCTCTCCCCCCATACCAGCTCATTACGGCTGCTGTAAAGCTGAAGACCGTTCACATTCCAGTCAGGTTGCGGTGCCCCTTGCTGTGCAAGATGTACTTGGCCGCCAATCGCATATTCCCCATAGACCCGCCGAAATACACTTTTCACCTTTGCCATCAACAGGTCCAGGTGGATTGGCTTAGTAATATAATCGTCACCACCATGTTCGATGGCCATAACCTGATCCATTTCTCCAGCTCTCGCCGATATGAATATAATAGGAATACTGGAACGGGAACGAATTTGACGACACCAGTAATAACCATCGTAATAGGGCAGGTTAATATCCAGTAATACAAGATGTGGAGCAAAAGCCTCCAACTCCGGCAAGAGCTCCCGGAAATGCTCTGCACAAACAGACTCAAATCCATACTTTTCCATATTCTTCTGTAAAATACGACTGATTTTGTCGTCATCCTCTACGATAAAAATTCGGTACAAAGCTTTTCCTCCTTTTCAATGCTTTCTCTTTCGTACAAAAAGGCCGCCATAGGATGGCGGCTAAAATGAATGTTATACCCATTAAATCCCGTTATTTATCACTACACATATAATTTCTTTCTATTACTAGCAGACGAACAAAAATAATTTGCAAATGCTTCGAACAGTTCAAATTTATTTACTATACTTTGATTGCACATCAGGAAGGCTCCGGTCTTCTGGTCCGGAAGCAGCCACATCAACGCACTAAAGCCGGGAAAGTTGCCGCTCTTAACCAAAATACGTTCGCTTCCGTATTCTGGATGGATGTTCATCTCGAATCCGTTTCGTCCGTAAGGCTTGCCTGCTTCAATGTCCGGTTTTACGGACATTAAAGCTTGAGCCGACTCTCGGCTTAAGATACGACTACCACCATAAGCCCCCTCCCCCAGCATCGCAAGCATGAAACGGGCCATATCGTCCCCAGTGGACACCATACTTCCTGTGGCCGTGTCTATTGGGCTATACAGGTAAGCCGGAACAAGCTGCTGGTCAGGATGGTAACCTTTCGCTAATCTATTTGACCATTCTGCTGGCAATGTGAAACTACTGCTGTTCATCCCGAGCGGCTGAAGGATGTGGCTATGGGCATATTGCCCGCATGACATGCCTGTAATTTGTTCAATGATGTACCCCAGAATAATGTAAGCAAAGTTGCTATATTGATATTGTTCCCCAGGAATATGAACAACGGCAGGCATATACTTATGGATAAACTGCTTCAATGTCATAGTCAAAGGGACTTCACCCCTGATCAGGTCATCCATCCCCGAATCCGGATGATCCAAACCGGATTCATAATTCAGTAGATGCTTCAAAGTTAACGACTCGTTAAACGGTCCAGGAATGTCAATGTCCTCGATGAGAGAACGGACCTTTGCATTTATATCTAATTTCCCCTGCTCTGCCAATTGCCGGATAACAACCGATGTAAATATTTTATTGATGGAGCCGACCCTCATCAGCGTAGTAGCCGGATCTACCTTAGTAGAACGTGTCAGATCGGTATAACCGCACCCCTGATTCACAACAATTTTGTTATCTTGAACCAAAACCAAAACAGCTCCTGTCACACCATCCATCCAAGGAGAATGAAGCAATCTGTCAGCAAATTCGTTTGGTTTTTCCATATAGCCTGTATACTTTATATCCTCAGAAGAAGGTATACGAAGGTTATCACCTTGACGAACACAGTGCTTAATGATCGTTCGCAGATTGTCCTTCATAAGGTCTCCAAGCCGTTGAATGGATACATTCTGGAACTGTTTTGTGCTATAACTGATAGCCAGTGTGAGCTTGCCGGAGGTGATACTGCCGACAATATCCAGTACATAGCGTCTTTGTTGCATCTCACTTACATCATTTCCTTTGGAATATGGTGAAATACCAATCGCACTGTACTGCAGCTCCTGGTCAAACTGTCCAAGATAATTAAAACTGACTTCCGGCTGTATGGCGTCTTTGAACTCTTGCGTCCAATCGGATATATAGCGCAGTATTCCAAAGCCGATACCCTTATTCGGAATCTGGCGTAAATGATCCTTTGTTTTCAATATATGCTGTGAGATATCATCGTTCGCATCTGCCACGAGTCTGACCGGATATTGGCTCGTAAACCAGCCAACTGTGCGTGTGATATCAATTCCGGGAATGATTGCCTCCCTGCCATGACCTTCCAAATGTATTATCGTCTGATAAAGATTTTTCCATTGGTACAGTGCCTGGCTCCATGCAGCGAGCAGCAAATCTTGAATGTCTGTATCATATGCTTGATGAACCTGTGTAAGCAGTTGCCGCGTTTCTTCGTTCGACCACTCTATAGTGATGGTCACTGTGTCTTTGACAAGGGAAGTCTGCTCCGTGTAATCCTTAGGAATCGGCTGACTTCCCTGGGACGCAACCTCCTGCCAATACGCACGCTCGTGCTGCAACTGCGGCTGGTATGCATAAGCATGGAGCGCCTCCGCCCAGTTTTGGAAGGATGCAGTTTTGGGAGGGAAAGTTATGACTTGCCCGTTGACCGCTTGCTCATACCCTGATGTAATGTCCTCCAGTAAAATCCTCCAGGATACCATGTCCATAACAAGATGGTGGACTACAATCAGCAAATGGTCGCTAGGATTACAACGGAACAGAACCAGCTTAACTAATGGGCCAATGTCCAATTGAATGCTGCTTTGTACCCGGTTGGACGCTTCCTCAATAGCAGTAGCTGGATTGGTTAACTGGATACAATCCCTGACTTCCAGCGTATAGAGCTCTCCTTCATCGACTTGCCGAATATAAGGAATGTATTGTTCACCGCTCCGGCGGAATACGGTCCGCAGTCCATCATGATGTTCCGCTATACGCCGCATGACCCGATGAATGGCTTCCAGATCCAGACGATCAACCCCGGCAAAGAGCATGGATTGATTAAAATGATGAGGATTTACACTATCCGGGCTCTCCAGAAACCACCGCTGAATGGGGGTTAATCGAACCGTGCCGCTCACTGGACCTTGATCTACCTTATCATTCACTTGCTCCACATGTACGCTTAACTCTGCAATCGTCTGACTCGTATACCAATGTCTCATTTCCAGCTGGAATCCGGCCTGAGACAGTCTGGAAGATACCTGAATCGATTGAATCGAATCCCCTCCCAGATCAAAAAAATCATCATGGATACCTACCTGTGGCACTCCCAGAATCTGCTGCCAGATTTCAACCAACAAGCTCTCTATTTCCGTTCGTGGTGCTGCATATCCATTTCCAGGTGTTTTCACACTATTTTCAGGAGCAGGGAGTGCATTACGGTCAATTTTTCCATTCAAAGTCAGTGGCATGGCTGGAAGCTTAATGATAAAGGCCGGAATCATATACGCAGGCATGTCCTGTTTCAATATCGTTCTTACACGTTCCGGTGTCAGGGTAGAACTACCTGTGTAGTAAGCACACAGCTGCTTGGTCCCGCCTTCCTGTTCTCTGGCAATGACAATGGTTTCCTGAATCTGCTCAATACTTAAGAGTCGAGTTTCAATCTCTCCAAGCTCCACGCGGTGACCTCTTATTTTAACTTGATGATCTATTCTGCCCAGATATTCAATCGCACCGTCCGGGAGCCATTTTACCCAATCTCCGGTTCGATAGACTCTCTCTCCATGGGAGAAAGGATTGGGAATAAATTTTTCGGAAGTCAGTTCCGGCCGGTTGAGGTACCCGCGGGCAAGTCCGCTTCCACCCACCCATAATTCGCCTGGTACACCCGGTGGCTGAAGCTGTCCTGCTTCATTCACAATGTAAGTGCTCGTATGACTTACCGGATATCCAATAGGAATGATTGCTTTGTGTTCTGTGATATCATTGACGTGATAGGCGGTTGCAAAGACTGTACTTTCTGTCGGCCCATAGACATGGATAAGCCTGTCTGGTCCAAGGTAACTCAATGCTTTCCTAACATGATCTACAGACACACGCTCTCCCCCGAAAAGAATTTTACGGAGTGAAACTAAGCGGTCCGGATATGCATCAAACATAACGTTAAATAAAGCGGTTGTAACAAACATAACGCTGACATTATGCGCAGCCATATGTTTCGTCAGCTTATCCATATCCAGCAATGCTTCTTTTGAAATCAGCACCAAGCCAGCTCCATTAAGCAAAGCTGAATAAATGTCAAAGGTGGAGCCGTCAAATGCATAGTTGGACAACTGTAATATCCGATCTTCTGGTTCAATTGTAATATAATTACTCTCATACACCACTCGGATAATGTTACGATGAGTTGTCAATATTCCTTTGGGCTTGCCTGTTGTGCCTGAAGTATAAATGACGCAGGCCAGCGAGTCCGAATGGGCCAGCCGTGGTTTTGTTTGCCTGGATAATTTCTCCTTCTGATCATTTAGAGGGCAGGTTTCATCATTAAAAACGATGAACGTACCGCTAAAGAACGCGGCTACCTTTTCCTGCAAATGGCTTTGCAGCAGCAAAATATCGACGCCTGAGTCCTCTAACATATAACGGATTCGCTCCTGCGGATACGTCGGATCTACTGGCATGTAGGCTCCACCCGCCTTGAGAATTGCTATCATGCCGATGATCATGTCAGGGCTGCGATCAGCCATCAGACAGACGATTCGCTCAGGCTCGACTCCGTAAGCAATGAGCTTTTGGGCAAGTCTGTCTGCCTGTTCATTCAGCTCACGGTACGTTAACTGAACATCGCCATGCACTAGTGCAATATGATCAGGGTAACGCTCTGCTTGTTCCTCAAATAGCTGATGAATCGTTTTCTCGGTACATTCAGGCCCGGCTGCCTGATAGCACTGTTCCAGTGTCTGCCTTGTCTCCTCCACGGTCAAAAGCTGCAATTCTGCCAGCTTGCTATCCGGCTTGCCCACAATCTGTTGCAAGAGATGATGCACATGCTCACCTATGCGCTTCACATTTTCCGCAAGAAAGACACGCGCATTATAGTTGAAGCGGATGCTGATTTTCTCACCCGGAACTACAATGATATTAAAATTATAGTTCGTTTGCTCCTGAACTTCAGCGTGAAGAATGTCAAGACGACCCGCGCTTGGCAAGCCGCTGTCTTCAAGTTGTTGTTCTACAGGATAATTTTCAAAGATCATAATATGAGTAATAAGTTGTTTCTGCACCAGCTGGGATTGAATTTCATAAAGCGGATACGTATCAAAGGCTCCTGATGCCACAGCCTGCTGCTGATTGCGTTGCAGCAGCTGAGTGAAAACCTCTCCTTCCTCCCAGCGAATACGAACCGGAATCGTATTAATAAACAAGCCGATCATTCGTTCAATGCCGGGGATTTCAGCTGGTCTGCCCGAAACAACGCTACCAAATACAGTATCTCGGGCCCCATTATATTTGTGCAGCACAATCCCCCAGACCGTTTGCAGAAGTGTATTCAGGGTTACATGATTTTCTTTAGCCAGCTGTTTCAGACTGTTAGTCAGTGCTGTGCTCAATTCGATTGCGGTTTCGGCAAGCTCGTATTCTTGATGTATACTTGTATCTGCCCCTGGAAGTATGGCCTGTCCTTCATAATATTCCAAATATTGCTTCCAGTACAGGGAAGCCTTGGCACGATCTTGTCTTTCCAGCCAAGTAATATATTCACTGTAAGGAGCTGTTGGAGGCAATTCAAGTTGAGTATGATGAAGCTTGGCATAATATATTTCAAGCAATTCGTTAAACAAAATCGGTGCGCACCATCCGTCCATAAGTACATGGTGGAAGCTCCAGACAACGTGGTAAATGGTGTCATCTTTTTGAAATACGGAAATCCGCATGAGTGCATCGGATGCAAGATCCATACCGCGCTTTTTATCATTGGCTGCATACATTTCCGTCCACTGTTTGGCATCCTCGTTCGTCATATACCGAATATCTGCAACATGAAGGGCCGGTTCTTTCTCACGGTACACCACTTGCAGCGGGGTATCCCTCCAGCCAAAATAAAAGTTGGTCCTCAGGATGTCGTACCTGTCTATGATTTGACGAAGACTTTCCCTGAAAACACGCACATCTAGCTCACCCTGCATATCAAACGTAATTTGCTCAAAATATGAGCCCGAATCAGGAGCAGCCAAGCTGTGAAAAAGCATCCCCTTTTGCATAGCGGTCAACGGATATATATTTTCAATTGTACCTGTTTCTGCCGTATCTCGGGTCAGTTGCTCCAGCTCAGCCATTGTGATCCCGGTCAACATAATATCGCTTGGCGTAAGCTCAGGAGATGTCGCTTTCTGTGTGCAATGGGTAATAATGTCCAGCAAGCTGTCATGCATCAATTCAGCGAGCTGCTCCATTGTTTCTTTCCTGTAGTCTTTTCTACTGAACCCAATCCCCATCGACAATACTCCTCCTGTAATCATTCCATTGATGTCCAGGGTGTAAGGTCTTTCCTGAAGGGAGCTCATATCCGGTCCACTGGAATAAGGCGACAGTTGGATGCTGCTGTTCTCCATGTCTTGGTCAAACTGTCCAAGATAGTTGAAGCTGATATCGGGTCGGATTTCGCAAATGTCATGTGTATTCGAAGCAGCTAAATAACGGAGCAAGCCATAACCCATGCCCTTGTTCGTCATTTGCCGCAGCATTTCTTTGGTCTGTTTGATTTGTCTGGATAGTTCATCGCCTGCATCTATTTGAAGCACCACAGGGTATTGACTCGTAAACCACCCTACCGTGCGTGTAATATCCAGACCGGGAATCATCGACTCACGGCCATGCCCTTCCAAATGAACAGCAACCTTCCCCAATCCTTTCCACTTATTAATCGCTATCCCGAGTGCTGTCAGCAGCAAATCGTTTATTTCCGTCGAGTACGCTTTATGAGCGTATTTTAGCAATTGTCCGGTTTCGGTTGCAGTCCAACGCACAGCAACCGCCTCACTGTCCATCACTCTGGAAACTCCCCTATCCAAATCTGTTGGCAGCGGTAATACCGGAATTGTACTGATGTCCCTCCAGTAATTACGTTCTTTCTCTATTTCGGGACTGTTCGCATACTCTTGCAGTTGCTTTGACCATAGCTGGAAAGAGTCGGTTTTGAGTGGAAGCTGAATACGTTCTCCTTTCACGGCCTGCTCGTAAGCCTTCTGTAAATCTTCCAGCAAAATACGCCAAGAGACGCCATCCACGACTAGATGATGAATGGTGATTAGTAAATGATCGCCATCCATACAGCGGAACAATCCCGCTTTGACAAGAGGCCCCTTATTTAACTGAAAACTGGACTGAATCCGGCTGGACGCTCGCTCAACAGCCTCACCTGCATCGGTATGTTCACGAAAGTCAAATACGTCCAGACCGTAAAGCTCTCCATCTCCAACCGCACGGTTCCAGGCCTCATAGCCGGGGTCGGCTTCATGAAAAACAATCCGCAGTGCATCGTGGTGTATTACTAATTCTTTTAACGTTGCATGCAGTGCTTCTTCCTGAAAAGCATCTTTTCTATACAGCATAAAGGATTGATTGAAATGATGAGAGTCTTCGGTCTGGCGCTCCAGAAACCATCTCTGAATAGGTGTAGACATGACAGGTCCGCTGATTTCTCCTTGGTCTGCTGTCTGGCTAACCTTTTGGACATGTGGGCTTAACAATTCAATGGTTGTATATTTGAATAAATCCTTTACATCTACTTTGTAGCCAGCCTGGTATAACCGGGAGGATACTTGTATCGCTTTAATAGAATCACCGCCGAGATCCAAAAAATGATGCTGGATGCCGACGGGAGATACGCCAAGCACGGCTTGCCAAATCGTAACAAGCGTCTCCTCTACAGCGGTCCGAGGAGCCATATAGTCCTCGTTTCCACGCTGAATTTGTTCTTCGGGAGCAGGGAGCGCTTTACGATCCACTTTTCCGTTAGGTGTCAGAGGCATCTGCTCCAGCTTCACAATAAAAGCAGGAATCATATATTCCGGGATTTTCTCCGACAGGGCGCTCCGGATATCTGACGTACGGAATTCTCCACTGCCTGCAACATAAGCACACAAATGAGGAATACCTTCCCCATTTACGTGTGTAACTACCACGGCTTCCCGAATAAAGGGCATGCTTAATAGAGCTTCTTCGATCTCGCCTGGTTCGACCCGATAACCGCGGATTTTGACCTGGTCGTCTATTCGTCCAAGGTACTCAATGCTGCCGTCAGGTAGCCAGCGTGCCAAATCACCTGTTCTGTATATACGGCCGTCAGGAACAAAAGGGTCCTCCGTAAATCTCTCCGCTGTTTCCTTCGGTAAATGGAGGTAACCTCTTGAAAGACCCGGCCCTTTAATACACAGTTCGCCTGGAGCATAGACAGGTTGAAGCTGATTCTCCCTATTTAAAATATAAACTGTAGTATTGGCAATAGGTTTCCCGATGGAAATGACTTGGTCTGTAGCACCCATTCTCCGCATAGTAGTGATGACGCTATTTTCAGTTGGCCCGTACTCATTGCAAATCTCGATCTGCTCGTTAAGTCCAGTTAAATGACGGATAAGCGCTGGGGTGATATTTTCACCACCGACTACTACATTTTTTAATGAAGATACGTCCCGGACATCCATCATGTCCAAAATACGGTACAAAAATTGCGGAGTGCTCTGCAAATGAGTGATTTTCCAGCGTCCAACCGCCTCCTTAATTGCAAAAGCATCTGCACTCTGCTGTCCATCAAGCAAATAGATGGTAGACCCTGAAATAAGCGGACCGAACAGATGTGTAATAAAGGAGTCAAACACAAAGTTGCTCATCATCAAAACACGATGTTCTTCCGTGAATGCATACGACTGTGCTTTCCATTGCAGGGTATTGGTGATGCTATGGTGCTCAATCATCACTCCCTTAGGAGTGCCAGTTGTGCCTGAGGTATAAATTAAATAGGCCAAATGCGTATTACCTGTATCATCCAGATCAGCAGTATTTTCATCATATGCAGCTAATTCATCGAGATAAACAACTTCTCCGCTGTAGTCTGACGGGACGGAAACATGCTTTTGAATTAAAACCATGTCTGCTGCCGAATCAGTCAACATATACTTCACGCGCTGCTCCGGGTATGCAGGATCAATAGGAACATACGCGCCTCCTGCCTTCAGGATACCTAAAATACCTACAACCATCTCAATAGAACGGTCTGTAATCAGAGCGATGAATTGTTCTTTTCCAACTCCTCTGGACTTTAGAGTGCGCGCCAGACGGTTAGAGCGTTCATGTAACTCACGATATGTAATCTGTACACTTTCCATGACAATGGCTAGATGGTACGGTGTGCGCTCTGCTTGTTCTCGGAACAGTTGGTGTATCGTTTTTCCCTCAGGATATTCGATAGCAGTGTTATTAAATAATGCTAACCATTGTTCCGCTTCACTGGAGGACAACAATCCCGCACTGCCGTAGTGCAAATCCGGCTCAAATAAAATAAGAGACAGTATGTGCTCCAAATGCTGTACGAGCTGATTCATATACGCGGGATCGTACAAATCCGCGTTACAGGACAATGTTAATTGAATGCTATTCTCTACATGCTCAAACTGAAACCATGCATCAGAAGAAATCCGTTCGTCACATGACTCCACATGAAGATGGCGTAAGGAAACAACGGTATGAAAAACAGGAGTATGATCCGGTGTATATGTGAGGCTCAGATTTTTCACCATTTTTCGAAATGGAAGATTTTGATGCTCAAGCGCTTCTGTTACCGTCTTTTTAAGCCCGGAAAAAGCGGATCTAAACGTACTGGATCGGCTCAGCCTCGTTTTGACAGGAAGGCATTCGTTCATTGGAAGCTCTGTAGTAGCTTGTTGCTGTAAAGCCGGCATGCCTACAATGATCTGCTCTTCCCCGGTATATTTATATATCAGGCACTCCACGCCAGCCAGCAAAATTAAATAAATAGCCATAGGAGTACCCTTGGACATAGACAGGATACGCTCAGAAACTTGCGCGGATAACAAAAAAGACATGTGATGCAAACGGGGAATAGAGCCAGCGTCAGCTTCTTTTGAATTCAGACTGGAATATGGTAACATGTTCATCCGATCCTCGGGACTGAGCATTTGTTCCCAATACAGTTCATGTTCCTTGAAAATAGACAATTTATATACCTCCCATTGTGTGTACATGACATCAAGCTGCGAGCAGGTAGCACAAATCTTCAATTGGCACAGAATGAACGGAAAAAGCACGCAAAAGCGCACTCTTTCCGCTGTCATCGTCAAAAGTTAAGCTCTATCGCGTCCATGTCTACGATAGGTTGGGCCTCTGCTTGTTGCAATTGAATTTCATTGATTTTAATGGAGACGTGTTGGGCAACCACTGAAAGAATATGTGTATAATCAGCGACAAGCTTGTCAATCATCTGTTTTTTGAAAAGGCTGGTGCTATATTCAAAGTTTCCGTAAATCCTGTTTCCATCCTCATGCATGTACAGCGTCAAATCAAATTTAGCCACGGTGGTGTCACCTAGATCATACGGCTCCATTCTTAGAGAACTGCTGTGAATTGCTTCAGCATTCATGTTTTGCAGGACAAAAAACGTATTAAACAAAGGATGTCGATTGGCTGGTGCCGAAATGCCCAGACGGTGAATCAGCTGCTCAAAAGGGTACTCCTGGTTTTCATAGGCTGACAGCATAGTTTCTTTAACATGGCCCAAATAATTGGTGAATGTCAGTTCACCTTGAGGATCTGTGCGGATTGCCAAAGTATTTACAAACATGCCAATGAGCGGCTCCATATCCACGTGGGTTCTACCCGCAACAGGAGTTCCTACAATAATATCTTCCTGACCGCTGTATTTGGACAGAAGTATCGTATAAGCAGACAGCAAGATCATATACAGGGTTACTTTTTCGTCCTCTTCCATTTTGCTTATCGACCTTGTTAAAGCTTCATCCAGCTCGAAGGACACGACTGCTCCCTCTGGATTCCATACAGTCGGACGGTTAAAATCCGTAGGAAGTTCCAGTTGCGGTGGAATTTCGCTAAACCTGTTCAGCCAATAAGCTTCTTTTTTCGCGAGTTGATCCCGGCGGAAATGTTCCGTTTCCCACACCGCATAATCTTTGTATTGAATACGAAGCGGCGGCAACATCTCCCCTTCATACAGGCTGACCAGCTCACGCACGAGAAGGTTCATGGATACTCCATCAGATATCAAATGATGCATGTCAAATAACAAAATATGGCGTTCCCGTTCAAGCACGATGATAGATGCTCGAAGCAGCGGTGCTTGCCTCAGCTCAAACGGCCGAACGAAATGACGAACATAATCCACCTTTTTTTCCTCCCCGACAATGTCGATGGAAAAAGGAACCTCAGCGTGCACCCGCTGTCTTGGCAGCCCCTGAATGAACTCAAATCCCGTGCGGAGCGACTCATGTCTTGCTATAAGCAGTCGAAATGCTTCTTCCAGACGAGCGATATCCAGCTCTCCCTCAATGACCATACCACTTGGCATGTTATATCCAGTTCCGCCGCTTTGGGATTGGGCTGCCAAGTATAGCCGTGTTTGCGCTGGAGAAAGCGGATAGTGCTCTTTGCTTGCCGCCACCGGAATCGGGATATAGATTTGCTGCTCCAGAGCCGAGATGTATTGCGCCATTTGTCCCAGAATCGGATGCTGGAATACATCCCTGATTTTTAACGGTATATTCATGCTCTTTTGAATTTTGGAAACCAGTGTAGTTGCTTTCAGAGAATGGCCTCCAAGCTCAAAAAAATGGCCCTCCAACCCAATCGGTGACAAACCAAGAACTTCCTCCCATATTCCACATAGCTGTATTTCCAGTGTTGTTTGTGGGGCAGTATACCGATCCTGCATAAAGTCCACTTTATCAGGCTCCGGGAGAGCCTTGCGATCCAGCTTTCCATTGGATGTGACAGGCAGATGGTCAAGCTGCATGACAAAAGAAGGTATCATGTAAGCTGGAAGCTGTTGGGACAGGGTTTCCATAATCTCGGAAGCGGATATGGGAACAGCTGCTGTAAAGTATCCGCACAGGAAAGGTTCACCTGTATGGTCCTTCCTCGCCATGACGACAGCTTCATGTACATGCGGTACTTTTAGCCACATCGCTTCGATTTCACCAGGTTCAATCCGGTAACCCCGGATTTTCACTTGATGATCGATACGCCCTAAATACTCCAGATTTCCATCGGGCAACCAGCGAGCCAAATCACCGGTTTTGTACATGCGCTCTCCGGAAGCATACGGGCAAGCAACAAATTTGTCTGCCGTCAGCTCAGGACGGTTGATGTAGCCACGAGCCAATCCGATTCCGCTGATGCATAGCTCTCCTGGAACTCCTATTGGCTGCAAATGATGATCCGCATCTACGACATACAGCTTGATGTTATGAATCGGTTTTCCTATAGGTATTTTCCCTGGAGCCACGCCTTCCGGACAATCATAGTAAGATACATCAATGGCTGCTTCCGTCGGACCGTACAAATTCACCAGCCGTGTCCCGTTAGGTTCTCGCAGCAGTGAATTGAAGCGGCTAACATGCTGTGGTTTCAGCGCCTCTCCACTGGCAAATATCCAGCGCAAGCTGTGTAACGATATGTCCTGGATACTACTTGCCACACCATCCAGAAAAACGGACAGCATGGAAGGAACAAAATGTAGCACCGAAATCTGATAGCGATCTATGACCTGAGCGATCGTAAATGGGTCCTTTTCCGCTCCCGGCTCCAGAAAAACAACACTTGCCCCTTGAGTTCCCCACCAGAACAACTCCCATACAGACACATCGAAGCTAAAGGTAGTCTTCTGCAAAATAACGTCCTTATCGTTCAGAGGATAACTGAATTGCATCCAATGGATCCGGTTTATGACAGAACGATGCTCAATCATAACCCCTTTTGGATGACCGGTCGTACCTGAAGTATAGATGACATACGCCAAATCTTCAGGACCGGCAACAGGAGTCAAATTGCTGTCATCCTCCTGGTAACAGCCCGGATCTTCCAAAACAAGACAGCAGCCTGTAAAGGAAGTTTGTGGCTGAAGATGAGCCTGCAACAGCATTACAGTTACGTCTGCATCGTGCAGCATGTAGGCTATGCGTTCCTCAGGCAGCAGCGGGTCAATCGGCATGTAGGCCCCGCCAGCTTTAAGTATGGCAAGCAGCCCAACCATCATTTCCAGCGATCTATCCGTCATCAGCCCGACGATTTGGTTGGGTCCAGTTCCGTTTAATCTCAACGTCCTTGCCAACCGATTGGCCTGTCCGTTAAGTTCCCGGTACGTGAATTGCCGATCCCCCGCTATCGCAGCAACCTGGTCCGGTGTCTGCACCACCTGTTCTTCAAACCATTGATGAAGGGTCAGATTGGACGGATATGCTCTATCCGTATGATTGAACTCATCTAATATCTGTGTCTGCTCATCTTCTGTAATACAGGTCAATGCTTGTACAAGAAAAGTCGGGCACTGTGCGACCTGAAATAATAATTGCAGCAGATGACCACCCAATCGTTGCACATCTTCTTCCGCATAAGCCAGCTCGTTATACTGAAAACGGAAGGTAAGCGTTTCTCCGGGAACGATTATGAGATTAAAATCATAGCCTGTATATTCATCAAGTGAAGCATCTGTTACCGTCAATGTACCGGAATTATGATGACCAGCATTTACTTCTTCCATCTCCTGCTCTACTGGATAGTTTTCAAACACCAGCAGGTGTGTAATTACACTACGAGATACGCCGGACTGGGCCTGTATTTCATACAATGGATATGTGTCGTAAGCATGAGAGGCTATAGCCATCTGCTGAGTCCGAGCCATTACTTGATCGAAAGTATCTGTAGGTTCACAGCGAACACGCACAGGGACCGTATTAATGAACAAGCCAACTATATGTTCAACTCCCGGGATTTCAGCGGGTCTGCCGGACACAACGCTTCCAAATACCGCATCCTGATGACGATTCCACTTTTGAAGCAGTATTCCCCACGCCGTTTGAAGCAGTGTGTTTAAAGTTACCTTATGCTCAGCGGCAATCTGCCTTAAACGGGCAGTTAATTGTGAATCGACTGAGAGGGTCCATTGCTGCGGATCATACGCATTCGCTTCAAACGCTTTGGTTGCTGTCAGCTTGCTTCCTGGAAGAAGTGTCTCCCCTTCATATTGATGCAAGTAAGTTTTCCAGTAAGTTTTTGCTGCCTCCTCATCTTGCTGTTCCAGCCATTCAATATACGTCGTGTAGGGTACTGCCTCAGGCAAACGGGGTTCCCGTCCCTCCTGTGCCGCAGTGTAGATTTCCAGCAGTTCGCGGAGGACCAGCGGTACACACCATCCGTCCATGAGGATATGGTGAAAACTCCAAATAAAACGATAAGCTGTGTCACCAGTACGCAAAACCGACATCCTGACAAGTGCATACTGTGACAAATCAAAGCCCCGAGACGCATCATCCCTTGTGTAAGCATCTATATAGCCTTCACGATGCTCTTTGTTCATCCCCCGGATGTCTTGTTCATGAAACTCAAAGTTCCTTTGCCGATAAATAACTTGAAAAGGCATATCGCTCCAGCCACTGTAAAAGTTAGTACGGAAAATAGCATGTCGTTGCGTAAGCTGCTGTAAACTTTGCTTCATTAAAGAGATATCCAAATTCCCCTGGATATTAAAATTTGCTTGTTCAAAATAAGCCCCGGACTGCGTATGAAGCTGGCTGTGGTATAACATGCCTTTTTGCATGGGAGTTAACGAGCATACATTTTCGATCTCTCCAGTATCCGCTGTATACTTCACCAGTTCATCAAGCACAGGAATCGTCAATCCACGGAATGAGACATCACTTGGTGTTATCTCTGTACGTGTATGGGCCGCACAGTGTTGTATGACTCTACAAAGCTCCGTCCGCACATATTCACCAAACAGGCGCACAGTCTGTTCGTCATACTGGTGATCACTGTATCCTATGGACAGGGTTAAGGCACCGCCGGAAATAATGCTGTTTAAATCCAAAGCATAATGTCGCGGATGATTTTCACTTTCCAACGGACCGACGCTATAAGATGATGGACGAAGCGATTGCTTATTCAAATCCTGATCAAATTGACCAAGATAGTTAAAGCTGATTTCCGGTTTGCACAGGACATTGCGTTCCGTCTGTCGGGCGTACAAATATTTGAACAGACCATAGCCAATCCCTTTACGTGGAATCTGGCGAAGCCCTTCTTTCACATGTTTAATATGGTCCGATAGTGTATGGTTCCGGCTGATATCCAGCAGAACCGGATATTGGCTCGTGAACCAGCCAACCGTCCGCGTCATATCCAGATCCGGAGAAATGGCTTCACGTCCATGGCCCTCCAAATTAACTATAACCTGCTCAAAGCCGGTCCAACGCTGGACCGCTAATCCGAGTGCAGTTAATAACAGATCATTAATTTCAGTATTGTATGCTTGATGCGTTTTCTTTAATAGCATCTGTGTCTCTTCTTCGGTCCACTGTACAGTTACCACCGCGTTGTCAGCCATTCGTCCATTATCCGCCTGTCTGTCCTTAGGTAAAGAAGATACAGACAAGGCTTCCATGCGTTCCCAATACTCGCGTTCTTCCTGTAAATGCGAATCATTGGCATGCACGCTAAGCCACTCCGTCCACTCCCGGTACGAGCTTGTCTTATATGGGAATTGGATACTCTCCCCTTTAAGCGCCTGGTCATATCCTGTTCCTATGTCTTCCAGCAAAATACGCCATGAAACCCCGTCCACCACTAAATGATGAATGGTGATGAACAAGTGATCGCCTTCTGCGCATCGGAAAAGAGCAAGTTTTATAAGAGGACCGTTGCACAAATCCATGCTCTCCTGTATCTGCCACACCTTTTGCTCTATTGAACGAGCAGGGTTCTTTTCGCGGGTGAAATCGTAGGTATAAAGGCAAAACGTTTCTCCCTCATTGCTTCCCCGATTCCAAGCTTTATAGCCTTGCCCGCTCTCCCGGAATACCGTGCGCAGCGCATCATGATGACATACCAGCTGCGACATGACTTTACGTAGCGCAGTTTCCTCAAACGATTCCGCACGGTAGAGCATGACAGACTGATTAAAGTGATGAACATCCGTAGTCATCTGTTCATAGAACCAGTGTTGAATCGGGGATAATTTCATCTTCCCCTGTACTTCCCCTTGATCAACCGTCCGGCTTATTAACTGGATGTAAGGACTTAATTCCGCAATAGTCGGATACTTGAACAGCTCCTTCATACCAACCTTGTATCCTGCTTGATACAATCTGGAAGATACCTGAATGGATTTAATGGAGTCTCCTCCCAGATCAAAAAAATTATCGGTAATGCCCACTCTCGAGGCACCAAGAACATTTTCCCAAATGACAGCCAAAGCAGCTTCCGCTGGCGTACTCGGTGGTACATAAGCTTTATCGGTATGCACCATAGTCTCGGGAGAAGGCAGAGCTTTGCGGTCAATTTTCCCATTTGGTGTGAGCGGCATTCGTTCTAACTGAATAAAATGGGATGGTATCATATATGTGGGCAAATGCAGGGCAAGCTGCTCTCTCAAGCCGGCTGCCGTCACACGTTGTTCTGCCACCACATAAGCGCAAAGCTGCTGTTGCCCTGCTCCATTTTCTCTGGCAATAACTATTGTTTCCTGGACTGAAGGGATTTTCATAAGCTGTAATTCCACTTCACCCAGCTCAATGCGGTGTCCTCTGATCTTCACCTGATGATCTGCGCGTCCCAAATATTCCAGATCGCCGTCAGGAAGCAGACGGGCCAAGTCTCCGGTTTTATACATTTTTGCACCGGACACGAATGGATGCTCCACAAATTTCCCTGCTGTTAGCTCAGGTTTTTGTAAATAACCCCTGGCTAATCCGTCGCCAGCTACATACAATTCGCCGGGCACGCCTACAGGCATTAGCTGCTTCCGGTTATTTAATACGTAAGCTTGCAGTGTCGGGATGGGTTGTCCGATATTGCTTTTACCAGATTCTATCTCTTGCTCTCCAATTTCCTTGTACGTGACATGCACGGTCGTCTCTGTAATGCCGTACATATTGATTAATTGTATCGCTGGATATCTTTCTCGCCATTCCTTGAGTATCGCAGGACGGAGTGCTTCCCCGCCAAAAATGATTTTCCGTAAATGCAGCATAGTCGGACTGTGCAAGAACTCATCCTGAATGAGCTGTGCAAAATAAGTGGGCGTCTGATTCAGAACTGTAACCCTTTCAGACAGAATCAGTTTTCTGAGCTCCTGCGGATTTTTAGCCGTTAAAGTCGGTACGATGACCAATTTACCCCCGTTCAGCAGTGCCCCGTACATCTCCCAAACAGAGAAGTCAAAACAATAGGAATGAAACATCGTCCAGGTGTCTTCCGCTCCAAAGTCAAACCGGTTTTGACTGTTAAACAACAGCCGTACAACATTTTTGTGTTCAATTAGAGTCCCTTTAGGTTGGCCCGTAGTTCCAGATGTGTAGATTACATAAGCAAGTGCTTGCGAATGCACGGGATATTGAGGATTAGAGTGAATCTCAGCATACGAATGTGCATCGTCCAGCAGCAGAACCTTTACATTGGCAGAAGTACCAACCTTCGCTTGAAGATGGCTTTGTGTCAAAATAACCTGAACGCAGGAATCATTCATCATATACTCAATCCGTTCCTGCGGGTATTCAGGGTCTATAGGAACATAGGCGCCTCCAGCTTTCAAGACGGCCAAGATTGCAACGATCATGGCCGGAGAACGATCAACCAGTATACCAACTAAGTGATCGGTAACTACTCCCTCCGCTCTTAATGTTCTTGCCAGCCGATTAGCCTGCTCATTTAGTTGTCTGTAGGTTAAGCATTGATCTTGATATACAACAGCAGGATGATCTGGTCTGAGACAGGCTTGTTTCTCAAACAAGCCGTGAATGGTCTCTTCACGTGGGTAATCTGCTTGTGTGGTATCGTTTAAATAGGTCAAAAGTTCTTGCTGCTCTGCGGCAGACAGTATGTCCATTTGGCCTAATTCCAGTCCAGGCTGATCCATCATCAATGTAAATATGCCGATAAAGTGCTCCATCACTTTGCGCATATAAGATTCGTCATACAGCCTGCTATTGTATTGGAGGGACATCTCTAGCGTCCCCATGTTCTGGCTGAACGTGAAGATACTATCGGTTATTGCCATATCACGGAACTCGGAAGCATGTAATTCACGAAGTGACACAACGGTATGCACACTAGGCATACCGTTCTCAGCAGTCGGTAGATGCAGATGCTCCGTCATTTTGTGAAAAGGGAAATTCTGATGCTTAATGGACTCATTAACCGACAGGTTGACCTCCCTTAACAGCGATCGGAAAGTAGAAGAATCGCTTATTTCTACTTTTAAAGGCAGCATTTCCTCAATATATGGATACATTTGCTGATGAGCCTGTGTAGTCGGAATTCCTAAAATGAGGTCCTTTTCATTAGTGTATTTGAACAGCAGCCCGCTCAAGCCAGTTAAAACAATCAGATACACTGCCATATCCGAATCCTTAGCCATAGACAATACACGGCTGGATATTTCGGAAGGCAAATCAGTCTGAATTGTTGCCCATGCTGGCTGCCCTCCGTTTTCCGGGTGACTGTAGGGAAATGTTGTCATCCGACTGTCAGAATCAAAACGTCCGCTCCAAAATATGTCTTCTTTTTCAAATCCGTTCATTGCGGCCCTCTCCTTGGAAAATTGTTGGAAGTACAGTGAAATCAGTCTACCCATACCGTTTTGGTAAAGATGTCTTAAATCGAGATTTCAATCAGTCCAAGCTCATTTTCATCCATTTCACTCAATGAAATGTCCATTAATTTCCTTCTCGGGTCAGTAGATATGGCAATCAGTATAAGAAGCAGATCATTGGACATGCGCTCCATCGTTTTGGCCTTGAAGAGACGAGTACCATATTCAAAACTGAATCGTAAGCCCTGTTCATCAGCCGTCGCATATAAGGTTAGATCAAATTTTGCGGTATTATAGGCATTAGTGTATGGCGTAAATGTCAGTGACTCTATTGCCAAGGTCGTCTCCTCTGTATTTTGAAGTACAAGCATCGTATCAAATAATGGAGTCCGGCTAATGTCCCTTTTTAAATGGAGCTTGTCCACTAATTCCTCAAATGGATAGCTTTGATGCTCGAAGGCACTTGTCATCGTATCCTTGACCTCTTGGAGAAGCGTGAGGAATGATTTCTCTGCTGAGGGATAATTCCGAATAGCGAGTGTATTTACGAACATACCAATTAACGGCTCCGTATCTACATGCGTCCTGCCCGCCATCGGTGTACCCACAATCACATCCTCCTGCCCACTGTATTTCGCAAGCAATACCGTATAAGCTGCCAATAATATCATGTGGAGGGTTGCACCTGTATGTTTCTCCAGGTTCATAATGCCTTGGCTAACCGTAATATCCGCCTCAAATTGAAACTCTTCGCCTTCATGACTTTGCACAGGTAACCGTTCATAATCTGTTGGTAATTCAAGCTTAGGTAAATCACCATTAAACATATTAAGCCAGTATTTTGCATGCTTGTTCATCTCTTCATTTTCAAGATGCTGTTGCTGCCAAACGGCATAATCCTTGTATTGAATAGTAAGAGGAGGCATCGATTTACCCTCATATAATTCAATGAATTCTTTCATGAAAATATTTATAGAAATGCCGTCCGAAATCAGATGATGCATGTCAAACAACAGCAAATGCCGACTGTTGCCAAGCGGGACAATCCCGGCACGCATTAAAGGAGGCCGATGAAGCTCAAAGGGCCGGATAAAGTTACTTATTATGACGTCAACCGCTGTTTCGCCAGCAGTTATTTGCTCAAGGTCAAACACTGCTTCTGCATGCACATATTGCACAGGTTCCCCTTCAATTGCCTCAAAGCCCGTTCGCAAAGGCTCGTGCCGTTGAATCAATTGCCTCAACGAATATTCCAGTCGATCTACATCCAAAGCCCCTTCCACAATCAGCACAGCAGGCATATTGTAGGCCATTTCTCCACCTGTAGACTGGCTTGCTATAAACAGCCGCTTCTGTGCGGAAGAAACAGGGTAATACACACTCTCCGGGGCTTTCGGTATAGGAGTATACGATGTACGGTTCTCCATCCGGTCTACATACCCCGCCATGTCTTCAATTGTCGGGTATGTGAAAATATCCTTGAGTGTAACTTTCGCATTCAGTTCCTTATGAATTTTGGCTACAAGTTGAGTTGCTTTAAGTGAATGACCGCCGATATCAAAGAAATGATCCGTGATGCTCACTCGTTCTCTTTTCAATATGTCAGCCCATATCGCTGCAAGCAGCTGTTCCGTATGTGTGCGTGGCGGAATGTAGACTTCAGCTGACTGCTGATCTGCGGCTGGTACAGGCAATGCCTGGCGATTGATTTTCCCGCTGGTTGTCCACGGCATACGATCTAGTTGTATTACATAGGAAGGAACCATGTATGCAGGCAGATAACGTGCAACTGCTGTACGTACATCTTTGGTGGAGAGGTGTTTCCCTGCTGTAATATAAGCGCATAAAACCTTGTCCCCGTCGCCATCATCTCTTGCCAGCACGATCGCTTCCTGAACAGATTCCAGCTTAAGCAGTATGTTTTCGATCTCACCCATTTCAATACGGAATCCCCGGATCTTAACCTGATCGTCCAGACGGCCAAGACAGTACACATATCCTTCTGGCCCAAAGACCGCCAAGTCTCCGGTGCGATACATTTTCGCGTTCGGTTCGGTCTGGAACGGGTCCGGCACAAAACGGGAAGCGGTTGCTTCCGGTTGATTCACGTATCCTCTTGCCACACCAGCTCCCGCAATGTAAAGTTCGCCTGCGATTCCAATAGGCTGCGGCTGTAAAAATTCATTTAAAATGTATAGACGAGTATTGAGATTGGGCGTACCGATAGGGATGCTATTTTCAAAGTGCTGATCATGACACAAGTAACTGGCAACTTCAACGGTTGCTTCAGTAGGCCCATAGGTGTTATACAACTGCGATCCATTCGGGATTGTCAGCACATCATAAAATTGCCGGGCTAATGACGACGACAGCATTTCGCCCCCAACCGATATATATTTTAATGTTGCAAGCTGATCTGCTGCGCTGTACTCGCGAACATAATCTACAAAAGCTTGAAGCATGGAGGGTGCGAATTCGAGATGTGACACCCCGTATCGTTGGACGGCGGCTGTGATAGCTGCCGGGTCTTTCTCTTCTCCGGGCTCCAGTATACTGAGACAAGCGCCCTTTAGCATCCACCAGCACAATTCCCACACAGATGCGTCGAAAGAGACAGAAGTTTTTTGCAAAAGTACATCTTCCGGTTCAAGTGGACCCCGTTGTTCTAATGTATGAAGAAAATTCAAGACGGAACGATGCTCTACCGCCACGCCTTTAGGCTGGCCGGTTGACCCCGATGTATAAATGATATAAGCCAAATTAGAAATGGAACAATTGCATACCAAATTGTGGGAATCCTCATCACCGCATGGCGTGTGATCAACTATTATGCTCTCTCCAGCAAAGTTTATATGGTGCTGCGTATGATAGTCCGTCAGCAAAACCGCTGCCCCCGAATCCTCTAGCATGTACTCGATTCTGCTCGCCGGATATTCTGGATCAATGGGTACATATGCCCCGCCCGCTTTCCAAATGGCCAGCATACTGAGAATGACCTGGGGTGAACGCTCAAATAGCATAGCTACAGGGTGATCCTCACGAACGCCTGCTTTTCTTAATGTGCGAGCCAACCTGTTGGCTTGCGCGTTTAATTCTGCGTAAGTCATTTGTACCTCACCATATACCAGTGCGATGCGCTCTGGTGTTCGGGCTGCTTGCGCTTCAAAAAATTGATGAATAAGAATATGTTCCGGGATAACTGCCGCTGTATTGTTAAAGTGTTCAAGAATATTTTGGGATTCCTCGCATGTCAGTATATCCAGCTTGCGGATTACAAGGTCTGGTAAATTGGTAACTTGGGTAATTATACGCTCTAGATGTCCCTTCATCCTTGCCACATGTGCATGGCTGTATGTCTCTGTGTTGTATTGAAATTCGATTTGCATATTTTCACCAGGAACGACACTTATCATGAAATCATAATTAATTTGCTCAGATGTCTTGACGTCCAAAATCTGCAATGATGTTGCTTCCAGATCACTGCCTTGTATCAGAGCCTGTTCAATCGGGTAATTTTCAAAAACCATAATATGGCTGATTAACTTTTGTTTTTGCTCTGTTTGTGCCTGAATTTCATATAGCGGGAACGTCTCATAGCTGTGTGAAGCAACAGCTTGTTGTTGTACGATACGGATGATTTCAGAAAAAGTCTGATCTGGACTGCACTGAATACGAACAGGCACGGTATTGATAAACAAACCGATCATGTCCTGAATTCCGGGCAAATGAGGCGGTCTACCAGATACAACACTGCCGAACACGACATCAGTGGTATTATTATATCGCTGCAGCAGCAGGCCCCACACCGTTTGCATCAAGGTATTGACAGTAACATGCTGACGGATGGCTGTGTTTTTTAATTTAGTTGTCAGGTCTTCTCCCAAGCTCCAAGCCAGCTTCGCTTGATATGGCGCCCCAACAGGAGACGCTGGTAAAACGGATGATAGGCTGGTATGCCCTTCATAACCTGCCAAGTAATGTTTCCAGTAATCGGATGCCTCCTTCTGATTCTGCGCTCCAAGCCAGTTCACATAGCTGCTGTACGGAAAAACTTCTTTCAGCCGGGGAGGACGACGCTGGCTGATCGCATCATAAAGCTCAAACAGTTCTTGTGTAACCATCGGAATGCACCAGCCATCCATTAACATATGATGAAAGCTCCAGATCAAATCGTATTCATCAGGACCTGATTGCAAAACCGTAAACCTCGTTAGCGGGTCTTGCTCTAGATCAAAGCCTCTTCTTCGGTCTTCAGCCGCCAAATTGAACACCCTATCGTTTCGTTCTGATTTATCAATGCAATTGATGTCCTGATAAACCAGATCAATTCGGCTTTTTTGAAATACCACTTGCAGAGCTTCCTTGTTCCAGCCACTATAAAAGCTGGTTCTGAACACAGCATGTCGCTGTCCTAATCTGTTGAGACTTTGAGCAAGAATATCCATATCCAGATGACCCTCCAAATGAATGATCATCTGTTCAAAATAGGCCTCCGATTGGGAATCGAGCAAACTGTGAAACAACATGCCTTTTTGCATCGGTGTCATCGGATATAAGCTCTCCAATTCACCCAGCTGTTGTGTAGATTGGATCAAACGGTCCAACTCGGAGATTTCCATTTCAGAAAACGATACATCACTAGGTGTGAGTTCTGTTCCTTCTTTAGAAATACAATGAAGTATAATTTCCTGCAGACTCGTTCTCAGGCAGTTGCCAAGCTGTTCTATGGACTCCTTCTTGTACTGGGTGTGGCTATAGGAAATAGTCAGCGACAATTTCCCCTCATAAACCATTCCGTGTATCTCAAGAAGGTACGTACGAACATGACGCTCGCTTACAGTTAGGCCGCCATGATACGGTGATGGTCGCATATGACCATCCGGCTTCAAATCATATTGCCCCAGATAGTTAAAACTGATTTCCGGTGTTTGGCCAGCCGGTCCATCCTCGGTCTGATCCGAGGTGTAGCGCAGCAGCCCATACCCTATACCTTTGTTGGGAATCCGCCGCAGCTCCTCCTTCACCGTCTTGATTTGCACGGATAATGCCTGCCCTGCCGGAAAGGAAAGCCGTACCGGATAGCGACTGGTGAACCATC
>NZ_JBIYCV010000023.1:0-27928 GCF_044908085.1 Paenibacillus sp. RC73
GGCTCATGGTTGTCCTCAATTAAATATTGCTGTTCTTGTCCTTTATTCCTTACTCGTTTGTGGGTTAGAAAATCTACCGTTACCGTCTTTTGCTGTAGTAAAGCTCCGTAATATTTCTCATTGGTCAATATTAAGGTAATGGAGGAATCCCACCACGTATCGCCACCCGTGACTGTTTTAATGTGATCTCGCATCAATCCTCTGGCTATCGCTTGATAGCTTTTCCCATCCAAATACTCCTCGTATATTCTGCGTACAATCTCTGCTTCTGGCTCGTTAATCACCAATTCACCATGTTCATCCTTATCATAGCCGAGGAAGCGATTCGTGTTGCAGAAGACTTTGCCGTTTTGGAAGCCACGCAGTATGCCCCATCGACTGTTTTCAGAAATATTTCGACTCTCATCTTGAGCAAGGGAACTCAGGATGGTCAGCAATACTTCGCCTGTGGTATCCAGCGTATTAATATTCTCCCGTTCAAAGAATACGGCGACTCCGAGACTTTTCAGTTCCCGTACATATTTCAATAAATCCAGTGTATTTCTCGCAAATCTCGAAATAGATTTCACTAGAATCAGATCCAATTTACCGTTTCGAGCATCCTGTATCATTCGATGAAATTGTGTTCTATTTTTGGTACTGGTTCCGGTGATCCCTTCATCGGCGTAAATATCAGCCATTTCCCATTCCAAGTTGTTTTGAATGTATTGGGTATAATGATTGACCTGATTGGTGTAGCTTTCCTTTTGCTCCTCGGAATCGGTACTGACCCGACAATAGGCGGCGACTTTCTTCTTTTGAATCGTTTGAATTCCCTCTACGATGTCCATCGTTTTAATGGGAACAACGACGACTTTTTTTGCGGTTGTGGCTTGGGCCATAGGTGTTTCTCCCTTCGATATCTTCTTTATACGGTCACATGGTATAATGCTTGCGGCACATCATCAAGTCCATTTCTGCCCATGTTATAGCTACTTGAAAGATTTTTTATTCAGCTGGTCAATGGCTATAAATTCTTCTTCTGTAATGACATGTTGTGATCTCAATTGCTTCAATAGACTCAGACTGAGCAAGTAATCAATAGATTTTTGTTGCATATGTATGTGCTCCTTTGAAATAAAAATGGCTCACCTCTAGGGCAAGCCGATAGATATAAAACTTAGAATAAATTTTTAAGGCTAATGGTCTTTTCTATGGTCATGCTAGGATCGCTTACTAAGGTGGCAGTCAATGTTAAAGCTTTGTTGATCGTTCCACTACTGCTTCCGGCTTTCACCGTCACGCTATTTCTTGTACTCGCTGTCATGCTTTTCCCTTAGTAGGAGTCGAATCATCTTGATTCCGTAAGCTCCACTCTACAGACTGGTCAAACACTTCCACTCCATGATCATAGATATGACTGACATATGAGGCGCTTTGACCTGTTTTGAGGATGGAATTACCAGTAATGGCTATCGAATAGATATGCGTTCCCGTTTCAATGACTCTCACTTCAATGATGCTCAGCACTGTCGGATGATACGTTAGTTTTGCGGTGATGCTTGCTTGTCCCAAAGCGATGCCCATAATCTGGCCTTGCTGATCTACACTAATTACACTCGGATCACTGGATGTATAGGTAATCAGCGGATTGGCTATCTCATCCCCATTATCCGTAGCCGTTACTTTCAAAGATAACGTTTCGTTGAGCAGCACATGAGCTAGCGTTCCCTGATGTATATGTAATGCATATGTATGAGCAATCTCGTACTTCCATCGGTCAGCAATGTTCTGTTCCACGTCATCATAAGCTGTATTTATGCTATCCAATGTGCAGCTTAACTGATTGATTCCATTTAGGATGCGATCCATTCCAACTATTTTAAATGGCTGATGAGTAATGTAGAATCGTTGGTTCAATGCGATGTTTCGCGTGTCTGCATTGTCTTGTAGTCTAACTATAATATTTCCCTCTGGCATGGAGATAACTTTACCTGTTTCCGTTGAAAACGTTCTGCCTTCCACCACAGCATCAAACCATTTCACTTGTCCATCCCAGCTCAAAGCCAGCCGTTGATTACACTTTTTCATTCTGCCTCGACAAGACAGTTCATTTTGATCCACCTGACTGGTAATTAAATATCGTTCATAGCGATAGTCCACAATATCACCTGTATGTAAAGGTGTTGCTGCTCGAATAATTTTTTCATCGGTCATCCGAATGGTATCTGTCGCATCCCGGATCAGAGCAAGCTGCTTTACACTATTGATATATACAAGCTCACCTTTTTCTCGCAGGAAGAAATCTATCCAAGGTTCTATGCTCCTTGTCAATTCCACATAATCACTCCATTCCTTCATGTCCAAAATAATAAAGACATCCTTGCTGATGCGGACATAGCCATTCGATTGCAATAAGGATTCTAGTGGACAGAAAGCTCGATATGTAGTCTCCAGTGTATATCCATCTTCAAATGAAAAGCTTTTACGATAAGGTTGTACATCTGCCATCATTGACCGAATAGGTATGAATTCAGCATCTAAAATTTCCAACTTCGTATCGTAGAACATTAATCTGTTCCGACCTTGATTTTAGGCAGAGGAAGAGCCAATCGAATATTTGTCGGAATCCCTGTTTCATAGGTAGCTGAGCGTTCACCTTCTTGCTTATTTATCAGGCCCACCGAACTCCTATTTTGATAAAGATACATAGCATAATCGATCATGACATGATCATATTCCACAGGCAGTGTCGCCGCATTGCAATACCCAAGAATATTAACCTTAGCTTTGTTTAAGTAGTGAATCAAGATATCATCCTTGGATATGTCTGTTGGTTCCATGCCTAATAACCGTTTAAGTAAATTCAATGAATCACTCATGTGCTGGCTCCTGTTCCTCCTTTACCTGTGCCTTCTCGTTACGCTTCATGTTCTTGGCAGCTTGAACTTTCGTTACAGGTTCATCTTCCTTAGTCTCATCTTGTTGAGGTTCCTTCACTTGCTCATAATGCCCACTGACCTGTAACCGCAGCATTAGCTCCTGATCTGTTACTTCCCATGTACATCCCGTTTCCTGATTCAAAAACCACATCTTATCACCCTCCAAAAATGAAAAATAGGGCATCCAAAACGGATACCCCAAACGTGTTTCTTCTATTATAATGTGTTCATTTTCAATTAAGACTTATTGGCCGTGAGTACAGCGAGAGCTTCCGGCTTGATACATTTGGCTCCAAATACCTGTAACCCTTTTACTGCATCTGAAAATTGTTTTTCTGGTCTGAACGCCTCCACCGAATCTACTTGCCCTGCAAACGAAATGGCGCTCTTATGACCCGCAATAATTTTATACTTAGCTCCTGTGGTATTAGGCACATTGTTAGATTTATATACCGTCATACCATCGATATCTCCTACATAGCCTGTGCGGATGATATTTGGGTCTTTGGTGAAACGAGCATCTTTCAATAACAAGCCATAGTACCATGCAGGAACTACTACAAATCGTTCCGCTTCAGGTACATTGTTCTCATCCAGCAACACGCCCAAATCAATCAGCAGGTCATAGGCTGTAGCTTTCGTTGGAACAATAGGCGTTGTATCATTGCCAATTGTATTCTCAGCTTTGACCTCCGTATAAAATCCAGCAAGATACTGATCGACTACATTGGCTAGTCCATAAGAAGCTTCCACGATCCCACCATCCAGTATATTCACATTCGCTTGAGCAGCATCGACATCATCCACCTGAAAATTGAAATACTTCGCCTGATCGATCACCAACGTTTTTTGCGTAGCATCCAGTTCCTGTGGATTCCCGATTCCGGCTACCTTGTCATAGTTGCCAATCGTTACTGCCCCAATGGAATTAATTTTCACTGTGGAACCCTGACCTTTAATCTCACCTTCATAATCAGTGTTGACTACATTTCCGTATACGAGATTCTTTTTCAGACTCTCATTTAAACGTGCGCTCCAAATAGTAGGAATAAAATGTTGTACTGTCATATTTAATCACCCTGTCCTTTTCTATTGATTATTATTTGTTTTGTAATGCTTGTTTGACTTGATCCCAATGCTGATTAATCTCGTTTTGGGACATTCCTTTGATCGAATCCAATGTAAATGTGCTACCTGTTGAACCAGCCGGAGGTGTATAGCCATCTCCTTTGAGTCGTTGCTCGACTTGCTGTTGAATTGCCAGTTGGAGTGATTGTTCCAACATAGCCAAATTGGCTGTCGTCGCTTCTTCATCTGCACCAATAAAAAAATCCACTAACGGGAGTGGAAGCTTCTTTTCGGATGCTATTTTTACCGCTTGGCTGGTTAAACGTTCACGCTGCTTCTCCAGCTTCATATTTTCGACTTCGGCTCGTAGCTTCTCAACTTCGATTTCTTTCTCATCCTTCGCCGGGAATCGCTTCTTGATCTCAACATCCACTGCACTTTCCAAATGATTGGTTTTCCATGTTTCCAGCGATTTAGCGGATCGTTTGTCCACCGTGCTATCGAACCAACTTTTTGCTTGCGAATTAGATTGAATAAATTGCTCCATCCCCTCTACGTTATACGGATTCAAGCCCTGAAGATACGATTGCCATTCCTCATTTGTTTGGTTCTCTTCAATCAACTGCTTTACTTGTTCTAACTTCATTTTCATTAATCTCCTTTATCGCCCATTCGACTCACAGAACCGAACACGCTTATGTATGTATGGAGCCGTTTAATGTCATGCTCAGGACAGGGATGTTACGCTTTAGAAATCACAAAAACGAGGAAAAGGTACAAACATACCGACTCCCCACTTTTGGGTATTTTTAACCCTTATTTCATTTGGATTTTTGATAGCCTAAAGCGTAACATCAAGCCTGTTTTTTTCTCATCTGACGCATCCGAAATTTCGTCTTTTCGTTCGCATTCTTACCTCTGCATTTCTCACAATATTTCTGCCGATTCGAATTAGCTGAGAATGTTTTTCCACATTTCTGACAGTTCACTCTCGGTTTCGCTGTATTAAATCCAATCTCTACATTCCGATCAGACTTATATTCTTGAACCAGCTTCTCGTCCATTGGCAAAACTCCATTTTCAAAATAGGTACAACGGGGAAGAGAATCATATTGAGCGAAAAATACACATGGACTATCCTGTAAACAGCAATAGTTTGGGATACTGTGCTTCGCTCCGAGATAGCATGCACAATTATTCTTCACTAAACGTTTAATTGTATTTTTATTTTGCATTGGACATCTCCTTACCCGCACCAACTAATCGTTGCTGCTCCGCATGAAATTTATTGAATTCCAACTTTGGATTCTCGACAAACGGAAGCAATGTGAGCAGCGTTTCCTGTGAAACCACTTCTTTCAGTTTAACGATCACATCAGCCATCCCGACCAAGTCTGTCGGCAAATTACGAGTAAACTTCACCGCGATATCCCGGTAATCATATTGCACGCCTTCTTTAATGTGCAGAAAGGTAAAGAAGTTACGCAGACGTTGCTTGATTGCCTTTTCCATTAAGGCTTCACGCATAGCTACTCGATTCTCCAAATTCAGCAGCTTATTTCTCAGCGCCAAGGAAGACGTATTGCTGGCCCAGTTTTCATTGAAGTTGACCTGATCCATCATGTCGAAAATTTTGCGTTCAATATTGTCCAACTCGTTTTTCACAAAAGAATCGTTAATCTCCTTCGTAAGCCAGCTTACCTTTCCTCCAGCCGGTACTTGAATAATACCCATCTTCTTCATATTCAATAAGTCTTCCGCTTCCAGCTTGGCATTTTCAATCACGAGATAGGCATTGCGATGATCTGCAATTTCATTGACCAGATCGGAATTCAATGCGTTATAGGCATCAAATAAAGAAATCACATCATGGAAGCCACTTTTTCTCTCTGTATTAGCTGGACAGGAGATAAGTGGGACTCTTCCAAAGATGTGATTATGCTTGCTGATATATTTCAGTTCGGGTGCTTGGTTCTGCCTACTCTGATTGTGTTTATCATCGTTGCCGATTGTATAGTGTAGAATTTCATGATCGGTATACACGTCAAGGTACACTTGCTTATCAAAACGTCTCGTAAATTTATGTAGGCCAAGCAATACATTTCGTTCTGCTGTTCCGTCTTCCAACACATACGCATTTAAAGGAGACAATACTGTGGCTGAAAACTGTCCATCCGAGTCGATATAGTTCAATTCAAAACTCTCGCCAAAGATTTCGGATTGTTTCCGAAGCTGTAAATTATGCTCTTTGTCCCAATGACTCATATGTACGTCTATGTTATGTATGGCTTCATCCTGATCTGACTTGGACACATAGTTTACTGGCTTACCGAGCAGATAACCCACTTCATTATCTACAAACTTACGTGGAAAATTGAAAACAAGCTTTTGATTGCTTCGACTTTCTTGCATCGCATAGTTCTTGAGAATAGCATGCTGACCATTATAGTAATCTGTATATTTCTGTTTGGTTAATGCAGTCGATTGGAGTTCATTTAGACATTCTATAATGGTTTGTTCCGTAATTTGTATCTCATCAAATCCTTTCAAAATGGGCTATGTAATTGTTGCTTAAATAAATAAAAAGACTACCTTTAATAAGGTAGTTCCTTGTTGAACTAAAGTTTCCCGTTAGCTCAATTATACTAAGTTAAGAATAATATTAAGCTATCTCAAAAAGTCTAGATTTGTAATCAGCACAGGATCGTATTCCGTTAATATTCAAATGCTTCATCTCAGATCTCTTTATGCCCAAATGATCGGATTACCTGTCTGTAAGGAAGCCTCAAACAGGCTTCTTAGTACTCGCGCGGATCGAGAATCAGATCCCTTTAGGTTTCTCTTTACGACCTGAAAAGATTTTGGATAATACAGCTCATCGATTCCCCATATCTTTCGGCTTAGCGAATAAGAAGATTCAAAAATTCGTCCCATCTCCAAATCATGAAATCTTGCATGCTTATGTTTCCGTCCTTCTTTTTCAACACTCATTACTTCCTGGGCGAACGCTACTGAATGAAAAAGCTCGCGATGATCTCTGTCTAGAATACAGAATCCTCGGTCGTTTAACTGATAAGTGTGTCCACCTCCAGATGATAAGAACCACTTATCCTCTCCAGGAAGAGATCTCCCATATTCATCATTAGATACAGTATCTACGAGGAAAATCCCTTGCAGCTTGCTTGCTCCTGATTCAAAAATATCCAGTTCCTTTAAAGCTTTTTCGACCTGATCGGTGGAGAGTGACTTCTCCCCAATTGAAAATAATAATGGGAATTTGTCCTGCCCCAACCGGTCAATGATTCCATAAAAGAAATTTCCTCCTGCGACATTAAAAACCCGGTCTTGATAATAGTAAAAGTCTTCATGCTCGCAAGCGTTCTCCCGCCACTGCTGATAAAGCTCATAGGTCTCGTCATTTACAGATTCTAGTATGTCGATCCCTTCGTCCGTAATTTCCAGCAAGCTTATATCAAAAGGGAGAGGCTTAACATTTCCTTCCTTCACACAATTGCATACTACATAAGCATCCAGACCCATATTCCCGCTCCTTTTAAAGTCCACTGAGTAATTTTTATATCTTCCATTGATCGTTATAAGAAAAAAAGAATAAACTCCGATTAACTAAGCATAATATCCACCCTTTGTAGGATATTCGTGATGTTCAAGATAATGTTTATATATCTTTCCAAATACTTTGATGGCCTTAGCTTGAGATTGGTTGTCATTCTTTAGTTTCACTACTTCACCAATTGGTGCTTGCATCGATATTTCCCCACTTATCAACTTGGGTAGATTAATCTCAAAAATTCCATCTAATTCCTTCAAGCAGTTTCCAAATTTATACACAGCAACGGTTCCTCTTATCTCAACTAACTCGTAGTCCAAACAAATGGCCATTTGCATCCCCTTTCCTTGCAACAATACAACAACTAATTGGGTAACTGGTAAGGTTATCCTGCCCATTAGCTTAACAAAATTGGATCAAAATAATGAATGAATATCTAGCGAAAGTCTCAAAATAATAAGCCTCGATCATAAAACTTTAAACTCTTGACCGACTGAATCAATTGAACAGCCCCATATAAACTATCTGGTGCATCATCATATGTACAATTTCGATTGTAATCCTTTATCTGATTATTATATCGAAGGTTATCTGAATTGAACAGAATATGACCCTTCTTCACTTCCGGCTCCAAGCTAATAATACGTTCATGCTTCTGCCCCTTGGAATGGACACTTTCTACGGGTGTATGTATCTTCGCCTTCCATAGCTCTTCTTCAAACTTTTGCTTCATATAACTCTGTGCCTGATTAACCTCAAAACCAAGCTTATCTACGGGATAAAGCTTTAATTTTTCAATAGCCACTTGAAACAAATCATCCGGCAACAGTTTATAGATTTCGCCGTCGATGACATACATTTGCTTCGTCTTCCTGTGCTGCCCAATAATGGAGACAGCAGAATAGTCATTTTTCTTCCCGGCTTTAATGGCTGGATCAATGTACATCGCCATTTCCATTTCATCAAACTCAGGTAGCCTGTCCCAATACATGAGATTCTGAAATATGTAATCGTCGGTTGAACGCGGATCATTTTGCAATTCTTTATAAAAACTCTTTTCGCCCATTGCTTGCTTCTTGCACATCAAATAATAATAGTCCAAATACTCACTCCACAGGATTTCCGTACCCTTCAGCATTTCCTCCTCATTCGCCATAAAAAAAGACAAGGCCGTATTGATCCTATCCTCGTCTTGGAGATTATTATATTGTCGCTCCCACTCTGACCATAGATCATCACGCTCTGAAAATTGAAGCACGGCTGCTTTACGAACACTTCGCACACCTGGGATTTTACCCTTGAGCAGATCGGCCATAATATCTTCTTCATTCAAAATGGTTCCACAGATCAGGATATTGGTATCCCTTGTTCCAATAGGAAGAATCACATCCGTAAATGTATTTTTAATTTGTTCTCGTTTGGCTTCGGATCGAGCCGTATCCTCCTTGAGCAAATCATCCATTAGAACTAGCGTAGGACGATGATGCTTATAGTGAATACCTCTCAAACTACCGTCAATCCCACGAATCATAATGCAGGAGTCCAGCCCACCTTTACTCTTGAGCCAAATCTCATTGTTGTTCCAGCGGCTCCCTTTACGAATCCCAAAATCCTCAATCAGCATCTGATTCGTTTCTAGCTCATCTTTGATCATATCCAAAAACGGCAATGCAATTTGTTCTGTCGCTGATATAATCAGCGTGAACTGTGATTTATCATATAAAGTCGCATACAGCGGAAATAAAAAAGAACTGATCGTTGACTTTCCATGCTCCCTTGGGAGTCCGAAAGCTGTAATCAGTCCTGTATTCGCAAGCATATGTCTTAATTCCGAAAATAACTCTTTGTGAAACTGTCCAAACGCTCGATCAAAGTATTTAGGGAAATAGGCTAAAGCGAAAAATTCAATGTCCATCTCACCAATAAGCTTGCGTAATTCGGAAAAAGAGAATGTTTCGATCAGCTGTTTCATTTTCGGTGGTTTAAAATGCTTCTCCATATACTGCTTAAGTAGCTCAGCTTGGCGTTGCTCTTTTTGCTTTATCGTTTCAATGGGTATAGCTCCTTTCTCAAATTCACTATAAAATCATCACAAAAATTTCTGCACCCTTTGCTGGCGGCTCTGTTTCTACATATAGAAGACCCCCTCCATCCACGACAAAAAGAGTGGCTCATCACCACTCGATATTTGCCAAGGCTTCAGCCATATCCTGCTGCGTTGTTAGGGTATAGATATTGGTGGTTGCTACGTGATCATGTCCAAGGATTTGCTGGATGGTCGTCAAAGGAGTCGTCTTCACCAACTTATAGCCAAGCGTATGCCTGAGCATATGGGGTGTAACCTTTACATTGACCCGATTTCCGTATTTGTTCAAGATCAAGTTGACTGCATTCCGCTCCAAGGCTCCGCGCTGCCCAATAAACAAGTGTTCCGATTCAACTTGTGGCCTGACTTCGAGATATCGGGTGATGGCTTTTCGCACATCCTTATTCAATGGTATAGTTCGGAAGGAGTTTCCCTTACCAAGTACCTTTAATAATCCTTTACGTTCACTCATTTCAATATCTCTCAATTTGATGCCAACCAATTCGCTTACTCGTATGCCAGTCCCAATCAGTAATTCAATCATACAGATATGTAGCCGATTGCCCATCCGGTGAATTTCATTCCGCAGCTTCCACAAATCCTTTTCCGCTAGCCCTTTGTATTGGCGAACAACCTTGTTCCTGACCGCTTCGATATGTATTTCTTCCTTAATATAGCCTTGCTGGTTCATCCACTGTGCAAATACGTTGATACTGGCAATCTTACGGTTGATAGTGAGTATAGCTTGATTGGTGCTTTGCAGATATTTCTTGTACTCTACCCCATCCAATTCAATCCACTTGTCCAGTCCATATTCCGTCTTGCCCCGATACCACGCTATGAACTGTAACACGTCCCGAATGTAGCAGGAAATGGTGTTCTCGCTCCGATCCTTGCTCCGTAAATGTGCTTCAAACCCTTGAATATACTTCATATTCGCCCCCACCCTTCGCTTGTGTGTCACATCATACCGTTGATGTGGGGCAAAGTCCACTCCATACATAACCTATCTTATGCACTGATTCTGGCTACTTTTGGGGCTAATTCAGGGCTGAAACTGGCGTTTATCTATACAAATATTGACGACATAACGTTATGGCTGTGAATCATCTGGCTCCATATATCCTTCCTCAATCTCTATTGATTCCTCAATAGCTTCATAGTCGGCATCCACTACATCCGCTTCGATCATATCCAGAAATAGCTGCTTGCGCTCCTGTTCCAGTGCTTTTGTATTCACCACCAGTTCACGGCGATCATTCCACTCGTTAGGTGCACGGTTCTTTAAGTAGAAGATCATCGCTGTCGGATTGGGAGGCTGATACCGTTTCACTTTCTCGATACGCGTCTTCTTTTTTCCATTTTTGTCCTCTTCGACTATTGTACGAATTTCCTCATATTCATATCCTGTAGCGGCTTTCAAAAGTGAATTTTCCACGTGTGATATAGGCACAGATCTGCTCCATTTGACTAGTTCAGCCAGCATGGGATGTTTATCAATGTACTCGTACCAAGTCGTTTTACCTATATCGAGTTTCCTGATAATGTCCTCTGCGTTCATGCCTTCTTCGAACCATTGCTGAATCTCCGCGAGTCTAGGATATACATGTGTTTCCCACTTGGTTGGACGTTCTAATGCTTCTGCAAATTTCGGATGTTTCCTTCGATAATCGCCTAATGTCCAAATATGAATATTAAGTCGCTTAGCAATCTCTTCATCTGTGGCTCCTTCACGCACCCAAACGGGAATATCCCTGAGCCTTGGCACAACAAATTGATCATACTTGGTCAGTATTTTAGGTTTATTCCTTTTTGGGTTATTATTGTTTTTACTCATTCTGCTCACCTCCATCACGAAAAAAGGGAACAGCCAACTATCGGCCATTCCCCATATGTATCAGCTTACCCTTCCAATTCAGCCTCATAAAACAACTCGATATCCTCAATCACCTTTTGAATCAACTCATTGTCCTCCCGAGCTTCCTCAGCTCCCAGCACATTTACCTTTTCGGTTTGCATACCCTTTAGGAATCGAATCACCATATTCACTTTTGCCTTACCCAATTGAATCACCCTTTCGTTTAGTCAGCACATGATACCTCTGACCTTGCCGACTCAGCAACTACTTCATCATAACCATACTACTTACCATTCCAAATCAAATAGTTGTATAATATTGTATAAAGGGGTTACACCGAAAAATACGGTATATGAGTGGGGGAATTTACCTATGCTTAAAAAACTGAATATCTATCAAGTTCTTAAATTTGTATGTGCCGCTGTTGTTATAATCACATCCCTTTGGTCACTTGCTTATCCTGGTAATAACCGACTCGCATCCTTATTTATACAGCTTTTTCTCAGCCTCCTGTTTTTATTTTCTGGCATCTCAGAGTTTAAGATAAATCGAAAAACAAATGCCATAGTTAGCTTCAGTGTATCCTTGTTCGCTGCAATTGTATTTATATCTACACTTTTATTGAGAAAAGGTTAACTACACGCACTCTAATTCTGACTCAGCAACAATTTCATGATAGTCATACTGATTACCATCCCGAATTAAATACACGCCGCTATTATCTCCAACATGGGCAATATATCGCTTCATAATCACATCTACATACTTAGGATCAAGCTCACTGGTATAGCAAATCCGATCCGTTTCCTCACAAACAATCAATGTTGAACCTGAGCCACCAAATGGATCAAATACGATATCACCAAGCTTGCTCGAATTTTTGATCGGGTAACTAATCAAGGGAATCGGCTTCATCGTGGGATGATACTCATTACGGAAGGGTCGATCAAATTGCCACAAGGTTGTTTGCTTACGATCACTGTTCCAGTAGTGTCCACCTGTCGGCTTCCAACCGTACAATACGGGTTCGTGCATCCAGTGATAATCCTGTCTACCCATCACCATCGCTTGCTTTGCCCATATACAACATTGTGCCAGTTTGAATCCAGCTTCAATAAATGCCTTCCTAAAATTCAATCCTTCACTATCCGCATGGAATACATAAATACTTGCTCCATCATCAGCTACTTCATACATCCGAGTATAGGCAGCTAATAGGAAATCATAAAATTGGTCGTCATCCATCTTATCGTTTTCAATTTTCAATGCATCCTTCGTTTTACCCGTATAGTCCACATTATAAGGTGGATCAGTTACAATGAGATGAGCCTTCTTGCCATCCATCAATGTTGTAATATCCTGCTGATTAGTCGAGTCACCGCATATGAGCCTATGCTTCCCAAGTAACCAAATGTCACCTTTACAAGTGATTGGATGCTCAGGTAACGCTTCTTCTACATCAAAATTATCCTCATCATCCACTGTTTCTTCGTGTAATGTATCCAGCAACTTCTCCGCTTCAGACCAATCAAATCCAGTTAGCTCAATATTATATTCTGCTTCTTTCAACTCATCTAATAATGCAGCCAATGCTTCAAAGTCCCACTCCCCTGTAATTTTGTTAAGCGCTATGTTCAGGGCTTTCTCTTTTGACTTGTTCACATCGACTATAACACAATCAACTTCATCGTATCCGAGTGCCTTCAAGACTTTAGCACGTTGGTGGCCTCCCACGATGGTATAATCGCTATTACAAATAATCGGTTCACAATAACCGAATTCCATGACACTATTCCTGATCTTTTCAAACTCTGGATCACCCGCTTTTAAATCCTTCCTTGGATTATATTCCGCATGTACCAGTTGATCGATCTTCAATTTCATCCATTTCATTTATATCACTTGCTCCTTTATGTCTACAGCTTTCTCATTATTTCTGGCGTTTTTTATGTATGGAATTAACGTTTCTACGTTTACGAATTTGATTTCCAATCCGGCTCATTCTTCTCTCATTCAGAATTACAGTGAAGAATATGCTAAGCCAAATACAGATTTCTATAGCTAATGCTAGTAACAATATCATCATCCTGATTTCTCCTTTCCAAAATGAAAAAGGAACCCTTGCTCATAGCCAGAGTTCCCGTGTGTAATATGTACTTTTAAATTTTCAACATTGTGTCACGTGACACATTTTTATATACACAACCACGTTTTGCATTTTTGAGTAAGGACGGCATCCTGCATCTTCATGACGAGGAGCATGCCGCACAGCACGGCAAGTATGTACAAACGAGTCTGAAGCCAACTCATCGCGACACTGCCGATTCTCAAACTGCTCGCAGCAGAGCTTCCGACATGAATCATTTTCCCGGTTCATCCGGGGCTTTATGGCACGGCAGCAAGGAACCAGTTAACCAACGGAAACATGAACAGCCTGTGCGGAACCCTTGCGCGGTTTAATTCCGAAGCGTGCCATATTAGGATAATGGAATCATTGTCCAATTTTTTTGTTGAACAATTACAATAAAAGACTTATAATGTAAATGTATATAACTACCTGTAAAAAACTTTATTGATCATGAATACTCTAATAGTTTCTATACATACTGGTTGATTGATAAAGCGTGCAGGAAAAAAATCAAAGAAAGTGGGCTTATGAGTATGAAAAACATTAAAAAAGCTTCATTATTATCTGTTTTGTCTTTAGCTGTTGCCATTCCATTAACTGCTTCTGCCGCAGCCACTACGGATGTTACACCAGCTACAACTGACTCAGCAGCAGTTTCCCAATCTGCAAACACATCGACCGATGTGAATACACCAAAACCGGGGGATCATGTCATTACTCCACAAGCTACTGATGGACAAATTGTCGATCGTCCAGTAGCTGGATTTAATGATTCTGCTGATTTTGACGTTAAATCAGGGTATGGATATGTAAGGTTGTACTTGAGAAACACAGGGAACACTACTATAACTTTTACTGTGAATCAGGGAAGTGCATCTGGTGCGGAAAAGTACAGTGGAACAGTAAAACCTGGTAAAACATTCGATGAAATATTAAATTCAAGCAAGCCATGGACTGTAGGGAAATTTTATGTTAGTTTAAGTAGTGGTTCTGGTTCCATGTCTGGAAAGCTTGGAGTTCGGACTAGTACTAATACGAATTTTTAAATATAATTGCTGGGAAAGCGGGCCAATGAGGCTCGCTTTTTTGTTGGGGGTGATGTTCATGAAGAAAAGCCCAATAGCAGGAATATGTATGCTTTGCAACGACCCTAACCCGAACCCGGAGCATACAACGATGGGCGTATCCTTTTTCGATACATGTTGGGATGTAATGAAATCTGGGGATGAGGATAAATTGGGTGAAAGGATCGTTTGGGACAAGTGATATTGAGAAAGTGAGCAAAAGCCAGCTTATTATGGTTAAACTGCCCATTTTCCGGTATTGTCCGATTTTTGTTCTTTGACGGCCATTTTCGGTAATCAGTAAAATGGTCTTGTCATTCCTCTCTAGTAACTAAGTACAAATGCTTTTATGAAACTTTAAAATTTTGCAAATACCAGTCCATATTCAACAAGATTAATTTGTATATGTAAATCGAAAATTTTAAATTAAGCAACCTGACCACAACCACAAACGAATAAGTGTCTTGGGTATGAGGTTAACATCATTTCTCCATTTCATTCTTTCTAAGTTTAAGCTACATTCCATGGACTGACCCCAGTTCCCCCTATATATAGAAAAGTAGGGTCAAGTCAATCTACCATGTTCAAGAAATAA
This sequence comes from Paenibacillus sp. RC73, assembly GCF_044908085.1. Lineage (NCBI taxonomy): Bacteria > Bacillati > Bacillota > Bacilli > Caryophanales > Paenibacillaceae > Paenibacillus > Paenibacillus sp. RC73. The sequence goes on from NZ_JBIYCV010000023.1 coordinate 15,289, forward strand.
AATGAAGACAGCCAACGATGTTGGATGGCTACGGAAAGAAATAATTTGTTTACAAATTTTTGTTGACGGTTTCTTTTGATCTTTACATCTGTACCACATAAAGGGAAACTCTCTCACCATCTCGATAAAAACCACTTCGCTACGCTTCGTAAACGGTCTTCATCGACCTGCCGCCGTTTCCCCTCTTGCCTTCGGCAATTCACCCTTTTGCGGCTCATTTTGGACACTTTATTTGCAAATTTATCATAAGAGGAAGAAATCTTCCCTTAATATTAGGGAGAAAATCTTCCTTTGGAACTACTACAATAGTTTACGATAATGCTCGCTAACCACGTGGTCGGTGAATGCATCTTGATCCACCAGCATAAACAACCAATATTGTCGTCCAACTTTTGAGGTTTTTTCAAATAGCAATATATTATGATTCTTTAACTCACTCAAAATGAATTGCTTTCTATTCCCGTTCCAATTATCTCTAAACCACTGATATAGTGCTTTTCCACCTATTTCCTTAGCGGTAAGCTTGATATTCTTTTTGCCCACCATGAGCTTAACCATTTCGATCATTTTCTTGGAACAAGCTTTCTTAAATCGAAGTTCATTATGTAGTTGATGCATATGGACTCGTTCATCCGGCAATCTAAATTCTTTTTGCATCAGTGTTAACCATTCTGTCCGTTTCGAGTACATCACAATATCCACTTCTTCGGTTAAATTTACATTGCGTAAGGATGTCCTATGAATAATTTGCGAGAGATTAGCCAGCACATCTTCTATATATAGTTTTTGTATTCTCTCATCCGTAAACCAGTTCCCTTTATTTCGATTTTCATTTAAGGATATATCGATGTCTACACCATACATAGCTACGGCAATTTCCCGATAATGCCTAGGTGGGCGAATGGGAACACCAAACAAGGCCATCGCATTAAAGCTAGAAAAATCATTATTACCTACCACATTGAAAAGATGTTTCCTCATATCGTCATCTGACTTCTGCTTGATGGTGAAAAATTGCTTGAGCTGTTCGTCCGTAATTACACCCTCAGCGTGATAAAATGCGATATCATCCTGCTTAGGTAATGCAATCATTTTGAAACTTGGACGTTTTTCTTGTAGTTTACTTTGTATCTCCAAGAAATCTCCTGCTATCGCTTCCTTGACTTCTTTTAGTTCACGGTAAGATAATGTTGTGGACGTATTTATATTTTTCCATCGAATATTCAACCGCTCAGCATATCGATGAACATTTGTCATGGGGATCAGTTCAAATCCAGAACGTTCATATATGCTTTGGCTGATATGTGCTGTCCCGTCCAAAAGAAAGAATCTTTGCTCATTCTCATCACCTGTTTAATGTTTTCCGTATTATTATTTATTCTTACCCTTTTAAGCGGCATACATAATATTCATACAATTAAATCGTTGCAACTTCCTTATAAAAAAAGAAGGCACTCAATACCGACTCGTTAGAACGGTAGTTGGATCGGCTACACTTAGTTGGACAATAAAAATGAGGGCTTGTAGAATAAACCTATCATCCTAAGGAGCGGATCTCTACAATGCCGAAACAAAGACGTAAGAGTTCAAGAAATCAATGGTGCTACTCTATGAAAACGGAAAATCCAGAGCGGATCTGGTGGAGGAATATGGCCTCACCGCCTCGGCGTTGGATCGCTGGATTAAACAAGGCCTAACCACAGGCTCTTTCTCAGAGAAGGACAATCGCTCGCCAGAAGAAAATGAGCTACTTACTTTACGCAAAGAAGTTCAACGCCTCAAAATGGAAAATGATATTTTAAAGCAAGCCGCCCTGATCATGGGACTAAAGTAGCTATCATCCAGAATAATCGGGATTAATACTCGGTATCAGCAATGTGTAACGTCCTGCAAATGGCAAGTAGCACGTTTTACTACGAAGCGAGCGAAGATTCTCCGGCGTTAGACGAGGTGGCCACAGCCATTGTGGACATTTTTCAGAAAAATCGAAAAGCATACGGTACTCGAAAGATCAAAGTGAAGCTTCATGAACGAGGACTCGTGGTTTCCAGGCGCCGAATCGGCCGTGTCATGAAGGAACAGAGACTGGTTTCAACCTACACCGTGGCACAATATAAACCGCATAAAACCGCTTGTAATGAAGCTGCTACAGCCAACACATTGAACCGCATGTTCAACCAAACGGAAAGCAAACGCGTGGGGTCAGTGATCTAACCTATGTGAAAGTCCGGAACGAATGGCACTATATTTGCGTGCTTATCGATTTGTTCAATCGAGAGATCATCGGTCATAGTGCTGGCCCCCATAAGGACGCAGCACTGGTTTCCCGTGCCTTCGCGACCGTGAAAGGTGATCTGAGTCAGATTCAGTGGTTTCATACCGACCGTGGCAGTGAGTTCAAAAATCAAAAGATGGATGATCTGTTAGATACGTTTAGGATCGGTCGATCGTTGAGTGCAAAAGGCTGTCCATATGACAACGCCGTGACCGAAGCCACCTATAAGATTATGAAAACGGAGTTCGTGAACCAGATGAACTTTCAGAGCCTTCGTCATTTGGAATTAGAATTATACGATTATATCCATTGGTTCAACCTGCATCGAATTCATGGAACTTTAGGCTATATGACACCTGTTCAATATCGCCTTACAGCCCTTAAAAAAGTTGACTGATTTACTGTTGACAATCCAAGTTGAGTGTTTAATTAATTATAATCGGAGAAATATAATCATAATCAGATGATATTTCTCAGATGCTTCGTATATTCATCCTTGAACTGCATCCAGCACGCTTCCTGTTTAGCCCACTGAGTCACGTTTCTATCACCCGCAGAATCACGTAGGAAGAATAAGGCCTTATCCGCAATAATTCTTATTATTTCATCCCACTTATCAGATAAAGTTTGTCGATTCCATACATCAACTAGCTCTATTTTGTTTCCATATATATGATGGAGCATAGCTACAGTGTAATAAATTACATTCGCCCTATATCCCTGCAGTCTCATGGACTCCACAATATTAGTTGTATGCAGATTAATAATAGTCCTTGCTACCAGTTTCTGATAGACCTCCAGGGTAACTTCACTCAGCGGAATAATCTCATCATTATCATCCTTGTCATACTTCCAAAATTGTTTATTTTGCTCCATAAATCGCTTAAAGGCCTCTTCTCCACCTTTACTTGAAACATGCGGAAAGCCCTCACATGACATAAAATGTTTAGCTAAATTAACTTTGGTAATGACTTTTTCACCTGGATATTGCCTTTTAAATTCATTCTGCTCCTTACCACGTTTACGTCTATTTAAATCAACCACATATTGACCTCTGGCACGTTCAAAGTACCACTTACTCTCTGCTCTTCGACCATCACTAGATGGAATCCATGTATTTCTGGATAATCTCTCCAATTCAGACATAAACCTAGAGTTAGCTAGCAAATCAGATTTGTTAATTTTATTCTGTGTATTGGCATACTCTGAAATACTTGAAACCATTTCATCTTCAAGAAGTTGCTGATCTTTTTCTTGGTTTGCTTCAACATGAAGAATAGTCAGCTTTGCCTGAACATACACATCCGTTAAGTCTATATCACTCTTATAGGCCTGATGAATGGATGCAGTTGTCTGTCCTCCATTTACAATTTGCCAGCCAATTAACCGATTGATACGATAAAGATTAATATTTTCATTTATTTTCTCAATGTCGCCTGCACGAGCCACAGTTGAGATACCATTATTATAACTAACAAACATTTGTCGTTCAATCGGATCCTTTAGAGTTCTCAAAATGCCTTTGTTAGTTCCACCTTTCGCCTGCAAAAAAGATCTTACATTTCGTTCAACCAATTTGGAGCCCCATTGATCATAGGCTTTAGCCAACAATTCCGCAGGTATAAATCCTACATAACACGTAAAATAATTCTGTTCGCCTTCATGTTGAGAACCGGGAACATACATCATCTCAAACGACTGTCCCAAATCCTGTTCAAAATCAATATGAATCGTTTGGACTCCTTGTTCAGCCAAAATGATTTGAAGTATGCGATCTATGTCCCACACCTGAACATTTACCGTTTCTATTCCAGGAATCGACAGCTCAATTGGTTTATTTGCATTATAGAACATATTCGTCAGTACAAATATATTCACTTCATCGATAGCATTAATATTTTCTGATATCAGTAAAGCCAATTGTCTAGCTTGCAGAGATTGATCAATAGTTTGAGCTAATGTTTTAGCGTTCGTAATAAATCGTTTAGCTTGATTGGCTAATTCTGTCAGCATCGTCATATTTATCGAGAGTAAATCCCGCTCATTTTGTTCAAAGCTATAATCAGCTACATATAGATCAAGAATGTGCTGACTTTCGTCATATGAGTAAGCATTCACAGCAATCTTTTTTGAGGTATCTATATATGGAGGAATTAATATATCAGGATCATCATCCCTTTCCATATACTGAAGCATCTTCTCAAGGAAAGGAACTCGATATACTCCTGTTTTTGCCGCTCTTTCTTCTACTTCTTCAAGAAATTCCTTCAGGAATTCTCTTCTCTGTCTATTCTCTAACATTTAAATGATCCTCCATTACAAATCAAATACCTCATCAACTTCTCTTTTGAATTCCGTACAATGTGTAAGATCTATGCTGTAACTAACATGAGAAATCCCTTTTGGCAAATCCTCCTGCAAAATCCTTGGAAAGTTCATTGCGGCTTCGTATACCTCTACTTTATCTACAAAAAAGAAATCATCCATATAATCTTCTTCTTTAAATCTTAAATCATCTAAGAGATCATTAAACTCTAATAGCATTCGATCGGAACGACTAGCAATATTGTTTCGAACCTCGTTTACAAGTGCCTGTAAAGAAACACCATGAGTCTTACTTGGCTCTATAAAGCATACATAGAGGTAAATACTCGATACTGCTTTTGTAAGCCTCAACTGATTTTCATTTGAAATTTTAATTGTTTTGGTTAACTTATTTATTGCCGTCTTAATCTCTACTCCGCGATTAGAATGTTTAAAATCAATTCGTCCACTGGTTGGTCCTTCCCACTGTTTTAATATTAGTGGGGGAGCAGTTGGAAACCGATTAAGCCATTCTTTAATATACCATAATTCACCAAAAAGTCCCTGTTGCTGTTCCTCGGTTAGTTTGCGGTACCCACCTTTTTGAAAAAACACGCGCCATCTATCTAGAACCTTGTATACTACTGTAAATGCTGATTCATTCTGTTCTCTGGCCACCAAATGATCCACAACATTCTGCAGTATAACATCAAAAATATCTGTACCACTTTCTGACTCTTGGCGCAAAACAAGAAAGTAATGCCCTTTCAATAGAGCGAGCTTTTCATAATACTCCACTTTTATAGATAAACCTCGCCATTTGGGAAGTGCCTTTAGCTGATCCGGCTCCCAAGGTTTAAATCCTAAATCAATATACAGTTGCCTATTCATATTTACAGTATCTAACCCTGCAAAAAGTATGGGACTTTCCGCCGTAAGAACCTTTAGTTTATATACTTCTTGCTGTGACTGGCTATCCAATTCCTTAATCATTTGCTCGAATTCTAATTTAAGATTCACTATCAATTCCTCACTCTATTAAAACACTTATTTTATTGTTTTGTTCACTTCATAAATTTTAGAAACATCTAGCTCTGAGTCAGGGAATGAGATCGCAATACCAATTGGTACCATTTTTTCGCTAAAACTAATGGATTCGAACACTTTTACTTTAGGGTGAAGCGGGTAGATTAGAAGCATGCCATTTTCTTTTCGTCGCAGCATTCGAATCTCTTTTTTGTCCTTCATATTCTTTATCTCGTCTTGATTGAGATCAATGAATTCCTGCCGCGAAGCAACTATAGCACGTATATCAACTTTATCCTGCCCTTGGTTGTTATACTCTTCTGCTTTAACTCCACGCACCACAGCAGAGTCAATCTTAAATTCCCCGAATTGTACTGGAAACTTCTCAAGACCACTTTTACCTCTTGGCTCTCCTTCTACAACTGCTACTGTCCAATACAAAAGTTCTCCAATTTCATTAACCTGCTGAATATAATTCACAATTTTGGAGCTATCAACCTTATCAGCATCTTGCCTGGTCTTGTATTCGGAAAGAAATTTTAATACTGAATTTGCTTCCACTTCCCGAGCTATATAATAACCAGTTTTACCCGATCCAATATACGTTTTCGTAAATTGAGAGGATAATTTATTTATAAAGTTCTCGGTCACTTTCATGTTGTGAGAGAAAAAAGTTTCCTTGTTGTCATATATACGAGTTTGCTGCAGGGTTAACCCATAAATAATATTTGATACAGCAGCATTTCTCATTTTTAATGGACTTGTTAAGGTCATAGTTGGATGACTTAACATTTTCATTGCGTATTCCAGTGGTGTCTTTTTCGCTTTTGCCAGCCTGTCAAATTCTCTTCTCAGTTCAATCATAGCAATGGCTAGATGTTCAAAATTCGAAGCAATTTCAGCAGTCGTGTAAATTCTGCATAAGTCCATATATCCCTTTCGATAACCAAACCAGCGACCCATCTGCATTAAAGTGTCGTACATCAGCGTATTTCTGAAATAGTAAGTTATGCTGAGCCCCTCAAGCGTGAGTCCCCGTGACAGCTTGTCTCCACCAACTGCGATTACGTTTAGACCATCCTCTTTATATCGGTGATAGTCTAATGCATCTTTACTATTACCATTAATTTCGAAAACACGAACCTTTTTTGAACTCTCTCTAAGTTCCTGATAAACCTCTTCCCAGTTGAATTCTTGAATCTTACCAGGCCATGCTCTACTTGTTGGAATTACATCTTCCTCATAAAGCTCTTTAATCGCTTTAACAATCTTACTATTCTCGTTATACTGAATTTGCATGGTTATTTCGTTAAATACCTTGTCCACACCATCTTTTACAGTCGACTGAACATCTTTAAAACGAGAGGTATGAATAAGCATTGAATTATGTTTATTCCGTTGGCCCCGCAGATTTCGTACAGCAATCGTTAAAAGAAATGCTAAGATCGACTCTCCCATCTGAGGTGGAACCTCTTCAAATTTATCAGCGTCACCTTTTGTTTTAATTCCCGTAAAGACTTCTATATCGGCATTCTTCAAAGGACGAATTAAACTTGGACGTGGATCGTCCGCATCTTCTTCAACATTGAAAAATTCTTCCGGCCCACAGTATTCTTTTGGCTTGGGTAGCCCGACAAGAAAATCTTTAGGATACAGGTCCTTGCCTTCGTCTTCTGTTTTGGCTTCAGTACTAATTAATAAATTTGCAAACGGTGTTGCTGTATAACCTACATAACATTTCCGATTAAACACCTCTAGAATCTGCCGTATTAACTTATTTATTGTCTTAGGATCTTCATCCTTCGAGGTATCAACGGACGCCTGATCAGCTTCATCATCGATTATTAAAACAGGAATATCTAAACTAAATAAATTCTTTTGATACTCGAGCTGATTTTTCAGTGACTCTAAGACAATACTATTCTTTTTAACAACCATAAGAGTTCTTTGGTTTAAGTTAAAAATACCAGTTGGTTCAGAAGAGATATCACGTTCCACTGTAGTCCATGTTGAAATAATATGATCAGCTGTATTAGTATAAATTTGGGCAACTCCAACTGGTTTACCTTCCCTATCCACTCTGCTTCCAATCACTTCTTCATCTAATCTAAGCTGTGTCTGCGCCCGTAGGTCATTGTGTACACCAGATAATACAATTACCAACTTATATCCAACATCGTAAGCTTTATTAATTAAACCTGTGAAGTTAGCAGTCTTCCCGGACTGCACATACCCTAATACAAGTCCTCGCTTGTCAAAAGAATGTATTTCATTCGGGTTTCCCAAAGACCGCATAATTTCATTTGTTGAATCATCGATGGAGTCAACAGCCTCTTGGTCCCAATGCTTAATCCTTATTAGATAGTCTCTGTAACGGGTCCAGAAAAACGCTCCCAAGAGTAATTTGGGACTGTACCAGTAGCTCACTTCTTCTAGACGTAATACTGGAGTTTTTATAATATCAAAATTAACATTATATTTCAGATACATTTCTAACGACCACTGCTCGATCAGACTCGCTTCCACTATTTGCCCCTGTATTACGAGCCTTGCTAGCTCTAGCGCTTGTTCAGCTGCTTTTTCTTGGCTGGAGAAGAATGACTTTAAGTTCATATAATTAGTAGCAAATGTTTGTTCAAATAACCCTCTTGCCTCATTCATACCTGATATCCGCCTCTTCCAAAATTGATTTCAACGTTATGCGATTTAGGCCATCAAACGCAGGTTGAGTAATAAGTGCATCTAATAGCTGTTGTTGATTTTGAACAACATGAAGCTTAGTTAAGGTGGAAGAGAATTGGACAACTAGCTCTCTCATAGCGTCAGTGACCATTTGGACGACTTCTTCTGCCACTTTTGGCGAATCAATGATATTACTGGGTGATCCCAACTGAACGAACTTTAAATACATGTTAAGCAGTTTTGAGGTCTCGTCATCTATTCTTTTCTGAATTTCTGATAAAACAGGATGATTTCTATTTAAAATAAATTGCTGCCCTTCATCACTACCCGACAACTCCCATGTATTGAGACTCCCTTTAAAGGTTTGGTTAGAATGGGCGCCTTGAGTCCTAAAGTAAAAGATATCGCGGGAAATTTTGCGAACAAATTTTGCTATTGATTCAAGCCTTGTTTTTGCGTTATCCGGTGGAATCACAGCTGATTTTTTTATATCTACCTGCCAAGCATCATCTGCCGTATTTGGCAGGTCTATGCGAATTCTTGCTAGCTGGGACGAAGTATCCTTTTGAAACATTCCCAACCAATCACCGTAATGCAGCAGTCTGTTCTCGCGATATATATAAAAACCTTGATGGTCTCGCCACCCCCTATTGCCTCCAGCTCTTTTATAATCTTGTTCATTTAAAAAAGAGGCATGAGGCAGTACATAATATTTAACTTTTATTCTGTTCTTATTGATGTTTAAAACCTGTGTTTCTCCTTCCAAAGTAGAAGGATGTTTAATCATAAAAGGATCCCAAGGATCAAGAACATTTCCGTTTAAGATAATCTGGACTTTGCCATATTCAATGATTGAGTGAAAAACAAACTCTAAGTGATTATGTATCCGCCGAACTTTGGTGAAAAAACTGCTTTCATGTATTGTATTTGCAGTCCCCGCTCCCATGAAACGATCCAGCTTATCTATACAAATAACTGTACCGCTATCTCCCTCAATCTCGCTCATTAACTCCCTAACTTCGTCTGGGATCTCCGTGAACAGCTGCCACTCATTACATTGAGACACATGATCTAGATCCCAACACCGCTGTGCATAAACTCCCTTATGTTTGGTAAGAACACTTAACCGCTTACCAAGAGAAAATGAAGCAGTCTTGAGTCCCATACCAAATCTTCCAAGTTCACTGGGTTGTCTGTTTGCACGCGGGTCTTTCGAACCTATATTCATAGCTATTTGGAGCATATTCTCATCCATGCCAGAACCGTTATCTGCAATTGTTATTGTCCCATCGTTAACTAAGCACTTAAATTCGAGTGTGATTTTAGTTGCTTTTGCATCAATGCTATTGTCCACCAAATCTGCTATTGCGGTACCAGCGTTATATCCTAATGAACGAAGTGCTTGGATAACCGGTGTAGCAGATGGCTGAGTTACAATTATATTCATAGTGAGTACTCCTATTTTTTAAGTAGTATCAAATATCTAGTTCAAATAAATAAGCAGCTACCATTGCTGACCATTATTCACAGCAATATTCGACACAGAAGTCCTATATCCTTCATAGAATAAGGTTATCCATTTTTTCAAATAAAAGAATCTCCACTCAATGAGCGGAGACTCTTAACTTAAATAATTGTAACTGTTTCCTGTGGAATTATTATATTTCTCAGGGTATCTTTTACGGGTACCCCTAAATATTTTAATACCTGTTCAGCCACTGCCCTACCCAAAAGTGGTGGAACGGCGTTTCCAATTTGTTGGTACTGTGAGTCTTTAGAACCCTCAAAAATAAAGTCATCAGGAAAAGTTTGAAGCCGCGCTGCTTCCCTAATACTTATTGCTCTATTTTTACATGGATGGATCCACATCGACTTCCTAACGTTCAAAACTGTCCCTGATGGAGTTTTGTAATTAAGCCTTAGATATACAGTATTTTGAGTTCTACCAGGATTAGAATATGTTTGTTTGTAAGAATCATCAAGATCATGAAAGTTCTGCCCTGGCTCCAATACTTTAAATCTCTCTAAAGCCGTATTAGTTGTTTCGGTCATAACATGGTTTTGTACTCTAGCATCAGTTCCACGCAGATATTGAAGAAGCGGGTTATTTATTTTAGTTAGTGGTTTATCAATTGGTTGATCTGCTTCCATTGTTGTAAATGGTTCGATTTTCTCAAGATCTCCAATGGCATCTTCCACTTTATAAAACTGACTTGGTTCCTTAACAACAGAATCCGGTAATACTACAGGATTATCTCCTACGAACTCTTTTTTGACTCCAATAAGAACAAGGCGTTCTCGAAGCTGGGGTGCACCAAAATGCGCTGCATTTATGATATGTTCTTCATTTATTGTATAACCAAGATTCTTAAACTTGGAGGTTAAGTAACTCATTACACCGTATGTCTGTACGCTAATACAAATGTTTTTATGATCAGGTAAAATATCAACTATCTCAATATCGTTGGCTTGAATTTCATTCATTTTCATCAAAATCTTTTGAACTTCAATGATTTGATTTAAAGTATCAAATAGATCTTTTCGGGATGAATCCGTTAGATCTTTCTTCATTATCAGATCCCCAAGCTTCATCCATTGTTCTTGGTAATAAATACTCCAATAACTATTATGCTGTTCCTTCCACTTCGAGAGGGCTTTTTGTAAAGCATTTTGGGCTTTAGCAATATAAATATGAGCTTCTTTCTCTTTTCTACTGATATGACTTATTTTAGAAAATAAATTTTTATCATTTATTATGAATGGAGATAGATTAACTTTCCGCTGAATGCGATCTCTAAGAAAACTGACTAGTTCATCGGTCAAACTATTCTCTCTTCCTAAAATGACCCTATCAGGTATTAGTTGTATCCCTAATTCTTCTACTACCTCTTGTCGGTCATTTGATGAGTAGAAGAATTTATGCTTGTCCGATTTCATAGCTTTAACATTTTCCATTACAAATGCGTCTGGATTTAACTCTTTAATAGCTCTTACATATTCTTTGACCAACTGGTTATTGGTTGAAATGAGCTCTGACTTCTGCCGATTGGCATTCGAAAAGCCCTGACAGGGTGGTCCACCAAAAACAAGATCTATCTTTTGACACTCATCTATCATCTCTTGATAGTTAACTTTTCTAATATCGTTAAAGTATCTAATATTTCTATCATCATTCTCATGATTATAACGATCATGATTTCTTTTATATGTTTTTTGGGCAGATTCATTGTTTTCCACCGCGGCTGCGATTTTCACTTGACCCGTTTGCAAAAAACCTAAACTTAACCCTCCAGCTCCAGAAAATAAATCAACCGCTAACAGTTTTTTATTTTTCATTAATTCTCCACCCCTTGCTCACGAACATCCGTTCCATATATAAGCAGCTTAACATTTCGCAGATTATTTTTCAAGTGATAACTCGTAAATTATTAGAATACAATATTTCAAGACAACATGCTATACAAAATAATAATCCCACCCATTTTCTGATGGGCAGTTATTAAGCCAACGTTTCGATTTTCTCTCTAATAAGTCCCTCTAGATCCTTTCGATTCAAGGTATCTAATATTGTTACTCCTCCAAGCTGATTAATGTACATCATCAAGCTTCTGAAATTTTCCCTATCGTTAAATGAAGACTCCAGCTCTTTTTGCTTTAATACCGAGAGAACAGCTTTCGTTATATCAGGGTTTCTTTAAAAACTTCGTTCAAGAAGACTCTGGGCTATATCTAATTTAGAAAGGAGAACCTTGGCAAGTTGATATGCTCCCCTTATAGTAGACAGAAAAAAGCAAGCCCATTAGTCTGTCTATTATGGGGGATTTTTTGTGGGAAAAATAAGAAAAACTTACAATGTTGCATTCAAGGAAAAAGCAGTTAATCTTTACCTTAAAAAGGGAATGAGCTACAAGAATGTAGGGCGAGATCTGGAGATGGATCATTCATTGGTCCGACGTTGGGTGAAATCTTTTCAGGCTGAGGGTCCTGGAATGGGAAGACCCCGAACACGGCCAGAAGATCCAGAAGTCAAGCTGAAGCGTCTGGAAGCCGAGAACGAAATGCTAAAAAAGCTCTTACAGATGTGAAAGGAGGAATGAACGCCGTACCGCAGGGGAAAAAATTTGCGTTGATCCAGGACTTGATGAGCAACGGGTACAACATCGTACTGCTATGTAGACTGGCCCAAGTGTCCAGAAGCGGTTTTTATAAGTGGATGAAACGGCAGACGTTTATTTCTCCAAAACAACGAGAAGATGAATGGATTGTCAACAGTAAATCAAACAACTTTTTTAAGGGCTGCAAGGCGATACTGAATAGGCGTCATATAGCCTAAAGTTCCATGAATGCGATGTT
>NZ_JBIYCV010000024.1:0-15064 GCF_044908085.1 Paenibacillus sp. RC73
CGTTGTTTTGGCATTGTAGAGATTCGCTCCTTAACATGATAGGTTTATTCTACAAGCCCTTATTTTTTCTGTCCAACTTAGTGTATCTGATCCACCTCTGCTAAAGATATTAATTGAATAATTTCAGGCCGTGCTACATTTCGCTCCCAATTAGAAACAACCTGTTTGGTTACCCCGATCTTATTAGCAAGTTCATCTTGTGTTCATTTATGGAGTAGTCTCAAATCTCTACATCGCTGTTCCAAAGTATTCATGAATTCACCTAATGAGAGTATCATTTATAAGTTTACAATCCGACCCAAATAGTCTGATCCATTAGTTATAACTTCTTATAATCTATATTATACCTATCCGTAGGCTACGACATAAAATATAGCTTAAAAAAATATGGTATGACTATTCTATAAAGGTGTGATTTGTTATATCCTACATTTGTATTTTGATTTTACTTTTTATAATAAAGTAAAAAATGAAAAAAAGTATCTTAAAAAAGTAACGGATAATGATAGTCGTTTTGATTGTAAATATATAAGAGAAGTTCATGGGACAACATATCACATTGGCCAGAGAGTTACTTTAAAAGATGAGTATTTACGAGGAGTTATTTGTGTTTTAGAGGGACTTGCAGCCGAAGCATCAGCTATTATTATAGAAAGAATCACTAGAAATATTCCAAAAAGTAGAATTGCAGATTCTAGGCGTACATTCAATTATGCTATAAGTACAGGTTTGAGATTACATTGGCTTCAGCTATTATTCAAGCCGTTGTACCAGTGCCGATCCTGAAATTTTAAAGAATTTTACGGATGGAAATGTGTTTGGTTCTGTAATCAATCCTTACTTAAAGACCTCTGAATGAAAGATACAACAAACCATTATTTATTGTGGAGAACGGGCTTGGAGCATAAGATATTCTTTTAGACAATGATACTGTCGAAGATGATTATCGTATCGAGTACTTGGATCGTCACTTTGCGGAAATTGCTGAAGCAATTAAAGACGGAGTTGATATTATAGGATACACAAGTTGGGGGCCGATCGATCTTGTAAGTAACGGTACCGGCGAAATGAAAAAACGCTACGGTTACATCTACGTGGACAAAAATAATGATGGTTCAGGCACGCTTAGAAGAATAAGAAAGAATAGTTTTCATTGGTACAAAGAAGTCATTGCGAGTAATGGAGGAAAATATTTTTGAAATTAATCTGGTTAATCTGCAATGAGCCCTGTTAATTTTTAAGCTCTGACAAGAGAGAAAAAACATTGTTTCATGGATAGCCGATAGGATCCCCTTTAAGTACACAATGTGTATAAATTACGCATTGCATCGCACTTAGGGGGGGGGTTTAATAAAAAACATAATATACGGATGGAAAAATAGGGAGATAAGGCGCTCACTAGAGATGTTTTCGAAATCTTTCTTTTTAAATTTTCTTTTATGTTGTGCGTAATGTTATCAATCTAAGCCTAAGGGGGCTTATCATCTATGATACTTGATTCAGAACATCTACTTAAATTGGAAAAGGCAAGATGTCTTGAGTGTAGTCTCAATGATACTGAAATTAAACGGATCTCTAGCGCTATGGATGGACTATCTGAGCTCATACGACTATGCGGAGATGATCAGGATCGCAATGGATTGAAAGAGACCCGCTGTATTTATCATCGTTATGATGCTGTGGAGTATGCTAAGTTGGGCAATCTCACCAGCTATACAAAGCTACCTAATCGTCTCTGCACCAGAGACTTCTGATATTCAACAGAGCATAAATAACTCAGCCGCGCATTTTGGAATTGCATTGGGTTCTATGATTGGCGGAGCTGTTATCGAGCGTGCTAGTATCGAGATGAATCCGATAGTTGGTGGAGTATTTGCATTATTTTCCCTTTTTATTGTGTCTTTATCCATGATTAAAAGCAAGGAATCTCAAAAAAATGATGGAAGTGCTAGTATCTTGTGATATTAAGACAAATGGCAGCGGATAAAACATGCTATCAGAAAATAAAGTATTAGACAGATTGAGGCAGCAGCGTCACCGAAGCGCCGAACGCAAGCGGCTTTGCAGGCAAGGTATTGTTTGTCCGAGGTGGGCTGGAGAGCAGTCCATGCGCAATTTTATCTTCTGACTGGTATCGCCGTAGCTTCCCAGCTTTGCTGTCCAGTATTCCCTCATTCGGGTATTTATGCGTGCCTTTTGGGGCGGAAAGCGGCCTACAATGGAGAACGTTGCTCCGCAAGTCGTGTCCCCACGACTCATGATGATCCCGGTTATTGGCCTGCTAGTCCTTCTGCAAATGGGGTGTCCTGGAACATGGAGATGATGAGAATCATTGCTGAGATTCTGGTAGGTGGAATTGTGCTGTGCGGAACGCTTCTTAGCGTGCCGAGCGCCTTCGGACATCCGGCTGCCGTACATGTATGTGCGTTCGCATGCTGCCACGAAGAGCACTACGCTGGGATGCTGTTCTTCCTGTTGTTCATGGATCATCTGAGCATTAAGCGTCCTGCTTGCCGTCTGGATTGCTTGGTTTATCTACAGTGGAATTTCTTCTCCAATATCGAGCCTGGTTTCAGACATGAGACAGCTGAGATAAGGCAATCTGAATATCAGACTGGAGAACGGACGACAGGATAAATTGGGGTATCTAACGGATGCTTTTAATCAGACGGTAAGCCAGCAGCGGCATTTGATCAAGGATATCTATGAACAACAGCTCAGGATGACCAAAACGGAGCTGAAATTTCTGCAGGCTCAGATTAATCCCCACTTCTTGTACAACACGCTGGATTCAATTTATTGGACTGCCAAAAATTATGAGGCGGAAGAAATCAGTACATCAGGCTGAGTTTGAGTAAAGGGCAGGAGTCGTTTACGGTGGAAGAAACCTTTAAGCACCTCCATTTCTATATTCGAATCCAACAGATCCGTTTTGCTGAGCAGTTTACGATAACGTATTTCGCATCGGAAGAAAGCCGTGATTTGCATATCCTGAAGCTGCTGCTTCAGCCGCTGGTCGAAAATGCAATTCTGCATTGGCCTTGGTCCAGTGTATTCAAGACGAGATCAAGATCGTTACGATGACTGATTTGGTATGCTACAATCTCCTTACTGTACAGATCTTTAATCGCTGAGAGGTACAGGAATGTCCCTCGATAAGGAAGATAGGTGATATCGGTCACCCACTTCTGATTGGGACGCTCTGCCGTAAACTCCTGGTTCAACGTATTCTCCGCCTTATTCCCTTCACAGACAGGTTTAAAGAAGCGTTTCTTTCTGCGTATCCGGGATTGTAGACCCGCTTGTGATTCACCTTGCAGGCATACTGGCGACGAAGCCAAGCTGTCATTCGCGGATAACCATAGACCCTTTTCACGGCGCGGTAGCCCTCCTCCAGACTCAATCCTTTCGTCCAGGGACGTCCTTTTCCCGTACCGGTTTTGCTTCCTCTACGCTCGCTGAGGACTGTAATCCCTTCTTAACGCAGCGTCGAATCATCTTTGCATCCAGATTCAGATTTTTGGATGGTTGATAGGAGGTTTTTCCCTCTTCCAAGTACATTTCACAATTTCCAACTTGAATTCCTGACTATATGTCTTTTTAATCTTCCCCATGAAAAAATCCCTCCTGAGTATATACAGTAAGGGGCTTATTCCTAACTGCCTACTCAAAAGGGATAATAACAAATCACTTTTAAAGTGAATTTGGAGGCTTGTCTTATTTATGGATTAGTTTTCCTTCTTCAAGGAAAAGCACTCGATCACAAAGTGGCAACACTCGGTCATCATGTGTGACAATAACTGCGCTCTTTTGCTGATGTTTTACTTGCTTCGCGATCATATTTACTACATCGAACCCTCGAGATGCATCTAAGCTTGCCGTTGGTTCATCTGCGAAAAGGACAGCTGGGTCATTCATCAGGGCTCTTGCGATAGCGACCCGCTGCCGCTCCCCCCCTGAAAGCTTCTCAGGATATGCGTTTAGTCGATGAGATAATCCCATCTTATTGAGCAAATCTTTTGCCCGTTTGGCTGCCTCCGCCTTCTTCATTCCGGATAGCTTGGCTACCAACATCAGTTGTTCTTCTACTTTCAAGCATGGAATTAAGTTTGCGCTTTGGAATATAAATCCAATTTTTCGAAGTCGCAGTTCAGAAAGTTCTTGCTTATTTTTGCCGATGATAGACCCTCCATCGAGTAGAACATCCCCACTCGTTGGTTCAAGAAGTGCACCTGCTATAGACAGAAATGTGCTCTTGCCTGAACCTGATGGGCCCATAACGGCGACCAGTTCACCTTCTGCCACCTCAAGGTTTAACTTATCCAAAATCTTTCTTTCTATTCCGCCATCTTCAAAAGTTCGTGTAATCTCCTGTAATTCAAGTCTGTTCCTCATGCCGCTGTCCTCCCAATCGCATCCAAAGCATCAATTTTGGCGACCTTCCACACCGAAAATAGAGAGCCTGCCAGAGACATTGCTACAAAGGACAAACAAGTAAGTAGCAACGTGGAGAAACCTAATTGAAAAGGCATTGAACTTGGTAATATGGCCTCAAAAAGTTGAACCAACAGGACACTAATAGCCAAACTGCTGACCGATAAAACCAACACCTGCAACGCCACACTTCTAGCTAAATAAGCAGTACGTGTACCAATAGCCTTCAAAATACCAAATTGACTGGTTTTCTGGATAGTGATGACATAAAAGAATACTGCTAGTACAAAGGCAGAGATAACAAACAAGAATGCAATCATCATCATTAGCGAGCCTTGTTCTTCCTTGTAGCCAGGAATTGCTGACACTGCCTCTGATTTCGTAATAACTTCTGTATTGGGTAACGCGGCCTGAAGATCCTTAACTTTTTCCTTCGAGTCTTTAATAGCAATCGCATTATATACTGTGCCACTTACTGGTTCGGATCCTTGATGAGTTAGTGTCTGCGCTTGAAGATCAGACCAATCCTGCTTATTTAAGAAAACAGCCGGTGTATGACTGAATGACTCGTTTTTCACAAATCCGTTTACGGTCCATTTTGCTCCTGAAGCTTGATCTACAATGATTGTGCCGATTTCCACACCATAATCAACCATCTTTTGATCAACGAGAACATGTCCTTTTATCTGATCCGAGAGAGGGGAGCCATTTGTTATTTTCGGTGCCAACCAGCCCTCAGAATTAACAGCAAGCAAAGTAACATCAATCTTCTCCGTTTCTCCAGATGGAATGACTGTTGTCATTTTTACACCAAACGGCTCTGCATTCTCTTCCCCAACGATTACGGCAGCTTTTTGAAGCTGATTCTGATCGACCTGAGACCGAGTGAAGCGGTGATTAGAATCCTGTTCCAAAATAAAATGGGTTGCAGCCATATTCTTAACAGAAGCCGCGTTATCATACGCAAGCCCTTGTGCAAGACCCGTGACAAACAAAACAAGAAATGCAACAAGCACCATAATTGTAGCGATTAATAAATATCGAGCCTTTGCAAATCTCATTTCTCGAATAGCTAGAAACATTATGCTTCCCTCCTTTGTTATGAGCAAAGTATAGGAAGCGAAAATGAACAGTAAATAAACAACATGTTACAGATGAGGTAACGACACAGTAAAGAGTGTTCCGTCATTCGAACTGACCACATCGATGTGACCTCCGTGGATCTGGACTATTTTCTTAACAATAGCAAGTCCAAGGCCTGTTCGACCAGAAGAATGTTTTCGTGCAGTGTCTTCTCGATAAAACCGATCAAATATAAATGGTAAATGATCAGCAGCAATTCCGTTTCCTGTGTCCCGGATATAAATCAAATTTTGAGAGTTCGTTTGCTCAGCGCGTATATCAATGCTTCTCCCATTAGGAATATGGTTCACCGCATTGCTAAGCAAGTTCATCCATACTTGCATGAGTAATACCTCGTCCCCGTGAATCTTCATGGATTCGGGCACAGAAATTTTAAGTAATAACCCTTTTTCCTCTAATTCCCATTGTAGTACTTGAACAGCTTGGCGAATTTGACTCCGAAGTGAGAAAGTCATTTTGGTTAAAGCTTCTTGTCCTTGTTCCAGTGATGAGAGCAAGAGAAGTTGTTTGCTGAGCAATGAGAGGTGGCGGCTTTCTTCTTCGATAATGGATGAATAGTGCTCACGATCTTCTTGGAGGAGATCACGCTCGGCCAACACTTTTGCGAACCCTTGAATTGAGGTGAGTGGAGTTTGAATTTCATGCGATACATTCGACACAAATTGTTGACGTGACTGGTCGACTCGCTCCAATTCACGACTCATGATCATGAAATGTCCGGCTAACTGCCCAATTTCATCGCGTCTATTGGTAGGTAATCCAAGGTTGTAGTTGCCTTGGGCGATTTGTTTTGTCGCATCAGATAGGCGTGTAATAGGTTTAACCAAATATCTAGTACTAATTAAAAATAATAAGATGCTTATTATAACAGTGAGCAGACCGATCAATGCAAAGAAAATGCGCAATTCTCCAAACTGTAAAATCACGTCAGGGCGCACAAATAACGCATATTTTTTTTTGCTGATCTGAACGGGTATTCCGACTGTATTACTTAATCGATTATCGAAGAAGCCGGTAATAAATAGTTTGTTGGGGAACTGAGCGACTCCGTGATACGCCTCTCCATGGAGCACCCGATCTCTGGCTTGCTCATCCAAATCCTGAACGCGAAATTCTCGTCCATAGAATCGAACATCATCTTGACCATCAGTCAAATAAATCTCATAACCAAGTGCCGCTGCATTTTGCAAATAATCATCCATGATATAGGGGGTTTTCTCAACATATTGTTTCATTTGTTCTGCAATGACTACCAACTTCTCATCATTGAAGGGCTTTAGTTTTACATGATAGTAGGCATTCGATATTAAAAATCCCAAAACACTACTAGCAAAGATAACTGCTACCGTAATAATGAAGACTCGGAAGTACAATGATCTCACTTCGTTTTCACCTCAATCTTGTAACCGATCCCCCGAACCGTCTGAATAGTGAAATCCTCCGTATAATCAGCAAAGCGTTGGCGCAGCCGCTTAATATGGACAACGACAGTATGGTCATCGCCTTCGTAGTCTGCTCCCCAGACAAGGTGTATCAGTTCATCACGGGAGAACAGCCTACCTGGATATTGTGCAAGCTGTGAGAGCAGTTCAAATTCTTTCATAGGCATAATAAAAACGGACTGACCATCGGAAACCTCTATGTTTTTTCGATCAATGACGATTCGATTCATTCTAATGATGTCGCTGGATGTTCGATTATAGCGACGAAACAGTGCTTTGACCCTAAAAACCAGTTCTTCTGGTTCAAATGGTTTCGTTACATAATCATCTGTACCGCGCAAATAGCCTTGCTCTTTGTCTGTAAGTTGATCCAATGCAGTGAGCATTATTATCGGAATATTGTAATTCGTCCTAATATATTCGCATAGGTCGAGACCGTCCATTCTAGGCATCATAATATCAATTACCGCCAGATCAATAGGGGCTTGTGTCATCAGATTGACCGCTTCCACCCCATCTTGGGCCTCATGCACCTGATAGCCTTCCTTAGTCATGGCATATCGAAGAAGCTTTCTTATATTTGCATTATCGTCAGCGAGAAGCAGATGCTTCATCATTATATTCCTCACAGTCCCTTCATGTATGGGTGAAACAAAACGTCATTGTTAAATATAAAATGCCTTCGATTTATGTCCGCTAGTGTATTGGTTAAGATAAAATAACATGTCCGCTAAGGTAAATCAAGAATGGAGGCTTTGCTAATGAGAGAGGCGACCGGAATTTCGGAACAGGGCGAGCAGACGATTCAGGACCTCATTCACGCTCTCACCACCCACGAAGATATTGAATCCCAAAACACTAAAAGAGTACGCAAGCGACTTGAAACATTTTATCTGCTGGTTTGAGACGGCAGATCACCAAGAGGAAGAGGTTGTATTTCAAATTGAAGATTTATCAGGAAATCAGTCGGTCATCAGGAATTTTTTAATCACCATTGGGAGAATAGTGAAGGCAGATGTTTCTATCTCGGTGAATGGCATACACATCCTGAAGCAAATCCAACACCTTCTATTATTGATATGCGGGGATGGCGAAAGTTACTTAAAGAACCTGTGCAAGGCCAAAAAAAATTGTTTTTTATCATTGTGGGAACTAGAGACTTAGTGGTGTGGTTTGGCGATAAAAGAGTAAGTGGGATTTCTATTAATAAGATAGGATCTTTTAATCGAAGTGATGTTCAGACAAAAAACTACCGATTGGAGGAAACGTAATGGCTAAGCCACAGTCCGCAAAGCGGAGAAAACTTTCAGCTGCAGAAACTTATCATTTATGGATGATAAGTGGAGGGATTTGTACATTTGAGGGTTGTCCCGAAAGACTAGTTGTAAACACTAAGGGGAAGTTGACCAATGCTGGTATTATTGCTCATATTATTGGTCACAGTAAGGGTGGAGCAAGGCATGAGTTTGCAGAAGAGTTTGGATATTCTGATGATAATTTGGAGGATGTCAGTAACTTAATGTTAATGTGCTATACGCACATTAACTGATTGATGATGCACACAATAAAGAGTTTTTTCCACCCGCTTTACTGTTTGAGATAAAAAGGAAACATGAAGCCTGGGTGAGAAGTTGGACAGATGAGAAGAAGAAGAGCCTTGCTATTGTGCATAAGCGGCTAGGGCCACCACTTACAACACTGCCATTAACCGAACACTCGCCTAATATCATGCTTGAAGCTATTGAGAGTCAAGCTGAGTTCTCTGACATTTCTATAGAAGGTTGGGAACAAGGGAAGGCAGACAATTTAAAGCTATTCAAGCAGTATGTTGAGCGAATTAATAAGGGGAAGTACGATGTAGCTGAAGTGTATGCGATTTCCCCGATACCTCTATTAATCCATCTGGGGAAATTATTGTCGGACACCGTTCCATTAACTGTCTACCAATATGTACTTCATGGCCGGAACATGGCTGAAACAATGCATCGTCAAAAAAAGCAGCCACTACAGGGCTGCTTTTGTACTACGGGCTAATTGCTCGTGTATTTTACCCAATCGTATTCGGCGTATAGCGGATTCGCTCCGTTATACGGACCTAGCCAGTCGTCAACACCAGTGCCATTCCATAAATTCATCATAATCTTGCCTGGCGTGCTCGGTATGTTCGTAGTTGCTGTATGCTTTAGAACCCCGTCAACATACCACTTAATGTATCTTGGCTGCCAATCGAATGCATAGGTGTGAAAGCCTCTTGATGCATCAAAGCCCAGATCGATAATCTTCTCATGACCACCGACCCCGTTTGTATAATAGTTGAATTGCACTTTTGTCGTGTCTTTGCCTAAAAATTCAATATCTATTTCATCCCATTGCGTGCCATGAGCAGGTCCCGTATACGTGAAAAAGGAAGATACGATTCCTGTATTTTTAGTAGGCTTCATGCTGACCTCGTATAAGCCGTATCCGTAAGTGTTCGTCGATCGATACTCTCCGCAGTCAAATTTATTGTATGCAGAACTCGTTAAGCCAAGCTTCATTTTGCCATCGTTAGTAAAATTGACATTATTGGAACGCCAAGTGCAATTAAACATGTTCCCATTTGAATATCCATCAGCCTTTTCCCATGCACCTGAATTAAAGTAATTAAGTGGTTCCCAAAAAACATACCCAGCAGAAGTGTTTACCGTAAACAACAAAGAGACAATTCCAGTTGCCAGTAAAGTAAACCAAGATTTCTTCTTCATTTTACACCTCCATAAAAGATTGACCAAACATGAAAGAAATGGCTGACAATGATACATTATTTCAAGTATTGGCCAACTTACCGGACAGATATAAAACGCTTCCATATTTGGTATCTTCATTGTAGTCTAAAATTGAGGCGTACACTATAGCAAACTTAACGCTCGAAACATAATTTAAAAAAACTAAATTTTATCAAGTTGTGATTTAAAAATGCACCGCTGGGCCGCTACTCACGCCGATAACTAGAGCGCCTACGTCGGGCGAGAGCAACCCGGCCAAAGCGCTCTATGTTCCTGTCGTTCGTTTCACGCAGCAGAAGCCAAAAAACAATCGAATCCGCCGCCGCTGCCCAGATCGAGAACAACTTCTCCTGCTTTCAGTTCTGCAATAGCTTGTGGGTTACCATAGCCAAGTCCAAGATTTGTTCCTTGAGGGACAGCTGTTAACTCCTCAGTCGAATAACCCATTTGTGATGAGAGGCTATCCGCATCTGACGGAGCTCCACAGCAGCTGCCTGCTGCGGGGGGGGATTGACTTCCTTAACAGCAATCTGTTGGTAATGGTTCCGTACATTTTGGCGGATTTCATCATTCGTCAGTTTATTCATATCAAAACACTCCTTTAATTTGAATGGGATAGGTGGAGCAGAATTTGAATGCTTCTTATGTTTGTTAGCAGCAAGGCGCACAATTGAGTGAATTGGAAAAAGATAAATATAAGCCGTCAATAGAAACCTTAATCGCCCTAAAACTAAACTTTAATGTTAATTTGGAGTGGCTGCTAATGGAGGAGTATGTAAGTTCCGATAATGGGTTATTTTGTGTGCTATTAGATAATCTTGAATCAAACTTATCTCAGGATTTCGAAAGTTAGACCTGATCGACTATTATTAATTTTGGATATGGAAATCGATTTTCAAATGCTAATATGTGTTGTAGAATACAGTACATCCTTCTGTGACTAATAATTATAAAACCAGTAAATAAAAAGATTTATATCTAAAATAAAATAGTTGTCTACGGACAGTGAAGTTGTGCACTAAAATTAATGACAGAAAATAAGATTATTTCTATAATGTAACACACCTGTTGATTAACCACTAAATGGTAGAAAAAGTCTATCACGATCCCATTCATCCTTCAATCTATTCTGACACCGGAAGAAGTGCAAAGCGTTGCCAAGGGAGCAGATTATGAAGACAAAGCCCGTAAATTCACAGTAACCCACTTACTTCAATACTGGTGTGTAGCTGCCTTAGAACAATGGGACAGTTATCGTTCCGGTGTGGACCATGCCGCTCGCAGTGGCTTACCTAAGATTCATTATTCGTGTTTTTCCACCAAAGCGGCCGAAATCCCCTTTGCTATATTTAAGGAGCTTTTCATCGGGTCATTCACAAGTGTAGCCGAGAAACACGCCGAAAACTTACGTTTCCCAAAGAATTACTCCTGATCGATTCGACCACCATGACGGTGGGAAAAACACGACTGCCCTGGGCTCCTTATCACGGGGAGCGCGCAGGTATTAAACTTCATGTCGCTTTACGAGTCCAAAATGGGCAACCCCTTCAGGTGGTCGAAACGCTGGTTCCAAACATGATGGCCTCGTGAGCGAAGCGTTGGCTCAACCGGACTACATTGTGGTCAGTACAAGTTGAAAGAGATTAGTGATGATATTTATTCGGTGTATAAAAGACCAGATATTCCATATCATGAATTCGGGGTCCTCCGATGTCATTAGACTATTTTTAGAATTTTTTATGCATTTTGTTTGCCAGTAGGGGAAATATCGGAGGGAATCGTTTAACTAGACCTGCTTCTAAGTGTGAGTTCACCCCCTGCGTCCGTCACTGTTGGTATGAATAGTACAGTTTGCGTCAGGAAGCCAAAGTAACTATTTTATCAACTACCGTTGTAGGGTATCCGGTTCCATGTGGATTTTTTTTGGTTTTCAAATTGCCCGGATCCAACAGGTTCACGAGTATGCCATTCTTCGCTTCTTCCACGGCCACGGTTCTCATCTCATATCAAATACTCCGTTTCGATTATTTTCATAAGATAAACACCTTTAGATTAAATACCACATTGTTAGTACAATCTCAAAATATCCAGAATCACAATAACCAATAAACGAGTTAATGTTATCAATTCAACAAATCGTCTAGTGTTTGTTTAAATGATGTGGGAAGAGGAGGATCGTATGGTCGGAGTAAGAACAATAGAAGAACCAAATATACGATAGACCTCATCAAGAAGAGTTTCCTTGCTCTGTTGGAAACGAGAAAATTGCCTCAAATAACGGTCACCGAAATATGCAAACAAGCTGACATTAACCACAGGACCTTCTATCTTTACTACAAAGATCCTTATGAATTATTTGAAGTGCTGCAAAAGGAATTTAACCAAGAAAATTGGATACATTGCAAAATGATCAAAGTCCTACACGGTAAATGGGTCGTTAATCAAGCTATTGAACATAATCCAAGAGAAGAAAACGATCTACTGTTGATTTGTTTTGATGCAGAGGAAGAGATTAGCTTTGTGACTTCCGTCGAAACACATCTGCTACCTCAACAATTAGTTTGTTTCTGGCAGTACATTACTGTGCGAGGGAAGAAACTTCGTATCTTATTTGAAGCAGGGAGTGAATCAAAAAAATCCTCATTGAAGCTCATGTGCCTCCAGAAACGAATATAGAAGCTAAATTCACGGCGGGTGTCGTGATTCTAAACGGAGGACGGCAACGTCGATATTGTTGGGACATTCGGAGAGGTGGCCGGGATTACAGAATCCTCCAACGTGCAGATAAAGCTAAGTACGGATATCCGGCTGACGGGAGGAAGCGCTACATTGGGCTGGCTGGAAAGGTCTCGCTGTCATCCTGTTTGCATTCGGCAACCCAACGGTACAGCGTGTTTGCGGAAATCCCAAGCTCACGCGCCACTTGCGCAACAGCTTTCCCTGTTTCTTGAATCATTTGAACGCTGAACTTTGAATGCTTTATCATATTTTTTGCTCATTTGGACACCTCGAATGAATTTGATTTTATTCTCGAATTCTCGTTTCTTGGTGTCCACTTTTTAGTTTTGCGTCATCTTGAACTCTACAAGCCTACTCGCTATTTTCATGCTGTGTTTGCGAATGAGAAATCATGATTGTGTATATTGTGTATATAGACAGAAAAAAGTGGTTTAGTAGATTACAGACAACCCACTGAGAAATGAGTGACCGGAATAAGAAAGACGTATTTTTAAAGCTGAATTTAAAGAGCAGAGGATTCAATTTAATATCAGATCGGAACCCGAGAATCAAAGAATAGATTTAACACCGTCTTCCTTGAGAAATTAGGTAAACCAGTGTAAAAATCCAGATTATTCAAGAAAAAATAAAAGCGATTCCCAGAAGGAGGGGAATTTATAAAGCGTTTTCAATTATAGATGATATGTTAAAGGTTAGTAGAAAAAAATAAATCAATAATTTAACAATTCGACAATTTTAACGTTACTTCGACAAAAATATGATGTTATGATATGGATGTTGGTAAATTAATGTTTTTACGTTTTGTGTTGACAAGGTTCGTATTACAAATTAGCACATAAAGCGAGGCGTAAATATGGAACATACTGAAAAAACATTGTATCCGTTAACACAAGCACAACAACGAATCTGGTATACCGAAATGCTGAATCCGAATACGGCTTCCTGTCTTCTTTCGGGCACGATTAAATTCACGGTTCCTATAAATCTTTATTTATTACAGCATGTTATTGAAACAGTCATTAAGCGGCACACTGCTTTCCGCATAAAGCTGATGACTGAGCGGGAGGAAACGAAGCAATATATCGGTCCTCTTACATATAATACAATAGTTCATGTGGAGATACCGGAAGAAAACTATGAACAGTATGTGGACAGTTGGCTCGATATTCATAATAGAGAACCTCTCAAACTCTATGATTCTGATTTATACCAATTCATAATTTTTAAAATTAAAGACAAATGCTTTGGTTACAACATCAAAATTCATCATATAATATCCGACGGAATCAGTCTGGCTAATCTGGTAAACGAAATTACAAAAACCTACACGGTTATTAAAGAGGGTCAATTCCCACCCTCGTCGAATGCAGGCTCTTACATCGATTACATATTTACTGAAAAAAATTATGAACAATCGGAACGTTACCAAAAAGATAAAGCGTTTTGGTTGGAGCAGTTTCAAACGTTACCGGTTCTAACCGAACTCAAACCACACAATTCATTACTGACAAGTACCAAGGGTGAACGAAAATATTTTGATATTGATGCCGAATTATATCAACGTATTAAGCTGTTTTCGGATCAATATAAAATCAGTATGTTTACGTTTTTCCTAAGCGCATTCTACGTATACATGAATAAAATGACGCACGAAAGCGATATGGTGGTTGGAACCAATTATGTGAATCGCTCTACGAGAGAGGAAAAA
The DNA here is from genome assembly GCF_044908085.1 of Paenibacillus sp. RC73. Lineage (NCBI taxonomy): Bacteria > Bacillati > Bacillota > Bacilli > Caryophanales > Paenibacillaceae > Paenibacillus > Paenibacillus sp. RC73. Next base: position 14,232 of record NZ_JBIYCV010000024.1, read on the forward strand.
GAAACTCTCGGAATGTATGTGAGCACCACAGCTGTAAGAATATTTGTAGACCCTCAGGAAGAAGTACTTTCCTTTCTTCAAAAGGTATCTAAGTTGCAGTCCAAAATTTTACGTCATCAAAAATATCCATATAACCAGCTCATCAAGGATATTCGTGAGTTGCATACAGCTCAGGACATTCAAAGGTTGTTTGGAACGGCAATGGAGTATAGACCACTGACCGTGCAGGAAATCGACGGGGCTCCGTTAATTGCTTATACGAATTTTTGTGGGGATGAGGTCAACGATTTGTTGATTCATGTCGTCGAAAAAATAGATAAGCATGCGATGGAAATATACGTCGATTATCGTACAGAGTTGTTTAACGGTGAGGAAATTTCATCCATCATGTCTTATCTACTGAACATTGCGCGTGGAATGTCAGGTTCTCCGAATTGTACTATAGCCGAATTATCCATGATGGATGAAGACGAAGTAAAGGCAACGCTCTATGACTGGAACGATACGGCGGCAGATTATCCGCGGGGGCAGACGGTAGAGCAGCTGTTTGAACAACAGGTGGGGCGTACACCGGAACAGACGGCAGTCATCTGCGAGGATCGCAGGCTCACCTACCGGGAGCTCAATGCTCAGGCCAATCGGTTGGCGCATACCCTCCGGGCAGTCGGGGTGCAGGCCGACCATCGGGTTGCGATCTGTGCCAAACACAGCGCAGAGGTGGTCATCGCCATTCTCGCTGTCCTGAAAGCAGGCGGGGCCTACGTGCCGATGGACCCGGCTTCTCCGGATGAACGGATCGCCTACATGCTTCAAGATTCAGGCGCTCGCATCGC
>NZ_JBIYCV010000025.1:0-13580 GCF_044908085.1 Paenibacillus sp. RC73
ACATCGCATTCATGGAACTTTAGGCTATATGACGCCTATTCAGTATCGCCTTGCAGCCCTTAAAAAAGTTGTTTGATTTACTGTTGACAATCCAATGTTATGATATCTAAATGAAGTAAAGTCTACTGGGGTATCCCTTAAGATATATTCTCCTACCTGTATCCCCTCTATCGTTTTGGTAAATGCATGTTCTTTACCTCCGATTCCATAACTGGTTATAATGTCATCTTCTAAGCCGACTCGAATTCCAATATCATCCACTTCATCCTGAGAAATCAATGTATGACTTGCTCCTGTATCAATAACTACATTATTTATTACTTTCTTCTGTCCATTATAATGAATGGTTATTCCGTAAATAATAATCCATCTTTATACTCAATTTTCATTTATAGATATCTCCTTAGACCAACATTCTTCCGAACTTTCACTATAACCCGATCCTTAGAAGTATGATAAATCAAGGTCTTCTCTTTGCTATTCAATAATTCTTTAGTTGCTTCTTCATCACTCACAGGGCCAATTACAGCAACATCATCTATGAATTCTTGACTATCTTTCTCTTCAGAATGAATAATTTCGAACTTCACAAATTGATTCGGAAAGATTTGTTGTACTTCCTGCCACTTCACGATTAATCCCTCCAAACGTTTTTAATTGTATTATATCATTTATTTGGCTAGTGGCTTTCAATAGAATTTCACTCAACGTTTCTGTATTCACGACGTCCAAGCGGCTTAAGGACCGCAGGTCCGGGTGGCTCTGCCACTTAGCCGATTGAATGTGTCCGGTGGATCCACTTCCCTGAAATGCCTCTTCCGGACCAAGGGTCGAGTTTGTCTCGGCCCGCAGCGTTGGATGCAATGTTATATGATATCACAGCCTTCCTCGAATTCACCCACAATTCACTTCTTTATATATTCTTTGAGTATCTATTAATTCTTCATCGTTGAACTCCATTCTATATACATCTGGTTTTGAGGTTTTCATTAAGAACTCATACCCGTATTGATCATCGAAGTATCTCATCATTAATATCATGACCAACCCATGTGTTCCTATTGCTATCTTCTGCCCCTTATAGTTCATTATTATTTCTTTTAATCTTGTTACAGATCGTCTTTGACAGTCATTTATGGACTCACCAAAAGGTTCCTTATAATAAGGGTCTTTAAACATCTTACTTACGAGTGAGTATACTTCTTTGTCTGGAATAATCGTATCCTCTCTTGAAAATACAAGTTCTTTAAGATCTTCAAACACTAAAATCTCTTTATCACTTTGTTGTGCCAACTCTTCAATTGTTAGGATTGCTCGAATATATGGACTTGAAATAAATACACTAATTCCTTCATCCTTCAGCAGTTCGGTTATTCTATGGGAATCAAACTTTCCTTTTTTAGTTAATCCTCGAGTTCTTTCATTTCCTTCCGATTTGGATGATTCACTATGTCTAACAAAGTAAATATATGTTTTCATATTTGCCCCCAGGATAACATTCAATTGATATATTCATAGCTATGGTTTCACCTAACGCTGATAATGATACAAGATGGCAGTTTGCTCATTACTTATCAGCGTCTTTAATCCCACAGTCATTTAATGCGATTATAAAGTCAAGCCATGATCTCTTTTATATTACTTTGATCGCACTTTTATATAGGTTTGGATTTGAGAATATTCTGGCATCTCATTCCCTCATTTCATCATTGCGTGTATTTCAACTAACATCTAATCTATGTACTTCGTAAATACTGCACCTTCAAGTTAGTATCTGAACTACATATATGATAACTCACTCAGTTCCACTTGCGAAGAAAAAATTGGTGGAAAAGGAATATTAAGCAGAGTGCTCAAGCTTCCATATCCATGTGATCCAGCAGGCTCTGAATACGCTGGATATTTTTCGTGCTGGCATGCTTATAGCGCTGCGTTATAACTACTACTAAATTAAGCGTTGAGTTTTACTCTCCCCCACCTCTACGTTACTAAAAAAGAAGTTACATGGCCTAGTCTCGGACTAGTTCAGTAACTCCCTTTTCAAACCCTATTTCAATAGGTAGATTTATTATTCTTTTACCGCCCCGACCACGATCCCGGTCACAAAATAACGTTGCAGAAACGGATACACGAGCAGGATCGGCAGTGCACTGATAAAGATTTGCGAGGCCCGAATGGTTCGCTGGGACAGATTGGCGACGGCTTCCGGGTCGAGCTTGGACATGTCGGCCTGAACGATAATCGTCTGCATAAATGTCGCCAGCGGAAGCCTTTCTGAATCTCGAATATAGATGATCCCGTCAAAATAAGAGTTCCAATGTCCGACCATCATGAATAGGGAAACCGTGGCAATGACGGGTATGGAGACGGGCAAATATATTTTGATAAAAGTCTGCAAATGCCCCGCCCCATCAATAAAAGCGGCTTCCTCCAGATCCTTGGGTACGGTACGGAAGAAATTAAGCAGCAGAATAATGTTAAATACCGCAACCAATCCAGGCAGAATCAACGCCAGCAATGTATTCATCAGTCCAAGCTTCAGAATCAGAATGTAGCCCGGAATGAGACCACCGCTGAATAACATGGTGATGACAAAATACCAAAGGTAGATATTGCGTGCACGGAAGACTCGCGTCTCCTTGGAGAGCGCATACGCTGCAATCGTATTTACCACTAACGCAAGTCCCGTTCCAAGTACCGTCCGCTCCACAGACACCCACAAGGAGGAGAGGAAATTGGCATTATCAAACGTCTTAGCATAGGCTTCAAGCGTAAAGCCAATCGGCCAGAACGTAACCAGTCCGGCATTGGCAGGTGCGGATGCGCTAAGAGATACCATGAGCAAGTGATATAAAGGCAGCAAGCAGAGCAGCGAAAGGATGGTCAGGAACACATTATTGAATATGCTGAATACTCGATATGGAATCGTTTTATGGTACATCGACTCGTCATCCTTTCTAGAAAATTCTGTACCCCGCGAATCGGTAGGCCAGTCGGTATGAGATCACGATCAGGATTAAGCTAATAACCGATTTAAATAAATTCACGGCGGTAGCGAAGCTGAACTGCCCACTAAGCAGACCTTCCCTGTACACAAAGGTATCAATGATATCTGCTTGCTGATAGATTAATGGACTATATAAGTTAAAGATCTGATCGAAGTTTGCATTGAGCACATTGCCTAGTGCCAGGGTTGCGATCACGATCCCAATCGGAATAAGCGCCGGGATGGTAATATACATCGTCTGCTTACAGCGCCCCGCCCCATCCACTTCAGCCGCTTCATAGAGTGACGGATTAATACCGGACAGTGCCGCCAGGAAAATGATCGTGTTGAAGCCAAACTCCTTCCAGACATCACTTGCAATGATCGTAAAGCGGAACCAGTTGCCATCCCCCAGGAAGAAAATCGGCTTGATGCCGAATACAGAGGAAAGGAATTGATTGATGATCCCTGTCTGGGCCAGAATATCGATCAGAATGCCTGAAAGCGTAACCCAAGACAAAAAGTGCGGAAGATACACGAGTGTTTGAATGGTTCTTTTGAGCGCCATCTTCCTGACCTCATTCAACAATAAGGCGAAGATAAACGGAATAATCAGGTTCATTACAATTTTGGAGCAGGCAAAAAACAGCGTATTCCACGTAATTTGCAGGAAATAATCATTCTCCCACATGTGCCTGAAATGCTTCAGTCCGACCCATTCAGAATTGAAAAAACCCAGTGCAGGTTTATAGTCTTGAAATGCCATAAGAATCCCGGACATCGGAATATACGAAAAAATAAAAACCATAATGGCCGCCGGCAACACCATCAAGTGGAGAATCCATGGTTGTTTATAGACTTTCTTTTTTCTTCTATTCGGCTTGCTCCCAATGTTCGCCTGCGGCACCCGGTTAGCCTCCATATTAGCCTCCATAGCGCTCTCCTGTTCCCAAAAGAAAGTTTTTGTGTGTAATGGGGATCTCTGCTATAAATAGTATCAGGCAATCCTCAGGTCTGACTATATAACATTGTTAGGGTGGATATGGTTTTGTTAGGAATATCGATTGAAGGAGACTTTTATGAATTTATGGAAGCGCTTTATATTATTCCAAGGAACGGCTCGATCCCGGTTTAGTCTGTTTGCCAAAATAAACTGCTTAATCGTGGTTTTGTTCATCCCCATTATTATCATGTATACCTACTCGAACAATGTCACCTACGATGTCGTAAGCAAAGAGCTGCAAATATCCAATACCAAACAGCTCACGTTTTTATCCAGTCAGATCGATTCCCGCATTAATCAGATGATGGATTTCAGTCTTATTCTCTCTAGAGATCCCAATGTCAGAGCATTCAATGGTTTGAACATGTGGGATGATCTTTATGACCAGATGCAGACCCGATATGTCATTCAGGAAAAGATGATGCTTCAATCCGGGGTCACAGATATATGGCCCACCCGATATGCTGTGTATTCACAGCAGAACCAAGATGTCATCGCCAACTACAACAGATCATCAGGGTATGATGAGAATTACCTAAAAAGAAATATGAGTGGCCAATGGACATATGGTGATCATGGTGCGGAATCTCAAGAGGAGCTTCAATCCTTTTACTGGTTCTTTACCGATTCCTTGGCCCAGCCGGGGATGTTGACGGGAAGCAACCTGGTGATTGAAGCCAGCTTCAGTTATGAGAACATTCAGAACATGCTGGACACGTACAAGAAAGGTGGACAAGGCGATCCCTTCTTTTATCACAAAGGGAATTCGCCCATTCTGAACCGCAGTGCAGACAAGCAGCTATCCGAAGAACTCATTCGTTATCTGGATACTCACTCCCCGGAGGACACTACACCGGATGTCGTGAAGCTGAATGGGAAGAACTATCTGGTCAGTTCTGTAAAGTCTTCATATTTGGATTGGCATTTAGTAGATGTGGTCCCACTCTATCAGATCCTGCAACCCATTTCACTCAGTCGGAACCTGTTCTATCTCTTTATGGTTCTGCTATTTGTTGTGGGCATTTCCGCTTCAATACTACTGTACAGAAACGTTCAATATCCGATCAAAAAGCTGATCCAGGGCTTACAGCGTGTGCAGCGGGGAGACTATTCCGTACGTCTGCATAGCAAGGATCAGAATGAGTTCTCATTTCTGTTTCATCGATTTAATGATATGTCTCATCAAATTCAAGATCTGATCGAGAATGTATTTCATGAAAAGATCAGAGCCCGGGAAGCCACGCTGAAGCAGCTGCAGGCGCAGATCAATCCCCATTTTCTGTATAACTGCCTTGGCTATATCATCAATATGGCCCAGATGAAGGATGAAGAAGCGGTCATCTCTATGGCTTATAACTTAAGTGCGTACTATCGCTATACCACCCGAGTGGAACGAGAAACGTCTTCTTTGAAGGAAGAAATCAAGCTGCTCGTCAACTATTTGGATATCCAAAAGCTGCGCAATGGGAGAATTGAATATCATATCGATATCCCTGAGCATATGCTTAGCCAGTCTGTTCCACGTTTAATGCTTCAACCGATTGTGGAAAATTCGGTCATTCACGGCGTAGCGAAGTCGTATTCATCTGGTGAAATCCGAATTAGCGGGGAAAGCTCGGACGGTTTCTGCAAAATTTACATTGATGACGACGGACCCGGCCTGAGCCCGGATCAGTTGGAAGCTCTGAATCGTAAAATGCAGCAGCCGCTGCAGGAGGAGATGGGCTGTGGTCTCTGGAATACGAACCAGCGGATCATGCACCTATTCGGCAATCAGTCATGCCTTATTTTCAAGCCGTCCCCGCTCGGCGGATTCCGAACAGAGATCATCTGGGAGATTCCAACAGAGGAAGAAAATCATAACGATATAAGTTGAACTAAACATTTACACGATAACGGAGAGGGCAGAACAAATCTGGAGAAGCAAAGCGTTCGCCTAAAAGCTTTCTGAAAGAAAGCTACATCGGAAGCATAGGCTTATCTCCGGATTTCCCCTTTTGTAAGGGATTCAAAAAATCTGGGGATAACAGCGATCGGAAGGTGGTTCTGACCGCGCAGTGGTCCCGTGTAAAATCATTCGTTCAACTTATATATACAAACCATCAAGGAGACAAATAACATGCAGATGATCATCGTAGACGATGAAGCACACTGGGTAGATAACCTTTCCATGACCAAACCCTGGCACACGCTGGGGATTGAACATGTGCATAAAGCTTACTCAGCACATGAAGCACTACAAATTATCGATACGCACCCCATTGATATTGTGATCTCGGATATTCAGATGCCCGAAATGACAGGTATTGAACTGATCGAACGGATCAGAGTCCGTGACAAAAAAATAAAGTGTATTCTTTTATCCGGATATTCCGAATTCGATTACGCCAAAAAAGCCATCCAGTACGAGGCCGTTGATTACTTGCTGAAACCACCGACTGACGATGAATTGATGGGCGCCGTTCAAAAGGCCATTGATCAATTAAACACAGAATGGGAGCTCATAAGCTCACTTAAACGAACCCAGTTTACCCTTCGGGAGAATCTGCCCCATTTACGTGGTCGACTGCTCCTTGAGGCCTTACAGGGACATCGATTCGCAGCCGGCGAATGGGAACGGAAACTTGCGAATTACGATCTGCCCTTCCACGACGGAGATTACGCGTTAATGCTTGTACGTATGGAAGAAGAATTCAGGCACTATGACAACAACGATCAAACCTTGATCGAATATGCAGTCAGCAATATGGCTGAAGAGATTATGGGTGAGTTTATGGAAGTCTGGGGCGTGAAGGAGGAACATGGATATCTGGTGTTTCTGATTCAACTTAAAGAGAACGATACCGACATTGGAAAAGAAACTATACTGGAGAAGCTTTCTGTGCAGCTTCAGTCTAAGGTCAAGCAGTTCCTGAAGGGTTCCCTCTCCATCGTCATCACCGAGTGGTTCCCGTTTCCAGAACTGCTATATGACCGCTTTCGGCAGGCCTCGGCTTATTTCCGGCAAATTGTCGGAGATGAGCGCGAATTCGTGATGCGGGTCAGTGACGTGGAAACGCCCGCAGCGCAAGGCCCCCTGGATGTCCTGTATACTCCGCCCTCTTTCATTCATCTGTTGGAAAGCGGGCAATGGGATGCCGCAGAAGAAAAAATAGTAGCCGTCTGTGAGGAGCTGGATGAGAAATGGTCGGAATCGTGGGAGCATTGTATGGAGGCAGGTTTTTTAATTACGGCTTCTTTCACCAATCTCGCACACCGAAATAGGCTTACTCTGGCTACCTTAATGGGTAGCGATATGGAGTGGCTGCAGAGCGGGAAAGCTTTCTCCACCATCAGTAAACTGCGAAAATGGTCGCTTAGTGTGCTCGGCAAACTCAAGGAAGGCACGTCCAACGAAATCAAAGACATACGTTCCGAGTATGTGAAGAAGATTCAGGATTTTACGGATAAAAACCTGCATCTGGATGTTTCCCTCCGTGTACTGGCCGACCATGTCAATCTGCATCCGACCCATTTGTCCAAGATTTATAAGATTGAAACTGGTGAAGGCATAAGTGATTATATCTCGCGCCTGCGCATGGATCGTGCCTGTCACAAGCTGAAAATGACCACCAAAAAAGTATATGAAATCAGCATGGAGATTGGATATATGGACCCTGCTTATTTTATCAAGGTGTTCAAACGCCAGTTTGGGGTCACGCCGCAGGAGTACAGAGACCATCATAAATAGCATGATAGAGTCCTATCGAAACTAAAAAACTCATATAGATGCCATCCCCACCGACTTGGTACAGTTACACTTGTAAAGATCATACACCGTAGGGGGATTGAAGAATGATCAAATTCAAAGCATGGTGGTCGCTGCTCATGGTCATCGCACTTATCACAATTACAGCCTGTGGCAATGGCGAAACATCCAATGAGAATGCCACGAACGATAATACGCCGGCGGCGGTCGGTTCACCCGAAGCAGAAGCTGCTTTTGCAAAAGGGAAATACGATCCACCCATTGAGTTCAGTTCGGTGTTGATGCCGAAGAAATATGTTCAAGGGGACACCAAAGAAAATAACGTTCACGATCGGTGGATGCTGGAAACGCTGGGCATGAAGCATAAAGATACCTGGTATCCGGCCAATGATGATCAATACAAACAAAAGCTTCAGTTGGCCATTGCCTCTGGCGAGAAGCTGCCTGATTTCGTTTCGGTACCCACCAATGCGGTATTGACCAATCAACTTATTGATTCCGGTCAATTCATTGCCATCGATGAGTTGTTCGACAAGTATGCAAATAAAATTCTGAAAGACCACGCGGCAGCGCATCCGGAGCTATGGTACCCTTTCACCAAGGACGGCAAGAAATACAATATGCCGATCCTGGAATACACAGATAATGACGACACGCTGCTGTGGCTCAGGGAAGATTGGATGGAAAAGCTGAATCTGGAAGCTCCCAAAACCATCGCGGATCTTGAAAATATCATGGATAAATTCAAGAACAAGAACCCGGATGGCTTAGCACCTAATGAAGTTTTTCCACTCGCAATTTCTTTGAAAAATAATACAAACACCTGGATGGGCTCACTCGATTGGTTATTCGGAGCATACGGCACGGTCCAGGAGCAGTGGAACAAAGACGCCGATGGCAATCTGGAGTACGGCTCCATTAATCCAGGTGCAAAGCAGGCACTCGCGAAGCTTAGTGAGTGGATGGAAAAAGGCTATATTCATACCGACTCCGCCCTGTGGGATGAAGGTAAATCTGCGGAGAGCTGGACGAAAGGCACCGCAGGTATTCTGCCCGGATCCAACTGGATTCCAGACTGGCCAGCCCCCGATCTGTTGAAGAATGTGCCTGGAGCGAAAATTAAAGCTTATCCAGTCCCAAAAGGTCCAGATGGACTCATCGGTACGAAATGGCAGAACGCCGGCGTCAACGCCAGTATTATGATTAACAAGGACGCGAAGCATCCTGAAGCCATTTTCCTGTACTATAACTATCTGCTCGATAACCTGGCTAACCCGGCCGCTGGCAGTAAATATGAATACGGCTTCGCCAAAGGCTACGATTGGGACATCGTGGACGGACAACCGACCAGTGATAAAGAGAAGATTAAAGACTTCTCCAACGAGTTCCCTTTCCTGACGGGCCCGGCACGTATCCCGGATCTGTACATGAAGACACTCGTTAAACTGGCTGATGGGAAGACGCCAGAAACCCCTTATGAGAAACAAATGGCCGAGTTCCGCAAACCCGAAAACTGGGCCGCAGCCAAGGTAGTCATGTCGCAATTAGACATTCGCAAGCAAAACTACTTCACCGGTGCTGCGACACCAACGATGGTATCCAAATGGAACCTGCTTCGCCAGTCCGAAATGGAAACCTTCAACAAAATCATCTACGGCAAGCTGCCGATCGATGCCTTTGACCAATTTGTAGCCAATTGGAAATCCAATGGCGGTGACCAGATTACGCAAGAAGTGAATGAATGGTTTAAGTCGGTGAGTGGGAAGTAAGGGATAAAAATAAGAAACAAATATAAAACAAGCCGAAGCGTGTGTTTTTGTCGCTTCGGCTTGTTTTGGTTTAGTTTAAGATCGCTGCGCTTGATGGGCATTTGGCCTTTCACTTTCGCCTTCTGCCCCTATAGACTATAGACTTACTCAGCAAGGAAACCGCGAGCAGAATGCTATCCTGTAATCCTTGTAAGTATAATCTTTTCACTTGTATTAGTAGAAATTTTATAAACTCTTTTATCACCACCACCTTCAATTAATGTGGGGAACATATTGTTATTGAATAGAAAGAAGCGCAAAAATCAATTTTTGTTTTAATCACCAAATAGATAGTCTTGTCCTTGTATCATTTTCATCAGTTATATATTCAAGAGATTCAAATCCCTGTCTCTTTATGTGTTCATATAAGTCTTCAAGTTTTTTATGGTCTTTACAATAGACTGCTATGTACACACTATCAATCACAAGGAGAACTAATTGGCACTCACTCAATAAATATTCTTCATATGACATTACATCAATTATTTTTGTTTCTAATGGATACGCCTTTAAATTCGCAAATATTAAGTAGTACTTCTTATTTTCAATAATCTGTTTTAGTTCTTCTCCTTTCATTCCAATCATCATTTCTGGAAAAAGACTATCTCCTAATTTATCATCAACTATTAAATAAGATTCCTCTCCTCCAATAAACCAATTGAAGGAAGTTATTCCGATTGGTTTTAATATTTCTCCAAGAAAGCTGCCATATGAGTTTGGAATTTCAAAGCAAATGCCTCTTTTCATTTATTTCACCATCTTTACGCAGATTTCTGATAACGTTTCTGTTTTCATGAACCCCGAAGAGGTTGTCTGCTGAAATGATTCCCTGAAATCCATCTTGCAGACCTAGGCTCCATCAGAAGCCGCAGCTTGAATATTATGTTATGCGTTGTTACTGCCATCTTTGAACTCCTTACAATTACCCTCTTTCTTATATGTCTTTCCATTTCTCTCTTCTTATTAGGTTTTCGATTTGGGATGCATGGTGTTTGTGGTGCCAAATAAATCTTTGTATAGCTGTCTCTAATGTAATTATTCCTAATACTTCGGTTTGTATAGTCCGTTTATACTCTTCTATACTAAGTTCTTTCAGCAACACTAAAAAGCGATGATGCAATATTTCAATAAGTGATAGCGAATTCTCTACGGGCAACTTCTTGTAATCAATTAATTCTCCCCACGAATCTTCTCGATATGTGTTTGCTAATGGATTATTTTCAGTTAATCCTCTTTTAAATCTCAGGTACGCATTCATATCATTATCAGCTAAGTGATGTATGACCTGCTTTACTGTCCAACCGTTCGGCCGATACGGAGTCTCCAACTGGTATTGTTCGAGACCAATCAGCAATGTATTTAGTCGCTTAATTAGTTCAGGAATTTGTTTAATAAGATATATTATTTCATCATTTGAAAGATTGTTTTTGGGTTGAAATTGACCAATCGGATATTTGATTTGATCCATTGTATTTCTCCTCTCTTCTTTAGAATTGCAGTAATTACGCGTAACGTTTCTGTATTCATGAACCCGTCAGGGGTTGTCTGCCGAAATCCCTCCCCGAAATCCATCTCGCAGACCAAGGCTCCATAAGAGCCGCAGCTTGAATATTATGTTATGCAATTCCTCTGTCCTCTCCGAATCAACGTTCCAAAGGTTTGCTTGCTTCTGTTAATCCATCATTTACCTCTAAATATTTCAATGTTTTTTCAATATCGTCGTGGTCCATTGTTTTCGTTATAATTAGATGTTTAATATTAAATCCTGGTGATTCCATTTCTTTTTTAAAGTAATTCACTAATTTTTGAGGGGTTGTCACCAAACTCCACCGTTCACTTCCATCCGAAAAAGTAAGGGTCACCTCCACCAAATCAAACTCCTTTGGATTATCCTCAAACTTCCATGTTTCTAAATAAGGCACTTCTATATTTCCTTCAATAAAAAATGCTTTTGATATCCAAACTGCTTTCCCGTGATTTCCAATGATTCTATACTTATCCCTGTCCTCATTTTTTACGATGTATTTATTGCCTCTTCTAAGTGCATGAGCATAAACGCCTATACTCATACAAGTTATGATTGGTCCCTCCATCAATTCACTTCCATGTACCCTATTTAATTTACTGAGGTTTCGCATAACGTTTCTGTATTCATGAACCCCGTCAGGAGTTGTCTGCTGAAATCCCTCCCCGAAATCCATCTCGCAGACCAAGGCTCCATAAGAGCCGCAGCTTGAATATTATGTTATGCGTAGTTCCTGACTCCTATGAATTGCTAACATTTGTTTTATTTTTCTTTAAATCTACCCATTACAATGCTGCTGTATAGTCTACCATCAGTAAGCAACTTATCATGTTTTAATACTCCTTCAATTTCAAATCCTTGTTTTTTATATAATTCTATTGCGTTCTCATTTGTCTCTAACACGTTCAATACCATTTTTTGTATACCAACTGAATCAGCCCATATTATAGACTCTCTTAATAGATTCTTTCCAATTCCATATCCCCAAAATTCTTTTAGTACGCATATTCCAAATTCCACTTTATGCAATAGTCGCTTTAAATTTGTTCCTTCGCACCGCGAAAAACCAACAATGCGATTTTCAATTTCAGCAACTAAGAATAGGTTCCTTGGACTCTCTTGATCTGTTTTAATTATCTCCTCAAATCCGGAGGCGTCAATAAATTCTTCTCCACTTTCTCTGTCCATATTTTCTGTCTCGCTATCAATTTGTAATCGTAGTTCAGACAAGCTTTTTGCATCTTCAACTGCTGTAGATCTAATACGATATTTTAGTTCTTTCACATTAAAGTCATTTGGTTTAATAATCATTACGAATCTTCCCCTAATTGAAATGATCTTATAGTCAGTTCATTAATTATTTTTTTAGGAATTACGTCTAACGTTCTCGTATTCACTACGTCCATTTCTCTTAGATAGTTCCTATCTTAGGGGAATGGATGTATCTGCCTGACTCCTCTTCTTCGAAAAAACTCCTAGCAGATCAAGGCCAACGGCCACAGCGCGAATATTATGTTATAGGATGTCAGCGCCTTCTTCGAAATACAAAATCATTTTTTTAACTATCGTTTCCCGTTAACGTCATTCTATGTCTGCTGAGGCGCTCCTGGTGGATAATAATTATTTAGTAACGTTACAGTCATGAAGTACGTAGTAGGTTAGGATTTCTTGTACGTCCCCTTACAATTATTCACCCCCACCTGTAATTTGCTCTTTACCATTGTTCATAATGTATTTGATTCAAATCAAAGCATCTTACATAATTGTCCAATCATTCTCTTTGTGTCCAACATATCTTGGAGATATCAAACAAGAGGAGTTGATATTTTGGTACGTATTCTCGATAAAGCTGCCGTACAGCCGCGCCGTAGATTCAACTTAGCAAACTCATTTATTATCCGACGTTCACCAGCAAGATCTCGCCTTGCAACAATCACTTTACGTATTCCAGTCAATTCTCAACCTAATCGGGTAGATTTAGTAGCAACTGTGGGTGTTCGAGGTGTCACTGGCATTGCGCAAATACTCTTTAGAATCTTCCGCGATGGAAGAGAGATTTTCAACACCCAACAAGGTATCGAATCTGCTGGTTCTGAACAAAATTATGCAGTTACGTTCCAGGCGGAAGATAGAAATGTAATAGCCGGTGCCCATGTTTACACAGTCACAGCAGAAAACCTTACTGCAAATACAAGAGCCGATGTTGTTGGGCCTGTATCGTTTAGTGGGTTAGCCGTTAAAACGAGAACCTAATACCATATTTGCAGTTTTCAGCACTTGAATGATAGCCCTGTAAAACCTCAATTTTGAGGAAATAGGTACTCCAAGATGGAAAAAGAGCTAGAAAAGTAATAAGCAGCTCGTTCCTCGTCAGAGGATGGGCTGCTTTTGCTCATTTTCACTAAGCATAACTGCCCCGTTAGAATTCCTGTAAAACAAATAATTTGCTCTTTGCATAAAAACGAGCGCCTCGGTACGATGGGGTTGCGCACGAGGTCATAGCCTCAAAA
>NZ_JBIYCV010000026.1:0-12973 GCF_044908085.1 Paenibacillus sp. RC73
AACATCGCATTCATGGAACTTTAGGCTATATGACGCCTATTCAGTATCGCCTTGCAGCCCTTAAAAAAGTTGTTTGATTTACTGTTGACAATCCAGAGGTTTTTGATGTTACAACTGATTATTTGCTTTGTATTGCTAATCGAATGAAATCCCCCTATTGTCTGGGCTCATCTGTAAATAGGTCTCTATGTTAAGACCTTGTAATGATTCTTTTACCACCACTCTACATTCTTCATAATCTTCAAATTCATTTCTTATGTAAATTGATTTTAGATCAGCTGGGGTCTATTTAATGCTGAGACTCCAACCGCCTTCTTTCAAAGCTTTTTCAAACCATTTCTCACGTATGGCTCTTGAGCAAGTATAAAAAAACTTGCTGAAAACAGATGCCGTGGGGTGTTATAAAAGCAATATCAAACATGCTAAGTGAATTTAGTGACATTGAATTATTTTTTTATACATAAATGCCGCGAATTAAAATAAGCATTTTTAAGACATATTAATTAAGAGGCTTCCTGGAAAGATTAGTACCGAACAATCTTTAGCTTTATAAAATCAATAATTTCATCTCTATCTTCTTTAGTGAGTTCTCGAAACGAAGAAATAAGCTCTAGCTCCTGGGCTTCAATGGCTAAATTAAAAATAGTATTCTTTGATATAGGCGTATCTCCAAAGATTAACTACTCTATATGCGAATTGAAGTTTTCTTTAACAGCTATAATTATATCAAGAGAGGGCCTGTATTTATCTTGCTCCAGCTCACTCAACGTTCCTTGAGAAATTCCAATTGTATTTGCAAACTTAATTTGATTTAGGTTGTTTGTTTTTCTAATAGTTCGAATTCGTTGGCCTATTGTAGACATAATTGCCCTCCTAAGCTAAAAAGATCCCGATATAATATCATCGGGATCTTTCTTGATGTTTGTAAAATGACTAGTTCCAGACTTTTTTTACTGGTTCCACACTTTTTTATCACCAGACAGCCTTTGTACCAATATACTGCCCTTACTCAACCGTTACACTTTTCGCCAGGTTACGTGGTTTATCCACATCATGACCCAAAGCGAGGGAAGCATAGTAAGCCAACAACTGGAGAGATACAACCGAAATCGCAGCCGACAGGATTGGAAGTGTCTTCGGAATTGCAAATACCTGATCCACTGACTTCAACAACTCAACAGCGTGCTCTTCGTACGTAATCGCAAGAACGTCTGCGCCACGTGCTTTCACTTCCTTGATATTGCTCACGGTTTTCTCCAACACGGATTCCTGTGTTACCAAAGCGATAACCGGAATACCGTCTTCGATCAATGCCAGTGTACCATGCTTCAACTCACCCGCAGCATAAGCCTCGGAATGAATGTAAGAGATTTCCTTGAGCTTCAGGGAGCCTTCCTGTACTACAGCATAGTCCTGACCGCGACCAATAAAGAACAGGTGCTTGTGGCTGGCGATTTGCTCAGCATAGGCTTTGATCGCATCTGCTTTACCCAGCATTTCTTCCACTTGCTCTGGCAGTGATTCCATAGCAGCCAACACTTGAGCTACTTGCTCATCCGTTTGTGTGCCACGTACTTGAGCCAGATACAGACCAAACAGGTAAAACGCAACCAACTGCGAAGAATATGCCTTGGTGGAAGCTACGGCAATTTCAGGTCCTGCCAGTGTAACCAACACATCATCTGCATCGCGGGCAATGGAGCTGCCAACTACGTTTGTAATCGCCAGTACATGAGCGCCGTTCGCTTGTGCTTCACGCAGTGCTGCCAACGTATCGGCAGTTTCACCGGATTGACTCACTACGATTACCAATGTCTCTGGTGTTACGATTGGCGAACGATAACGATACTCGGAAGCCACGTCGTTTTCCACCGGAATACGAGCCATGCTTTCAATAACCGTACGACCAATCAAACCAGCATTGTAGGCTGTACCACAAGCAACGATTTGAATATTGCGAATATTTTTAATTTGTTCTTCTGTCAGCTTCAACTCAGGAAGAACAACTCTTTTAGTTTCTTTGTCGATTCGGCCCAACATTGTGTCACGGTAAGCCTTAGGCTGTTCGTGGATTTCTTTCAACATGAAATGTTCATAGCCGCCTTTTTCCGCTGTTACAGCATCCCATTCGACATGAATCATTTCCCGAGAAATAAATTGGCCTTCGATTGTCATTAATTCGACGGCATCACTGGTCAAAACAGCCATTTCGCCATCATTCAAAATAAATACATTGCGTGTATATTTCAGAATAGCCGGAATATCGGAACCGATAAAGTTCTCGCCTTCTCCCACACCAATAACCAGCGGGCTAGCTTGACGAACAGCTACCAGCTTATTAGGCTCGTGCTCTGTCAGCACACCCAGTGCAAAGGCACCGCGCATAAAGGTAATTGCTTTTTGTACCGCTTTGACGATATCTCCTTTATATTCACGCGCAACCAGATGGGAAATAACTTCCGTATCCGTTTCGGAAATAAAGGTATGACCTTCGCTGATCAGCTGTTCTTTCAGCTCCAGATAGTTCTCGATAATCCCGTTATGAACCACGGAGAACTTTTGGCTCTCATCCAAATGCGGATGGGAGTTTTCATCTGAAGGCTTACCGTGTGTTGCCCAACGTGTATGCCCGATACCTGCATGGCCTACCAGCGGCGCACCATCCAGCTTCGCTTCCAGATTCGCCAGACGACCTTTAGCCTTTGCTACTTGCAGTCCTGAATCTGTAAACACGGCAATACCCGCAGAGTCATAACCGCGGTACTCCAGCTTTTTCAATCCGTCAATTAATACCTCTTGCGTATTCTGATCACCAATATATCCTACAATGCCACACATATTCGTTATCCTCCCGATCATCATTTCACAGGACGACTCATCACAGGACTAACGTGTACGGTAGATTGCGGAATAAAGTTCATTCATCTATGAAGTTGTCAATGATAACTATAGAAATTACAGGCATCTCTTCACGAATGTAACGAAATTCCCAAACCGCGCACGCCAATGATGATGGCCGCACATTCATGAAATGAATCTTATAATTTAGGTTATAAAATAAAAGCATCTATCGGTGCGTTGTGTAAACAGTTGCCTGCTTATTTTCCGCTGCCGATTTACGGGTCGATGCCTCACCGGAAGGTCCCCGCCGAATGTTTCGAACACCTTCACCTCGTCAGCTCGCTTTGCCGTGAACCCATCTGTGAGCAACATCATCCAAATTGAATGATCTGCCTCACCAACAAGTTCCCCCGCGCAAAATCAAGCTCTGGCGCTTGTATTACATTACCTTACAACCCTCACTTTCTCTTTCTGAGTCACAGCATCCCTATATTATATTCAGCTCAGCATCATTTGGCAATGACACTTTATTCATATTTGCAAATTCAGGTAAGTATTCAATTAAAAATAATATCTGCAAACGCGGTCGCCTGCTTACTTTCAACAGGCAACCGACGTTTACAAAATTTTAAACTAATTCTTTTTTTACAACATCTACGATCTGTCCTACAAATTGCTCCAGCTCATCCTTATCCGGACCTTCAGCCATAACACGAATAAGCGATTCTGTACCGGAAGCACGAACCAATACGCGTCCATTATCACCCAATTGCTGTTCCACCTGCTCAATCGCTTCTGCAATGGCAGGATTGCCCTCGTAATTGCGTTTGTCCTGTACACGCACATTAACCAGCACTTGCGGATACTGCTTCATGAGCGATTTCAGCTCACTCATCTTTTTACCGGAAGCTTTCAGGGTATCCACCAGTTGAATCCCGGTCAACATACCGTCGCCCGTCGTATTGTAATCGAGGAAAATAACGTGACCAGACTGCTCACCGCCCAGATTAAAGCCGCCCCGACGCATTTCTTCCATTACATACCGGTCACCAACTGCAGTTTTCGCAGTCTTGAGCGCCAGCTTTTCCGTTGCTTTGTAAAAACCAATATTACTCATCACAGTCGATACAATAGTGCTGTCTTTGAGCTTTCCAGCGCGGTTCAGCGCATCCCCACAGATACAAAGGATATAGTCGCCGTCTACCTCTTCACCGTTTTCATCAATCGCGATCAGACGGTCTGCGTCGCCGTCAAAGGCCAGACCAATGTCAGCTTTCAAGCGACGCACTTCCTCTTTCAGCTTTTCAGGATGGGTTGAACCGCAATGATCGTTGATATTCAGCCCGTTTGGCTCCGCACCGATGGTGTGAACTTCGGCTCCCAATTCCGCAAAAAGCTTCGGCGCCAGCTCATAAGCCGCTCCGTTCGCACAATCCAGTACGATTTTGAGCCCTTCAAAAGAATGGCTAATCGTTGTTTTCAAAAACTCCAGATAATCGTAGCGAGAATGCTCGTCTACAACAACCGTACCTAATCCGCCGCCAATTGGACGAGGCAATTGATCTTCTTTCGCATCCATCAGCTCTTCGATTCTTAGTTCCGTTTCATCTGTCAGTTTAAACCCGTCGCCGCCAAAAAACTTAATGCCGTTGTCTTCCACCGGATTGTGGGAAGCCGAGATCATTACACCAGCGTCCGCTTTCAATTGACGTGTAAGATAAGCGACTCCCGGCGTTGAAACGATACCCAGACGAACCACATTAGCCCCGATAGACAGCAAACCGGCTACAAGCGCCGATTCCAGCATCAGACCGGACACCCGTGTATCCATACCGATAACAACTGTTGGTTTTTCTACATTCCCTGCTAAAACATATCCGCCGCAGCGGCCAATGCTATATGCCAGTTCTGCTGTAAGTTCCTGATTAGCAATGCCTCGAACACCATCTGTACCAAAATATTTCCCCATGTATAATGACTCCCTTTTTTGTCTAATGAACCTTAAATATTTACTACAGATAAATCATGTTATGGCTGACTGCTCTCCGGGGTTCCATTGGCAGAAGAATCTGCGCCGTTATGAGGATTTGTTTTGTCCTCCGCAGCTGCACTGTCCCCGGAGTTTGCATCAGAGGAGCCGCCTTGACCGCTCTGGCCCCCCTGTGGCCTCTCCTGCCCCTTATTACCACTACCGGAAGGGGTTGATTCATTCCCGCTGCCCGGATTCGTTACAGCCGGCGTTGAAGGGCTCTCAATGTTTACCGTTGCCGTTAACTGGCTGGCGTTTCCGGATTGCGTAATGTATTTGGGCAGGCCTACCTTCAACATAACCTCATGCTGACCAGCCTCCAGACCACTTACGTCTGCGACCAAACTAATATCATCGTTGGTTAAATTGCTTATCATATCCTGCGGCCCCTTCACGGTAACATCCATCGTCTTGTCCGCGGGCGTTGTAATAGTCGCAATCGTCCCATCTCCTGCCCCTTGCACAACAATCGGAATGCCTGACAATGTCCGCTCCGCATCGGTCACCTGATTAGAAGGCGCAACTGTCACCTGAATTTGTATTGAGCCAGGCTCGATTTTATCAGAACCGGCGGGCGCTGCCAAATTAGCTTGAACTGTTTGGGTCCCTGCTTTCGTTAATTGGCTCAGATCGAGTGTAGCCGTAACATAGGAGCTAAGGCTGTTCAAAACATCCTGCGAAGCGTAAACAACCACTTCTTTTACATTTGCATTAACTTTGGAAAGCGCCAAACCGTTCGGCAGCTCCCCGGAATAGACAATCTTCACAGGCACAGACTTCGTTTGCTGGGTTACCGGGATTTCAACAGACACTGTGGAGGGCTCAATAACCGCTCCTGTAAGTTCCTGTCCCTTTTTGTTGTAAGCCTTCAGCTTCACCCGCTTCTGCTCAAATTTCTCCGAGATTCCCTCCGTATCCACAGCCCCCTGCACCGCAGCCACTGTACTCAACTGGCTTTTAGGCAAGGTGACCTTCACCGTTTGAGGGGCGACCACAGGCACTCCTAGCTGCAAGCCGGTATCCGGTTTACCATTGGAAACAATAGAAACTTCAAATGATTTCGTTGCCTTTTCCTCAATCGTGACCGTAACACGATTAGGAGTCATAGACACCAATTCCAAGCCATTCGGCAGATTCGCTACGAGCGGCAAGGTTTTAGTACCTGCTCCTAATCCACTCAAATCCAATTGAGCCTGGTAATTATCTGCGAAAAAAGAAGTCAGCACGGAGCGCTGTCCTCTAACCTCCATTTTCACATGGTCAGTATCCATTGTAGATAATACATATTTTGACTCATCCAAACCACTGGTCTGAATGCCTACATTATCAATCACTTTATTATCATAAGAAACGGTCAGCGTGGACGAAGGCGTGCCTGTATCCAGATGAACCAATCCCCACAGCAAGACGGCAACCGCGAGTGCCAATATTTTAGAAATCGTATTGTTGTTAATCCATTTGTCCATCATGAATTTCCACGGCCTCCCCTCCGATTCCAGAATGAGCCGCGTTTTTCCTTCAAAGATGGTGTCGGCCGCAGCTCCTCATACAGCTTGGATATTAAGGATTCTTCCTTAATATCGCGCACGACCTGTCCATTGATAGCCAAAGAAATTTGCCCTGTCTCCTCTGATACCACCACAGTTACGGCATCCGTTACCTCACTCACCCCAATCGCTGCCCGGTGACGAGTTCCCAGCTCCTTGCTGATAAATGGATTTTCCGACAGTGGTAAGTAGCAGGCCGCAGAAGCAATCTGATTATTTTGAATAATGACCGCACCATCATGAAGGGGCGTATTTGGAATAAAAATATTGATCAGCAACTCGGAACTGACCACTGCCTGTGTCTTGATACCGGACTCCGTGTATTCGTTTAGCCCCGTTTCGCGTTCAAATACGACCAAAGCCCCTATTTTTCTACGTGATAAATAATTCAGCGCCTTAATCATTTCCCCGATTAACTTGTTTATCTCCTCATCATCCGCAGACGAACGCCCAAACAGCTTGCCTCGCCCCAGTTGTTCCAGGGCACGACGCAATTCAGGCTGAAAAATAATGAAAATAGCTACCACACCAAAGGTAAACATCTGGTTCATCAGCCATTTGAGCGTATACAAATCAAACCACGTGCTTACGGCCCAAATAACCACCAGGAACAGAATTCCTTTTAGCAATTGAACTGCACGCGTTCCACGAACAAGTAAAATAAGTTGATACATAATATAGGTTACGATCAGAATGTCGATAATATCTTTAATGGACTCTTTCCAAGTCAGGTCCGCGAAATAATCCAACATGCGCATGCCCCCGCAATTTTCTGTAGTGAGTAAGTGTAATATGTACACAGTATGCTCTCTCTATCTAGGTTATAACGATAAGGCCCGCGTTGCAAGCCGCACGACAAAAGAACCACTAAAAACAGTAAAATAAAGTACAAATCGCCAGCTTTATATACAAAAAAAGCGCCTTTTCCAGCGGAAGAGGCGCTCGATATCATTCTTGCCAGTTCAAGCTTCTTTTATGGAGAGGACGTACCTCCGAACAAATCAGTAACTTTATACCAAATCCAATCCAAGGTTTGATCAATACTTTTGACCTGTCCTGCAATATGTGCTGTGGACGCTTGATAGTAGGAACCGTCGATCACAGTTACATTCCCTTCCACATCGCCATATACCCGAGCCTCGCCATTTTGCACGGTCAAATCTCCAGCAATGGATTTACCTTCAGGCACTATCACAGTATCCCCTTGAATAACAACCTGATCCAGATGGCTTCCCTTGACTACCAATTGATGGTCTGTGGTCGAAAAGCTTGCCATACTTGAGCATATTATAACAAGAAAGAAAGCAGCGGCCGTAACAGCCGGGTGCCTTTTCACCCAAGTCAGCATAGGCACCATTGGCGCTCTTCTATGCGGCGGCAAAGCATTCATAATGCGAAGTGTCAGCTCATCCGATACACACGGCACTTGATGCCGTGTACCATAAAGCATCGCATCCGTCCGCTCCAGCTCTTTAAAACGCATGCGGCATTCCGGGCAGGTGAACAAGTGATGCTCTAACTCCTGTTTGTCCTGCTCAGACAGGTCGCCATCCAGATAGTCATGCATAAAAGAGACGGCTTGTTTGCAATCCATATGAGCCAATCCTTTCTAATATTCTTCCGTGTTCCTCTACATAACATGCTCCGGCTTAGAAACTTTGCTCACTTTACATACGCTACAACGAGCAATATGTTTCACAAAAAACATCTGTGCGCGCACTTTCCAAGATCCTGAACACATAATTTACAGCTTGTGCTCCAATTTTTTGCGTAGGAAATCCCGGCCCCGGTGAACCCTCGTCTTAATGGTAGTGACCGGAAGATTCAGCACATCGCTAATTTCCTGCAAGGAAAGCTCCTGCAAGTAACGCAAAACCATAATCGTCCTGTACTTGTCTGGAAGGCTGTCAATGGCATCATGAATCAAGGATTGTGTCTCGGACAACAGCGTACGCCCTTCGGGTGTAAGCTCTTCGCTAGCGAGCATCGCATACCCATCCACACCTTCCTGCTCATTCATCTCAGCATCCAGTGAGTATGTAGGCTTTCTCCTTCGCAGACGGTCAATGCACAGATTCGTCGCAATCCGGTAAATCCATGTGGAGAACTTCTGCCCATGGTCATATTTCTCCAAATTACGATATACACGCAAAAAAGTTTCCTGCACCAGATCCTCCGCCTCATGGCGATTCCCAAGCATCCGGTAGGAAAGATGAAAAATCCGATCTTTATATAACTCGACTAACTCCGCAAAAGCTCGCTGATCACCTTTCTGCACCAGCCTAACCAAGCGGCTTTCCATATTATCCACTCTATACTCCCCCAGACTTGCTGATGGGTTACTCATTACATTGTTATGATAATTCATCGTAGTTCAATTTAATCGGAAAATCAACTGTAGCGTTGACACCAATTGGACTCCTGCTCCGTCATATACATGCAAACAGCACAATCGGGCACCCATAAGCGCCCGATTGCCTGTGTTCATGCGGTCAAGCTGTATCAGCCCGTGTTTCTCAGCCCTGCGGCAATTCCGTTAATGGTTAACAGCACCTCACGTAACAGTTCCGCATCGTCCCCGTTCTGGTCACGTAGTTCGCGTAGCTCACTAAGCAACTGAACCTGCAAGTAGCTTAACGGATCGACATAAGGATTACGTAATCGGATGGACTCCTGAATTACCGGCACATCGTCCAGAATTTCCGATTGTCCTGTTATTTTCAAAATCAGCTCGGATGTCAGCTTGAATTCCGCTGAAATTTGTCCGAAAATGCGCTGGCGAGCTTCTTCATTATCGGACATCCCTGCATATTCCTCTGCAATCAGCAAATCCGCCTTCGCAATCGCCATTTGCAGTGTATCAATAAGGGAGCGGAAGAAAGCTGATTCCTTGAACATCGTTTGCAGCACCTTGAGGTTATCCTCATTGTTCTGATAGAAGCTTTGCAGCCCTGTTCCAGCCGCGTACCAAGCAGGTAGCAAGTAACGGCTTTGCGTCCATGCAAAAACCCATGGAATAGCGCGCAAGTCCTCAAAACGTTCACTGTTCTTACGCTTGGACGGACGAGAGCCAATATTCAGTTCACCCACCTCAGGCAATGGAGTTGATTCCTTGAAGAAAGTGAAGAAATCAGGGTCTCGGAAAATCAAATCCTGATACTTCTCCAGCGATACCTCAGAAATACGGGAAATGATCTCTTCCCAGCTCTCCTCGAACACTTCCTTCTTACCAGAACGATTATATGCCACTGCGGTAATCAGAGCTGATGTTGCCTGTTCCAAGCTTCGATAAGCGATGCCTTTGAGCGAGTATCTGGATGAGAGTACCTCACCCTGCTCCGTAATCTTGATGCCGCCTCCGATCGTATGAGGAGGTTGGGCCAAAATGCTGCGATTAAGCGGCATTCCTCCGCGTCCCAGTGCTCCCCCGCGTCCGTGGAAAAACTTCACTTTTACGCCGAACTCATTAACCACTTCCGTAATGCTGTTCATCGCAACCCGAAGCTCCCAGTTCGCCGTCACCACACCGCCGTCCTTGTTACTATCTGAATAACCCAGCATGATCTCTTGGAGCTGATCCATTGCTGCTACGGATTGGCGATATACAGGCAAGTTCAGCAGCCTTTTCATAATACTAGGGGCAGCATGCAGATCGTCTATCGTTTCAAACAAAGGAACGGATTGCAATGTACATACCACTGTGCCATCTTTTTCGATACGGAACAAACCCACTTCTTTAGACAGCACCATAACTTCCAGTAAGTCGCTTGCTCCCTGAGTCATACTGATCAAGTAACTTGTAATGGATTGCTTTCCAAATTCCTCCTGAGCCAGATAAATCGTACGATATACATCAAGACATTCCTGAGTGCTGTCGCTATATTTCAAATACGGCGACGTAATCGGACGCGGCTCGTTCAGCAGCTTTTCCAGCAGGTCTATTTTCTCTTCCTCAGGCAGCTTGCCATAATCCCCAACAATATTCATTTTAGAGAGGATTTCAGTCATTGCATTTTCATGCTCCTGACTATGCTGACGTACATCCAGCGTAGCCGTATGAAAGCCGAACAGTTCTACCTGACGAATCATCTTCTGAATATAAGTATCTGCCACATAATCCGCAAAATGATGACGCAAGCTGTCATCAATAACGTTCAGATCCGCAATAAGCTCTTCAGCAGAACTATAACGTTCCTTCGTGCCCTGCTTGCTTTCATCCAAGATATTATTCACCTTGGCTATCATATAGGCCAGCTTGATGCGGTAAGGCTCTTTCTCGTTATGCCACACTTCCATCTTTTTAAGCGTAATATGGGTCCGGTCTTCCTCAATAGAAGCCAGCAAATCATCAGAGACACGTATAATGCTAGTGCTAAAGCTCAGATAACCCATAAATTCCTTCAGCGTGTGCTGATATTCTCTCAAAGCCAGCTTACGCTGCATACGTAACGTTTCCCAAGTAACATGAGCCGTAACAGACGGGTTGCCGTCCCGGTCCCCACCGATCCAGGAGCCAAATCTCAAATAGGTCGGAATATGCCATCTCTGCTCAGGATAATATTTGCCTAAACATCGTTCCAATTCTTGGTATACGTCAGGCAGCACATGAAACAAAGTCTCATGAAAATAATACATCCCGTTTCTAACTTCATCTAACACAGTTGGTTTACGATCACGCAGTTCGTCTGTCTGCCATAGCGTAATCACTTCATTCAGCAGATTTTCCCGCACCTGTTCCCGCTCCCTCAAGGTGAGCATAGGATTATCCAACAGCATGACGTCCTCGGAAATGCGTTTGTGAATGTCCAAAATCACCCGTCTCGTGGCTTCTGTAGGATGTGCAGTCATAACCAGCTCCAGAGAAAGCTCCTCTAGCAGATTGCTAACGTCCTCAGCAGAAAATCCACCCTGCTTAAGCTCCTGAACAGAACTTTCAATTGAACCACGTTGAACATCTTCACCAGCAGAATGCTCATAGTCCCGTTTGCGGCGGATACGATGATTTTGCTCGGCAATATTCACTAACTGAAAATAAATCGCAAACGCGCGAATAACCTGGTGACGAATGTCCGTATCCAGTCCGCTAACGATTTGTTTGAAATTCTCATACAACTCCGGCTGATACCCGGCACGTAACGATTTACTTGTCTCACGTATCTTTTCCACGATATCCAAAAGTTCGTTGCCACCCTGATGAACCAAAACCTCACCAAGAATATTCCCCAGAAAACGAACGTCCCGCCGTAGCAGATTGTTGGATTGGTTTTTGTTAGCGGTTAACGTAAGCTCAGTCATGCTTTTCCCCCCATCTAATCTGTTCACACCAAATACAGCTTTGTTGCAAAGGTACGTATACACACGAAATTTGACACTTTCTTAACATCATACAATAAAAACGCGTGAAAAGCTGCAAAATTTACAGTAAAAAGTCACGCTTTTAAAATACTTTTTTTGAGAATATATTGGTTTTTTATGCATAAAAATGAAATTTAATAAACGAAATTTCTTTATGGCCTAGAGAATCATCGAAACTTTATGCACAGGTGTTATAAACAGCATGATTTCCTAAACAAAAAAACATGCATCATTATGTGCATATGTTTATTATTTGTTGACAAAGTGAAACCCAATAAGCTTCTATCCACAAAGATATACACAAATCAACCATAATTTCAATATTTCCGAGCTATTTTTCCTTCCAGACTCAGCTATACCCACATAAAAAGAAGCCATTGTGTACAACTCAATACAGCAGCCTTGGAGTTATCACCATGAATCCGGATCGTTAATGATCATAGGATTCCTATATCGAAGGAATTTGATCACAAAATTAGCCTTACTACAGGAGAAAGGGATACGTAAAAGGGGAAATACGGGATCTGGGTGTTAAAAGTAACGAGCGCCTATGTACAATATGCACAAGTCATCCCCAACTGTGCATGACAGGAGATTTTTGCAATAACCTATACACAGAGAAAGTTCATGTACTGTGGACAAAATAAAAAGAAGCCTCTCGGCTTCTAGGTAATCAGTAAGCGGGTGATGGGAATCGAACCCACGCTATCAGCTTGGAAGGCTGAAGTTCTACCATTGAACTACACCCGCAAATTAATATCGGGATGACACGATTTGAACATGCGACCCCCTGGTCCCAAACCAGGTGCTCTACCAAGCTGAGCTACATCCCGACGTATAATTTTTTAAAATGGCGCGCCCTGAGAGATTCGAACTCCCGGCCTTTTGATTCGTAGTCAAACGCTCTATCCAGCTGAGCTAAGGGCGCAAATATGGAGCGGACGACGGGAATCGAACCCGCGACCCTCGCCTTGGCAAGGCGATGCTCTACCGCTGAGCCACGTCCGCAAAAACAAGATGCGCGTGGAGGGACTTGAACCCCCACGTCAAAGACGCTAGATCCTAAGTCTAGTGCGTCTGCCAATTCCGCCACACGCGCATGTAATAAAATGGTGAGCCATGAAGGATTCGAACCTTCGACACCCTGATTAAAAGTCAGGTGCTCTACCAGCTGAGCTAATGGCTCTTAATGGCTGGGGAT
>NZ_JBIYCV010000027.1:0-12239 GCF_044908085.1 Paenibacillus sp. RC73
CTGGGTGTCTTACAGATCATCAAGGTCATTCTACGGCTCTATTTTGCCGTTAAAGCTGGTCTATTTCAGTGGATATAGGAGGGGTAACATGGAAGGCAGCGTATTTACTTATTTTTTTGCTATCGGCTCCGGCTTGGCTCTTGGAGTTGGATGGGTTATAGCACTTGGATTTTGGATGTTTAACAGATCGAAACGTAAAGGAGAGAAGAAGCATGGCATTAGCAGCGTTGTTCGGAAATAGACAGGTAGATGAAGCCCTTGAACCACAGGACGTACTGGTCATTCTCCAGGAGGATGGTACCGCAGCGATTGCCCCGGTAGTGGAGACCAATGAAGAACGGATATATGCCAGGTCTATGGACGGCAGCTATAACGTTCCTAAAGGCGATGTTAAGGCTTATACGGGGCCAAGAGGACGTATTTTCCTCTACCCTACAACGGTGGAAAACGTGCAGGACTGCCAACGCCTGGCGGCTCTGGAAAGAAGCATCGTCCTGAGACAGATCACGCATTTTGAGCCGGAATATGTAGAGCGTAAAGGCTTGTCGTTCGGGAAGATTTTGCTCATAGCCGGTGGAGCTTTGTTTATGTTTATTTTGCTGATCGTGGCGGTGGCGAAATGAGTGGCCATGATAACGCCGATAAGATCCAATCCGTGATCAACGACGATCTGTTTCCGAATGTCCAACACATTAGCGATGTAAAACAAGTCCTGGCGTTCATGTCCGACTATGCAGCGCCATTCTCAGAGGACCAGGTTCGGGCGCTGCTGCTCCTGGAGAGCATGGGGAATAACACCAGGCTGCACCCAAAGGGTAGCCCGTATAAGGAGATAGTTAAGCAGATTAAGCAAGATTACAAAAAGTCTGTAGCCAAGCCGGAAACGTTCCTGAGAACAATCGAAGAACTGATACCGAAGCCGCCTAAGCCGATCATTATGGCCGATGGACGAGCCGTTCGAGGTGGAAGGGGGTAACGGGGGATGCCACATATAATAGGCGTTACGGGCAATCTAGGAGCCGGAAAAACGACTGCGGCAAGCATGATGGCTTGGCTGTACAAGAATAAGATCGAGCAGAAACGCGGGAAGGTGCAGCTCTTCGCAAATTACGACCTTCAGGGGGCAGAGCGAATGAAGGTTCCCGCTGACTGGTTCAAGGTGGCTGAAGCACACGGCAGCATATGCGTTTGGGATGAGGCCCATCGGTCGTTCGATTCTCGGAAATCTCTTAAATTTGAAAACACACTGGCCACGGATATTTTGACGTTTGCACGCAAAATGGCCAGCATACAAATATTTGCCACACCAAGCATTAACCGCTTAGATACGCGTATCCGCGAAATGTTGGAGGTACTAATACATGTACGTCCGATGGGCAACAAGGGAATTATCCTGGACTATTACGACTTCCAGGCGGACAGCTTTGGCCCGAAGGGGCAATTTCTGCATTCACGTAGCTTGAGCAGCGCAAAAGTGAAGCAGATCCACAGCTTGAACCTCTTTGATTCACATTCATTCGTTGGCGGTTTCCCGCTTCCGAAAACAGAACGCGAAGCAGATACGTTTATGTCCAAGCTGGAAAAAGTACATGACAAAGCAAGGAGAGCTAAAAATGCCAACAATCGTACCGCCTAGCAAAGTGAAACATGATCCGCAGGAGCTGCTATACCAATTCCCATCTATCCCGAAAATTCGGTACACCAAACTAAGCCAAGAATACTATTTTTGGCGGCAAGTACAAAACGCCGAAAGCATAGCCGCTATGTTCGGAAGGCTCCTGATCCCGGCGAGCTGCTTGCATTGGCAACGTAAAAATTTATTTGTGGAGCGTCGGGTACAAGTCGGTCGGAATTGCTACTATGTTTTAGATAAGGGTGAGCTGACAAAAATGGAGTATACCAAATATACGGCCATCGTCAAGGAAACAGAAGCAGCGGAGCAGGAGGAAGTTGGATGAAAAAAGTTGGCCAGAAGATTGATAGATTTTTGGAAACTCGGTGGGGGAAGTTAATTTTTTGGGCTGTTGAGATTGCTGTATTTGTAGGCGTAATAATCGCATTTCTGTGCATGGCAGGAAGGGTAATCTATGACTTTACTCCAGCGCAAATGGGCTTATTTAAACAACTCATATACGACGATCATTATAAATTAGTTATGTTGCCTCAGACTTTTATACTCATGTCCGGTATGGCAGGAGCAGCGTACATCATGACCATTTATTATCGCTGGTCGTACAGTTCAGATATCAAGAAGCTAAAGGCGAAAATACAAGAGTTAGAAGCCTATCAGGAGTAATCCTTGGTAGGTTTTTTTATTCCTTTTTGAAAAGTGTTGCATTTTTCAAGTTTCTGCAGTAAGATGATTTCAGTAGCAAATTTCAAGAAGCCTGGCAGAAACATTGTATTGGAACGAGATTGATTATTATTGGAGGGATACAATGAGACACCCACATTTTCATAGCAAGAACTACGGAGGGGCACGATCAGGATCGGGCCGGAAGAAAATCGGAACGACTAAGCGGCTGAGTATCACGCTGCCGGATGAGCGTTGGGAACACATTGACGGTCTGATTGCATCGGGCCGGGTAGCATCTTATGCGGATTATTTCCGCGAGCTGGACGATTCTTCTTTAACAAAATTTCTGGAGGTATGAATTGTGAGAAGCATAAAAGAACTTGAAGCAGAATGGTGCGTTTCCGGGGTTGATCATGTCGGCAGTCGGATGGTTTATTTTTTTAGTAATCGTGAGGAAGGAGACGACCTTGTCTTACGGGTGTCTGTTAGCCGTACATTTGCTGATCCGGCCGCACAAGCCTGGCGTAAATTGGGCGAAACGGTAAAATAACAACTTGATAGAGGTAGGAAATTAAGACTAGTAAAAATTGATAGACGGTGGTAATATTTTCTTTAGATAAATAAAAAGGCCACGTTTCATGGCGGCGCTTTGAGTCTGGACAACTCTCGCTGCTTAACCGATGTAAGAGATCGGAGAAACAGGCGCTCGCTATAACATGGCTTTGGTTATTATTGTACCGGATTTGTCCGGCGCATACAATACCCCAAATTTATGATATAAGGCCCCTGTGTTCCCGATGTTCGTCCGTCGGAAGCGCAGGGGCTTTTGTGTTATCTGGTGATAAAAGCGCCGTATGCAGCCGTCAAGGGCGCGTAGCGGCGTAGCGGACCCTTTACGAGCGGGTTCTTAGTCCGACCCTTTCATGCCCCTCCAAACACCGTTTGGAGGGCTGACACCCGGCGAGGGCAAAAGGATACATAAGGACGTGTCCTTATGCCGCCGGAGGCGATCTTAAATCCTGGGAGGTTTTAACTATATGAATTATTTTGGTACGGAAACGATTGAGTTTACACGTTCTGAGCTGTTTCGCATCCTATTTGCGTTGGAGAAGGATCTGGAGTATTACAAAAAAGGGTTCTGGCCGGGGGAAGTAAAGAGTATAGAATCCTCTCTGCTGAAGGTAAATACGGCTATAAATCGCATAGATGAACGAGATTCGAAATAATTGGACTATTGTGAATTATTCATATAATGAAAAGTTGTGAATAGTTTGGTGCTGCTGGAGTTTTGGCGCTTTTGCCCTGGCTTTTTGAGGGGGGGAACGGGGCGCGTTACGACGAAAGCAGCACCAGACCCCAGAAAGTATAACATGGGGTCACGGTGGGCTTTATCTATACCCTCTAAAGTCGCTCTGCTCTAGGGTTTGGGGCTATCACCGCAAGAAAAACAGAGAAAAACGCATGAAATCATGAGGAATGTTTAAAAAAAACACGATTTTATAAGGTTTTCCGAGGTCGGGTTGCGGTGATTTTCGGAAAATACGGGTTCAGGGGGAGTTTTTATGCCAGCAAGCTATACCAAAAAGGCCGGATCTGACCGGGGGAAAGACAAGTACGCTCCAGATCCTTCACGCTTTGTTTTTAATGTAGATACGCTTTGGTACACGTTTGATGCTTGGAATTTCGATGAAGTAATGGCTGCTGGATTGATGCAAACGCTGGTCGAAGGCAAGGAGGTTGCAGAAGAGGGCCGGCCGGACAATATTCAAGTTAAATTGGAGCGTTACCAATACCCTGCCACATTCCAGATCGAGGCCGGGGGCCAGCGTCCAATTTATGCCTATCAAATCCGCAATCAGGATATGGCTATATTTTTCGCCAAAAAGCGGCGAAATGATGGCACGTATCCGGTTAAAGTGCAGATTAACCAATTTAAGCTTTGGGAGCTGGGCGCGCAAGATGCATTTTTAGAATCTTTAGAAGTGCTTACGGCGTTGGGATTTGCCTATGAAGCTAGCAAGCCTAACCGAATAGACTTGTGCGTGCATTCTGACCAGTTTCAATGGACGCTGGACGATCTTCGGGGCATGGAGTATCCGCGCAACGTGGCGGACGATAACAAGCCGGATGTGCTGCGTATAGACCCGTTTACGGGAATTTTTGAAACGGCTTATTTTGGAGATCGTACCCGGCTTCAACTACGGATTTACAATAAATCCGTAGAAATTAAGAAGAAGGGTAAAGACTACTTTAACCAGATCTATCTGGACAGGGGCATGAACCCGGATCAAGTTTGGAATGTGGAATTTGAAGTACATAGAGATTGGCTCAAGGGTCTTGCGAACGAGGAAACCGGGGAAGAAAATGTGTTCGACAGCATGGATTTTCTTCTCCGGTTGGACGGTTTATCTATGTTGTGGTCGCACTTGGTCGGCAATAAATTCACTCACAATTCTGCTTTCTGGAAGGTTTTGCGTAAAGGAGATCCGCACCAATTCACGGAGTGCCGGGACCATCTTTTTCGGCTCCAGGACATCGACACAACGAAAGAACGTGAAATTGCACAGATCCGGGGGCGGCTGCAAAAGCTTATTCTCACTGAAGAACTGCCAGAGGACGCGGACATGATGGTCGAAGCGATGAAGGTATTCCAGACCATGTTCCACGATTACGAGCGTGTGAAGGAACGCGACTTTGAAGAGGACGTCTTGAAAAAACGAAGGCTTTACATGGACACAAAACTATTAAAAGCAGAAATGGCGGAAAAACGCAAGAAAACAGATAAAATGGAGCTGCTGTCGGAGTTGCTTAACCGGAACAAATTGTATCACGCGGATAGGGTTTTATTAAAAGAAAAAGCCCTTTAATCGTGGGGATTAAAAGGCCGATAAAACAAATTTTCATCTGTTTTTATTATACCACATTTTAGGAGAATAAGCATGAATAATGAGCAAAATGATAGTGTAGAAAGCAAGCTGCATTTGCCCAGGGAGTGGGCTGACGCGCTTAAAACGTTTCAGGAGATCGAAGATCATACACCGAATAAGGGGGATGAAGAAGAGTGATTAATAGAGATAATATGGAAAGAATTATGAAAGTTATGGCAGAATCGAAGTCTCGTTCCGAGAATTTTGTCCAGGGTATCCGTGGCCTGGATAAAAAAAGAGAAATGGAGCTTATGGCTGCTGGTTATATGTGCGGTTTTGTGGATGGTAGTCTACTAGCAAAGGATGGTGTTTAAAATGTTAGTAGACTTTGAAGTTGGAAAAACTTACTATGCTCTTTTTTCTGGCGGATCACGGGAACATTTTACGGTGAATGGCTTTGAGACGCTTGGTTACCTTGTCAAACATGTGGATGTTACCTGGTGGGATGGCACACAGGAATTAGTGGAATACGATGATATAGTGCGTATGGTGGAAGACTACAACGCCAAATATGGGGGGCAGCCAGGATGATTCCTGGTTGCTTTTTGTTTCTTGGCAAGCGTATCATATGCGTAACGCGTATATGATACGGGAAACGATATGAAAGATGGGAGGATAAAAGTTGAAAACCGCTGATGTAGCAAGCTTTTTAGGGGTTAAGGCCGTTACGGTACGCAAATATGCTTTGGCGCTAGAAAAGGCTGGATATTTGGTAGAGCGTAGCGATAGTAACAATCGTACGTATGGCGAAAAAGACGCTATGATCATGCGAGAACTCGCTACGCTATGCAAGGATAGCGGCATAAGCGTCGAAAAGGCTGCAATGGTTGTCGCGGCTAAACATATGCAATTTTTAGCCGCTACGGGCGATGTAAATATGCCTGTTTTGAACGATGAAAGTCGCTATGATAAGCGATATGACCAGGCGCTAGAGTTGTTGCAGCAGATGACGGAGTACAGCAAGCAGCAGGCCGGAGATATGGCAAGTATGCGCTCTGAAATAGGACTGCAAAGTGATAGTATCGCGGATCTGAAGCGCGAATTGTTAGAAACGAAAAAGCTTTTGGCTGCTTCGTCCGAACGAAAATGGTGGAATTTTTTCCGTCGCCGTGAGGAAAGTCACGATCCGGCTGCACCTGATCCAGAAGCCGATTGGAATCGAAAAAAGCAAAGAGAGCGGGATATTTATACGCCGGGGCGGGGATAAAGGGAGAGATATATATCTCTTTAGGAAGCAGCACGGTATTTTTAAAAAACGGCACTTCCTTGTTTGGGGAATTGCCGTTTTTTGTGTATGCTAAAAATAAAAAAAAGTGAAGGATGTGAAGAAGGGGACGAATGTAGTTTGCCAAGACGCAGAAAGCCAGTAGGGGATTTAACAATAAGTATTTGCATCAACTTGAAACAAAAGGTTTTATGGGAAATAGAAAAAGATGGGAACCCTAAACATGTTATAGAAAAACTGGTCAATGAAAAATATTTGGGTAGAATTAACACGGAAAATATAGACAAGTCCTGATTTTTTTTTTATGATGTATCAGAACGGAAAACCTGTTCGCATTTTAGTTCTTGTATCCTAGAGATTAGGGACGTTAGCCACATGCAAGAAAATTTGTGTTATTATCTGCAAACGTGCAGCTTTCTAACTATTGTAGGATACAGCACGATGACAAATAGTACATATTAGGCTATTCTAAACCTAACAACAAACCTGTATAGCAAAAAAGCCTTGTTAGATGCTACCAACATCTACAAGGCTTCGCGGAAAGTGAAAGCTACCAACTTTCACTTTCCATAGGTCAGAGCGCCTAAACCGCTCGTCCCTCGATACACTTTATGTTATTTTATGCTGCCTTGCAATAGTATTCGGGTAGGATAAGGTTTCTTAATTGTGTAAAATCCGAGAGTCGTAGAGGCGCAGCCGATCATTTGGCAGCGTCTCTTTTTTTGCATTTTGGGAGGTGATTTATTGAACCAGGATGAAGCTCCAGCACAACCGGAACCGTCCATTCCGGCGCAGGAGGTACATACGGAATCGGCTGTTCATCCGGATGCGGCTATCCAACAGCCAGATCCGCAACAAGCCGAACCAATCATCGTACAACAGCAGCCGGAAGCACCAGCGGTAACGAAAGACGTGTATGTAGTCAATCAGCCGCTGGAGCTGCGCGACCAGACTTTGGTGGAGCTTCCCAATGGTAACTTTATTGCCGTCTCCAACGAAATGACTATTGGTGACATGCTTGTAGCAGCCGCTATTTTTTTACTCCTTGCTTTCCAGGTTCTGAAATGGCTGCTAAAAATGGCTTTTGGGAGGGGGTAAGGGTGTATCTAACCAGTGTAGACCCTAAAACAGCAGCTATCCTTATTGGTTTGGCGTTTTCAGTGCCGGTTGTGCTGGCTCTTATGTCCCGTTTTGCCTTGGAGGTGTGCCTGAACTGGAAACGTTATTAGGCGCAACCATAGTTTGGTTTCTGGGAAACAAGGACTTAATTAAGTTGCTTGTTACTTTCACCATGTCGCTTGCCGTGCTATATACGGTATTTGCTCTTTGGCAGCGAATGAGGGAGGAGGACAGGTACCGTGGACACCTCTGATCTATGGGATTTTACATTTTTTTGGCAAATATACCGAAACATGATGGGTACTGTTTCGCCTTTTGTCATGATTTTTGTTGCTGTCGCAGTAGTGGGTATGTTGCTTGGGGTTATTGTCAGCATAGTCGTAAAGGCCCGTAAATGATGCTGAATTTTTTAGTGACTGATCCCACAAAAGGACTGCCGACAACATTTTTCACATCAGAAAGAATGGAAATATTTTGGTATTACGTAAAGTATTTTACAAAACAAGTGCAACCCTTATTTTTCTTGTGTATCGCCTTGTTTTTGGCTGCTGTAGTGTGCGTTGTCGTCATGTCTATCTTTTATAGGGGCAAGGACGACGATGACGATGAGTATGACACGCATTATTACTAATTGAGCAAAGGGTAAATCCCTACTCTATAAAAAAATTATTGGAGGTAATAGAATATGGCGGTTCCAACGGCTGCGGTTTCTGTGGATTTGACTGGTGTTAAGGTGCCTTTTACAGTGGGCGATATGATAACGACAGGCATGAGCTTCTTGGGCATCTTTGATACTTGGATTTTGATTGGTTTGGGCGTAGTATTTGCCGGATTGATGGCAGGGTTTATTTACTGGATCGTTGCCAAGGCGAAGAAGCATGCTCCAGGCAGCGGCAAGTAACAACGTTTAAATTTAAAATTAGAAATAGTCCAGACAGTTTGTGTCTGGACTATTTTTGCAGAATGGAGGGTTTAAATGCGTAAATGCTTTCTATTAATGATGTTAATAGTTTTGCTAGTTAATGTTCCTGGCTTAGCTGCGGCAGCCGCACCGCCTACGGGAAATATAAAGGTTCCAAGTGGCGGATTTGAGGTCATTGTTCCAAAGGATACGTCCGGTACCTTTCCGGCTAAGACGTCGGGAGGGGGGAGTAAGTTTGTTCCTACGGAGGGCGGTGGAAAATATTACATTGCTAGTATCCGTATGCGTGTAAAAGGGGCTTTGAGTGACAAAGTATATGTAACGGTAACTTTTGGGGACGGCTACCGAATGAAGATAAATAAGTCTATTGATGGGAGTCCGGTTGATATCGGGCCAACTGCTTTTCGGGCGCATAAAAGCAAAGGTATATCCATTTCTATTCACTCTGATGGCAGCGCAGAAAAATTCGTTAAGTTGGCTGAATACGGATTTTTGCCGGAAGCGGAGCAGGATAAATCCCAAGACCCCCCGATCAAAGCGGTGGAGGGCAAACAACGCCCACACCGCCAAAAGGTGGCGATGGTAGCACCGGGGGCGGCTCCAGTGGCGGCGGGGACACAGGTACAACCGACCCTGGCGGCGGCGACTCGGGCGGCGGTGATGATGGCGGTGGAGATACAGGCGAAGACCCTGGCGGCGGTGAGTCTTCCGGCAGCGAGTGTGACCCTTGCGAAAAGATAAAGGCTGCTCTGGCTTGTCCCGATTGGGATAAGCTAATGGGCGAGCTGACAGGAGCTGTTGCTAGGGCAATACCACCGCCTCCAGATTGGGACAGTGTAGCGGATAAGATCGGCAGCGCGACGGTTCGACATTTGTCGAATTATGTCGGGAGTGTTCCGGCTGCTCCAAGCCAACAAGAAATAGACCAGGCGACCAGCGTTGTGCTTCCAAAGCCGGATATTTCGACGCCGGAAGCGGACAGTTTAAAGCCGGAAGTACCGGACCAATTCAAGCAGGGGAAAATTATATTCGACCTGGGCAATACTCCGGCAATAGAGACGAAGGATGAATCTAAACCGTTCACTTTTCTTGATCCGATAGCGAACATCAAGTCTGATCCGCCAGGCAAACCAGTATTTCCAGGAGATCCACGAAACAGTTCAGATGGTATTAAGCAGCCGGACAAAAAAGATACAGGTGATCCAGCTCCTAAGCCTGGGAAAATTGTGTTTGAAATACCTAAGCCATCAGCTCCGGCAAAGCCGCCGACTGTTGAAATTCCGAAGCCTGGTGGCATTGTTTTTGAATTGCCCAAGCCTAAGCCAACGACTGGGGATATACCAATTCCGCGAGAAGGGGGGGGATGAGTTGTGGTTTAAAATTATATTTGCTTTCGTCGTTGTTTTTTTATTTTTAATGCCGCATGAAGCAAACGCCTACCCAGGAGGACTTCTCAACGGCATGGAAGCGGTCGTTTCGCCTGGCGGAAAGACGAAGAATCTGACCGACGGAAACGAGAGTACCAAGCAGTCTATCTATAATAATTCAGTCACTTTTACGCTACCCAAAACCGCGGATTTGACGCGGATAAGAGCTAATATAGTGTATCGGATGAACGGTACATTTCGAGTTGGGTTTTACTCAGATTCTGGTGTGCTGATTGGTTTGAAAACTGGTTTTGGATCTGGAACACTGGACTACAACATTGATTTTAAGTCTGTAAGAAAAATAGTCCTAGACGCGGCCGGGGGCGGCGATGGCTGGAACACTGATTTGACTGAATTTGATGTTTTTGGTTCCTACCAACTGGCCCGTCCTGATAACGTCCAGGTCGTTCCAGATACAAAATCACTCAAGATAACTTTTAACGAGGTTTCGAAAGCCGTCGGATATATCCTTTATGTCGACGGCCAGAAATTCAAGGAGCTGGCGACGAACGAATACGTAATGACGGATCTGGTGCCTGACAAGGTGTACTCTATTAAGGTCACATCGGTCTTTCCGGATGGCGAGTCCGGGTTTAGTAAAGAACTGCAAGCAGCTCCTTATGCCGATATCATTGTTCCGACCTTAAAAGTGACCAGTACCCAATGGAATAGTGTAGGACTTGCTTGGACGAGTCCCAATGGTGCAGCTAGTGTAACAGTCTACCAAAACGATACACCCGTACGGGGAACGATGGGAAATGGAACGTTTTTGTCCGATGCGAAGCCTAATACAGCATATAAATTCGTGATTACGATGTATGACAAGTATGGGCGTTTCTTATCCACGAATGCCGTTAATGTAAAAACGCCGTTGCCTGCGACTGATCAGGAAACCGATTTGAAAGATGAATACTTGCTTTTAAAGTGGACGAAAACCGATGGGGCCATAGGCTACCGTATTTTTTTTAATGGTCGCTTGCTAATAACAGTTGGTGCGAACGTGCTGGAATACAAGATAACGAAGGATATGGGATACAGGCCGGGGGCTTTATCTAATAAAGCCGAAGCAAGGGCTATATTCGCGGATGGAACCGAGGGAGACAGTAACAACACCCATGATGGTGGGACACTAGGAGACGATCCGTTAGGCAAGGCTGGACTTAGTGTAGAAGCGATGGTCAAAACGGCCATGTCTTTTATAGGTTTATTCGATAGCTGGATTTTGCTAGGACTATCAGTTTTGTTTGCCGCAATCATGGTTCTGTTCTTATGGTACGTAACGAGAAAAGGAGTTAAAAGAATATGACTACAGTAGAGATTTTTTCCCAAGCAGCGCAATGGATGTTATATGTAACTCCTGCGCTGCTTGGGTTTACAGGGATTCTATTTGCCGATCAGATCGTGGCTGAATTGTACCGGATTTTGGGGCGAGCACATAGGCATTACCGATGATTGCCGATATTCTCCGGGCTTCCTGGACGTTTTTACAGCGGCTTTTTAAGCGGCTCATGAGCTTCTTGTCTGACCTCATGGGTGGTTTGTTCCAGGCATTGTTTAACTTTTTGAAAATGCTGTTAAGGCCCTTATTTATCCTGGTTGCGATGGTCTTATACCTGGTATACAAAATCGCTGAAGTAGCCTGGCTGCTCATTCAGATTTTCTACATGATTGGGAAGATCGTCGTTGCCTTTGTGAAAGGCATTTTTATAACCCTGGCTGGCTTTACATACAACGGCAATCAGGCCGATACGGGAACCTGGGCGCCTATCATAAAAAATGTGGCCACTGGCCTGAATGGGTTCCAGTTCGACAAGATCGCATATGTGCTTTTGTTTATTATCTGGTTCATGACAGCCTGGGCCGTAATCCGAATCATTGGCAGCTTTCAAAACGCGGAATAACCGAACATTAAAAAGTTGGCCAATCAAATCCGGATTACAATTTCCGAACAATAAACCGGATCTGGAGCTGCCGGCACGGCATAGAATCCGAACAATGAATGGAGTGAAAGCATGTATGATTACTTCCTGCCGCCAGGCTTACGAAATTTCTTTGACTCCGTTTTTGCGCCGCTAATTGAGTTTTTAACGATGGCCAGGGATTACCTGGACCGGATTAGCCTGGCGGCAGGACACGGTATTAATCTCAATAACTATTTTGGTTTTTTTGCTTATCTACCAGGACCGTTCCAGGCCGTTATAAATTCGCTTCTAGCGGCCGTTTTTATCCTGGGTGTCTTACAGATCATCAAGGTCATTCTACGGCTCTATTTTGCCGTTAAAGCTGGTCTATTTCAGTGGATATAGGAGGGGTAACATGGAAG
>NZ_JBIYCV010000028.1:0-5835 GCF_044908085.1 Paenibacillus sp. RC73
AAAAAAGGATGATCGGGATGAAAATCGGAGGTGTACACAATTCTCCCCCTGTATTTCCCTTCAAGTACGAGATACATTTCGTATTCGCAGCCTTGAGTGCCTATGCACAACATGCCGCCCAACACCTTATTACAGGTGTCGTCGTATTCCTCATCGGGGATGTCCTCATCCTTGGTCAGGGGCTCAATCAGATGGTTCCATTCCTCTTTGGCCATCCCGGGATGCAGAACGGATTTTGCAAGGAGTGCCTGGCGCTCGGTATAGGAGGCTGCCTTTTCAATCGGATAAATTCCATAATAGGGTCCGGCGCCTCCGTTGCCGACTTTCGTTAAAAACTGCGCGTAAGGCTCAGGAAGTGTGACCTGATTGTGGGCTTGCCAGTCCGCCAGCTCTTTTGCTGTAAGCTTCTCTTTAACCTTGTATTGATGTGAGGATGCTCCAAACACCGAGAAAGCCGTGTCTTTGCGCATGGCTTGATTCAGTTTGTTTTTTATTCGATCCAGTTGCGTTTCTTTCTTTCCAAACCACATATTGAACCCTCCTGTTGACTATAGCCAGGTTTCCTCTATTTGCTTACCCAGCAATTTTATTATTTTTTCTAAGGGTCTTACCTCTTTAGAACTATATGTATCTTTAAGTAGGTTTTCAGCAGTATACAACCGGTGCAGCAAACAGCTTTCTTTGTTCATCCGTAACGTTTAGTTTGAGCGCATTGAAACCAATTTTTCATTGTATCTTCTCTTAAGGTCACCACTGAACCACCTTAGAGTACCACACAAAAAATGCATATTAATGGAATCTATATGTGGATTAGACTATAATCACCTTTTTCTGGATCATGCCGAACAGCGCTCCCACCATCGGCAGAAATGCAGACACCTTGCGTCCGGCTTGTGGAAGCGCGAACGGCCAGACGGTTTACTCGCGCCGCTTCTTCGGTTGCCGAGACGGACGCCCGGGGTATACACACCAGCTCTGCGTTTGAGAGATCGGGAGTCTTGCTTCCCGGAAGAAGCGCGTGGGGGAGCTCCAGAACTGGCAAGTACCAACTCGCCGTAATTAACGTCGGTGATGTAGCCGACGTAAGTCTCTCCGCTGTGCAGGGTGACGTAGACCGGACGATCCTGAAACTTCTTAGCCCGTGCGCGCATTTCATTCGATTGTGCCATGGAAGTTCACCTCGCTCACTGATTATAATTCAGTTTACGCCAAGGGCATGCGCACGCCAAAAATCGCTTGATAGGCTCTTCTCCATCGGAGCTTTAGCCTGCTTAAAACGTTGGAAGCAAAACTAGTTGTTGCCGGTAGTTCGATAGGTTATTGCTGCGTTCTTTTTCCTATTCATGCAACACTTCAAATATCGAACTCAGTGTCATTCCATATTCCGTGATCTTATAACAGACTTTAGCCGGTATTTCTGGATATACCGTCCGTTCAACGAGACTGTCAGTAACCAATTCTTTCAACGCTTCTGACAGCACCTTATCCAGACGTGCAATGCAATATTCTCCCTATCTTCATGCTTTTTAGACATAAAATGCAAAACCTCCATGAGTCTTTGCACCGAACTAGGTAGAACATATTTAAGTGCTTTTTATTGTGGGTAACGAATTTTCTTTACCATCACTTGTGGTACGGTTCAGCTTAACAGGTCTATCGGCGAAAAATCCAGTGCGACGAAACACTCTGTCGACATCTTAGCCGCATACAAAACAGCAGATGCCGTTTGACCAGTACCTGCCGAATTCAAGCGACTCTATTCTTATATTCTAAATCTAGCGAATGATCAAGACTGGCATTCATCATGCGTAGGATCATGAGTTAATTGCACACCTGTGGGCGAAATTTCTTTAGGTGTTATTTTTCAAAAATATTTCTCTGGTCAAGCTCAAAAAGGCTTCGATTGCAGGCGAAATCCACTTCTCTTCATGCCACATCATTTGGGTTGCAAACGATGTGGGGGTCAGATCCCAAGGCAACGGAACCAGTTCTCCCCGATTCACTTCTCCGATCACGGCCATTTCAGGCAGTATGGCAATGCCCATTCCTATTTTCGCACATTGTTTAATAGCCTCAGCACTGTAAAACTCCAATTCGGTAATTCCCCCCATGCCCTTCTGTGACAGACTTCGATCAAAAAAAGTGCGATAGGAGCATCCCTTCTCCGTCAACAAAAAGGTCTCGCCATGAAAATCTTCAATGGCCAATGCAGGATGTGCTGCCAAAGGATGATCCGGTGACACCAATAGATAAAAGGGCTCATCCAGCATTTTTTCACCGCAAAATCCGGTCTCGCCCTTGTCCTCATCCAGCGTAAAAATAATGTCAGCGTCCCCTTCACGCAAGCTCTGTTTGAGGTTCGAATTAGGCAGCGGTCGGAACATTAACCGAACCCCTGGATAGCTCAACCGAAACTGGCGCAATACAGCCGGCAGCCGGTACGTACACAACGTTTCATCGGCACTTATGATTAACGTACCCGTCAATTCGCCGGATTGCTTGACGGCATGCTGTGCTTCTTCAACCACACTCAATATGTTATCTGCATAACGCAGGAACGTTCTCCCTGCATCGGTCAAAGTCACATTTTTACCCAATCTATCCACCAGCTTGACACCCAATTCTTCCTCTAAGGCCTTCATTTGCATCGTAACCGTGGAAGGGACATAGTTCTGCACCTCGGCAGCTCGGGTAAAGTTGAGTGTGGAAGCAAGCGTATAAAAGGTTTTTAATTGGCGCAATTCCATGGAGTTCCGCTCCTTAATTCAAAAAAAATGAACGTTCTCTTTATAAACGTTTCTTTGACTTAACAATAGCAGCATCGTAGAGTGATGACAAGGAAGGTAGTTCATACTTTTAGCTATGAAAAGGAGTTTTTTATATGAGGGATTATGAAATTTATGAATTAGGAGATGTTCTGCTGCAATCCGGTGACACTCTGCCAAATGCCATTCTCGCCTACAAAACATACGGCATGCTAAATGCAGCCAAAAATAATGTGATTGTCTATCCCACCTGGTTTGCCGGCTTGCATACTGATAACGAATGGTTAATCGGACCTGGCAAGGCACTGGATCCAGAAAAATATTTTATCATCGTCCCTAATATGTTGGGCAATGGACTCTCCTCCTCGCCAAGCAATACGCCACCGCCCTATCATCAAGCAAATTTTCCACTGATTTCGATTTATGATAATGTGCGACTGCAGCATCAACTGGTGAATCAAAAGTTTGGTATTGCAGAAATCGCCCTCGTTGTAGGTTGGTCACTAGGCGCTGTGCAGACCTTTCAGTGGGGGGCAAGCTATCCTGATATGGTAAAACGAATCGCTCCATTCGGCGGGACTGCCATGACTCGGCCACATGCAAAGGTTGTATTTGAAGGAATGATCGCTGCTCTTCAGGCTGATTCTGCTTGGAACAATGGCTTTTACACGCAGAAACCCAAAACGGGATTGGCAGCCATGGGTCGAGTCTACGCAGCTTGGGGGTTCTCTCAGGCTTATTATCTAGAGCAGCTCTATCAGCAAGAGGGCTACCACACACTGGAGGAATATCTCGTCGATTACTGGGATCACGTATTTTTGACCTTTGACGCGAATGACCTGATCACCATGTTACGTACCGGAATTACAGGTGACATTAGCGCTAATCCGACGTATAACGGCGATTTTGACCTTGCATTAAGCAGGATAACAGCACGGGCCCTGGTTATGCCGGGAAGTACAGACCTTTTCTTCCCTCCCCAGGATAACAAAGTTGAAGCACGCCATATACCAAATGCATTCTTCCTCCCGATTGAATCCAAGTGGGGGCATTGCGCAGGCATTGGACAGCATGAACCAGACTCCGTATTTATAGATAAAAGTCTAAAAAGTTTCTTGCTTGAATGAAACTGAGGAGGAGCGGATTAAATTGAAAAATAAATTGATTATATATATCCTAGCACTTGCTGTTTTTCTAATCGGAACCATTGAATACATTATTACAGGAGTCATTGAAATGATCGCCGTGGATTTGAGAGTATCTACTTCCGAAGCTGGTTTACTGGTGACTGTATTTGCTCTCGCAGCGGCCATTGTTGCTCCGATTCTGATTGCATTAACAATTAATATGGATCGCAAGAAGCTACTGATGGCTGCCCTCAGTGTGTTTATTGCCAGCAACGGACTTATGCTTGTAAACCTTTCTTACGAAACATTACTATGGGTACGAATTATTCAAGGGGCTAGCGGAGGAATCGCTACCGTAGTAGCCATGGCAGTAGCGACACGACTCGTCGAAAAAGAAAGAAGGGGCAATGCCATCGGTATTATTTTGATGGGGCTCAGTAGTTCGTTAGTTCTGGGTGTTCCAGCTGGTACATTTTTTAGCGAGATGTTTGGATGGAGAGTTTTGTTTATTTTGATCGGTATAATAAGCGTTCTTCCATTGTTTATCATCTATAAAAAGGT
The DNA here is from genome assembly GCF_044908085.1 of Paenibacillus sp. RC73. Taxonomy (NCBI): domain Bacteria; kingdom Bacillati; phylum Bacillota; class Bacilli; order Caryophanales; family Paenibacillaceae; genus Paenibacillus; species Paenibacillus sp. RC73. The sequence goes on from NZ_JBIYCV010000028.1 coordinate 4,454, forward strand.
TCCTGCAATCAGAGAAGAAGAAGCTGTTACCCTCAGGATGCAGTTCTCTATTTTAAAAGATTCAAAAATTGTAACTGCCTTGGCTATTACTTTATTTTATATTGGTGGTTACTCTACGCTCTTTACTTATATTACACCTTTCTTGCAAGCCGCATCCTCTCTTTCCATAACCGAAATTAGCGGTGTTTTATTCCTAGCGGGAATTTGCAGCTTCATCGGATCCAAAGTGGGTGGACAATTGGCAGATACAAAGGGATCGAGATTCACAATTTGTATTGGACTCCTGTTACAGGGAGCAATGCTCCTTTTATTCACTCTAGCTGGTGTCAATATCATTGTATTAATCTTGGTTTTAATGATCTTTATGTTAGCAACCTGGAGCATTTCCCCTGCTCAGCAGCTATTTTTGGTCACTCTGGTACCTCGAAATCCAGACATTGCCCTGAGCGTAAATACTTCCTTCATCCAATTTGGTTTTGCGCTAGGATCTGGATTAGGCGGCCTTGTCATCAGTCGTACCTCTGTTCTGAATTTAAATTGGGTAGGTTTGGCTGCTGTAAGCGTTGCATTACTTCTTGCCATCTTGCTATTCAAAAAAATGAGCAGTGGGATTGGAACGTCTACTGTTACTAAAGAAAAACATTAAATAGCTCCCTCTTTCTACAATCCCAGCATTCAAATCCAAGGCATTTTTTAACACACCGGGCACGCCATTCCCATATTCAGATGTACATAAAAGTACATCATTTGCCTCCCTCAGCTGTGTCCGTATTTCTCTTACCGAAGCAGGTCCTTCATCGAAATCGAGATCAGGGTTGAAAGACGGAAGAACGCTCAACCCTTTCCTTGGAAAAAATTTCAATCTACTTGTGATACGGTTCTCCGTACTGTCTGTAACGGCAAGATTTAGGACCATCCTTTTGCGGGATGGTCCATTCTTTGATATCGCATCTTTTTTTGCAAATAGAATAAGTGGATCGATTCCTCCAAATTGCACTTTTGCTTACTTTAATATTCTCTTTTAATTACAAAAAACGAACCTCGGATTGTTCCAGCTAGTTTTGACTTCTGCCTAGCGAACTTAAACTTCCCTTCTAGCTCCTTTGGTACCTCCATCCCCTCAGAAAGCTTAAAACCAACGGCCCGCTTCTTAGGGTCACCAACCGTATACATGACGTTGACCTCAAGACCATCCTCATAAAAGACGTAAGCAAATTTAATATTTTCAACTTGAAAACGTGACGTTTCTAAAGGTTTGGCCACAAACTCAATATCACGCTCTTTCAGAACTCGGTTCACATAATCAAGGGTCTCCTGACTTTCACTAGCTGGCACAACCGTAAATTCATGCTTGTATTTGTTCATAAAGTAACGGGCTTCAT
>NZ_JBIYCV010000029.1:0-4304 GCF_044908085.1 Paenibacillus sp. RC73
TGCGCCAACCGATTGGCCTGAGCATTGAGCTCCCGGTAGGTGAGCCTGCGATCCTCGCAGATGACTGCCGTCTGTTCCGGTGTACGCCCCACCTGGTGTTCAAACAGTTGCTCCACCGTCTGCTCCCGCGGATAATCTGCCTCAGTATCGTTGAAAACTTCTAAAATATCTCGTTTTTCTTCTTTTGTCAGCCAATCCAGTTCATGGACTCCCATGTCTGGTTTAGCGGCAGCCTGCTCCAACATTTGGAGGAATCGGCCTGCTACTTGTTCTATTATTAAGGTGTCATAGGCATTGGTATTAAATTCAAAATGCACTGTTATGTCTTCGCCAGGCAACACAATGACATTAAAGTCGTAATGCGTCTGCTCCGTGACGTGTGCATTGGAAATCAGCAAACTTTGACCATCGTCTTCATCCATACTTGTCAACTGCTGCTCCAACGGATAATTTTCAAACACCATAATATGCGATAGGAGCTGGTGCTTCTGTGGTGTTCGCGCTTGTATTTCCATTAAGGAATACGTGTCAAACTCATGAGCAGCGAGTGCTTGCTGCTGCATCCTTAAAGCCAAATCAGCAAACGAATCATCCGCATCACAATGAACACGTACCGGAATCGTATTAATGAACAAGCCTACCATGCTTTCAATACCTGTAATAACAGGCGGTCTGCCTGACACCACCGTACCAAATACAACATCCCTATGGTTATTGTATTTTTGCAGTAGAATCCCCCATACAGCTTGCATAAAAGTATGAACCGTTACACGATTGCTATTCGCTGCCTGCTTGAGCGAATAGGTCAGCGAATGTCCAAACCGGCGGATTACTCTGCCCGATTCGTAGCCTTCAAATTCCGCAGCTTGGACCAGCTTCCCTGGTAGTATCGTTTGTTCTTCATAGCCTGCAAGATAATTACTCCAGTAAGAAGCGGCTTCCTCGACAGGACGGGATTCAAGCCATTCGATATAGTCGCTGTACAGAGGAGCGTCTTGTAATCGAGGCTGTCTCTCATTTCGAATTGCTTCATACAATTCAAACAATTCTTGGGCGACAAGCGGTACGCACCAGCCGTCCATAAGGATATGATGAAAGCTCCAAACCAGACGGTATGAGCGTTGCCCTGTACGTAAAACAGATAACCTCATTAACACATCCTGTTGGAGATTAAATCCTTTGGCCTTGTCTTGATCGGCATAGGCTGTCAGCCACTGTTCCCGCTCTGATTCTCGGATACCCCTAACATCTTCTGTGCGAAAATCAATGCGTGAATCCTGGTATACCACTTGAAGTGGGGTATCTTTCCAGCCAGTATAAAATCCAGTTCGCAATATAGCGTGTCTGTGTGTTAATTGATCCAAGGCTTGGGCAAAAGCCGCTTCATTCAAGACACCTTCCATATCAAATGTAGTCTGTTCAAAATAGGCGGCAGACTGAGGATCCAGCAGACTGTGGAACAGCATTCCTTTTTGTACAGGCGTTAATGGGTAAATATTCTCTATTGCTCTGTCCTGTCCCATATGCAATATGATCTGTTCCATTTCTGGAATGCTTATCCCTTTGCATAAAATATCGCTTGGGGTCAGCTCCATCTGTTTTTTCGACATACAGTGGTTAATGATTTCGCGCAAGGAGCATTGGAGTTTCTCAGCCAGGTGTTCCACCGTTTTTTGACGGTACTGCTTTCGATTGTAGCTGATAGCGAGATTCAGACATCCGTCTGTAATCATACCGTGGAACTCCAGCACATATGGTCTCCGCCCTCCCTGGCTGACATCCGAGCCACCAGAATAGTGTGAAATAGACATTCCACTGTTGCTTAAATCCTGATCAAACTGGCCTAGATAATTGAAACAGATTTCAGGTTCAACCAGCTTACCCATTTCTTCACCATGATGGGAGAGATGACGCAACAAGCTGAATCCGACTCCCTTTTGCGGTATTTCACGCAATGCTTCTTTGACCGTTTTAATGCGAAGTCCCGTGTCTGCGTCCGTTGGAATGTGTAGAAGAACAGGATATTGACTCGTGAACCATCCTACCGTCCGGCTGATATCACAATCCGGCAACATATGCTCTCTACCGTGGCCTTCCAAATTTACAAATATATTTTCACTGCCTGTCCACCCATGGATTGCAGTTCCCAGCGCAGTAAGCAACAGATCATTAATTTCAGTACGATAGGCACGGTTCGTCTGTTTCAGCAGTTGCTCCGTCTCCATCTTTGTAAACCGCAGTGTCAGTAATTCGCTGTCTCCAATCGTGCCTTGACCCGTCTCGTCATAATCTCTAGGTAAAGGAGCTGTCTCAAAGTCTTTTACGCGTCTCCAATATTGAAGCTCCTGCTCGATGGACGTACTATTTGCATACTGCACCAGTTGATTGGCCCATACCTGATAGGCATCCGTTTTTGACGGCAGCTTGATATCCTTGCCCGACTCTGCTTGCCCGAAGGCATTCGCCAAGTCCTCCAGTAAAATTCGCCAGGATACGCCGTCTACCACCAAATGATGAATGACAATCAGCAGATGATCACCGTCGGGACAACGGAACAGTCCCAGTTTTACCAACGGACCTTTTTCCAGATCAATGCTGCGCTGAATTCGATTCGCGGCTTCCTCAATTTCTGCCATAACCTCAGTTGGATTGGAGGCTGCGAAGTCCATGACTTCCAGATCGTACAATTCCCCTTCACTGATTCCACGATTCCATGCTTCATAGCCGCTGTCCGTCCGTCGATATACGGTACGTAAAGCATCGTGGTGCGTAATTATGCTGTCCATTACCTGCCGCAATGCCTCTTCTTTAAAGCCCGAAGGTCTGTGCAAGAAAAACGACTGGTTAAAATGTGCTTCATTTCCCGTTTCTTGCGTGAATAACCATCGCTGTATCGGTGTCAACTCCACTTTTCCACTAATTTCACCTTGCTCGGGTATTCTGGTCACCCGCTCTGTATAAGGACTGAGCGCAGCAATGCTCGGATATTTAAACAGGTCTTTCATTCCAATTTTGTAGCCGGCCTGAATCAATCGGGACGATACCTGAATGGCCTTAATGGAATCGCCACCCAAATCAAAAAAGTTATCCCCTGTTCCTATCTGCGGCACACCGAGCACCTTTTGCCAGACAGTGACCAGCACCTGCTCCACTTCGTTTCCAGGCGCGGTATACTCCACTCCGGTTTGAATACTCGCCGTTGGCACAGGCAGCTCTTTACGGTCCACTTTCCCATTAGGCGTTAGCGGTAGCCGTTCCAGCGGAATCATATAGGCTGGTATCATATACGCTGGCAGCTCTTCCAGCAGAGCTTCCCGTATCCGCGTCCCCGTCATCTCGCGCTCAGCTACATAGTACGCCGCCAATTGCTTCGCGCCATCCTCCGCTTCATGGACAACCACAGCCGCTTGCTGGACGAAGGGCAGGCTCTGCAGCTTCGCTTCAATCTCTCCCGGCTCAATCCGGTATCCACGGATCTTCACCTGCTGGTCCATCCGTCCCAGATAGCTGATCGTTCCGTCTGGACGCCAGCGTCCCCGGTCCCCCGTCCGGTATAACCGTTCACCCGCTGCCCATGGATGCGCTACAAACCGCTCACGGGTTAATTCCTCCTGATTCAAATAACCACGGGCCAGACCGGCTCCCCCGACCCAGATTTCTCCCGCCATCCCTATCGGCAGGAGCCGCCCCTCTTGATCCATGATGTAGGCGGTCGAGTTGGCTATCGGTCGCCCAATCGGAATATTGTTGGTATAGTCCTGGTCAATCTCAAAGCTGCAGGAAAAGGTCGTGTTTTCCGTCGGACCATAGCCATTCACCAGCGTGACATTCGGGCATGCGCGGCGTACCGCCGATACGACCGATGGCACGAGCGCATCCCCTCCCACAATGAGATAACGCAGCGGCTCAAACTGTGCTGGCTCTTGCTGCACCAACTGATGGAACAGTGGCGCGGTCAGCCACATGACCGTAATTTGGTGCTCCCGGATAGCTTCCCCCAGCAGCTCTGCACTCAGCAGAACCATCTCGGGTACAATGACCAGCCGCAGCCCGTTCAGCAAGGCCCCCCAAATTTCAAACGTACAGGCGTCAAAAACCAGCGCCCCTGTTAGCAAAATACGGTCAGCAGGTGTCCATGCTACAACATTTGTTCCTTTGACCAAACGTACGACACTTCGCTGCTCCACCATGACCCCTTTGGGTTGTCCGGTCGAACCGGAGGTATACATCACATAAGCCAGATGATGGGCTCCTGATACGCTTGGCAAGTCAGAGTCATCCGCAGCATATGCATTTTCGTCCCC
>NZ_JBIYCV010000030.1:0-3995 GCF_044908085.1 Paenibacillus sp. RC73
CACGGTAGGTCCAGCTCTTGTCCCCGCACACAACCGCAATTTGCTCGGGTACACGCGCTGCCTGTTCTTCAAACAACTGCGCAATGGGTTGCTCATGCGGATATGCTTGGGCGGTATCATTAAAGACGTCCAGAATCAGACGTTTGTTCGCCTCGGTTACCCACTGGAGCTCGTTGACACGCATGTGCGGGCGTTCCGCTATTTGCCGCAGAAGATGAAGCAGTTGGTTACTGATTTGCTCTATGTCTGCCTGACTATAGACGCTTGCATTGTATTGAAATTTGAATGTGAATGTTTCGCCAGGCAGCACAATGAGATTAAAATCATAGTTCGTCTGCTCACGAATCTCCGCATCAGCTATAGTCAAGCCCGTCGTATGCTCGCCTTGAATAAGCTGCTGCATTTGCTCCTCTACAGGATAATTTTCAAAAACAAGCAAATGTGTGATTAAGTCCTGTTTTTGATGGGTATGAGCCTGAACCTCATACAATGGGTACGTATCGTAAGCCGCTGATGCCACGGAATTGGACTGAGTCCGAATCATGATTTCAGACAGAGAATCCGTGGAATGGCATTGAATACGCACCGGGATTGTGTTAATAAATAATCCGATCATTTGCCCGGCTCCCGCCAAATCTGACGGTCTGCCCGACACAACTGTACCAAAAACTACATCTTGGCTTGCGTTTGCCATTTGGAGCCATAGCCCCCATACTGTTTGCAATACTGAGTTTAACGTCACCTGATGTATTGCTGCTATCTGCTTTAACTGTCGGATTGAATCGTTATCAAGCTCAAGCGCCACTTCTTGGCGGATATATTTTTGATCAGAGTCCCCTTCCCTCTCTCCAGGGATAGCAGTATGCTCCTCATACCCCGACAAATATTGCTCCCAGTAGTGGGCTGCTTGCTCATCATCCTGCGCCGCCAGCCACTCCATATACTTGCTGTAAGGAGCTGATTGCTGTACATTAGGCTGTCGGTTTATCAGAAAAGCTGAGTAGTACTCGAACAGTTCACTCGTGACCAGCGGTACACACCAACCATCCATCAAAATATGGTGAAAGCTCCAAATGAATGAGTACGTCTCATCCGCAATACGGAAAACTGCCATTCGCATCAATATATCCTGTGACAGATTGAATCCCCGTTGCTGATCCGTCTCTGCATAGGAATGCAGCCTTTGCTGTTGCTGTACCTCTTCCAGTTCCCTTATGTCTTCTGCATACAGCTCGACTTGTGGGTTCTTGTAGACGATTTGGAGAGGATAGTCTTTCCATGCTCCATCAAAACGGGTACGGAGGATAGCGTGCGCTTTCGTCAATTCCTCCAGACTTTGCCCAAAAACGTCCAGCTTCAAGTTTCCTTGCATTTCAAAAGTAATCTGCTCAAAATAGACGCCAGATCTGGAATCCAGCAAATTGTGAAACAGCATCCCCTTTTGTAAAGGAGTCAACGGATACACATCTTCAATGTCACCTATATGCTGTGTCTGCTGAATAATCTGCTCCAACTCTTCCATGGTCAAATGTTTTAGAGATAAATCACTTGGTGTGATTTCCGTCCGTTCGCAACTTGCACAGTGTTCGATGACTTGACGCAAGCTATCTTCCAGATATGCTGCAAATTGCTGCATAGTTTGACTTAGATATTGTTTTTTACTGTAACTTAGCTGTAACGATAAATTGCCGTTAGTAATACTGCCGTTAATTATTAACTTATATGGCCTTAATTGATTCCCACTCACCTCGGAGCCGACAGAATAAGTGGACAGGCGCATAGAGCTATTTTCCAAATCCTGATCAAACTGACCCAGGTAATTAAAGCTGACTTCAGGCTGCAGGTCGCCAAATGTTGCATTTCGGGCACCGTGATTTTCAGATAAGTACCGCAGTAAACCATATCCGATCCCCTTGTTAGGAATCTCCCGTAATCCTTCCTTAATGCCTTTAATTCGACTGGCTATACTAGTATGATGACGAACGGAAAGAATGACCGGGTATAGACTCGTGAACCAGCCAACCGTACGTGAAATATCAACATCATCCATAATGCTTTCCCGGCCATGTCCCTCCAGCATAATTGCAACCTTCTCCATGCCAGTCCAGCGATGAACAGCTATGCCAAGAGCTGTAAGTAGCAAATCATTTATTTCCGTGTTATAAGCCCGATTTGCCCCTTTTAACAGCTGTCCGGTCTCCTCTTCAGACCATTGCAAGGTTATAGTCTCGCTGTCTTTTATCAAGGAACGGCTTACTTCCAAGTCCACAGGAAGTGGTGAGACGATGGTATGATCCACTGCTTCCCAAAAAGAACGCTCCTGCTCAATTGCATTGCTAGTGGCATGATCGGACAGCTTATGTGCCCATGTCTGAAAAGAATCAGTCTTCACAGGTAGTTGAACAAAAGCTCCGGCTTCTACCTGTTCATAAGCTCTTGCGATATCTTCCAGCAAAATCCGCCAGGATACACCATCCACCACCAAATGATGAATGACAATTAGTAGATGATCACCATCTGCACAACGGAACAGACCCAGCTTTACTAATGGACCTTTTTCTAAATCAATGCTTTGCTGTATCCGGTTAGCTGCAGCCTCAATTGCCGCAAAAGGCTGGGAATCGGCTGTAAAATCTACAATTTCCAGATGGTACAGCTCCCCATCATCCATTCCACGATTCCATGCCTCATACCCATATTCTGTCTGACGAAATACCATACGAAGCGCATCATGATGGGTTATGACACCCTGCATGGAATGTCGCAGCGTCTGTTCATCAAACCTTTGCTCTCTAAAGAGCAGCATGGATTGATTCATATGATGAGGATCGGCAATTTGATTTTCCAAAAACCAGTACTGGATAGGAGAACGCTTGACCTTTCCAATTACCGTCTTTTGATCCGCTACTCTGTTCAGTATGTGAACATGAGAATTTAGCGAAGCGATGGTTGGATAAGAAAATAAATGCTTCATCTCCAAGTGATATCCCGCTTGTCTTAAACCGGATGAAACTTGAATGGCCTTAATGGAATCGCCACCCAAATCAAAAAAGTTATCCCCTGTTCCTATCTGTGGCACACCGAGCACCTTTTGCCAGACAGTGACCAACACCTGCTCCACTTCGTTTCCAGGCGCGGTATACTCCACTCCGGTTTGAATACTCGCCGTTGGCACAGGCAGCTCTTTACGGTCCACTTTCCCATTAGGCGTTAGCGGTAGCCGTTCCAGCGGAATCATATAGGCTGGTATCATATACGCTGGCAGCTCTTCCAGCAGAGCTTCCCGTATCCGCGTCCCTGTCATCTCGCGCTCAGCTACATAGTACGCCGCCAATTGCTTCGCGCCATCCTCCGCTTCATGGACAACCACAGCCGCTTGCTGGACGAAGGGCAGGCTCTGCAGCTTCGCTTCAATCTCTCCCGGCTCAATTCGGTATCCCCGGATTTTCACCTGCTGGTCCATCCGTCCCAGATAGCTGATCGTTCCGTCCGGACGCCAGCGTCCCCGGTCCCCCGTCCGGTATAACCGTTCACCCGCTGCCCATGGATGCGGTACAAACCGCTCACGGGTTAATTCTTCCTGATTCAAATAACCACGGGCCAGACCGGCTCCCCCGACCCAGATTTCTCCCGCCATTCCTATTGGCAGGAGCCGCCCCTCTTGATCCATGATGTAGGCGGTCGAGTTGGCTATCGGTCGCCCAATCGGAATATTGTTGGTATAGTCCTGGTCAACCTCAAAGCTGCAGGAAAAGGTCGTGTTTTCCGTCGGACCATAGCCATTCACCAGCGTGACATTCGGGCATGAGCGGCGTACCGCCGATACGACCGATGGCACGAGCGCATCCCCTCCTACAATGAGATAACGCAGCGGCTCAAACTGTACCGGCTCTTGCTGTGCCAACTGATGGAACAGTGGCGCGGTCAGCCACATGACCGTAATTTGGTGCTCCCGGATAGCTTCCCCCAGCAGCTCTGCACTCAGCAGAACCATC
>NZ_JBIYCV010000031.1:0-3587 GCF_044908085.1 Paenibacillus sp. RC73
TCTATATGCCTTAGGCTTTCGCCATCCAAATCCATGATCGGTCCGTGATAGGTGAGCTTGTCCCGGAGATGCTTTTGCGTCAGTAAAATGGACGCGCCGCTGTCCTCCAGCATATAGTGAATCCGTTCCTCCGGATAATTCGGATCTATCGGCAGGTAGGCTCCGCCCGCTTTGAGTGTTCCCAGGATGCCTATGACCATTTCCATGGAACGCTCCGCCATGATGGCAACGATATCATCCGGCTTCACTCCCCGCTCTCTCAAGGCTGTAGCCAGCCGATTCGCCTGCTCGTTCAGCTCCCGGTAGGTCAGCGTTTGCTCTCCCCAGACCAAAGCCGGATGATCTGCTCTTTGCTCCGCTCGTTCCTCAAATAGTCCCTGAATCGTGTGATCCTTTGGATATTCCGCCTCCGTGCGGTTAAAATCACGGAGCTGCACGCTGCTCTCTTCCTCCGGTACGATCTCGATATCTTCGATCCTCATCTTTGGACAACGGATGATTTCACGGATGATCATTTTAATCTGCCCGGCTACCCGCTCCATAAAGCTTCTGTCATAGGCCAAGCTATTGTAGCGGAATTTGATCTGCAGATCGTTCTCAGGCACAACAATGAAATTAAAATCAAAATTTGTCTGTTCGGAAACCTTCGTGGACAGTACCCTCAAATCTGTTCCGTGGTCGCCCTGTCCTTTGACAGCTTCCTCTATCGGATAGTTTTCAAAGGCCAGCAGGTTTTGCACCAATCCGCCTCCATAGGCGGTCCGCGACTGAATTTCCGCCAGCGGATAATAGTGATGCCGCTCCGATGCCCATGCCTCCTGCTGAAGTTTGGCAACCAGGGCTGAAAAGCTTTCTTCCTTTTCTGCCCGGACTCTGACAGGAATCGTATTGATAAACAGTCCTACCATCTGTTCAACGCCTTGAATTTCTGCCGGTCTTCCCGAGACAACCGTTCCGAACACCACATCCTGGGTATTGTTGTACCGTTGCAGCAGGATTCCCCATACGGCCTGTATCACCGTACTTAACGTGGCGCCACTTTCTCTTGCGATTCCCTCCAAACTCTCCTTCATTTCCCTATTTATCGTAAAATCGTATTCTTCCTGAATGTATCCCGGATGAGCTATACCACTTTTGATTTTAGGCAACAGCGCTGGCTGTTCGTACTCTGTCAGATAATTCTCCCAGTAAGCCCCCGTCTCCCGGTCATCCCTTTGTTCCAGCCACTGGATATATTGACGATAAGGATACACTGTGCCTAATTGCGGTATGCTTCCTTTATGAAGAGCACTGTGAATTTCCAGCAGCTCTTTAAATACAATGCCAAGACACCATCCATCTATAATGATATGATGAAAACTCAAAATGAAACGATAGCTGTCGGCATTAATTCTAATCAAGGCAAATCTGATCAGCGGCTCCCGGGTGAGGTCAAAGCTCTTTTCTCTATCCTTGTCCAAATAGGCTTGGAGATAGTTTTCTTTCTCTTCCTCTGTTAAGAAGGAGATATACTCGAAAAACATTTCAGCTGGTCTGTCCTCTAAAACGACCTGAACCGGTTTTTCCACCTTCTCATAAACAAAGGCAGTCCGCAAAATATCATGTCTTTGAATCACCTGCTGGAAAGCACGTTCAAACAAGCTTCTATCGATTTCGCCCTTCAGACTGATCACTGCTTGTTCAAAATACGCGTGCGAGTTTTGCTCCCTGAGGAAGTGGTAGAGCATTCCCGACTGCATAGGGGTCAGTGTATAAATATCCGCGATATTGGGCTTAGAGTCCCCCATCGCGCGATATACCTCTTCTACCTCCGCCGTCGTAATGTTGCTGGAACTTACATCACTGGCTGTCAGTTCCGTATATTCCTGTGATGAGCAATGCTCGATAATTTGCTCCAGATTTCGCTTAAAGCCTTCCGCCACTGTGATCAGCGTGGCCTTTTCATATTCGTGCTTGTGATAGGCGAAACTCATCCTTAGTTTTCCATCAGCCACCCTTCCGTTAATGTCCAAGCAGTAAGGTCTTTGCATGTCGGGTGAAACCGTCTCATCGGTAAGAACATCGGAGATGGTAAATATGTCGGTATCGATATCCTGGTCAAACTGCCCCAGGTAGTTGAAGCTGATCTCAGGGTGCAAATTAAACCTTAAGATTTCCTCGTCCCGAGGGAACGTCTGGTATTTTAAAATGCCGTAGCCGATGCCTTTTTGCGGAATGCGCCGGAGGCTTTCTTTGACGGCTTTAAGCCGGGAAGACACGTCCTTGACACCTGCCATATCCAAAATCACAGGGTATTGGGCGGTAAACCAGCCTACGGTTCTGCTGATATCCATATCCTGAATGATTTCTTCACGTCCGTGCCCTTCCAGGTTAACAAGCACCTTGTCTTCTCCTGTCCATTCCCGAATAGCCTCTCCCAATGCCGTCAAAAGAACATCGTTGATTTCAGTATTGTAAGCCTTATTCACTTCTCTAAGCAGTTTGGCGGTTTGGACTTCATCCAGCACGATTTCGATATGATCGCTATCCATATATGTTCTGCCATGAACGAGATGATCCTTGGGAATAGGCTTGATTTCATTCTGTTCCAGCGCGGACCAGTATGTGATTTCTTGGAGAAGCTCCCCGCTGCCGGCATACGTATAAAGTTGTTCAGACCATGCCAGGAAAGAGTCCGTTTTCCCTCTGAATGTGACTTCTTCCCCCTTCTCCGCCTGTCGGTATCCTGTAGAAATATCCTCAAAAAGAATCCGCCAAGAAATCCCGTCAACCACCAGGTGGTGAATACTTACGCACAGATAGTCACCGTCTTTCGTTTTGAACAAGCCTGCTTGCATCAGAGGTCCACATTCTAAATCCATGCGGGACTGAAGCAGGGCGGCTTCTTCCTTTACGGAGCTATCATATATATCATCATTTGTAAAATCCTTTACCTCCAGCGAATATAGTTCGCCTTCCGTGCCCCGGTTGAACAGAACCACCTGTCCCGCCTTCTCACGCACTACAATACGCAAAGCATCATGGTGTTCCACCAAACGATCGAACACCTTTCTTAACATCCTTTCGTCAAACCCCTGTTTCCTATGTAACAGAACGGACTGGTTGAAGTGATGTTTTGCTGCAAAAGACTGCTCAAAAAACCAGCTTTGGATGGGCGTGAGCATGATTTCCCCTGTTACCATTCCTTGAAAAGCAGTATGTTCGACAGATTGTACATAGGCTCTCAATTGTTCAATCACAGGATGGTCAAATAGATCCTTCAGTTGCAGCTTTAGCTTATAATCGTGAAGCTTGGACACGATCTGGATGGCTTTAATAGAATCTCCCCCCAGATTCAGAAAATGATCCTTAATGCCTACCCGTTCGACTTTCAGGACTTTTTCCCATATTTCAGCCAATATCTCCTCTATTTTGTCTCTCGGAGCTGCATATTCCTCCGTTGCATTCACGGTCAGATCGGGCTCGGGCAATGCTTTTCGGTCATTCTTTCCACTCGGAGTCATCGGCATGTCATCCAGCTGCATAAAGCTGGACGGCACCATATAATCAGGCAGCTCCTGCATAAGCTGTTCCCGCAGCTCTTCCAC
>NZ_JBIYCV010000032.1:0-2920 GCF_044908085.1 Paenibacillus sp. RC73
CCGACCTACTTCGTGCCTCTGGAGGCGCTGCCGCTGACGTCCAACGGAAAAATGGACCGCAAGGCACTGCCCGCGCCGCAGGCGTACCTGGAGCCGGGTGCCGCTTATGCACCGCCGCGCAATGCAGTCGAGGAGCATCTCGTCTCGATCTGGGCAGAAATACTTGATGTAGAGCGTATCGGAATAACGGATTCATTTTTTGACAAAGGGGGACATTCACTCAAAGCTACAACACTCGTTTCCCGAATTCAAAAACAGATGGATGCATCCATCTCTTTGAAGGATGTATTCCGCTTCCCGACCATTGAACGTTTGTCGGAGCTGATTACCGGGCTGGATTCACATACGTATTATTCCATTCCGGTTGCTGCGGAGAAGGCATATTATCCAGTATCTTCAGCCCAAAGACGCCTGTTCCTCGCAGGTCAGGCTGAAGGTGCGCAGCTTACGTATAATATGCCAGGTGCGTTGATCGTTACTGGCTCTCTTGATGTCCACCGTCTGGAACAGGCCTTCCAACAACTCATAGGGCGGCACGAATCTTTGCGAACCGGGTTTGAACTGGCAGCAGGAGAGCCAGCACAGTTTATTTATCCAAATGCTCCGTTTGAGGTTGAGCTGCTTCACGCAACGGAGGATCAAATCGATTCTTGTATCTGTGAGTTTGTGCGTGTGTTCGACCTGCAGCGCCCTCCGTTGCTTCGTGTTGGAATCATTCAAACAGATGCTGAACGTCATATTTTATTATTTGATATGCATCACCTGGTATCGGACGGGGTTTCGATGAACATCTTGGTCCAGGAATTTATAAGACTGTATGGCGGAGAAACGTTACCGCCGCTTCGTATTCAGTACAAAGATTATGCAGTCTGGCAGCAAGCTCAAATAGCAGATGGTGCATACAAGCGCCACGAGGATTACTGGCTGGAGATGTTCAGAGGGGACTTGCCCCAGCTGGAGCTGCCTACAGATTATGAAAGACCAACAGTGCGCAGCTATGAAGGAGATGTCCATCATTTTGTAATTGAAAAATCTCTTGCACAGGAGTTACAGCAGCTTGCCGTCAGTACGGACGCAACGCTCTTTATGGTATTCATGGCTGCATATACCGTTTTACTGGCTAAATACAGTGGACAGGATGACATGATTATTGGTACCTCCGTGGCGGGAAGAACCCACGCCGACATGGAGCCGTTAATTGGAATGTTCGTCAATACACTGGCGGTGCGCCATCAACCATTTGCTGGAAAAACATTTTCCAGTTATGTACAGGATGTAAAACAAACGATGCTTAATGCATACGAGCATCAGGATTATCCGTTTGAAGAGATTTTGAAACATTTGCAGCTGCAACGTGATCCGGGACGCAATCCTTTGTTTGACACTATGCTGGTATATCAGAATATGGGTGAAATAGCAGTTGAAATGGACTCCCTCGTCTTTTCTTCTTACGAACAGTCACGGAAAAGTGCCAAGTTTGATTTAACGTTATATGTTCAGCCCGAAGGAGAACAACTGCGATGCGAGTTTGAATTCAGCCGGTATTTGTTTGAGACGGAAACGATTCATGTACTTGCCACAGATTTGTTGTCCGTTCTGTCTGAAGTGGTACAACAGCCGGAAATTCCTATTCAGGACATTAAATTAATTGAAAAAAGGGTACCGGATGAAAGTGTTATTCGTTCCATTGAACTGAGTTTCTAATTCTTGCTTTCGGAAGGAGAGGGTGTGTAAGACACATTCTCTCCATTTCGGAAGAGGCTGAATAAGTTGCTCTATAGATGCTATTTAGATGGTTATGTACCATAATTCATCATTAACATACTGGGGGTCAGATCATGTCAGAGTTTAAACAACAGGAGTTATTTTGGAATCAAACGTTTCAAGCTGACGATGCACCTACGGCCTTCCCATTTTGCAATTCTGCTTCTAAGGGTGGAGCAGAATTACACATAAATGGACGGGAAACCCTATGTGAACCGTTATCTGCAGCAGTCTCACAGCGGATTTTACAACTGTCTGGCGGTTCCAGCATGGCGGTTTTTATAATTCTGTTAGCTGGGGTAACCAGTTTATTATATAAATACACAGGCGAAAATAACGTTTTGCTCGGTATACCCACATCAAAAGATGTACATAACCGGATCAATAAATTTCTTATTATTAAAAGTAAACTGGAGCCCACTCATTCATTTAAGTCATTATTTAATGAGGTTAAGCAGTCGTTAAGCGATAGTTTGGAGCATCAAGGGCTGCCTTTCAGAAAAATGGCCGGAAAACTCCGCATGCAATATGATTCGGCCAACCATCCTGTCATTCCTACGCTTGTTGCATTGGATAGCCTCCATTCACTTCTGGAAACAACCAATGTAAATGTGGATACACAGTTTCATTTTGTAATGAAGAAGGATGGCATTAATGTTCAGCTTCAGTACAATGTGCAAAGCTACGAAGAAGCTTATATCAAGCAACTGGTTGCGCATTTAAACCACCTTTTATCTGTGATGCTGTTTCAACCGGATCGGGCACTCGGTGATATAGAGACGCTGCCGGAAAATCAGAGTCAGGAATATCTATACCGCTGGAACGATACGGCGGCAGATTATCCGCGGGAGCAGACGGTGGAGCAGCTGTTTGAACAACAGGTGGCGCGTACACCGGAACAGACGGCAGTCATCTGCGAGGATCGCAGGCTTACCTACCGGGAGCTCAATGCTCAGGCCAATCGGTTGGCGCATAGCCTCCGGGCAGCCGGGGTGCAGGCCGACCATCGGGTTGCGATCTGTGCCGGACACAGCGCAGAGGTGGTCATCGCCATTCTCTCCGTCCTGAAAGCAGGCGGGGCCTACGTGCCGATGGACCCGGCTTCTCCGGATGAACGGATCGCCTACATGCTTCAAGATTCAGGCGCTCGCATCGC
>NZ_JBIYCV010000033.1:0-2025 GCF_044908085.1 Paenibacillus sp. RC73
CACGGTAGGTCCAGCTCTTGTCCCCGCACACAACCGCAATTTGCTCGGGTACACGCGCTGCCTGTTCTTCAAACAACTGCGCAATGGGTTGCTCAGGCGGATATGCTTGGGCGGTATCATTAAAGACGTCCAGAATCAGACGTTTGTCCGCCTCGGTTACCCACTGGAGCTCGTTGACACGCATGTGCGGGCGTTCCGCTATTTGCCGCAAAAGATGAAGCAACTGGTTGCTGATTTGCTCTATGTCTGCCTGACTATAGGTGCTTGCATTGTATTGAAATTTGAATGTGAATGTTTCGCCAGGCAGCACAATGAGATTAAAATCATAGTTCGTCTGCTCACGAATCTCCACATTGGCTATCGTTAAACCGGATTTGTGCCCCCCCTGTACGAGCTTATGCATCTGTGCGTCCACCGGATAATTTTCAAACACCAGTATATGCGTAATCAATTCTTGCTTTCGACCGCTCTCCCTCTGCATCTCATATAATGGATACGTATCATATGCGATGGAAGAAATCGCCTGTCGTTGACTCATTTGAAGCAGCTCTGCAAAGCTCATATCTGCTGTTGTGCGAATACGTACCGGGATGGTGTTAATACATGGTCCCACCATAGTGGAGACACCTTCCAGTTCTGCCGGTCTACCTGACACTACGCTACCAAAGACAACATCATCACTGTCGTTATGTTTTTGAAGTAGCGTTCCCCATACAGTCTGTATAAAAGTATTGACAGTAACTTGCACGTCAGCGGCTGCCATCTTCATGTAACGTGTTAATTCTCCATCTATAAGGCAAGTTTGTTCTTCACATACATAGCTGTCGTTCGCTTTTTGAAGAAGCGTAGCGGCAGGGACATTCGCTTGCCCTTCATACCCATCCAAATAAGCCTGCCAGTAGGCAGATGCCTCTTCATGGTTTTGCGCTTCAAGCCACTCGATATATTGGGAGTATGGAGCTACAGCAGGTAGCTCAGCCTGCCGTTGCTGGAGTGCAGCATCGTAATGCTCCATCAGCTCACCGAAAAAGAGTGGCAGACACCAACCGTCCAGAATGATATGATGAAATGTCCAGATACACTGGTATTGATGGTCTTTTGTGCCCAAAATGGTCATGCGCATCAATGGCCCGCGTGCCAAGTCGAATCCGAGCTCCTTTTCTTGCAACGCGCATAACCTTACATGCTCCTTATACTGTTGTTCATTTAGTGCGCCCATGTCTTCATAAACGAAGCTCAACCGGGCATTCCGATATACTATTTGCAGCGGAGCATTCCGCCAATTATCCATAAAAAAAGTACGAAATACGCTATGTCTCTGCATTACTTTTTCCAAAGCATTTGCAAAGTGATCCACGTTAAGCTGACCATGCAGCTTAAATAAAATCTGCTCGACATAAGCAGATGATTGCCTGTCAGCTACGCCGTGAAACAACATTCCCTTTTGCATCGGCGTTAAAGAGTAAATATTTTCAACCTCTTGAGGATGCTCGCAAGCATGCTGCAGTTGCTCCAGCAGTTCGTCCAATTCTCCAACGGACAATCCTTTCATTGAAACATCACTTGGCGTAAGCTGCACCTGTTCCTGACTCACGCAATGCTCCATAATTTCAATGATTTTATCGTGCAGCAGCCAAGCCAGCTTTTGTATACTTTGCTTTTCAAATTGTTTGGCACTGTAGCTGATGCTGAAAGACAGTTGTCCTTGCGCCACGATGCCGTTAATATCAAGTGCATAGAGTCTGCTCTGGTTGGGACTGACAGATAGTCCGCCCATAAAAGCCGCTACCTGCATGCCTTCATAACCAGTCTCCGTATCGAATTGCCCCAGGTAGTTAAAACTGATTTCCGGTGTTTGACCAGCCGGTCCATCCTCGGTCTGATCCGAGGTGTAGCGCAGCAGCCCATACCCTATACCTTTGTTGGGAACCCGCCGCAGCTCCTCCTTCACCGTCTTGATTTGCACGGATAATGCCTGCCCTGCCGGAAAGGAAAGCCGTACCGGATAGCGACTGGTGAACCATC
>NZ_JBIYCV010000034.1:0-1811 GCF_044908085.1 Paenibacillus sp. RC73
ATTTATCATTTGAAGGTTCGTGCCTTGCCTTTTGTAAAGTTGTATTTTTTACACTGATTAAACAAGAACGATGTATCACCCAATAGGTGTTCCATCAGGTAGTTTAATATCTGGTTTCAACAGAACCACATCCCCTTTTTCGGGTATTCCTCCAAGGACTAATACCTCTGAATTAAAGCCTGCTATCCGTCGAGGAGGAAAGTTGACTATACCTATTATTTGTTCTCCTATAATATCTTCAGCCACATATCTTTTTGTAATTTGTGCACTTGATGTTTTTATTCCGATATCTTGTCCAAAATCAATCTCAAGTTTAATAGCAGGTATTTTTGCTTCTGCAAAAAACTCAGCTTTAATTATTGTTCCAACTCGAATATCCAGTTCCAAAAAATCATCAATCGTTGCCATTTAAACATTCTCCTCATCTATTGTTTTCTCAAATTTCGCGATATACAGTTACAAATTTTAATATTTTGCAACTGTATACTTTAAAGATTTTGCCCAAAAATACATCCCCATACCGAATAAAGTTATCATTCCACCTATGAATTGAAATACAGAGATTATTTCTCCCAAGAATAAGTAAGCGAGAATTATGGCGAGAACAGGTTCTCCAATAATGCCCACTGAAACAGTAGTTGCACCCATTGATTTCAACAACAGATTAAAAATATATTGTCCAAAAATAGTTGGGATTACTGCAAGTAAAAAGAAATACATCCAATCCGACGAGTCATATTCGATCAAGGAATAATTATTCAACAAATTGTAGATTAACATGACGCTGCCACCCAGAAAAAAAACAATAACACTATATAAATTTGCATCTATTTTGTGACTTACTTTCTGTCCTGCCAACATATATGCTGAAACCAAGATTGTTCCTAACAAAGATAACCCATCTCCGATTAATGCCTCTTTGGAAACCCCAATGTCTCCCCAAGCTATAATGATTGAACCGAAAAGAGCAGCGATCAAACAAAGAATGGTTAATATGTTTGCTCGTTCTCTGAACATAAAGTATGAACCCATCATTACAAATAAAGGCTGTAATGATAAGATGACCATGGAGCTCGCAACTGAGGTATATACTAAAGATTCCATCCAAAATAAGAAATATAATCCGAGAAAAAGACCAGCTAAGAAAACGGTACTCCAATCTTTTTTGTTCATCTCTAAGGATCGAAGCATTTTCCAGGGTACAAAAGGAAGCATTATTATTACTGATATATACAGTCTGTACATTCCAGCCACAGAGGTTGGCGTATCTGAGGATTTTATCATGATGGAAGAGATAGAAACAGATAATATGGCAATGAATAGCAAAATATACGGATGAAACGGTTTATTTATTTTCATACTGACCCCTCTAAGATGTTTTTGCCAATTGTCTGTGCACAGAATAATTGAATGATAAACCAAACTGAATATAATAATATCACCACTTCTGTTTATTTTGTGTAATTATATCTTTTATTTATATAGAAATATCGTCAGAAGAAAGGACCTTCTCTTAAATGGAAAAACAGTTGCACGAAACCATTTTATATCCCGATGTTTCATTCCCATACATCATGTACAGGCTGCTGCTCAAGAAATTATCCCTTACTCCTTACACATAACGGTCAATATGTCAGTTTTAATTTCCCAGAGAAGCTGCTGGCCTTTTATGTAGATAGTGCGATGGAAAACAAGGATATGAAAACACCCGATACGGGTGTGAACCGATCGGGTGTTACGTGTCAAGGCAGAAAAATGTTACTTTAATTAGTTTTGGGGACCAAGTTCAGATATTGATGCACGCAGCCGGG
>NZ_JBIYCV010000035.1:0-1759 GCF_044908085.1 Paenibacillus sp. RC73
CCCGTTAGAATTCCTGTAAAACAAATAATTTGCTCTTTGCATAAAAACGAGCGCCTCGGTACGATGGGGTTGCGCACGAGGTCATAGCCTCAAAAAGCCCATTCAGGAGGTCGCTCTACTATGAAGTTTAAAGCCCAGGACAAGCAAAATCAACTCATTGAAAACATTTCCTCATTACATCTAGTTGTAGGCGTAGATATTGCCCAGGAGGGTCACGTAGCTCGTGCGGTTAGCTACCGGGGAATTGCTCTCGGATCTCCACTTGAGTTTGGCAGCCATGACGAGGGTTTTCAGTTGTTCAGCCGCTGGATTCAAGATCTGCTTAAGTTGTACAAGCTGAACAAAATCATCGTCGGCATGGAACCAACCGGCCACTACTGGCTAAGCCTGGCTCGTTGGCTTTCAACCAAAGGAATTGAGGCTGTTCTCGTAAATCCTCATCTTGTCAAAAAGAACAAGGAAAACCGAGATAATACCCCATCCAAAAGTGACCGTAAAGATGCACTTGTCATCGCAGATATGGTCAAAAACGGATACTATTCCCCTGTACGCTTTAATCCGGAAGTCTACGAGGAACTTCGGATTCTCATGGCTAATCGCGACACGGTGGCCAAACGGCTTAACAGCGCCGTTAATCAAATTCACCGCTGGGTAGATATTGTGTTTCCAGAACTTCGTCATGTCTTTAAAATCCTTACCTGCACCAGTGCCATTGCCACGTTAAGGCTATTTCCTCTCCCGGAGGAAATTAGCCGTTTAACGACGGAGCAAGTCATTGCTGGCTGGAAGCAATACGTGAAGCGTCATGCAGGGGTGCATCGAGCCAAGCAACTCATTGCACTGGCTAAACGCAGCGTGGGCGTTACGCAGGCGCTGCATGCCTACAAGCTGCACTTGGGTCAACTGCTTGAAGAATACGACTTGGCGCAGCGACAGCTTGAGCAGATTGAACACGAGCTTCATCACATCCTGGAGCGTATTCCATACGCTCAGAAAATGCTTACCATTCGGGGCGTAAATGCAACGAGTTTAGCTGGGGTTCTAGGCGAAGCCGGTGATCTGAGCGGCTACGCGCACGGAAACGCATTACTACGACATGCGGGTTTAAATCTGGCTGAGGCCTGCTCGGGGAAGTGGCGTGGAAAAATGGTGCTCAGCAAGCGCGGGCGCCCCCGTCTCCGGCGTTTTCTCTATCTCATAACGATGTGCATGGTCATGACCAATCCAGATATTCGAGCCCTGCACCACCACAATGTCAACGTGAAAAAATTGAAGAAAATGAAATCTATTATGAAATTGTGCGGTAAAGTCGCCCGAATGCTTGTCAGTCTGGCCAAGAGCAGCGAAGCTTACGATTCGACTAAAGTGTCTCCGCAAGCAGCTTAAGCAGCATTCTCTCACCAGCTCATGCATTCGCAGGATGGACAAGAAGCACGGAGTATCGGGAGGCATTAAACAAAAGGGCTCGGACCCGTTCCGTTAGAAAAACCGAACTCCACCCCTTAGTTAGATGTGACGAAGGAATGAAAGGGCTTAGACCCGTTGAGACATGGGAGTGAGAATCGCTAGGGGCGACTTGGAGACGTGCATAATATGGGATAAACTGGGTGAATACTCCTCACCCTTGTTCCCGCATGCCCTTTGTACTACTCCAAGCCACCGGCCCCTCTGTGAACCTTCTCCTCTCACACTTAATTAAGGGTGAAATCCTGCGAATTCATGAGCCTGAGTGAGGAAACTGAATCATTTCGAGGGAGTT
>NZ_JBIYCV010000037.1:0-1098 GCF_044908085.1 Paenibacillus sp. RC73
CCAGGAGACGCCGTCGATGACCCAGTGGTGGATCGCCACCAGCAGATGATCGCCATCCGTACACCGGAACAATCCCAGCTTGACCAGTGGGCCTTGGCTCAGATCCATCGTCGCCTGAATCCGGCTCGCCTCTGCCGCAATCGCTTCCTCGCTGTCTGTATCCGGTGCCATGTCCAGCACCTCCAGGCTGTAGCCCGCTCCCTCCCCGATCTGGCGGGTCCACGCCGTATAACCGCTATCGCTCCGGCGCAGCACGGTCCGCAGGGCATCATGGTGATTCGTTAACGCCTGCATCGCGGCTTGCAGCGCCCTCACTTCCCAACCGTCCGGGCGCTGCAAAACGACACACTGGTTATAGTGATGCAGGTCGGTCGCCTGCTCAATCACGAAGGCCTGCTGGATCGGGGTCATTCCCGTAACCCCGCGGATCTCGCCTTGCTCTGCCGTCCGCTTCACCGGCTCGACATGGGAACTTAAGGCGGCAATCGTAGGATTGGTCAGCAGTTCTTTCATCCCCACCTGGTAGCCCGCTTGGAACAGCTTCGCTGACACCTGGATGGACTTGATGGAGTCCCCGCCCAGATCCAGGAAGGAATCATAAATGCCGACCTGCACCACCCCCAATACCGCTGCCCAGATCGAGACGAGATGCTCCTCAACTGCATTGCGCGGCGGTGCGTAAGCAACACCTGGCTCCAGGTACGCCTGCGGCGCGGGCAGTGCCTTGCGGTCCATTTTTCCGTTGGACGTCAGCGGCAGCGCCTCCAGAGGCACGAAGTAGGTCGGGATCATATACTCCGGTAGCGACGCACTCAGCGCTGCCCGCAATTCTCTACCCGTCATGTTCCCGTCCGTGACGACGTAGGCACACAGCTCCTGCCATCCGCTCTCTGCCGAACGGGCGATCACTACCACCTCCCGGACCCCAGTCAGCGCCCGAATCGCACCTTCCACTTCCCCCAGTTCAATCCGGTAGCCCCGGATTTTCACCTGATCGTCCGTGCGTCCGATATACTCCAGCTCCCCGTCGATCCGCCGGCGCGCTACGTCACCCGCCCGGTACATCCGTTGCCCCGGCACAAAGGGATTCGCCACAAA